>DAOSDL010000001.1:0-91410 GCA_035362335.1 Bacteroidota bacterium
GGGCCATATAAATATTCTTAGCGCCCAGAGCGAACATGATCGAGTGCATAATTCTTGGTATTGGAGATCTAGGTTTAGAACAGAAAAACCAGACCCATGGCGCGATGAGCTTAAAAAGTTATTGACAATGCATTCTAATACTCCGTACAGGAACACAATTATTACTATTTTTAGTCGACTGCTGCTATACGATCAAAAATTTAGAAGATCGTATCTAAATGTAGATGATCGCGAAAGTCCTGCAATTGCTGGCAGTATTATAATGGATTGGGTGTTAGAGCATCCGAATGATTTTGCTACGATTATATGTCTCGAGGAGCTAAAAAATTACCATGATATCCGACTTATGTTATGTGCAGAGTTGCTTGCAAACATTGCTTTAACAAATGAGGTTGTATCGGAATATTTGCTTCATTCATACTGTCGATGAGATATTGAAGCACAGTCGGTGGCAGCGGGTTATCAGCCTGTTGAAATATTCACTTGATAGAAAAGCAAGAATATAGTTTCTTATGTGGTAGCAAATAACCATTGCACGTAGAACCATGTTCGAAAAGCAACCTCGAGACGCCAGGAAGAACTTTGGATACGAAGCAATGAAGTCATTCGTCCTGCCGAGACGCCATTCGGGGTCAGATTATAGGGATTTCTCGATAGCCTCGATTTCGACAGGCAGGTACGGGAAGCTTGTTCGCCCTATTATGTCCTGAGCGGCCCGGGAAAGCCCGGCGTTGATCCCGTGGTGTACTTCCAGGCATCGACACTAACCCAAGACTGTTGCCTTCCTGTAGAGGATGAGCACGCAGAGCAGATTGTTCGCTCTTCCGATGCCTTCCGTCGACCGGGCCTGATTGCACGACTCAAGTTCAAACAGGAGAGCCGATCATGGAAGCTGTCTACGAGTGCGTCAGAGGGTTGGACGTGTACAGCAAGAGTGTGCAGGCGTGCGTACGCCGATTGATCGGAGGAGGTCGCACCAAACAGGAGGTGCGCACTTTCGGTACGATGACGCGGGATCTGGTAATGCTGGCCGACTGGCTGAGTGAGGAAGGGGTCACGCATTTGGCCATGGAGTCGACGGGCGTGTTCTGGAAGCCCATCTACAACATTCTCGAGGGGCGCTTTACGGTGTTGCTGGTAAACGCCCACCAGGTCAAGCACCTCCCGGGACGCAAGACGGATGTGAAAGACAGCCAGTGGCTGGCGCAATTGCTGCAATGTGGTTTGTTGCAGGGAAGCTTCATTCCGGAGCGTGCGCAACGCGAATGGCGTGAACTGACACGCCAACGGGCGCAGTTGGTCAATCAACACTCGTCGGTGATCAACAGGATCCACAAGACGTTGGAAGACGCCAATATCAAATTGGGTACGGTGGCTTCCAATATTCTCGGGGCCTCCGGTCGCGACATGCTGCGTGCGTTGATCGAAGGTCGTCAAACACCGACGGAGATGGCCGACCTTGCCCGGCGCAAGCTGCGAGAGAAGATCCCCGCACTGCAGGAAGCGCTCTACGGTCACGTCACCGATCATCACCGCTGGCTTCTGGGTGAACTGCTGGACCAGGTGGAGGATTTGGAGCGTCGCATCGAGCGATTCTGTCGCCGCATCGAGGAACTGAGCGGCCCATTCGAGGATGCGATCAAGAAGGTGGACGCGATCCCGGGCTTTGACCGGCGGGGCGCGGAGAACGTACTGGCGGAGATCGGCGTGACCATGAAGCAATTTCCGACCGGAGGACACTTGGCGGTCTGGGCCGGCATCTGCCCGGGCAACAATAAAACCGGTGGAAAGAGCAAGAGTGGGCGAACGACCAAAGGAAATCGTTGGCTGAGAACGGCGCTGGTGCAGGCAGCATGGGCCGCGAGCCACGCAAAGGGTTCCTACTTCCATGCTCAATTCCGTCGGTTGGTCGGTCGTCGCGGAAAGAAGCGGGCTCTGGTAGCCGTGGCGCATTCGCTCCTGGTGGTCATTCATGTCCTGTTGTCCACGGGCGCGGAATACGAAGACCTCGGTGCTGATTACTTCGACCGCCGAGACGAAGATCGCATCGTTCGTTCGCATGTGAATCGGCTCGAACGCCTCGGTTACAAGGTGACATTGGAGACCTACGAGGAGGCGGCTTAGGAATTTTCAGAGCAGATTATTCGTTGAAGCCCACGATGATCCGGGAAAATGAGGCCGAGTAAGAAATCCAACTCCCGCTGTCGGCAGCGACGCGAATCAGGGTACATTGCCTGTGGCGATGGCGGGGGGGGAGTACAGGTTGTCTGCTGGCAACTTCGGGCAAACTTTACTCTTTACTCTTCACTCTTTACTCAACACAGCACCGCGCAGCTGTGCATGATGCACGCGGCGAGATTATTATCAGAGCAGATTATCCGCAATGTTACGGTAGTGCCTCCAGGCGCTCGGTAAGACTTTGCAAGGTCGCGGGAGGGTGTTCATCGAAGAGTGTGAAATACTCTTCTTCCCACAACATCCAGTTGTCATGGTTATGGTCGCGCACATCACCCAACACGCTGTTGTGCGCGTGTATCGCCGCGTGCTCGATGTCGCGCCAGGCCTGAACAGGTACGGCGACGTGCATGCGCTCGTCGGCTACGCCGAAGACCTTGCGCGGCCAGTGGGCTATGCGCTGTTGAGGCAAGACCGTGAAGGCGAGGCGTCGCAGATTGGGCAATTCCTCGCGCAACTCAACGAACACGCGCTTGACCACATGATGCATGGTAATATGGTCGGGATGAACACTGCCACCCTGAACGTCGAAGGTGACAAGAACATCGGGACGCAGCTCTCGAATACGCGCGGAGATGTCGCGCTCGATTACGCGTGGATCGAGGTCGCGCAACCCTCCGTCGGGATAATCGCCTTGCGTGAAACCGTGAATGCCGAGTATGCGCGCAGCTTCGCGCACCTCGCCGGCACGGCGTCGGCCGAGTTCTTCGGGCGTGATACCGAGACGCGCGGCATGCCTGCTGCGCTCGCCCTTTGTGAGTGTGTACAGGTGGACGAGGGCTTGCTCGCCATGCGCGAGCGAAGCTATGCTGCCGCCGGTGAGAAAGCTTTCGTCGTCGGGGTGGGGGTAGATGAAAAAAATGATGGGCTTCATAAAAAATTCGTTTGCTTCGACATACCCGAGCGATAACAACCAGCACGGGAATATCGTTGCGCACTGAGGCGTTGCCTCGGCTATCGAAGGAGAATAATGCGATGCGAGGCCGCTACCCGTCCATTGAACATCAGCAATGCGCGATAGCTACCCGAGGGAAGAGCGGAGCCATCAAACAGCATCCTGTGCTCACCCGCCCGCAGCATTCCGAGAGGGAGCATAACGCGGAGCGCGCCACTGAGATCGTACACCTGCAAGGCCACTTCGCCCGGCGCGGGCAAATGCAGCACAAACGTGGTGGAAGGATTGAACGGATTGGGATGGCTGTCGAGAATGATGTACTTCTCCGTGGCCTTGAGTGGCCAGAGGCAATCGCCACTGACGGTGACGAAACCGTCGTAGTACCGCGCGAGCACACTGCCACGATTGACCGAACTGGCCAGCGAATCGAATTCCAGCATACTCACCGCGGTGTTGAGAATATCCGCTCCATCGCCGAAGCGCACGCGAAAACGCATGCGTATCAACTCACCACTGCCTTGCAAGGCAGTGCCATCCGGCGATGTGGCACGGAACTGTACGCGTCCGACGGGATTGCTCCCCACAACGGACCAATTCCTCAGTACGGTGCTGTCTGTTTCGAGTCGCAGGAAATCCAGTAGTCGAGCATCGTAGCGCACATGCAAATCCACATCAACGATGTCTTTATTGAAGGCCTCGTCGATGAGGACGGGCACGGTGATTTCCTTATCATATCGGTCAACGATATTGCGAGGAATGGTGAACACTGTTACCGGTGGGATGCCGACAATGAATATCCAGCGCTCGCAATAACTGCGCAGCGAACCCGAGCGAAATTCCACGCGGATAGTATCCAACGTGCCATTGCGGCGCTTTTCCGGAGTGATGAGCCAGGACACCGACCAGGTGGAATCCACAGGTAGTGGATCACGTCGCAAATACAGGGCCTGTTCGGTGGACGGCAAACTCAAACCCGAGGGAAGAAGAATCGTTGCCTCCACATTGCGTGCGGCGATGGTGCCTATATTCTTAAGCGTCGCACTGAAACGCAACGCATCGTATTCCAATGTGGCGATGGAATAGTGCAAGGTGTCGGCCGGTTGCGTACTCGCTGCACAGTCGAACGCCGGTTGCAGCGCCGCATCGATATGCACCGCGCAGGTAGTGCTGATGGTCGCATGGTTGCGGCTGAGTACGCGCAACAATATCGTCAGATCTCTGGGTTGTTGCACCGGCAAGGGCGCGATAGTCCAGGAAACGCTACGCTGCGCCCCGGCAGACAGCGATAAATCCACAAGTTGGCGTGACACCGCAGGATTGACGAGACGGATGTCCGGATCGGCAATGATGATCTCGGCATACACCGAGTCGGCCGGATCCGTGCCAAGATTGCGCACCAGAAGGTCCACCGTGAATTCGGCGGGCTGATACAGTCCGGTGGAGGGGTTGACGCGAATGCTGTCGGGCAGCACCAGGCACTCGGATTCCAGCAGAGGCGCGCGAACGCCGGGGAGTATCACCGTGTCGCAACAGGAGGCGCTGCGATTGAATTGGTCGAAGACGCGCACACAAACCGCGCTGGTATCGCTTGCGGGAACGGACAGCGCGCGCACCATCCACTGCACCTGTGTTACCTCACCTGGCAGCAGGTCGCCGATCACTTGTTCGTTCTGCCCGCTCTCAAGTATGAATGCCGTGGAATGCGAAATACTGGCCCGTACGTTTTTGGCCTTGCTGTTGCCGGTGTTGCGGATGCGAACCGTCCAGGGAAAGGGATTCGGAACGTATTTTCCGTCTTCAAAGCGAATCGCGGGATCGTTCTCGCATTCCAGATCGAACAAGACCTCGCGCACGGCCGGAATGAACAAGTCGTATTGGCACAGAGTGTCGATGATTTTGTCACCGATACCGCCTTTGCCCTGCACGCGAAAAGTGACGGTGACGGTGGTATCGTTGGAGCGGGGCACAACATTGAGGCGGAACATCCGGGATACGCTTTCGCCGGAACCCAGCGTCCCAAGATCTATGCTTTGCGGCTGACCGTCCGCAAGCGACAGCGAAGGTGTGGCCACGTAGAGAATGCGCGTTTCTTTCGAGGGCGCGTCGCCCACGTTATCGACACGCAAGGAAAAGGTCAGAGGATTCGGTTCGTAAGCGTTGAGCGTGTCGATAAAGGCGGTATGAATACTGCCGGCATCGGGACAGCTCAGCACATTCACCGGACGGTATTCTTTTTCCACCCATATCACCAGCGAACATTCGGTGCGCGCCCCCTCCTTGCCCGACACCGCAACAATCAACGTATCGAAACCGCTGACCTGACGGGGATTGACACGAAGGGTAAACGATACGGGCAGAGTTTCGCCCGCAGCCAACCGCGGTGTGAGCAGCACATTGGAAGGCGACACGACAGTGAAGCGCTGATTGGAGCGCGGAAATACATACACCGAATCCACATTGGTCGTACCGGCATTGCTGACCGTAACGTCCACCGCGAATTCCGACGGCAGGTAGCGATTGTATTGCACCTTGTCGAAGAACAGCGAATCCGGTCCTGCGAGGGTGCAGCGCACGTCGTGTTGCGTCGTTTGCGCGAGCGCGTACTGCGCTCCCGAAGCGAGGAGTAGAGCAATGGCGAGACGAAGCGAAATGAACTTCACGCGTTGGGCCTACCGTGCAAGAAGCATAGTGCGTACCTCGCTGTGGCGAGGAGTTTCCAATCGGTAAAAATACACGCCGGAGGGCAAATCTCCCGCCGTAAATGTTACGCTGTGCGAACCCTGCGGCAGCAACTCGTCGAGCAGCGTGCGTACGGGACGGCCATGCACGTCGTACACCAGCAGTCGCGTGGGAGCTTCGGCGGCGAGGGTGAAGCGAATGACGGTGCTGGGATTGAAGGGATTCGGTCGGTTCTGCTCCAGCACAAAGCGTTCGGTGGCCTGCAGGGGTTCGAGGCAATCATTGGTCACGATGGCGCTGCCGTTGATCGCGTGAGCATGAATGACGCCGCGATTCAGTACGGTGGCGGTGGTGTCGATACGCAATTCGCAGCGACCGAAGTTGGTGATGCTGCTCTTGTCGTTGAACACGCCTTCCACATACAGCTTGACCAGAACGCCGGCATCGGTGGCGATGGGAGTGCCGGTGGTGTAATCGCTGATTTCCACCACGCCCGGGGACAGCGGTGAAAGCTTCGCGCCGACCCAGCCGAGGGCCGTGAGAGTACCGGCATTCACCGTGCCCAGCACAGAGAGTATTGCCGGGTCGTATTCAAAGCGCAGCACGTACTCCGAAAGATCCTTGCCCACCGTGCGATCGATGCGCAGCGGCAGTTCCATTTTTTGACCAAAACGCAGGAGGACATCATTCGGAACGGTGATGGTCAGGTGGCGTGGTGAACCTTGCACGAACAGTGCATGCACGCATTCCGCATCGGCGGCATTGCTGGCGCGCGCGACAAAGCGGAAGTCTCGCACAAAATCCTCGTCACTGCGCACGGGACGGAAAGTCCAGGTGACAACCGCGGATTCTCCCGGAGCGAGATCGGGCGGCGCGAGGCGCTTCTGCGGCAGCTCACCGCTGGCGAGATTGATACCCGAGGGTACCACGAGCAATGCGTCCACATCGATGGCCTTGACCGTGCCCACATTGGTGACGGTAAAGCGCAGTGTTCCGACGGGAGGCGCAAAATCGCCGGTATTCCAATCAAAGAGAATGGAATCCGCGGGGATGCTCTCGCAACGCACCTGCAACACGGGCTCGCGCGCGGCAGGGACGTGCACCGCAAGCGAACATTCGCGAGTCTCGTGATTGTCGGCCATGATGGTGATCACTATCGGGATGTTCGCATCGTCCGGTCGCTTGAGCGCCTGCACATTCCAACGCAGACGGGCTGTGCCACCCACTTCCAGATCGCCGACGACTTGCTCGGCGGGATCCAGCAGTTTCATGAACGATCCCAGCACCGCTATGGACGCGCGTACGCGATCGGCTTTGCCAAGGCCCACATTGGTGAGGTTGAGCACAACTTCAAACGGATTACCCAGGTACGCGCCGCTTTCGCTGTCGATGAACAGCGAGTCGATGGCCCAGCATGAAGGCATGAGCACCGGGTATTCGGTTTTGGGAATGAAGATATCGGAACAGCATTGCGCGGTGACGCCAATGGAATCCAGTACCTGAGCGCAGAGGCGATAACTGCCATCATAGGCGCGCGCCTCGGCCACCAGCTTCCATTGCAGCTCGATGCTTTCGCCCGGTTGCAATACGGGCACATAGCGATGGGGACGTTCGCCATCGGCGAGCGACACAAGTGGTGGCAATGCGATGGTCGGATACAGGCCGCGCCCCGCTGCATTGCCCACGTTGGTGATGCGCACGGTGAGTACGGGTTCGGGAGTGTAGGCGTTGTTCACAAAGCCGAGTGAATCCGGAGCGCTGCACTCCAGGCGGTATTCGGGACGACGAACCGCGGGGACATAGACGGGCAAGGTGCACTCGGCAAGCGCGATTTGCTTGCCCAGGCCGCCCCGGCCGATAATTTGGAAGCGCAGGGTGTCCCACCCACCCGTCGTACGCGGCAAGGCGGTTATCGTCCATTGCTCGCTGCGCGTGTCGCCGATCTGCATGGTGCCCAACGGGCGCAAATTGGAGCCGACCGGGGTGAAGTATTCGGGACCCATGAACATCAGCTGGCATTCTTCCGCGTAGGTTTCGCCAATATTTTCACCCACGGTGGTGACGACGAAGGGGTTCGGTACGTAATCATAATTCGCGTCCGAGAAGATCAGCGAATCCTCGGGCGTACTGCAGAGCAGTGAAAAACGCGGTGCTCGCACGCGCTGCACCCACACGGGATGGTAGCACCAAGCCGGATTGGTGTCGTCGCCCTGAATGTTCACGCGAATGGTATCGTAGCCGTCGGTGTCGCGCGGATTGATGCGCACGCGGAATTGTCCCTCGGCCGATGCTCCGGGCAAGAGCACATCCGCGAGTGGACGCGAAGCGGGAGGGATGATGGTGAAGCGCGTATCCTGCAGGAGCTGGGCGCGCACATCGCGGGTTTGTCCATTACCCACGTTAAGAGCGCGCACGGTGATATCGAATTCCTCGGGCTCGTAGTACTGCTCGCGGAAATACACCGTGTCGGGCGCGCTGATATCGCAGGCGATGGCCGAACTGAGCGCGGGATCGATCAACACGCGGCTCCAGCACGCGAAGGGTGCGTAGCTATCGGCCATGACGGAAAAATAGATGCCGATGGAATCGAGATCTTTTTGCTTGACGGCAAGCAAGGTCCACGTGGCCGTGACAGACGCACCGGGCTGAATCACCGATGGCGAAAGAAGCTGTGCCGGAGTTTGCGGAGTGACGAATTTAACAATATTGGTATCCACCACCAGGAAGGCGCGCACATTGCGCGCTTCGCGCGTTCCCGAGTTGGTGACAGTTACCGACACATCGAAGGGATTGGGCTCGTAGCGTTTATCCTGATCGTTCCAGTTCAACGAACCGGGTACGCTGGCGTAGCAATCGAGAATGGGTTCGCGCGGACGGATGCGCACGAGGCCATGCATGGTTTCGGGATAGAGGCAGTAGGCCTGGAACGCCCAATCGAGGATTTGCACGGAGGCGTACGTCATCGAGGAGACATCGGCAGTACGGAAATGCAGATAGAACAGCACTCCCGGTTGCTGATTCATGGGGATATGCTCCTCGATATGCACGATCACCGCGGAGCCCGCGTGTTGATAGGTCACCGCGCGGCCATCGAGAATCGTCCCCGTGGTGGACACATTGAGGAGCTGCATCAGGTTGCGGTCGTAGGCGATGGTGACATCGGATTTGCTGAACACCTCGTTGACCGCGGTTTCGAGCGTGATTGGGACAATGACCTCGCGTGTGGCGGCCACATCGGCGTCGCCCACGCGGAAACGCACGCTTTTAAATGCATTGCGGTCCAGCGGTGCGACATAGGTACGCGTGGCCACCGCATTGCCGCCGCAGAAATTCTTCAGGCGCAATTCCACCGTGCGCATGGTGCCGTCGGGGCAGGTGGATTCATAGTCGATGTAGCATTCCTGAAAGGCCTCTTTCACGGATTGTTTGATCGAGGCATAAATCGTGGCGAGGTCCGTGCCGTCTGCGGAATAGTAGTACTGTCCGCCGGTACCCTGCGCCAGCAGCTGCAGGTTGGATTCTTCGGGTCCTCCTTGTTCGAGTCCGTAGCCGATGGTGTACACTTTCACGCCCTGCAGTTGCGCGAAGCGCATCACCGCCTGCACGGTGAGGAAGTACTGGCTTCGATTGTCGCCGCCGTCGGTGAGCACCACAACAGCCTTGCAGCGATTCTTCCCTGAATTCGCCAATTCCTGAATGCCGACAGCGGTGGCGTCCCACACCGCCGTCCATCCGAAGGATTCCATCGCGTTGATGGCACCGAGCAGTTGGCCTTTGTGTGTGGTCATTTTCATGTCGAGCGTCACATCTTCGGCGAAGGAGACGATGGCGGCTTCATCGCAGGGTTGGCCGTCGGGATTCATTTGCGCGACGAAGGCGGCCGCGCCGCCCTTGACCCTATCCAGTTTCTCGCCTGCCATGCTGCCGGAGCGATCGAGAACCAACGCAACGGAGACGCAGCAATCCGGATCGGGTGGACACCAGAGAGTCGCATCCTTGACGAGCAAACCATTCTCGTACACCTCGAAATGTTGCGGTGTGACGTTGGTGGCGAACTGTCCGTTGCAGGTGACTTTATAGGCGAGGCGAATTTTCGGATACTGAACTTCCACGCGCTTGAAGGTCAGCGTTGGCTGCGCCGGGGCGGCCTGGAAGAACAACACTGCGAGAAGGACGGAACAAATGTAGCGTACCATCATGCGTTCAGGCGTGTATGTGGGGAAACACAATTCGGCAGCAGGTCAGGTCGAAGTATATGAAATTTTTGGCAGCATGTAAACAGCAAAGCGGTGGACCTGCAAGAAATTGAAGGGAAAAATGTTAAGCCAGTCGCTTCAGAAAATACTTCAGCCGTTGCGGCCAAGGGAGAGACAAATTTTTACCCCGTCCCGTTACGCTGCGAGGCGCATTTTTTTCGCAACCGCGCGATCGGACTTTCGTAAATTTCTGTCTGGTTTTTTCCATCTCTCACCATATTCACTTCGGAGGATGCATGGCGGAACAACAGCTCCCGCAGTTTGGCTCGTTTGCCTGGAATGAACTCGCCACAACCGATCCCGAGGCCTGCAAGGCATTTTACGGGACGCTTCTCGGCTGGGAGGCCAGCGAGATGCCCATGCCCGATGGCACATACATTGTCTTTTCCAAAAACGGCACGCAGATGGCGGGCATGATGAAGATCGGTCCCGACTGGGGCGAGGTCCCGCCGCATTGGCTCGGCTACATCGCTGTGGAGGACGTGGACGCCTCCGCGGCGCAGGTCGAATCGTTGGGAGGTGGTATCATCATGCCGCCCACCGATGTGCCGGGTATCGGCCGCTTTTCGGTCATTCGCGATCCCGCCGGAGCGGTGGTTGCGATCATGACCTTCCAGCCGATGGAAGAGCCGAAGTAACATTCACATCGTAGCGGAAACAGCAAGGCCGGGACGCGAATCCCGGCCTTGTCGTTTACCGCCGTTCGATCTTGGGTGTTATTCTTTGGGTTTGAATTCCAGCGCCACGCTGTTGATGCAGTAGCGCAGGCCGGTGGGACGAGGTCCATCATCGAACAAATGTCCGAGATGCCCGCCGCAGCGTGCGCAGAGCACTTCATCGCGCACCATGCCGTAGCGTTCGTCGCGTTCGCTGTGCACGGCCGCATCGTTGGCGGGCGTCCAGAAGCTGGGCCAGCCGGAGCCGCAGTCGAATTTGCTATCGGAGCTGAACAACTCGGCGCCGCAGCCCGCGCAGTGATAGCTGCCAGCTTCGTCGAAACCGTAGTATTTGCCGGTGAAGGCGCGTTCGGTGCCTTTTTCGCGGAGGATGTGAAATTCCATGGGCGAGAGCAGGGCGCGCCATTCGGCGTCGCTTTTTGTTACTGGATACACGGCGGGGCTTCCTTGTTGCTGTACGTGTTGTGTTGCGGTGTGGGGGGTTGAATCCTTCGTCGGTTCCATATGCTGCGCTTGACAGGCGGTGGTCAAGAACAGGGTGGTGCCGAGCATCATCAGGAAGTTGCGCATCATACGACCTCGTCGTTGTGTGTTCCGATAACAATCGTCCGACAGGAAATCGTTTCTTCCGTCATTACAGCCGCATCGGCGACGGCGTTCGGGCACTGGATTTTCGCTCAAGCGAGAATGTCTATCCTCGTGTGCACTGCGTCCTCATCCCCATCGAAACGCCTTGCATATCAGCCGATCAGGTGGTAGCGTTGCATTTCGTATTCGTCGCACGATCAGCAAGGGAGGCTGACAATGACACGAAATGGTACCATCAGTTGCCGTCGACATCCCGGGCATGATTATTCCTCGCCCGGAACGTATTACCTCGAATTACCGCTGCGCGAAGAAAGCGCGCCGCTGGTGCGCACGTTCAACGGACGACGTTATCCGACACTGGAGGGTCGTGCCGTATTGCGCGAAGTGGGGGAGTCGCTGCATCGTCAGGGCCGGCATTTGCGTTTGGACGCGCTCGATCTCCAGCCCTGGATGGCGGTGCTGGTGGTGACGGTAGTTTCGCGGCCGACGTTGTTGCGTCGCTTGCTCATGGTGATGAGCGAGGCCCTGTACCGTCGGCGCATGGCGTTGATTCCGCTGTTTGTGGGTCATGTGAAAATGAACAGCGCCCGTCGCATCAATGGAATGCGCGGGAAGGGTGGAGGATCGTACTGGCGGGAGGGGTATCGAGATCGAGTGATCCTGGATCATGCCGAAGTGGAGTCGGTGGTGGAGCGGGTGGGGTGTGATTTCGGTGATATCCTGTTTCGGGATGAGATGGGTGAGGAGCGGGATATGGCGGGGTTGTTGTTGGGTTGCGCGTATGTGCTGGAAGCACCGGTCGGGGAGCTTTCGTGGTCCGATGCGGATTCATGTATCCGCATTTCGCGGGAGGAGCTCCTCCGGCGGCCTGGTTGGACCATTGTCGGCGCGATTCCCGGCCGCGCGAGTCCCCGCATACTCACCGTCGAGGGGTGGTTGTAGCCGATCCCGCTCCCGCAACGACGAATGTAAGGGACACAGTTATCGTTTTTTGCTCTCCACGTGGAGCGTTCTCCCCCGGGGTGTGTGCGGCGTAAGGAAAGAGTCGCACGCGGTCGTCCCGGGCTGTGCTGTTGGTGTCATTGCCAACAGCATGGGAATGTTGGTGCCCGGATGCGCTTTGAACGCGAGTGGTGGATGGGGACTGAGGGGAAAATGCTGTGGGCGATGGCGTGAAGGATGGAACATCGAAGCCGATGTGGAGAGAATGCGGATTCATGAATCCGCATATCGCTCTCCAAGGCCCTGCGAGACTGACTACAATCGCGATCAACCGACAAAATCTCCCGCACCAAGCCACATAACGCCACGAGCATAGCTAATCGCTACCATGGCCTCCTTGCCGCCCCGCGGAGTGCCGCCCCGCGGAGAACCGGCTGGACGCGTTGCCTCGCGGATACGGAGGCCGTATATTCTCAGATCATTTGTCTCGACATTCAACCGACGGGATGGCGGAACGGCTGCTTGCGTTGTTACTTCTGGGGTTGTGGATCTGCGGATCCGGCATTGCGCACGCCCAACCGGGATTCACGCAAACAGGCATCGCCTCGTACTACGGCAAAGATTTTCACGGAAGAAAAACGTCGAACGGCGAAGTGTACAACATGTACGCGCTGACTGCCGCGCATAAAACCATTCCCCTCAACTCGCTGGTACGCGTGACCAACCTCACGAACAATCTCAGCGTGGTGGTGCGCATCAATGACCATGGCCCGCACAAAAAAGGACGCATCATCGATTTGTCCCGCGGCGCGGCGGAAAAAATCGGCATGATACGCAGCGGAACGGCGAAGGTGCGCCTGGAAGTGATCGAAGAGGACCCTCGGCCCGATTTTGCGAAGGAAAAAGGTAATACCGAATTCTATCGCCTGGACATTCAGTCCGAGACTATGACGGGCTTCGCCATACAGATCGCATCCTTCGAGAATCTCAGCAATCTCATCCGCTACGTGGATCGACTCAAAACGGCGGGAATCACCGATATGCACGTGCAAGTGGCTACGGTGGATGGCGAACTCGTTCATCGGCTCATTCTCGGGGGCTACGAAAGTGAGGACGCCGCGATGTGGAAACTGAAAACACTGCGGGATAAAGGAATCGACGGTTTTATTTTCCAGATTCGATAAATGTCGCCATGCTTAGAGAACAGGGTGCGCAAGGAGTTAGCTCGATGATGATGCGTGCAATGCCACTGGGACTGCTGTTGCTGCTGTTGTTGTGTGGCACGGAATCCTCGGCGCAATCGCTGCTCTGGCGCATCGATGTACCGGGAGTGGAGCGTCCGTCGTGGATTTTCGGAACCATGCATGCGCGTTGCGCGCAGGACGTGCTGTTGCCCGACGCGGTACAGAGCGCCTTGCGTGAAGCGGATCGCCTGGTGCTGGAAATCGATCTCGACGATCCCGCCCTCCCCGCTACCTTGGGTAAACTTGCGTTCGTCCCGGCCGACAGCACCCTCGAGAAATTACTTCCCGCATCGGCCTACGATTCGCTCGCGCATTTTCTCAAGGATTCGCTCACCGTCTCCATCGCCACTTTCAAAAGCATGCGGCCAATGTTTTTAATCGGTCTGTTTATCGGACGAGCTCTGGAGTGCACACCCGTGTCTTATGAGGATCGCCTGATGAGCATCGCGAAGCTCATCGGCAAGGATGTCGTGGGTATTGAAACGGTGGAGGAGCAATTCGCGGCATTTTCCACCATTCCGCTGCATGCGCAGGCAGATATGGTGATGGCAATGCTGCGCAACATGTCTGCACAGCGTGAGGAGCTTCGCAAGCTCGACGCGGCCTATGCCGCAGCCGATCTCGACGCCGTGCTTGCGCTAATCCGCGACTCCGATGTGGAATACGGCCGCTACGATGGTCCACTGCTGAACGAACGCAATGCCCGATGGATTCCCAGGATTCTTGAGCACGCTCGCGGCGGCTCGGTACTGCTGGCCGTGGGCGCCGGCCATCTCCCAGGCGAACACGGCGTGCTGCAATTGTTGCGCGCGCAAGGCTGCACGGTCACACCAGTGCCCTGATCGTTCGCCGCCACACATCGACGCAGTATTGATCCTGCCGGAAAAAATCCGGAGATTTCCGTTTCTCATCCTCGATTGCCCACCAATCATCAAGGACATAGTTATGAAGACGTTGCTTCTGTGTGCCGCGCTGTTCACAGCGTTGTTTCTCCCTGCGCAGTTGGACGCTCAGGCCCGGCGCATTGTGCTGTTCGAGCATTTCACCAATGCCAGCTGCGGCCCCTGCGCATCGCAGAATCCGGTATTCGATGCGAACATCGCTTCGAAAAACAATGGCAATTACCTGCACATCGCTTATCACACCGTGTGGCCGGGACGCGATCCCATGAATGCCTACAACAAAGACGACGTTGCCGCGCGCGTCACGTATTACAGCGTGAATGGTGTGCCCGACATGGTGATGCTTGGCAACATGTATCGCGGTGGTCCTTCGGGAGTTTCGCAGGAAATTCTCAATCGCGCCGCGTCCGAGGGCAGTCCGTTGCGCATTCGCGTCAAGGAAAGCACCACGGGCAGCACGAGAAACGTCACAGTGGATGTGGCTACCGTGGGTCAGATCGGTAGCGCGGGCTTGCGCATTCGCGTGGCCGCTGTGAAAAGCGACATCTCCTATCCCACTGCTCCCGGTTCGAATGGAGAAAAGGACTTTCCGAATGTGTTCCGTCGCTTTATCAATACTCCGGCTGGTGAGGAGTTCACTCCTGCCGCCATTGGCAACATCAATACATTGAACTTCAGCTATGAACTCGACGCGGTGTGGAATGCGGATAAAATCTTCACCGTGGTGTGGATTCAGTACGAAAGCACCAAGGAAGTGATCAATGCCGGCGCGGCGATGATCCCCGCCGTGGAGCTGATATCCAATAGCACGATGTTCGAAAAAGGTGCTCCGCAAAGCGCCACGAATTTCTCGCTCGGCGTGGTGAATCTCGGCGAAGCCGATGTGAATGTGCGGCTGAAATTCACTCCGAAGCAGAACAGCGACTGGAACGCCGCCTTCTCCGTGAACGGTACGCCGGTTGCGGACGAGGTCACCATCCCTGTCACCGCAGGCGCCACCGTGCCTCTCACCGTTGATGTCACCCCCGGTGGCAGCGCAGGCTTGTCCGAGTATGCGGTGAGCATGGATATTCCCGCCGAGCCGCTGCTCACACCGCAATACGCGCTGCTGAACGTGATTTCCAACGTGACAGATCTGCTTGTGCACAACGAGAACGCCTGGGGTTCGGGTCCGGGCGGTGCCGCCAAGGATTACGAAGCGGCGTACATGGACGGATTGAACCAGACCGGTAGCAGCACGATAGCGGTGTGCAGCGCCGGCCTCTTCCAGCGTGGTTGGACGCTCGGCAAGCTGAGCGATGTGAAGCATGTGTACTACAACTGCGGTTGGGGTTTCCCCGCCATCACCGCGGAATTGGCCACGGCCTTCATGGGCTTGATGAATGCGGGTGGCAACCTGCAGGTCAGCGGTCAGGATGTCGGATGGGATACCTACGATCAGAGCGGACACGGCAGCGCCGCTTCGCGCTCACTGTATCGCAACTATTTGTTCGCGAATTATAAAAACGACGGCACCGCCGCCAACACGCTGGTGAACATGGTCGTCACGGATCCGCTGTTCGGCGCTGTCGGGACCTTCCAGCTTCAGAATGTGTATGGCAACGACACGCAGGGCAATCCGCTGTTCTATCCGGATCAGGTGAGTCCCACACCGGAAGGCGTGCAGCTCGGATGGTTCAACGCCGATCAGACCGCGGGCGCGGGCATCCGCGGAGCGAAAAACAACTACAAATCGGTATACTTCACTTTCGCGATGGAACAGGTGGTGAATTCAGCCGTGCGGAACGATTTGATGAAGCTCACCTGGCAGTGGTTCCACGGTGTGATCAGCTCCACGGAATTCGACGGCGCGGTGTCGGGCTTGATGCTCGGCCAGAACTACCCCAATCCTGTTGCCGATGCTACCGTCGTGCCTTTCGAGGCGGCTTCGCGCGACCGTGTGCTGCATGTGTACGATATGGTGGGCCGTCTCGTGCGTCTGTACGATGTTCCGGCCACATCAACACAGCTCCGCGTCGATGCGCAGTCCCTGCGTCCCGGCATGTACAGCTATCGTTTGATCGACAATGGTCGCGTCGTGGCGAGCAAGGCCATGCAGATCGTGCGTTGATTCTTCCGCCGATGCAACGAGGGGCGCGACTACCGCGCCCCTTTTTTTTGCTCAACGTTCCGTGGTCGGAAAGCGCGAAGCACGGGATGAGCGGGCGAATATGCCAGACGATGCAGGGCTTGGTCGAGGGGCAGCCATTCGCGTTGACGAAAGTGCATTTCCTCGAAGTCTTCATACTCCTGTGTGACGCGAAGGGAGAACACGCGGACGTGACACACCCCTCCCCATTTCCGATAGCGGTAATCACCAACTTCCTCCGCGTCGAGATCACCGCTCACTCCCGCTTCTTCCAGCGCTTCTTTCATGGCCGATGCTCGCGCTCCGAGATCGGCTTCAACAATGCCTTTCGGGATAGTCCAGTGGCCTTTTCTCGTGGTGATGAGCAACAACTCCACGCCGTTCTCCGCCAGGCGCCAGGGAATGATGGCGGATTGCTCGTACCAATGCGAGGGTTTCTTTCCCATTCGCGGTAAAAAATCAGAGATTGAACACGAGGAGAAACATGAGGAAAAACACCCCGCTGACAAACACGCCCACGCCAAGATTTTTCAGCAATTGCGAAATGGGTGAGCGTGCGGTGGCAAAGTCGAATCTGGCTCCCACGCCGCCGGTGAACAACGCGATGCCGCTGTAACCGAGAATGGCCGCCAGCAACGGGGATGCGTTGGAGAGCAAGGCCAATATCGGACCGGCAAAAAGCAACAGCGCTCCGCTCCAGGCCGCCAGCACGTATAGTCGCACGCCCGGGCGGGACAATATCTCGGGGCCTTCGATTCTCATTGTTTCCGAAGCGAAGTATCTGCTTGCTCAACAGTCTGCGTGGAGTCGCTGCTCACACGGAGTTTGTCCAATTCACGATAGTTGAGTTCCGAGCCCATCATGCTGTGAGGAATGAGATACACGGCAAGGGTGATGACTGCGGCGCAGAATACCACCCAGCGCCTCCACGGCGAGCGTGTCATCGCATCCGGGCGCCATACCGCCGCCAACGCCGCCAGCCATGCAAGGAAAGCGATCAGCGTTTTGTTGTCCGTGAGATCGGTGCCGAAGGGAAAACCGGTCCAATACGCACCAAAAGCGTATTTCTGCACGATGGGACCGAGTATCAATCCACCGATGAGCAGCAGGATGATGGTCACCAGGGTGAGCGTCCGCAGCGAGGGCTTCTTACGGAACACCTCCAATCCGGCGCGCATGGAAACGAACATGGCGAGAAACATGGCGATCACATGCGGAATGAGCACCCCTGCGGGAACGTCGCCTTTGAAACGCGTGACGATACTTTCCTTTTCAGGAATACGCAGTACGGCATGGTCGGACAGCACTTCCACGGCGTACTCGAGTTTGCCTGCAGGTGGCTGATGCGGTAGGGCTGCCATGAGCGAATCACCGTTGCGCAACATCTCCACCGAAGTCCACGCGTCGTCTGTCTTGTATCGCTTGAAAAAGAGCACACCTCGCAGCGTGGGATTCGGTGCGTGCACCGATACCGATTGATCGCCCGGACCGCCATGGGAGCGATGCATGGTGTAGCTGATGCTTTGCCCGGCGACACTGCCCTCGCCAGCGATGGGATAGGTGGGACCGGTTTTTCGCTGATAGTATGCCGAAGCCAGTGTGAGGAGTAGAGCGAATGCCCAGAATGCGAAGGATTTCATGCTTTCAACGTATCGTGAAGAATAGGCAAATATGGTGAATGCGGAGAATTCATCCAACGTATGAGGGAAAACAGCCTCTGAACTTCGAATCGCCACAGTGTTCCATTTCGGGATTCGGAACACAAGTGCGGGATACGACTGACGAAATCCGCATATCGCGGAGGGCGACCTGACGAATTTTTAAGCCGTAATGCGTTGATTTACAATGAGTTGACGGTTTTTTGCCTCAATGCCGCGAAACTGGCATGGTGCTTGTATCTACTTGAACATCATCAAGGAGATACACCATGAAAAAACATAGCCTGCCTCTCGTTCTGCTTCTTGCCCTTCTCGGCACCTTCACGCCGCTGTCGCTCACAGCGCAAAGCACACCGGAAGCCTGGCCCGGCTCGGGGGCCAACGCGTCGGTGGTCTGGGTCGGGTATACGTATTCGCAACCCACGGTGCAACCGATTCAGGATCCCGACGATGTGCCTAGCAATCAGATCGAGTTCAATTTTTTCTATGATGTGAACTACGCCCCATACTCCGTGCAATTCGCCGCCTCGCCCACGATGGCCTTTTTCCGCATGCAGATTCTCAGTATCACGGATTGGAAAGTCGGCACCTATCTGATCTATATCGCCGATGCGAACGGGAATATTCTCGGACGAGTGTATCTGACCCTGAGCGGGAATTCGGGACAGATCTTCGTTGCCAACAACAGTACCAACGTTCAAACCGGCACCGGCAGCCACGCGAGCAATATCGGAGGCTGGGGACGCATTTCCGCGATCGCGAGCACTACACATAAATACGTCGATTTCCAGGTGCCACTTGCCACGCTGTACAGCACCTTGGGAATCAATGCGAACACCATTCTGAAATTCTACCTCGGCAGCAGCACCGGCTCGGGCAACATCAACAACATCAACATCGATTGGATGACGCCGAGCACGAATAGTGTGCCCACGCCGCTGGACTTCGCCTCGCTGTCCACCGCTTCGGTGACGTCCTTCCAGGCCGGACACCTCCCTGTGGAACTGACCGCCTTCACGGCGTACGCGAAAAACGGTGTGGCCCAACTGCGCTGGACCACCGCCACGGAGACAAACAACTTCGGCTTCGAAGTGCAGCGGAGCGTCACGGCGGAGAGCTGGGAGACCATAGACTTTGTCGCGGGACATGGGAACTCCTTCAGTCCCAGAAACTACAGCTACGACGACAAGCTTCCGCAGGGGTTGCCCGGTGTGCTGCGCTACCGTTTGAAGCAAATCGATCGCGATGGAACAACGGAGTATTCTCCGGTGGTGATGGTGAAACTCGCTCCGGTGGCGGATTTCGGTATCAGCGAGGCGTTTCCCAATCCCTTCAATCCGTCCACCACGCTGTCGCTGCGTCTTGCGGAGGAGGCCAATGTGACGCTGACCTTGCATGACATGAGCGGAAAACTCGTGCAGACCCTGCTCGATAACAGCCGGATGGACAAGGGTTCGCATTCGGTGATGGTCAACGCGGCGCAGCTTCCCAGCGGACGCTATCTCGCGGTGATGCAAAGCGGAAGCACACGGAGCGCGTATCCTTTGGTACTGAACAAGTAAATGAGGCAGGCAACACGCGACCAAGGTGTCGCGAGAAGCGGGCGGCCCCGAGGTCGCCCGCTGTCGTTGTGTTGCGAGGTGGTATTGCATTTCCCGAAAAACACACGTATATTGCTTATCTGAAATAGTCGCGCTCGTAGCTTAATTGGATAGAGCATCTGACTACGGATCAGAAGGTTCGGGGTTCGAGTCCCTGCGAGCGCGCCACCACGAAATCCCTCCCAGTCGAGGGATTTCCTGTTTTCCGCCACTTCAGCACAGCCATCAACGCAAGGAGTTGAGCCATGCATGCCATAGCCCAGACTAATTTCGAGGGACTCACGCTGTTTCGTCGCGGAAAGGTGCGCGATGTGTACGACCTCGGAGATGCCCTGTTGATCGTCGCCACTGATCGTCTTTCGGCTTTCGACGTGGTGTTGCCTGATCCCATTCCCATGAAGGGCGTGGTGCTGAATACCATCTCGCGTTTCTGGTTCGAGCGCACGGCGCATATTGTTCGCAATCACCTGATCACGATGGATGTGGATACCTACCCCGCGCAATGCGCGCCGTATCGCGATGCGCTGCGTGGTCGATCGATGCTCGTGCGGAAAACGCAGCCCCTCGCCATCGAGTGCGTGGTGCGCGGCTATCTCACGGGTTCGGGACTGAAGGAATACCGCGCGAATGGCACGGTGTGCGGCATCGACCTGCCGGAGGGATTGGTGGACGGCTCCATGATTCCGGAACCGATTTTCACCCCTTCCACCAAAGCCGACGTGGGTCATGACGAGAACATCGACTTCGACAAGGCCGCGGAAATCGTAGGGCGCGAGGCCGCTGAGCGCGCGCGCGATTTGAGTATAGCGCTATACGTGCATGCGCGGGACTATGCGCGCGAGCGCGGTATCATCATAGCCGACACGAAGTTCGAATTCGGCTTCGATGGCGACGAGCTGATTCTCATCGATGAAGCACTGACGCCGGATTCATCGCGTTTCTGGCCCATGGAAGGATACGCTCCCGGCGCGGCGCAGCCGAGCTTCGATAAGCAGTATGTGCGGGACTATCTCGAATCCGTAAAGTGGAATAAAATGCCGCCCGCCCCGGAGCTGCCAGCGGAGGTTATTGCGAAAACCACCGAGAAATACGTCGAGGCCTATCGCCTGGTGACCGGTATGGATCTGGAAGTGGCCTGATGGATGATCGCAGATTGCGGCGCTTTCACGAGCGCCGCGCCAATACACCACGGCCGGACGATGCGGATCGACCCAAGCTCCCCTTCAATGATCTCAAGCATCCGCCCACGCGGCCGGAAATCGACCTCCTGCTCGGCGTACTGCCGGCCATCGAACTCAAGCGCTTCGAACATCAACTCGAATTGCTCGAACCGCAGGTGAACTGGGCCATGCAGTGGTACGAGAACGATGCCGGCTGGGGCTATCGCGCATCGTTCAAGGCGCGCGTCGTGTGCGTGCTGCATTTTTACAAGGGCTACTTCACCGTCACCTTCTCCGTGCCATTGGACGAAGAAGCGGCCTGGCGGGGTCGGCGCGAGAACACCGAGCCCATTCTGCGGGCATTCGAGCATGGGAAGCTCTCTCCCAAGACGAAGTGGATTACTGTTCCCCTGCATCTGCGTGCGGATGTTGAGGCCGTTCTTCCGCTGCTGGAAATGAAATTGCTCGATCTGAAGGCGAAAACCTCACGCTGATACGGCTCCGCGCCCGCCGCTCCTGACATGCCGGAGGCTGCTACCGGAAAATGGACTTTCCGCAATACGGCGTCGCGTTGTAGGTTGTGCTTTGCTCCGCGCTGATGCCGGAGTCACATTTTTTTCACCATGGTACAGGGAGTACATCATGGACAGCATCGAAGCACGCTATTTCGATTCCTTCACCACATCAACCGACGCGAAGGCCACGCTGTTGACGTTGCGTCTGGCGCATTCCATCCCTTTCTCCGCCCGAGAGCAGCTCATGCGCTATCGACTGCGCTGTAACGAGGACCTGGGGCACGCGGGCACACGCGAATTGCGCGACGCGCGCCTGTTCGCATACTGGGATTTGATGCTCGATCTCTCCCCCGGTCCGCGCTGGCTGGAACATCCGCGCATTGCCGATGCGGGAATGCGCACATTGCGCGATGTAAACGGAGTGCTGTGCCGCGTCTTGCACGCCGTCGTGCTGCCAACGCATCTGCACGTGCTGTATGCGGCCTGTGAAAGCAAGGCCGGGAGTCCCGCCATTGAGGGTTTGGCCGAAGCGCTCAAAGTACCCATCGCCCACCTGGCGGCACCGCTGCTGCGTCCGGGTACGCCGTTCTGGGACGAACACGTGCATGTGCATTCATTGCAGGGCGAGGAGCAGATCGAGAGGAGTCGGCACTATCTGCGGCAGGAACCCGTGCGTTCAGGGCTCGTTCGGCAAGCCGAGGAATGGCGCTGGTATTTATCCGCCGAATAGCACGCGCACAAAAAGCACGGCCGCGAGGAAGGAGATGAAATCCGCAAGCAGCCCGGTGGGCAGCGCATGCCGCGTGTTGCGTATGCCCACCGCACCGAAATACACGGCGATCACATAAAACGTGGTTTCCGTGCTGCCGTACATGGTGGAAACCAGCACACCGATGAAGGAATCCGTTCCATGCGTCTGCATAATTTCCGTCATCACACCCAGCGAGCCGCTGCCGGAAAGTGGGCGCATGATGGCCATGGGCAACGCATCGGCGGGGATGCCCACGAGATCGGTGAGCGGACGAAGCAGCGTGATGAATACGTCCATCGCTCCGCTGGCGCGAAATACCGCTATGGACACGAGCATCAGGACAAGGTAGGGAATGATGCGCACGGCGATGTCGAAACCTTCCTTGGCTCCTTCCACCGCCACCTCGTACACCTTGACCTTGCGCATGGCGCCGTAGACCAGGAAAAAGAGCATGATGGCGGGAACGGCCAACGCCGACAGCACCGAAACAATGGTGCGGAACACGTCCATCACAGCGCCTCCTGTCGGTCCCAACGGAATGCGCGCACTTTCGACAGCAGACGCGAAAGCAGCACCGCACTGATGGTCGCGGTAAGTGATGCGAGGAAGGTGGTGCCAATGATCGCGGCAGGATCGCTCGAGCCCGAGGCCGCGCGTATGGCGATGGCGGTGGCCGGGATGAGGGTGACGCAACTCGTATTCAACGCCAGAAAAGTGACCATGGCATCGGTGGCAACACCGGATTTGCTGTTCAGCTTGTTCAACTCCTCCATGGCCTTGAGGCCGAACGGTGTGGCGGCGTTGCCCAAACCGAGCATGTTGGCCGAAATATTCATCACCATGGCGCCCACAGCGGGATGATCGGAAGGAACGCCGGGAAAGAGTCGGCTCATGAGCGGACGCACCGCCCGCGCGAGCACGGTGATGAGTCCCGCGGCCTCGGCCACGCGCATGATACCCAGCCACAGGGCCATGATGCCGATCAGGCCGAGGGCGATGGTGACAGCGGTGCCAGCCATATCGAAGGCGGCGTTTGTGATTTTCCGTAGGTACACCAGCGAAACGGCCTCGAACTCGGCCCTCCATCCGTTGGCCGTGCGAACAAGCCGCGCGCGCAACGTCGTCTCATCGCCGGCACTCTCAGCCATCACGCGGAGGCGCGCGGGACTGTCTTCATTCAGCGTGAGCGTGATGCTGGCCTTGCTGGCGCTTTGAAAGCTGAGCTCGGCGGGCAGCACGAGATCGCTGTCGAAATGCTCGCCAGGGAAATGGCGCCGCAACTCCCGGGCCGGAATGGTAAAATCCGCGCTGATGCGGGTCCCGGCACTGGCATTGTCCAATGCGGGACTGTGCAAGGTCCACGGCAGGCCATTGCCATAGGCATTGATGGAGGCATCGTGGATATCGCGTCCCGCGGCGGTCAGAATGCCGATGACGAGCAAAGCGAGCCAGATGTGATTGAGCATCGTATGGCCGATGGTGAATCGTTGCGGAACTATTCGTTACTCTTGGCGCCGGACAAGCTCAACGCGCGGTGCCAGCGGACGGACTCAGCGCATTACTTCGGTGTTCACTGATTTGATGACAAATTTCTCGGCGTTGAGTACGCGGACATCGTCTTCGTTGATCGTGACGCCGGGGAAAATCACCTTGCCTGCATTGTCTGTCATGCCTCGCAGCGCATGGTTGAGTTCGACCTCCACGAAAGGCGCCGCTTTCTGTTGGCGATCGGTCACCATCACTTCCACGCGCTTGCTGCCGGCACTGCGATAGCCCGCGTGACTGAGGATGGTGGTGTACAGCGACCAGGCCACGTTCCATGAGAACAGCGGCGTAACCAGCATGGAATACGTGCGCGCCGATGGTACGGGCAAATCGATGCCGATTTGTGTCACATCACGCAATTCCGCGCGGGGCGGGATGCGCAGCACAAAACGATTGAGTTGCACGCCGGTGAATTGCGGCACGATACGCTGCATCAGAATGCCAAGATCGCGGCTTCCTGCTTCGGCGTTGGTACGCAGGGTGATGGAACGGCTGTTTGCATCGGTGGCGAACAGCACCATCATGGCTTTCGGGTACAGATCCCGGAGCTGCTCGGCCGTCATCGCCGAATCGAGCTGCGGCGCGAACACGCGCGCACCCGAAGCTACCAGTAATTGGCGCAGATTGCGCAGACTCTGCACATCGACTCGATCCGATGCCTCTGCAGCCCGTCCCGAGGCGAGTTCGAGTATATACGTGCGATCGATCAGGGCGCCATTGGCCACAGGCGACAACAGCATGGGATCCTGCACAGGCTGTCCGGTGAGCTGCGCGCGCTGCCCGAAGTATCCGGGCGAGCCGACGATCACTTCCATGCCTTCCGTTTCGCGTCCTGCGATGATGTATTCGCCGCGTTCATTGGTTGTAACCACACTGCCGCCCGGCAAGCGAATCTCCGCGCCCGCCGCGGCCTTTCCGTCCGTACTCATGACGATGCCGCGGGTGTACTTTGCCTCATTGGAGGTGGTCACCACGCCTTCGGTGCGGATAGGTCCGTTGCTCGCTTCGAAGGTCACCCGCTCGTTGCGTCCGGGATAAATGTACATGCGCGCGAGACCATCCTTCAAGGTGAGCATGGTGTCCGTTCCGCTGGATGTGCTGAAGCGGATGGGCAGTCCGTCGGGGACGCTGCTGCCGGTGCTGTCCAAGGCAAGAATGGTGATCATGCTGAACGCGCTGCGGTCGGGAGGCAGCACGGCCGGCTCGGCGGTGGCGCGCAGGGAAACGGGTGGTTTGCCAACGGCGAAATACACCTCGAACGGTGCGGAGGAATTGCCATTGCTGTTGCGCACCTGCGCAGTCAGGCGATGATAGCCCTGCGCCAGCGCGTCATAGGGCGTGACGGCGATGCGACGGGTTTTTTTGTTGAAGGAAAAACCCTGCTCTTTGCCATCCACGTACACGAAAATGCTTTCGTCCAGAATATCGGAGCGATCACTGACCTCGATTTCGAGCTTGGGTTGGCGCTCGGCGAACACGGTGGGCGAAACATAGCGCAACTGTGGAATGCCCGCTGCCACGTATTTGCCAATACCACGAAACATGCCCCATGCCTGAATGCGGTTGAATTCCTCGTTCTTGAGCCGCTGTTCCTCGTAGGCGCTGGTGAAAAAGCCGCATTCCACCAGCACGGCGGTCATATCGGCTGCACGCAATACGGCAAAGCCCTTGTCGGGATGAATGAGGTGGTCGGACATCGTACCGTCGAAGGAGGCCAGCGGACCGGGATTGTCCATCACATACGACAGGTCACGCTGAATATACCGCGCGAGGTCGTGGCTCGACGGCAGGTACCCGGCTTTACCGGGTTGCGAATGGTAAAATGTCGCCGTGTAATTCGTGAAGGGATTGTCGGTCGCGTTGTGATGCACGGAGACGAAGAGATCCGCCTTGTTGGCGTTGGCCTGCCGCGCACGGGCTTCCAGCGGCACCGACACATCGCTCTCGCGCGACATGATCACATTGGCGCCCGCCTGCTTGAGATAGTCGCGCAAGGCGAGTCCCACACGGAGATTCACATCGGCTTCGACCACATCACCGGCGGGACCAACGCTGGCACGGTCATCCCCGCCATGGCCGGGATCGATAAACACGGTTTTGTCTTTCAACGCCTCGCGATATGCTGCGATGGCGGAATCGCGCTTGAACGCGTCCTTCCAGTCCGGTGGCTGCACGTAGTACACCGTGGGTCCACAGGCGCCCAGCAACGAGGCAAGCACGAGGACGGGAAGGAAGCGCCGCGCAATGCGAACGGTATGCATGTGTTCTGGCATCATTCGTGAAATATACCCATGCCCGCAAAAGCAGACAAGGAGCACGTCAATCCCGCTAACAGAGAATGCTCCGCGGAATTCCTTGCACTGCGGACGAGCGTGAGGTGATAGCACAGCGCGCAGCTGCGGATTGCTGGCGGGAGTCCGAATAATTGCTTCACCTGTGACGATGCGGATAACTGGAAAATTCTCAGTACACTGCCTGCTCGCCAGGGCCTTCACATTGGAGCGATACGATGAGCAACGCCGAACAATTCTATGACACCCTTTCCGATTTCTACGACGGTATGATTTCCTTCGACACGCGTCTGGAAAAGGAACGTGCGACGATGACCGCCCTTCGCGAGCGTGTGCGCATGCAACGTGTGCTGGATATGGGCTGCGGCACGGGTGTGCAATCCATTGCGCTGGCGCAACTCGGTGCCCGTGTCACCGGAGTGGATGTGTCGGAGGGAATGCTGTCCAAGGCGCGTGCGCATGCGCGGACGCTGGCTGTGGATGTGGAATTCATCCGCGGTGATTTCCTGCATCCCCTGCCACCGGCCGAAGCGGACGCGGTGCTGTGCTTCGGAAATTCCCTGCCGCATGTGCCGAGTTTCGAAGCCCTGTGCGAGGTGCTTTCCCATTGGCGTCGTTTGCTCGCCTCCGACGGTGTGGTGCTGCTGCAACTGCTCAATTACCACCGCATTCTGGCGGAGCAACAGCGCATTGTGAACATCCGCCGGCACGGCGATGCCACAATCGTCCGCTTCTATGACTTCCTGCCCGCTGCGTTGCGCTTCAACATTCTCACCATTGCCGACACACAAGGTGCGGTAACGCACACCCTGCAGTCCACGGATTTGCAGCCCTTCACGGACGAACGGATACGGGATGCGGCGACGCGTGCGGGATTTTCCACGATGGACGTGTTCGGCGATGTGCGCTTCGCTCCGTACAGCGAGGCGTCCACGGATTGTGTTGTTGTACTGAAGGTCTGAGCTCGCCGCGCAGTTGCCGCGGCGGGTATCATGAAACGGGAGAAAGGGCTTCGTCGCGCCACAATTCCGCGCGGTCGTGAACACATGTGAGCGGATGCCGCCCCTTGCATGCGGCGCTTACCGCCAAATGCGCTCCCACAGGGTGTTCATCATGGTGCCGAACTGCTGTATCTCGAAATCGGATTGACGGATGCCGTAGCGCTCGGGAGTAGCGCCGCCGCGATCCTCGAGTGCGAAGGTGAACACATAGCCGAGGCGCACGGGATTTCCCATACCGAAGCTGTTCTCCGCTTTGCTCACATCGAATTCGCCAAAACGCAGATCGTGAAAATACGTCTTCCCTTCGACGCGCGACACGGTGTACCAGCCGTCGCTGAACCAGAGCAGCGTTTGCACCGCGCGTTCATTTTCCATGCCATCGAGCAAATGTCTGTTGCGCGGCACGCGCCAGAAGGACATGGCATTGCTGTCGTCGAACACCGAGCGATACCCGATCCAATAACCATCAGCATCCTCTGCCACGCCGCGCCAGAGCAACGAATTGAAGGCGGTGGGCGCGGTGCTGAGTCGCGTGTAGGCGATGCCCTGTTGCTCGAGAGCGCGTTCGAACGCCGGGAGCGTGGCGAATTTCAGCAGCAGCGTGACCACCACATAGGCCGAACTGAGCGTGAGGCCGATGGCGTTGCGAAACAACCGCGCGCGCACCTCGCCGGGCAGCATCGATGCGAGTACGCCCAACAGTAGTGGGACGGTGTACAGCGGATCAATGATGAACAGATTGTTGAACGCCACGCGATGTGTGGAAAACGGTTCGAACACCCCGGTGCCATACACCGTGAATGCGTCGATCAGCACATGTGTGGCGAGGGCCAGAAACACGAAGAGCATGGCCCTGCCCTTTTCCACTTCTCCACGATGCACGCGCGAAATTAGCCAACCCAACAGCGGCGCCAACAAGAACATAAGAGGTACGCCATGCGAAATACCCCGATGCCAGGTGAGTTGGGTGATTTCGTTCATCAACGGATAGGCGAGCACGTCGAGATCGGGCAACAGACCACCCAACGCTCCCCAGGCAACGGCCTTGTTTCCGAGACTGCGGTGCATGGTGGCCTGTCCCACCGCTGCGCCGAGCGTGATTTGCGTGACAACGTCCATGATTGGCTGCTATTGTTGTTTCTGAAGCGAACGCACATAGCAGTACACGCCAAAGGCGCGCACCGCCTGCGACTGCGCATGCACGGTACCGATTTCGTCCACGCCATAGCCGTCCTCGCCTCCGTTGGGATTCCAGCCGTTGCGTATGCCATGGTCGGAGGTGCGATGCAGGGTCACACGCGCCTTGCCGTGATTATTGCTCCACACATGTTCGAGCATGCGTTCGATTTTTCCCGGAATGTCGGGCAATTCATCGGGTGCGATCATCCACGCGTCGAGCACGAAATGCACGAAGGCTCCATTGCCGTCCATGCGCAGCTGATAGAAATCCTCGGGATGCACCCAGCCCGTGGCGGGGTCCATGATGCGCCGCGCGGTGGCCACCACGATGTCCTTGTATTTTTTATCGCCAGTGGCATTGTACAGCGCCGCGCCGATGCTGCAGTACGCGGTGCCCTCCCAGGGCAGTTGCTTGCCGAAAGCGGCCGGTCCACGCGCACCTTCCCAGCGGCCGCCGCCCTTGTACAATGTCGCTTCAATTCCCGGCGTCTTACCGTCGCCGTTCCACACGAGCAGGGCATCGTCCAGGTATTCGCGCTTGCCCGTGGCCTTGTACAGCCGACAGGCCACGTTCACCATCTGATTCATATTGCTGTTGGTGAAAATCTGATCGCGTACGTCCGATTTCGGTGGCCAGTTGTACCAGCTCCAGTATCCTTCGTGATTCGAGAGGCGTCCCTGCATGCGGGCTTCGACGTAGCGTACTTCGGCGGATTCCACTAGCGCCTTGTTGCTGCGTCCGGTGAATTCCCACCAGTACAACTCGGCCAGGGCGGCCCAGGCGCGGTCGTCCACCCAGGTGCCATTGAACAAATCTTTCATCGGATGCGCCTCGGTGTGGAAGCGCAGCAGCGCGCTGTCTTTGGTCACTGCGAAAAGAAAACCATCGCCGATGGCGCCATTCGCTCCTTCCCAACCCGCGGTGTACACCGAGTGAAACAGTTTGTCGATGTCGTACGCCCGCTGCAGCCAGGGATCGTCGGGTACGTAAGTGGAATGCGGCGTATCGCGCCGCGCCGTGTCGCGTCCGTTGCCGATAACCCAATCCAGCGCGCCCGCCACATAGAGTGCGATGAGCACCAGCAGCACGCCTGCAACGCCCATCGCAATACTTCCCGCCCTGCCGCGTTCGCCTGTTCCGGGTGTTCGTTGTGCGTCGTCCATGGCTCGCCCTCGCTGTGATCGGATAAGCGGGAAATATCCCCAATCTTCGGGACTTTTTCACCATCGAAATACCGCGCACGCCCTGCCGTGCGCTGGGCGCTCCCGCGTGCGCCGGGTGAAGCCCGTGTCGAGTCAATTGCGCGGTGAAGCGGGCCTTGCCGTGTATCGCCGCGCTTCAGCCCCGCAGCTTCTGCACGGAAACATCCACGAGGCGTCGCAGCACGGCGCTGTCGATATCCGCAAGTCGCTTGATGTAGAGACAGGCCTTGCCGGTTTTGAATTTGCCCAGCGTCTTCATTTCGTTCTCCAGATTATCGTACCCCTGCATGAGATACAGGGTGAGATTGGCCTTGCGCGGGGAAAAGCCGACGATGAACCAGTCGCCCTCGCGCCCGCTCTCGTACACATAGTGATAACTGCCGTAGCCCACGATGCTCTCGCCCCACAGGCGTCCGGCTTCGCCCGTGGCTTCGCGCATCATGGCGTCGATCGCGAGGCAGTCGGCGCGGCGCTGCTCGTCGTCGATGGCATCGATGAAGGCGCGCACATCCGCGCCGGTGGGTTTGGTTTTCAATTCGGCCATAGCATGTATCCTCGTTGTTGAAATCGCATGGTGGTGAACATTGCCGCGACGCGATGCGCCGAACAGGCGCACCTGGCCGTGGCCCGTGTTCGCCTTTCCACCCACTCGCGGCTCAGATTATTTCGTTGTGATGAGCAGACTCCGCGTCACAACATTCGTGGCAGTGCGGAGGCGGAGCATGTAGCTGCCGGCCGCCAGCCGGGGCAATATGACGCGCCGCTGGGTGAGGCCTTCGGGCAGCGCTTCATCCAGCAATATGGCGCGCAGACGGCCCAGGGCGTCGTAGAGTTCGACGCGGGCATGTTCGGCGTGCGGCAGTTGCATCGCCAGCGTGCTGTGCGTGCGTGCCGGATTGGGCCAGGCGTGCAGCGCATGCTCGCGGGGTTGCGCGATTGCGCGCACCGATACCGTGGGTTGCCCGCTGAACAGCACCGCTGTGATGGACAGCGGAGGCGCGTCGATGCGCACCTTGTTGTCCGCCACCATGGCCGTGCCAATGCGCAGCGCATTGTTTTGTGAGGAAAAAAAGGTCTCCTCCTCCGGAAGATCGTGCAGCGTCAACGTGCTCGTCGCACCGTCAGCCACATGCAGATTGCGCAGGGCGACCTCGACTTGCCGGGCCGCGGCGCGGTCGCGATTGAGTACGAACACGGTGAGCGAATCCCCGGCCGTGTTGCGCGTGGCGTGTACCGACACCTGCGCGGGTACGGCTCCATCCACCATCAAGGCGTGAGTTTTCGCATGCGCGGCCCAGAGATGCAGTACCTCCCACATGCCCGTTTTCCAATACCAGGGAGTGAACAATTCCACGCCTTCGTCGGCGAACACCCCCAGCGTGGAGGCGTAGCACAACGCCGTCACATTGGCATCATCGCCCTGTATGCCCATCTCCGACACACCGACGCCAATGCCGTGCTCCTCGCCGAAGTACTGCCGCAGCCAGTCGCGGCAGCGCGCGAGTATATGCTCGGATCGTATGGCGTCGTCCCACGCTCCGGGTCCGCAGCGCTTCACTCCATTCGCGCCGGGATAGTCGTAGCCGCGATCAAACCACACGCGATGGAGTTGGAGAATGTCGTCGGGATTGTTCTCGCCCGGATAGAAATGCAGATCCACCATATCCAGCAGGCGCACGCCATGCCTGCCTTCCTCCTCCGCCATGCGCTTGATGAAATACTCAAGCCAGGTGTAGCTGCGTCCGTCGGCGGCGATTTTATCATTGTTCCAATTGTACCATTGCCACTCGTTGGTCACCACCGGACCGCAGAGCCGTATTTCCGGAAAGCGCGCGCGTGCCAGCAGCGCGGTTTCCACGTAGCGTCGGATGAATTCCTCCACATCCATGGGCTCCGTCACCACATCGTCGTGCGTACTCGACCAGATATCCGGCTCATTGTCCATGCTGAAATAGCGGAAGCGCTCGCGCGGCAGGGCCAGTCCAGTCGGAGAGAACCAGTGATCGAGCATGGCCACCACCGAATCCGCCGGCCAGGGCATGAGGTACAGCGCAGGATCGCCGTCGCCCTGCGGTCCGCCGCCGCCCGCCCAATTGTTGTTCACGCCGGGCCACCATTGCGCGCCGTTGTAGCCCCAGTCGTCGAAATTGTTCATCGAGGTGGAAGCGGCGAAGCCGATCAGCGGCAGCGCCCACATGCCGTGCACGCCGGGCAACTGCTCGGCCAGTGTGCGTGCGGCGTAATCCCAGTCGTGTCGATACACATTGTTGTACCAATCCGGATGGCTGCCGAGTTTGCGGCGCCAGTGGTATTTGCTGGCGTTGTTGCCTTGATTCTCGCGCAGCATGCGCACGCCCGCGTCGCGCAAACGCAGCAGCTCGGCGGAGGAGAGGGGTGAAGCCGGATTATCGGATAACGCGTTGTTCATGCCGAAGATCGCGGGCGATATCGCGCTTCGCAGCGCCGTGATGTCGATGGACACCGAGGTCAGCGTGAGCTGCGCGATCACAAGTATCGTGGAAAGAATCATCTGCGCCTCAACTGTTGACGCTGGATGATAGCACAAAGTCGTGAAGATGCAAAGCGTCCCGCCACGGACGCGCACGCCGCTGGCCGTCGCTGCGGACAGGAGTGTGATTGCGCCGGGAAAATGTTTTTCGCCCTTGCCCTCCCCGTGCTATATTTGTCGAATGGAACATACCTACGATATCATAGTCATCGGCAGCGGGCCCGGAGGCGAGGGCGCATCGATTCGCGCGGCGAAAGCAGGCAAGTCCGTGGCGGTTATAGAACGGCACTACCAGATCGGCGGAGGCTGCACGCATTGGGGCACCATTCCCAGCAAGGCACTCATCGCCATCGTGCAGCAATACTCCGAACTGAAGGGCAATCGTCTCTTCGACAAGGTGCTGCGCAATCTGCGATTGAGCTACGACGACCTGATGAATCAGGTGAACGCCGTGGTGATGCAGCAGGTACGCGAGCGCGAGGGCTTTTACATACGCAACAACATCGACATCGTGCATGGCAATGCCGCCTTCGTTGACGCGCATACGTTGCGTGTGCGCGAAGAGGATGGCAGCGAACGCCGTCTCACGGCCGCGCATTTCGTGATCGCCACGGGTTCGCATCCCTACCGTCCACCCGATGTGGATTTCTCGAATCCCCGCGTGCTCGACAGCGACACCATTCTCAAGCTGCAGAGCATTCCCGAGAGCATCACCATATACGGTGCCGGCGTGATCGGCAGCGAATATGCCTCCGCGTTCCGCGCGCTGGGATCGAAGGTGAATCTGGTCAACACCCGCGCGCGCATGCTGGAATTTCTCGACGACGAGATCAGCGACGCGCTCAGCTATCACATGCGCGACGAGGAAGGCATTCTCATTCGCCAGAACGAGGAATACGAGCGTGTGGAGGCCTTCGACGACGGTGTGGTGCTGCATTTGGCCACCGGCAAGAAAATCAAATCCGACGTACTGCTCTGGGCCAACGGCCGCACGGGCAATTCGGCTGGCCTGGGCCTCGAAGGGCTTGGCATCGAGCCCGATCACCGCGGCAACATCAAGGTGAACGAGCATTTCCAAACCGCGCAGCCGAACATTTACGCCGTGGGCGATCTCATCGGCTATCCCAGCTTGTCGAGCGTGGCCTACGATCAGGGGCGCTACGCGGGAACGCATATCATCGGCGGAGATTGCGGCGGCATGCTGGTGCAGGATTTTCCCACCGGCATCTATACGCGGCCGGAAATAGCCAGCGTGGGCAAAACCGAACGCGAACTCACGGCGGCAAAGGTGCCCTACGAGGTGGGTCGCTCGTTTTTCCGCAATCTGGCCCGTGGCCAGATTACGGGAAAAACAGCGGGCATGCTCAAAATTCTCTTTCATCGGGAAAATCTCCGCGTGCTCGGCATTCATTGCTTCGGCCAGAATGCCTCCGAAATCGTGCACATCGGCCAGGCCGTCATGGAGCAACCCGACGAGCACAACACGCTGATGTATTTCATCAACACCACGTTCAACTATCCGACCATGGCCGAGGCCTATCGCGTGGCGGCCTTGAACGGCTACAATCGCCTGTTCTGACCTTGGTGCCGCGCGCGCGGCACTCTGCGATGAGTAAGCACGCGCACAACGTTGCCGCGCGCTTCCCTTTTTCCCGAGCATACAAACGAAGCAGGCCGGAGACATTCGGAGCACAGCATGGCAGGTGAACGACAGGACGAAGCCCACAGCGGCGCCGAAGCCGGTGCGGCCACGCACGAGGGTTCGGAAGGCCGCCTCGGCATCATGCCCGGTATCGAACAGCCCTCCAATCTGGCTGCCGCTCCCCGGCGGCGTGTGCGCGAATGGAGCGTGGACGAGCATGTGCGCGGCATTCTCGCCGGCGATCGCGTGGTGCTGGGCAAAACCATCACCTTGATCGAAAGTCTGCGGCCCGAGCACAACGCCCGCGCCTTGCGCGTGATGGAGCAGGTGCTGCCGCACACCGGCAAGGCGCTGCGCATCGGCATTACGGGCGTACCCGGTGTGGGAAAAAGCACCTTTATCGAGGCACTCGGTTCGTTGCTCACCGCGCGCGGACATCGCGTGGCCGTGCTTGCCATCGATCCGAGCAGCACGCGCTCGCGCGGCAGTATCATGGGCGATAAAACGCGCATGGAGCGGCTGTCGGTGGATCCGATGGCGTTCATCCGTCCCTCGCCCTCGGCGGGATCGCTTGGCGGTGTGGCCCGCAAAACGCGCGAAGCCATGCTGTTGTGCGAAGCGGCGGGTTTCGACATCGTGTTCATCGAAACCGTGGGCGTGGGACAGTCCGAAACCATGGTGCATTCCATGGTGGATTGCTTCCTGCTGCTCATGCTGGCCGGCGCGGGTGATCAGTTACAGGGCATCAAGCGCGGCATTATGGAACTGGCCGACGCCATCGCCATCAACAAAGCCGATGGCGACAATGTGCTTGCCGCGCGCGCGGCACGCGCGGAGTATGAAAATGCCCTGCATTTGATGAGCTATCCCTGGCCCGATTGGTCGCCCCCGGTTCTCACCTGTTCGGCTGTGAGCGGCGATGGCATGGAGGAGGTATGGGCCACAATTGCGGCATTTGGTGAACGCATGACGGCGAATGGTGTGTTGGAGCAAAAGCGCCGCGAACAAGCACTCGCATGGATGCACGACACCATCCGCCAATCCCTGCACGAGCATTTTGCCGCGCATGCCGGCGTGGCCGCACTGCTGCCCGAACTGGAGCGCCGCGTGGCCGAAGGTGCCTTGCCCCCGCTGCTCGCCGCCCAGCGCCTGCTCGAAACCTTTCTCGGCGGCAATGTGTCCACGCTTTCCTGAACTACAACGCAACTCTACGAAGGAGCGCAGCATGATTCGATACACTCTTCCGCTGATTCTCGTTACCCTTATGGTACTTTCGGCCTGCTCCGGCGCCGAGGAGCAGGTGACGGTGCAACAACCCGTGGTCGAACCCGCACCGGTCAAGGAGCCCGTGGTCGACACGCGCGTGTTCAAATACACCGAGCGCTACGCTGTGCGCGGCGCATTGCTTGCCAAGGCCACGAATGTGGACGATCCCGTGCAGGCCCTGCGTGTGATACAGCTCGTGCGTGGCGCACATGACGCGCTGGTGATCAGTGCCTTCGATAAGGAAGGCGACACGCCCACCGAAACCTGGTTCGGCATCGAATTTCCCGCGCTCAAACCCGGTCGCTACGATCTCGAACAGGCCACGGCCATGCAGTTCTACCGCTTCCACCTCGGTGACGTGCGCAAGCGCTTCGATGGCGCGCGCGCGCGCGGCACCTTGGTGATCGAAGAATTTGGCGACGATGCGGTGATCGGCAGCATCGAAGCGAGCATAGAGGGCGAGCTGAAATCCTTCGACGCACCCACGGAAACGGCACGGGTGGCATTTTCGGGCTCGTTCCGCATCGGACGCGTGAATATCGAAGACACCATGATCAAGGGGCGCTGACACGCGCGTGGCAAAGCAACGCACACAATACGTTTGCCAGAGCTGCGGGGCCACAACGTCCCGTTGGGCGGGAAAATGTGATTCCTGCGGCTCCTGGAACACTCTGGTGGAAGAAGTGCTGCGTGCGCAGCCGCAGGGACGTGGCGCGCGCGCGGCAATGTCCGATGCGCGCGTGCGGCCCATTGGCGACATCACCGCCAGCGAAGACGCACGCCTGCCGACGGGACTGCCGGAACTGGATCGTGTCCTGGGCGGGGGCATCGTTCCCGGATCGGTGATGCTGCTGGGGGGCGATCCGGGCATCGGCAAATCCACGCTCATGATGCAGTTGGGACGCGACAGCGCCACGCGCATTCTGTACGTGAGCGGCGAGGAGAGCTTGCAGCAGATCAAGCTGCGCGCCGAGCGACTGCACGTGAGTTCGGATGCCTTTCTCGTCTTGGCCGAAACCAATCTCGACAGCATCGCCGCCGCCATCGAAGAGGTGCGTCCGCATGTGGTGGTTGTGGATTCGATACAAACCGTGTATCGTCCCGAGTTGGAGAGCGCTCCGGGCAGCATTTCGCAGGTACGCGAATGCACGGCCGTGCTGCTGCGCCAGGCCAAGGCGCTCAACATTCCCATGTTTCTCATCGGCCATGTGACCAAGGACGGCGTGATAGCCGGTCCGCGCGTGCTTGAACACATGGTGGACACGGTATTGCAGTTCGAAGGCGACCAGCATCACGCGTACCGCATTGTGCGCGGTTTGAAGAATCGCTTCGGCAGTACGAACGAGATCGGCATTTTCGAGATGCGCGAAAGCGGGTTGCGCGAGGTGAGCAATCCCAGCGAGGTGTTTCTCTCCGAGCGCTCGCGCGGCATTTCGGGCTCCTGCGTGTGCGGCAGTCTCGAGGGAACGCGCGCGTTGTTGCTCGAAGTGCAGGCCTTGGTCACGCCCAGCAATTACGGCATGCCGCAGCGCACCGTCACCGGCGTGGACGCGCGGCGCGTTTCGCTGCTGCTCGCCGTGCTGGAAAAGCGTTACGGCTTGCGCGTGGGCCAGTACGATGTGTTTGTGAATATCGCCGGCGGAGTGCGTATCGACGAGCCCGCCGCCGATCTCGCGCTTTGCGCCTCGGTGGTGTCCAGCGCTCGGGATATCGCCGTCGATGCGGGTACCGTTCTCGTGGGCGAAGTGGGGCTGGGTGGCGAGGTGCGCTCGGTGGGTCAGCTCGAGAAGCGCATAGGCGAGGCCGAGAAGCTCGGCTTCAAACGCATCGTGGTGCCCTCGGGTAACCTTTCCGAGCGGCGCAAACGCGGAATACAGATCGTCGAAGTGGATTTGCTGGCCGAGGCCATGGAGCGCCTCGGTCTGTAACAGCGGCCCGACGCGGCGCGGATGTCGCGGGAGTGGCGGCGAAGGGCGTACGAAACGTCCCACCGCATCCATCGATCCCGGCGGGAGACGTCGACGGAGGCGGTGGGACGCAAGCTCGAATCGTTACGGATAGTCTTATCACACGGCGAAGCGGGGCGCCTGCGGCGGACGCACGCTTTTACAGCAGTTTCTCGAACAGCTTGACGAGATCCTTCTCGGACATGGCGCCGACATGCTGATCCACGACCTTGCCCTTTCTGTCGATGATGAAGGTGGTGGGAATGGATCGGATATTGCCGTAGGCCTGGGCGATGCGCTGGTCGCCGAGCAGCACGGGATAGTTGATCTTGTTGGATTTCACGAAGGGGCGCACCACTTCCCAGCCCTTGTGATCGAGAGAAACGCCGAGGATTTCGACGCCTTTGGACTTGTATTTGTCATAGACCTTGATGAAGTCGGGAATCTCGGCGCGACAGGGCGGGCACCAGGTGGCCCAGAAATTCAGCACGATCACCTTGCCCTTCAAGTCCTCGAGTTTGACGGTTTTTCCTTCGGTGTTTTCGAGTGAAAAGGGCGGCGCCTGTTTGCCCACCTGAGCGGCGGCGGCCATGGTCATGGCGAGGAAGAGAGCGAGAATGGACAGCGGTCGTTTCATGGTGTTCCTTTTTCGGTGAATTTCGCACGAGCACAAAGTAATAAGTACAACGCAACGGTGCGAAATGGTTCCAGGGATGAGTCCACCGCCGAGAGTGGCTTCGTGGCCCATTTCCTCGTTACCCGCTCCGATCCAGGCGGCGCGCAAGGAGGGCGTCGGCGAGGACGAGCGCGGCCATGGCCTCGATGACGGGAATGACGCGGGGAACAATGCAGGGATCGTGGCGTCCCTGGCGGGCGGTATCGCCAATGCTGCTGGTGGGTTTGATGGCCACGCGCAACAACATGCGCTGTCCATTGCTCAACCCGCCCTGTATGCCGTGCGAGCGCAACGCGGCGGCGAGAGGCGCGTCGGGTATGGCACTGTGAAAGCGGGATCCGGGGAGAGTGGCCTCGGCAAAGGCGTCGCCCAGCATCACGCCGCTTACCGCGCCGATGCTCATGATCGCTGCGGTAAGAGTGGCTTTGAGCTTGTGAAAAACGGGCTCGCCCAGTCCGGCGGGCATGCCGTCGATACGCAATTCCACCACGCCGCCGGCCGAGTCGCCGGCGTCGCGCAAATGCTCGAGCAAGGCCACGATGCGGGCATCCGCGTCGGGATCGGGACAGCGTGTGATGAAGGAATCCACCGTATCGCGATCGAGCCGCTCGGGCAATCGGGCCTCGATGTCGCCGATGCGCGCGGTGCAGGCGGTAATGGAGGCGGTGGAAGGCAATAGCCGCTCCGCAATGGCTCCGCCTATCACCCGCGCGATGGTTTCTCGGCCCGAGCTGCGACCCCCGCCACGATAATCGCGCACACCGTACTTTTCCATCCACACGGCATCGGCGTGACCGATGCGCTCGAGTTGTTCGTCGTAGTCGGCGGAACGCGCGTCCGTGTTTCGCACGATCACGGCGATGGGTGTGCCGAGCGTTTGTCCATTGAACACGCCGCTGAGCAGTTCCGGCACATCGAATTCATTGCGGGCGGAGGTGATGGAGGATTGGCCCGGGCGCCGTCGCGCCAGCGCCGCCGCGATATGCCGCTCGTCCAGCGCTACACCGGCGGGCATGCCATCGATCACCGCGCCGATGGCGGGGCCATGGGATTCACCGAAACTGCTCAGTACGAGAAAGCGTCCGAAACTGTTGCCGCGCATGTGGCACCTGTCAGAAGGATGAGACGAAATCCGTTTCCTCGCCGCGCAGTCCCCAAAGACGTCGCTGCGCGAGGGCTTGGTGTTTGTACATGGTCATGCCATTGCGCAACAGCCGCACGCCGGGCGGCGGGGCGTCCACATCGCGATAGCGTATATCGATCCATGCCACGCACTCCGGGGCTCCCGCCGAGGCGTTGCCTCCCGAAGCGTTGACCACCACATCCACGCGCGTGGCGGGCGCACTCGCCCAACCATCGCGCGCGGGCAATACGCGCACATCGGTCCAGCCACGCGCGGCGAGCGCGCGACGCAAGGCGTCGGTCACGCCGCCGTCGCCGAACAGCAGCACCGGCGCCCGACCGGGAAGCCGTGCCTCCAGCTCGAGCAATTCGCGGGCAAAGCCCTCCTCGTCCGTGTCGAAGAGCATGAAGCTGCCCTTGATCAATGCCAGCGTGTTGCCCGCCTCGAGGGGCCCATCGCAGCCAGTGAAGTTGGATTGCACCACAGCGCGCTTCAACGGCGAGGTCACCGAAACGCCGGTGAAACCCAACTGCGGCAGCAAATGCAGACAATTGTCGATTTCCGTGGAATTGAGGGAAATCCGTACGTAGCAGTCTTTTCCTCCATCCTGTTCCAGGCTCACGGCGCGGTGAAACACGTCGCCCACGCTGCGCTCGGCCTGTCCGCCGATGAGTGCGAGAAAGAACTCCGGCGCGGGTTGCTGCGCGTGCGGCAGGAAGTAGTCCAGCGAAGGCGGGAGTTGGGAAAATTCCTCGCAACCGCTGCTGATGAAATTGAGACTGTTGCCGCGGAACAGGCGCTGTACGCGCATCCAATGCCAGCGTTTGCCCTGCGGGAAGAAATCGATGTGCTTGCCCGCTTTCTCGTAGACCTTGTACAACTGATTGGCGTAGCGCAGCTCCACCCAGGATTTCACACGAGGGGCGTATTTCAACGTCAGCATCGAAGCCCACGCCGGGAAGGCGCGTTCGATATACGCCGGAAGGGATACGAGGTGATCGAAAAATTCCTTGTACACATCGTCCGGATGCGTGGAGAGCACCAACGGACGAGGACGCAGCGCGTCGAGTCGCAAATGGCGCAACAGCGTCGCGTCGCAGTCGAGACAGGCCGCCGCGTCGGCTCCCGCGAGAAACTGCTCGTCGTCGCTGCGCAACGAGGCCATGACCGGCGCATCGAGCGTGGGCAGGGTGGAAAACATGTCCGAACGCAGTTCCACACCGGCCATGCCGAAGAGGCGCGCCTGCTGCGCGCAGCGTTCGAGATCGTCGGCATCGCGCGGGCGCATCCAGCTCCGTTGCAGTACCGGCGAAGCCACCGCCGCAAACAACCAGCGCGCCAGCAGCAGCAGTCGCGTGCCGGCCTGCTCGATGCTCGCGCCGCGTTCGATATGGAGCTTGATGTGAGCCGCCCGGCGGAAGCGTTCCTCGCGGCTTTCGCGCATCCAGGCGATTTCGCCCTCGGGCGCGAGATCGGGACGCAGTCGGCGGCGCGAAGCCAGCGCGTCGCTCTCCCAGCCCTCGCGATAGATCCAGATCACGAACACATCGCCCGGAATCTCGCGCAGCCCTCCTCCAGCCGCAATCACGGCGAAGTCGCCGGCCTCCCGCAGGCGGCGCAAGGCATCGATTTCCATGGCGCGGAATGCCGGCTCGTTGGCCTCCACCAGCGCGGCGGCGCTCCGTCCCTGTTCGCGCTCGATCATGTCGTCGAGATCGATGAAGGGGCAGTGCAAGGCCAGTGCGAGCGCGCGTCCGAGCGTGCTCTTTCCGGATGCGCGATGTCCGATAAGCAATAGCGGTCGATTCATGCGTTTCCCGTGTGCGGTTTCCACTGTTGGGCAATGTAGGGAGGACGGCGCCATCCTCAAAATGATCAGGCGGGAAGAGAATTCCTCACGCGAAGGCGCGAAGACGCGAAGGATGTTTCAGGCACTCTCGACAGAGTGCGGCGCTTCGGCGATGGCATGTGCTGGGTCTCACGGGAAAACGCTTTCGGTACTATGACCGAAATCACTGCTCCGTCACTGATCAACAGACTTCGCAGCTGCCAAACCAGTTTTTCCATTTTTCCCTTTTACCCTCTCAATGTGAAGATGCGAAGGGAATTCCTCACGCGAAGGCGCGAAGACGCGAAGGGTGCTTCAGTCATGCCGCTCTACGTTCCGAAGAACAGCAATAGAAACACCGCGGCATTGATGGCATGCGCAGCGAGGCAGAGTCGGCAGGATTGGCGGAGCGTGACCAGCAGCGTCCACAGCAGGAACAGCGACACAGCGAGCACCAGCGCGGCGGCCAGCAGCATTAGCGCGTCCCATGACGGCGTTGTGCCGAAGGCGATTCCGCACAGGGCCCAGGTCAACAGCAGTGCGTACCAGATCGCGCCAAGCCAGGTGTTGGGCAGGGCGGCGAAGAGTGTGGCCCTGGGTGTGCGCAGCACCGAGACGCATTCGGTGGTGGCACAGGACGCATCGCGCGCGCCCCGTTTCCTGTCTCGCTCCGCGAGCACGGTCACCGTCAGTCCCGCCGCGGCCAGTATCGCGGCGCCGAAAGAAACGAGTAGCATGGTGTCGGGTGTGGTCATGCAGTACTAACCACAAGCCGACGAGAACAGTTGCGAGCAACGCCAGCGTGGAGTGCAGTCCGGATGGAGGAAGCGATTTCTGCCTTTCGCATGAATCTCGAAAGACATAGATTGCGTGTTCAACGTTTATCCGTCGATTTGCGCGAGGAGGTCAACATGGGATTACCACGATTTGAACACGAATGGGATGGCTTCAAGGGCCATGTGGCGGTGAAATGGGATAAGCTCAGCAACGATGAATTGCTGAAAGTGCAGGGCAACTTCACGGAGTTGGTGAATCTGATCGCCGAGCGCTACGGCGAGCAGAAAACGGTGATCGAATCCCGGCTGCACGATCTTTACGCCACCTATCTCGAAACCAAGGAGCGCATAGCGCAGGGATTCACCGAAGTGCGCGACAATATTTCCTCCACCTCGCAGGATTTCGCCGATGGCATCAAGGCGAAGGCGGCGCAGTTCCAGAAAACAGCGCGCGAGCAGTTCCGGAAAATCCGCGACGAGAACATCGATCCCGCCGTGCAGAAATCCGAGGAATACATCAAGGTGCATCCGTTCAGCACGGTGCTGGGCGCTTTCGGAGTGGGTCTGCTGATCGGTGGCGTGATCGCCCTGCTGTCAAAGCGCGACTGAGGCGGCCCGCAGGCACTCGATACCCGCCCGCAGGGTGTCGTCCTTTTTTGCAAAACACAAGCGCAGCATGGTCATACCTTCGTCGCTTTCGGTGTAGAATACCGACGGAGGTATGACCGCCACGCGGTGATGCTCGACCAGGTAGCGCGCGATTTCCACATCCGTTCGCTTGCCTTCCCGCGGCAAACGCACCATCATGAAATAGCTTCCCTCCGGAAGGATCGCCGTGAACGGCGTGTCGGCCAAGCCCTGGGCCAGTAATGCCCGCTTGGCCTGATACGTGGCGCGAAATTCCGGAAGATACTCCGCAAGCCGACCGAGCGCTCGTCCCATGGCGAGTTGCGCCGGTGTGTTCACGGCGAAGGTGGCGAACTGATGCACGGTGCGCAGTGCCTGCGTGAGCGGCGCGGCAGCCATGGCGTAGCCGATTTTCCAGCCGGTCATCCCGAAGGTTTTACCCGTGGACGAAACGGCGATGCAGCGTTCGCGCATGCCGGGCAGCGATGCGAAGGCGATGTGCCGCGCGTCGTCGTAGGTCAGGAACTCATACACTTCGTCGCTCAGTACAAGGAGATTGTGTTCCTCAGCGACCTCGGCGACAAGCCGCAACTCACCGGCGCTGAACACACGGCCGGTGGGATTGTGCGGATTGTTGAGCACGATCATGCGCGTGCGCGGTGTGACCGCCCTGCGCAGTTCTTCCTCGTCGATGCGGAAGTCCGGCGCATGCAAGGTCACGCAGCGCGGACGCGCTCCGGCCAGCAGCGCGTCGGCCAGATAGGCGTCGTAAAAGGGCTCGAACAACAGCACCTCGTCGCCGGGATCGAGAAAGGCGAGAAAGGCGCAGCACAGCGCTTCGGTGGCGCCGGCGGTGATGGTGATTTCCGTGTCCGCATCCCAGCTCACAGCATGCATGTCGCGCTGATACGCGGCCACGGCCTCGCGTAAACTCTGCGTGCCGGGCATGGGCGCGTACTGATTGCGGCCCGCGTGCAGGGCGCTGGCGAATTGCTCGACCAACCAGGGCGGCCCGTCGAAATCGGGGAAGCCCTGCCCGAGATTGACGGCATTGTGTTTGGCGGCAAGCGCGGACATGACGGCGAAAATGGAGGGCTCGATGCCTTGAAGCCGTTGCGCGGGTGTGATGCGGGTGTGCATGCGGGTGCTGCGCTGGTGGAACATCCATCGGCAGTGTACACAGAATCGGGCGGATACGAAAATTCACCCTGCGCGCCATCCCGCGTTGAATCGCGTGCCTCGACCGGATATATTGCCATCCATTCCATGCATCATCAAGGAGTCCATCGCATGTACAGAGGAAGTCGAATTCTGCTGCTGCTTGTCGCCGGCGTCATGCTCTCGTCCTGCGCCATGCTCAAGGACGTGCAGAAATCCCTCACCAATCTGAGCCGCTGCAAATTCAAGCTCGACTCGGTCAGCGGTTTCACGCTCATGGGCGTGAATCTGTCCAACAAGGCCGCGCTGTCCGATTTCAGCGTCACCGACGGAGTGAAGCTGGCGGCGGGTTTCGCGCGCAACGAATTTCCCGCATCATTCACGCTGAACATCGCCGCCATCAATCCCAACGACGGTACCGGCGGCACGAAGCAAACCAGCGCCACGCTGACCAGCTTCGCCTGGACGCTGATTCTCGACAACACATTGACCATCAATGGCGACATCACCGAGCCCATCACCATTCCGGGCACGGGTCAGCAAAGCATCATTCCCTTGCAGATGAATCTGGATCTGGCCAAGTTTTTCAAGGATCGCGGCTACGAAAGCGTGGTGAATCTCGCGCTCGCGCTGGGCGGCGTGAACAGCTCGCCCTCGCGCATCATCCTTCGCGCAACGCCGAAAATCCGCACCTCTTTCGGCGACATCGCCTACCCCGGCGCCATCGACATTATCGACAAGGAGTTCCGGGCGCAGTAAGCACCGCTATGGTAGGGCAGAAACGACGAACGTCCCGCGCAATGCGGGACGTTCTCCATTTCCGGGCGCCGCGACGAATCGTCAGGGTTTGGCTTGCAGCGCGGTAAGATCGGGATTGACCAGGCGGCGCGCACCCACGTACGTGCGATTGTAGTACGGGTGCTCCAGGCTCGAAATGATCACGCCGTATTTGGTGCTGGCATGCGCGAAGAGATTTTCGCCCACGTAAATGCCCACATGCGACACCGCGGCGCGGCGGCGGCGGGTTTTGAAAAACACGAGATCGCCGATTTTCAACTCGACACGCTTCACCGGGTCGCCCACGCGGAACTGCTCCACCGAACTGCGGGGCAGGCGCATGCCGAGCGCGCGATTGTACACCGTGCCGGCAAAGGCCGAGCAATCGAGTCCGCGCGTGGCATCCATGCCGCCGTAGTGATAATCGATGCCGAGCAGGTTGATGATTTCACGCATGAGTTCGGGGCGGTTGAGGGCGGGATTGTCTTCGCTGCCGGCTTGCTCGGGTGTTGCCACCGTGGCGGCAATTACCTTGTCGAGCGCCGTGTTGGCCACGACCGACACGTCCTCGGCTTCGACATCGTCGCCTTCCGACAGCTCGTCCTCCACCTCCTCGACATCGAGTCCGAGTTGATCCACCGGCATGCGCAACGATGCGGACGACTGGTTGATGACCAGACGGCCTACTTCCTCGCTGGACGCGGGGATGCTGTTGCGATGTTGTGCCTGTTCCTTTATGCTGGAGTAGGAAGCGACGGTGGTGGGATCGACGAGGTCTTTGGTGGAGCGTTCAGCGAGCGGGAGCTGATCGGGAGCGAAGGAGGTGCTGGAAGTACGGAAGCGGGGGAGGGGTTCGAGCGAGGCGCAGCCGCCGAGCATGCCTGCGCCGATTGGAAGAAATAGTACGAGCAAAAAAGCAGCACGGAGCGTCAGTTTCACTGGTTGTTCCTTCTCATCTTGTGAATGGGAAAGAACGCCTCAACCTGGGTCACACACGTATTTCGACACCGGTGGCAAACAGGAAACCTGAAGGATGCCTTGCAAACAAGGAATCGTTTAGATCTTCTTCACTTGCGCTTCAGCCGATGTGCGATGATGGTAACAGTGACTCGACAGGCCCAACGACGTTCGGTTGTTAGAAAAGGCACCGCTGCTGGAACAAGGTGCATTCGGTTATCAGCAGGAATGTGTGAAGCACACTCCTAGGTATTTCAATTTATTGGAGCGAAAAGCAAAATGCAAGAATGCGCACGCCCCGCCCTGACAGGGCGTTGCGGCGATGAGCGCGTGTTCGCTCCCTGTTGACAGGGGCCTCGGACAGCGAAAATTATCTGAATTTGATGTTCGTGATTTTTCGTAGAAAATCCGGTCATAAAAATCGCGGAGCGAATATTCGAGCGGCGCACGCGCGCCCTTCCGCGCCGATTTTCCGGGGAAAAAGGAACGGGTGGGGATGCGCTTTCCGAAGAAAGGCATCTCCCCCCGTGGAGACGCGGGGCCGGCGGCGCCGTGGCGCCGCTTGCGATTACATGAACGGGGTGATTTTCTCGACCATGGCCTGCTTGGGCATGGCGCCGACGATGCGGTCCACGACCTCGCCGCCCTTGAACACCAGCAGCGTGGGAATGCTGCGGATGCCGAAGCGCCCGGCGGTGTTCGGATTGTTGTCCACATCCAGCTTGCCAACCTTCAGCTTGCCGGCGTATTCGTTGGACAGCTCCTCCACGGCGGGAGCGATAAGGCGGCACGGACCGCACCACACCGCCCAGAAGTCCACCAGGACGGGAAGATCGGATTGCAGGACTTCCTGCTCGAAGTTGCTGTCAGTGATTTCGACTGCGCTCATGAGTAATTCCTTTGACTGTATGAAGATGTGATCGCTTCTCGCTTTTTCACGGCAATGCGAACGTTGGATGCACCAAACACGCCGCGGAGTTCACGCAGCAGGGAGCTGGTCACGGTGAGCTGCACCGTCGGCGCTGTGAGATTCCAGGATGTGCCGTTGCCATCGGTAACATAAAAAAAACAGCTCGAATTTCCCGTACCGCGCTGCCGGTCGAGTATGCGCATGCCTTCCTCGATTTGCTTCGGCGTGGCGACAACGGTGGAAATGGAAATGACCAGCGATTCGCTCTGCGAACGTATGGCCTGCTCGAGATCCATCACCTCGTCGACCACGATGCGCAGGGCGTCGCCGCTCACCTCGGCCTTTCCGGTGAGCATCACGGGGCGCTCCTCGGCGATGGCGGATTTGGAGCGCTCGTAGGCGTCGGAGAAGACGAGACACTCGGCCTTGCCGGAGAAATCCTCCAGCGTGACAAAGGCCATGGTCTTGCCGCGCTTGTCGATTTTCGTGCGCACGGCGGTGAGAATGCCGCAGGCGCGGACGATGCCGCCATCCACGTCGGGATCGAAGTCGCCCAGCGTGACAGTGGACAGGGCCTCGGCCTCCTGCCGCCACTCCTCGAGCGGATGGCCGGAGACATAAAAGCCGAGCACGCTTTTTTCCTTCGCCAGTTTTTCGCGCTCGCCCCAATCGGGCAGCGAGGGCAGCGAGGGTTGCACGGCGGCGCTGGAGGCGGCGGGGAGATCGTCGAAGAGGCTGGATTGCCCCGCTTGCAGTTCCTGTTGCCGCTGCTGTCCGTAGGTGATGGCGCTTTCGATGGCGCTGAACAGCTCGGCGCGATTACCGGAAAGCGAGTCCAACGCGCCGGCCAGCACGAGACTTTCCATCGTTTTCTTGTTCACGGCGCGCACGTTCACGCGTTCGGTGAAATCGAAAACGTTGCGAAACGCCCCCTTGTCCACGCGGGCCTCCACAATGCTTTCCACCGCGCCCACGCCCACGTTCTTGATGGCCGCGAGACCGAAACGGATTTTGTGGCTCGTCACCACGAAGTCGCGCTCGCTTTCGTTCACGTCGGGCGGCAGCACCTCGATGCCAAGCTTGCGGCATTCATCGATCAGTGCGGCCACTTTGTCGGTGTGGGCCATTTCGGACGTCATGAGCGCCGCCATGAATTCGGCGGTGTAATTGGCTTTGAGCCAGGCGGTTTGATAGGCGAGCAGCGAGTAGGCCACGGAATGCGACTTGTTGAAGCCGTAATTGGCGAACTTGTCGATCATGTCGAAAATCTCGCTGGCGATTTTCGGCGCTACGCCGCGCTCGCCCGCGCCTTTCACGAAATCCTCGCGCTGCCGCGCCATCACGTCGGCTTTTTTCTTGCCCATCGCGCGGCGCATCAAATCGGATTGCGCCAGCGAAAAGCCCGCGATGCGGCTGGCCAACTGCATCACCTGCTCCTGAAACACGATGATGCCGTAGGTGGATGCGAGAATGGGCTCCATGTCCGGATGCGGGTATTCGATGGGCTTACGGCCGTATTTCCTGTCGATGAAATCGTCGATGAAGTCCATAGGGCCGGGACGATACAGCGCGTTCATCGCGGCGAGATCGTCGATGGAACGGGGCTTGAGCTTGACGAGGTATTCGCGCATGCCGGAGGATTCGAACTGGAACACGCCCACCGTGTGTCCCTCGCCGAACATGTCGTAGGTTTTTTCGTCGTCGAGCGGAATGGCATCGATATCGAGGTCGATGCCATGGGATTTTTTGATCAAATTCACCGCGCGGTCGATCACACTGAGTGTGATCAGTCCGAGGAAGTCCATTTTCAACAGGCCCGCTTCCTCGAGGTCGCCCATGTTGAATTGCGTCATCAATTCGGTGTTGGGCGTTTTGTACAGCGGCACGAAGTCGCTTGTATCGCTGGGAGCGATCACCACACCGGCCGCGTGCATGCCCACGCCGCGATTCAGTCCTTCGAGAATCACGGAATATTCCACCAGCTGCTGCACCTTCGCATCGTCGCTCTTGCGCACCCAATCCAATTCCTTGATGGACGACCATTTGCCCGAGGGATCGTCTTCGAGGCCGAAGGCGTACTTCAGCGGCTGCACCTTTCCCATTTTCACGGGAATCTGTTTGGTGATGGACTCGACGAGATTGAGGGGTAAGCCCAGCACGCGGCCCACGTCCTTGATCACCGCGCGTGCACTGAGTTTGCCGAAGGTCACGATTTGCGACACGGAATCGGAGCCGTACTTCTCGCGCACGTAGGAAATGACCTCGTCGCGGCGGTCGTCCTGAAAATCCACGTCGATATCGGGCATGGACACGCGGTCGGGATTCAGGAAGCGCTCGAAGAGCAAATCGTAGCGCAGCGGATCCACGTCGGTGATACGCAGCGCGTAGGCCACGAGACTGCCCGCCGCTGAGCCGCGGCCGGGACCCACGCGAATGCTGCGCCGTCGCGCGGCATTGATAAAATCCTGCACGATGAGGAAGTAGCCCGAATAGCCCATGCGCGTGATGATGCCGATTTCAAAATCGAGGCGGTCGCGCATCTCCTGCGTCGGCGCGCCGTAGCGATGCTCGAGTCCCTGATGCGCGAGCAGGCCCATGTACTCGTCGAGCGAAGCCACGCCCGCGCCCTCGGGGATGGGGAAGGCGGGCATGTGGTTGACGTTGAGCGTGAGTTCGAGATTCACTTTTTCCATCACTTCCACAGTGGAGGCGATGGCACCGGGATAATCGCGGAACAACCGCAGCATCTCGGCTTCGGATTTGAAGTGATACTCGGGCGTCTCGTAGCGCAGGCGGGTGATATCCTCGGCCTCGCGCACATCGGCGATGTGCAGGTACACGTTATGGGCCACGGCATGTTCGCGCTGCACATAGTGGATGTCGTTGGTGCAGATCAGCTTCATGCCGAGTTCGGTGGACAGGCGCAGCATGCCCTCGCGAATCACCGCCTCGCGTTCGAGGCCGTGGTTCTGTATTTCCAGATACACATCTTCGCCGAAAATCTCGCGCAGTTGCAGGGCGACGCCGCGAGCGGCATCGTAGTCGCCGATGGCGAGATAGGTGGACACCACGCCGCCCGCGCAGGCGGTGAGTGCGATGAGGCCTTCGCTATGTTCGCGCAGCAAATCGAAGTCAATGCGCGGCTTGTAGTAAAAGCCTTGCGTGTGGCCGTAGGTGGTGAGCTTGAGGAGATTGTGGTAGCCCGTGAGGTTTTTGGCGAGCAACACCAGATGGTTGTAGCCGTGGCGTTTGCCTTCGGGATGCGATTCGCTGGCGTCGCGATCGTAGCGCGAGCCGCGTGTCACCACATACATTTCGTTGCCGAGTATGGGTTTGATACCGGCGGCTTTGGCTTTTTTGTAAAACTCGATAGCCCCGAACATCACCCCGTGATCGGTGAGGGCGAGCGCCGGCATGTTGTTGGCCGCGGCCGCGGACACGAGATCATCCACCGTGCAGGCGGCGTCCAGCAGGGAGTAGTGGGAATGGTTGTGAAGATGTATGAAGTCGGCCATCGCAGCATGCTACAGTATCAACGGGACGTATGGAAATATACCCCCGCCACCGGATGGAGGCAACGCGGCGGAGTGGCATGCCGCGCGGCTACGGTGATTTTCGTAAGTTCACGATATGAGATTGCCGCGTTATGCCGATATCGCCGTGCCCACCGTGCCCAAGGATACGCTGACCTACGGGATTCCCGAGGGATTGCGCGAAGCGGTGCAGGTGGGTATGCGCGTGGTGGTGCCGCTGGGCCGCCGTTTGCTCATGGGCTTCGTGTTGCGTGTACACGACGAGGCGCCGGATTTCGCGGTGAAGGCCCTGCAGCAGGTGCTGGATCCCGAGCCGGTGTTTCCGCCGGACATTCTCCAGCTCTGCTCCTGGATGCATCGCTACTACTGCTGCACGCCCGGCGATGCGCTGAAGGCCGCACTGCCACAGGGCATGGACATCGACAGCGAGCGCTACGTCAGTCTCCATTGCGACGACGATCTCATGATCGCGCGGGCAATAGGGAAATCCCGCATCAAGCAAAGCATTGTCGACGCGCTTCGTACCGGCGAAGTGCTTACCGAGGAACAGCTTCGCGCCACAGCGGGCACGGCGGGTATTTCGGCGCAATTGCGCGATTTGATGATGGAAGGCATCGTGCGCGTGGAATCGGTGGTCGAGCGCCCGGCCGCGCGTCCGCGCACCGTGCTCGCGGCGCGCTTGCTGCCCGAGTGGCGCGACGAAGCCCGCTTCGCCGAATTACTTGATATGCTGGAAAAGCGCGCGCCGAAGCAGGTGAACATTCTCACCGTGCTGTGGCAGGCCTGGCAGCGCGGCGAACGCAGCATGGTCGTGGCCGAATTGGCCCGGCAGGCGCACGCCTCGACAGCGCAGGTGCGTGCGCTGGAGGACAAGGAAATTCTCGAGGTGTACGAGGAGGAAATGGTGCGGGAGTTCGTGTCCCGCTACGAGGAGCGCCCGAAGGCAATCACGCTCAACGAGGATCAGCGTGCGGCGCTGGTGGCGATTCGTGATGCGGTGGATGCCGGGGGCTTCGTACCGCAGTTGCTGTATGGCGTGACGGGCAGCGGCAAGACGCAGGTGTACATAGAAGCAATACAGCATGTGCTTGCCAAGGGACGCACGGCGCTGGTGCTGCTGCCGGAAATCAATCTCACGCCGCAGTTGGTGGCCCGCTTCCGTCTCGCGTTCGGATCGAAAGTGACTGTGCTGCACAGCCGCATGTCGCAGGGCGAACGCTACGACTCCTGGCGCCTGACCTTGCGTGGCGATTATCCCGTGGTGGTGGGTGTGCGATCGGCCGTGTTCGCGCCGCTGCGCAATCTGGGCATCATCGTTGTGGACGAGGAGCACGACAGCAGTTACAAGCAATCCGACACCGATCCGCGCTACCATGGCCGCGACGCGGCGGTGATGCGCGCTGCACAGGCGGGCATACCTGTGCTGCTGGGATCGGCCACACCGTCGGCCGAGAGCTGGTACAACGCCGAACTCGGAAAGTACCGTGTGCTGCAGCTCCCTCGCCGCGTGGACGACGCCCGCTTGCCCGATATTCGCTGCATCAACATGAGCGAGGCACGGAGGCAGCGTCGCACGCGGGGAGCGTTGTCGGTGGAATTGCTGGATTTGCTGTCGGAGCGCATCGCTCGCAACGAGGCCGCAATTGTGTTTCACAATCGCCGCGGGTACGCGCCCTGGCTGGAGTGCAATGATTGTGGCTATGTGGCCCAATGCGAGCATTGCAGCATCAGTCTCACCTACCACAAGGACAAATCCGTACTGCGCTGCCACTACTGCGGATATTCGCTGCGACTGCCGGATGTGTGTCCCGAATGCGGTGGTACCGAACTGGAGAGCATTGGAGCGGGGACGCAGCGCGTGGAGGAGGATGTGGCCGAGCAATTGCCGCAGGCGCGCATTCTCCGCATGGATGCCGACTCCACCCGGCGCAAGGGCACGCACGACCTGATGCTGACCTCTTTCGCCGGAGGCGAATACGATATTCTCCTCGGCACGCAAATGGTGGCGAAGGGACTGGACTTCGACCGCGTCACGCTGGTGGGCGTGGTAGCTGCGGAGCAATCGCTGCAGCTGCCGGATTTCCGTTCCACCGAGCGCACCATGCAGATGTTGACACAGGTGGCGGGTCGCGCGGGGCGGGGCCGCGCTCCGGGACTGGTGGTGATACAGGCCACGCAGCCGGAGCATCAGGTGTTCGACGATGTGCAACGGCACGATTATGCCGGGTTCATGCGTCGCGAGCTGGAGAGCAGGAAAGCCCTGTCGTATCCGCCATACACGCGTCTGGTGCGCGTGCTCTTTGCCGGTGAGGATGAGCAGCGGACCTTGCAGGCGGCAACGACCTGGCACCATGTGCTGCGCGCGTATCCCAAGTACTATATTCTCAACGCGCCGCAGCCCGCAGTGATAGCCCGCATCAATCGGCACTACCGCTATCAGCTGGTGTTGCGCGTGCACAAAGCCCTCGATCCCGACGGCGCCGTGCTGCGCGAGTTGTTCCGGCGGGCGCAGGAGCAGTACATTCGCACGGCGACGGGCAAGCCCGTTGCCGCGATTATCGATATCGATCCTCAACAACTGATGTAACCATGACACCCGAACTCAGCGCACCCATCGCGCAACAAACTATTCAGGCCATCCTCACGCCCGCGTTGATGATTTCCGCGTGCGGATTGCTTCTACTCGGACTCAACAACCGCTACGCCACCGTTGTCAGTCGTATTCGATTGCTCAATGACGAAAAGCGCCGCAAACTCGCCGATCCCGAAGGCATCGACCGCGAGTATGTGGACGCGTTGCGTTTCGAAAGCGTGATGCGGCAGATTCCCTCGCTGCTCACGCGTGCCAACTACCTCCGTCGTTCGCTCATGCTGTTGTGGGTGGGCGTGTTTTGCTATCTCGCTTCGTCACTCTGGCTCGGGGCCGGGCTCTTTTTCGGACTGCATGCCGCCGCCCCGGCGGTGTGGATATTCATGACCGGCCTGTTCGCCGCTGCCGTGGGCGTGGTGTTCGCCTTGCTGGACATTGCCATGGCCTTCCGCGTGTTGAAATTGGAGGTTGAGATTTATTAAAAATCCCCCTGTAGAGGCGTTGCATGCAACGCCTCTACAGGGGGGGGGGAATGGGGGGGATTACCGCACGGTCAATGAAATATCCGACACCTCGAATTGGCGTTGCGTGCGTTTTCCATTCGCATCGGCCACGCACACGTACATGCCGGGCTCCACGCGTTCGCCTTTCCAGTTGTTGCCGTTCCATTTCAGTTGATGCTCGCCGCGCGGCGTCCAACGGTCGTAGATTTTATCCACGAGCATGCCGGTCGAGCTGTACACTTCGACCACCGTCCACACGTCCTTTTCGGCGTTCAGTGTGATCAATGCCTGCTCGTGCACGGGATTCGGGGCAATCTCAACAATGGAAACCGGAGCTGTCGCTCCGCCGGCGGAGGCGAAGGCCGGACGCACGGAGGAAGCGGACGAGGCGATGATTGTTCCCTCGGTCACGCGATAGGGCAGGCCGAACTCCGATGTGTTGCCCTGAGCATCTGTGGCGGTGGCGGTAATGCTGTCGCCCTCGACCAGCGTGCCGGTGGTGGCGAAGGCCCAGTGTCCGTCGGCATTCGTGGTGACGGAGCCAATGAACAGTGAACCGGCGCGGCGCGGCGCTTTCGACGCGTTGCAGCGGAAAATTTCAATACTCACGGTTTGAGCGGCCGAAGCCCCGGACATGTGTCCGTGCAGGTACACGGAGCCGTCGCGGAACTCGGCGGAAGTGATAACCGGCGCGAGCATACCATCGTTGGCGCCGCCATCGCGCAACTCGCTCTCGTTGCGGCCGTCGTCGTTCAAATCAATACCGAAGCCCGCATTGCCGCAGATGGAATTCGAAGACAGGCGGTTGCCATCGGTGTTCACCTTGTCCGCCGGATGCTCCCAGATGGTGATGCCGTTGCGTCCGTTGCGGCTGATGCTGTTGCCGCTGACCATGTTGGCAGAGGCGAAGCCGCCTTTCATCAAGGTGTGATTGGGACTGCCGATGCTGACGCCATCCATGCCATTACCGAGCGGCGCGAAATCCTCGCCGATACCGATTTTGTTGTGGGTGATGCTCGTTTCGCGCACTGTGAGCCTGGCATCCGCGAAGCCCGCGAGATGAATGCCATGCTGCTCATTGGCGGCGATCAAATTATGGCTGATTTCATTGCGCAGGGCCGAACCGGCGATCAGTATGCCACTGCCGTGATTGGCCAGAGCCGCGCGTCCGTTGCTGCTTGCACCGATGGTGTTGCCGCGGATGACGCTGCGCTGAATGCTTCCAGCGGCAGCGTAGAGCAGAATGCCTTCGCCCGCATTGCCCGAAATCACACAACCGTTGATGGTAGTCTGCTCGATTGAACCCGAACACTCCGCATCCGACACGAGGGCGATGCCTGCAGGACGAATGGTGCGCGCCAGATGCCCGTTGGCGGCCGCGAACTCGCCGTCGGCCATCGTGCCCACGAAGCAATAGCGCACCGTGTTGCCCATTACGCCCGCGCCGAATCCCTCGATGCGAATGCCCTCGCGCGAGAAACGTCCGATGGCCACCCCCTGAATGGTGTTGAACGAGGACTGCACAAGCAGGCCCGGCGTGTCGCCGGCGAGCATGCCATCGAGATGGATGTTCAAACGCAGGGTGGAGGGGGGATTCATGCCGATGACGGTGCCCGGCTGCGAAAGGCCGTCGATGATGACGCCCGCGGGATCGGTGAGAGCTGGGAGTGCGCTGCCCGGAACGATGCTGTGCGGGCCGTCGCCGGGAATGTTGAACGTGATGATGTCCGGTCCCGGTGTGGCATTGGCCTGCTGAATGGCCCAACGCAGGGAGTGCACACCGGCGTCATTGGTGGTGGTCACGACATAGTTGTGGGCTACGCCGCGCGCCACGAGCAACAACAGCAACACAGCCATATAAGGCAGCACGCTCGTGAAATGAAACGGTGAACGATGTATCGGGAACATGGAACGTATCTCCTGAAATCACATCCGTCGATGTGGTGATGACACGGTGATCGTGGGAAACCCGGGTTGGACACATGTGCCAAGTGCTGACAAAAGACGGCAATCCGCCGCGCGTATTGTCGCAGTGCTATGATGAGGAGAGAGACGGGGGTAAATTTAAAGGATTTTATTTGAAAAGCAAGAACTTTTTTCACAATCTTCACTTCCAGCTGCGCGATCATTCGAGACGGCGCAGACTACGGCGGAACACGTCGGCAGTCAGGCCGTGAACACCGCGAAATGCATCGGTATCGAGCAGTGAAATGGGGACGTGGAAGGTGATTGCCAGGTGCGCGGTGGTTTGATATCTTCCGTGAATGAAAGCAGCGCGAATCCACACGGAGTTGGCATGATACGATGTTCAAGCGCGGCCGTTCGAACGGCATGCGCATGGGTAACGCTGTTGCTCGGCGCCCTGCTGCTCGCTGCTCCGTTGCGTGCACAGTCCGGCATTCAGGTGGGCGTGTACGTTGGCACCGTGGTGGAACGCGTGAACTACTCGTGGGTGGCGGTGTCCACCTCGGCCGAGCATCTCGAGAAGTACACCACCGGCACGGCGGGACTCGCGGTGCGCATTCCCGTCTTCGAGGCCTGGTCGCTGCACCTCAATCCCTACTACGCGCAGCGTAACTACCCCTTGCAGGCCATGGGTGCCAACGGGCCGCAGAAATACCGGCTGGAAGTCGGCGAGGTGGAGCGCATCGGCGTTCCCATGGCGCTGGCCTGGCATATCGGACAGACGCAGGTGCTGCGTCCCTGGATCGCGGCCGGTGTGGAATTCGGTGTGAATGTCGGTTCCACCATGGTGCGTATCGTCGAGCAAAAAACCATGCCCGAGCCGTTGTTCAACGCGGTGCGCTACCATACGCTGCCGCTCAATCAATTGTACGGCGCCGGTGTGGTGCAGGCGGGCGTGGATATCGCCGCTGGCGAACGCTGGCTGGTGACGCTGGGTGGCGCCTATGCGGTGGAATTTTCCGCACCGGTGGATGATGCTCTCTTCACCTGGCAAGCGCCGCGATACTGGAATGTTCGCCTGGGAGTGCTGCATGAAATTCCGTTCTAAACAACTCCTCGCATCGCTCGCACTCTGTGCGTTGCTGCCATTGGCACAAGTGCATGCACAGGACGAAGCACACGCACAGGATGACGCGGACGGGCGGCAGAGCGCCTCGCGCACGCGTATCGGTCTCAGTGCCGGCGTGCAGAACAGCGTGCACCGTTTCAGTATTGTGCCGTTCAGTGGCGAGTTTCAAACCATGGTGGACAATGGCGCCGTGTATGGCCTGATGCTGGCCTATGATTTCGGTACGCGGTGGAGCGTGATGGTCGAAGTGAACGCCCTGCATCATGGTTGGGAAGCGACGTACGGAGACGATCCGCGAGTGACCTTGCAGGTACAGGAGCGATCGATGCTCGACATTCCGTTGTTGCTGCGCGCAGAGACTCCGCTCGGACGCATACCGTTGTACCTCGCCGGAGGCATCTCGCTGCGCTCGCAGAAGGAAGAACAGTTGCGCTACGTCGTGACCTACACCGGCTTCACCGAGCGCGACGGGTGGAGCACCTCGCGCCGCTATTTCGATCATCCTGTGCTGGAGTTCGCCGGAGTTGCCGAACTCGGCATGGATTTCGATCTGTCGCCGGAGTGGTCGTTGCTGCTCTCCGCGCGTTGGCAACATCCCCTTGGCGCGCAGGTGGACGAAAAGGTATTCGACCTGCGCACGCTGGCGGAGTGGCGGCTACGCATGGCGGTGTTGTTCACATTGTGACGCGCTTCGCCGCGCCCTTGCCTTTGACAGTGAAGATCGCTACAATCATCCAGCGATACGCTTTCCATCTTTTTTATCCCCGATAGTTCCTCAAGGAGTGCCATGCACGGAACGCCTCTCGACGTCCTGACACGACTCGTCACCCTGCCCGAGCGTATTGTCGCGGGCATCATGTCGGGCACCTCCGTCGATGCCATCGACGTCGCCTTGCTGCGCTTGCGCGGCAGTGGTGAAGGAATGGAACTCGAGGTGCTGCATTACCGCGAGACCTTGTTCTCCGAGGAGATGCAACATCGCGTGTTTGCCAACATGGAGGTGTCGTCCAGCAACATCAACGATATCTGCCTGCTGCACACGGCGATGGCGCATGTGTACGCCGACGCGCTGCGCGGCACCTGTGCCGAGGCGGGAATAGATGTGGAGCAGGTACATCTGATCGGCATGCACGGACAGACCTTGCGTCATCTTCCAGACGCGGTGGATCTGGCGGGTATTCCCATTCGCTCGACCATACAAATCGGCAGTGCGCCCACATTGGCGACGCTGCTGGGTGTGCCGGTGGTGTCGGACTTTCGCGCGGGAGACATGGTGCTGGGCGGACAGGGCGCGCCACTGGTGCCGCGCGTGGATTGGTTGCTGTTTCGCGATCTGGAAGAGCACCGGGTGATTCTGAATATCGGCGGCATGGCCAACATCACCGTGCTGCGCGCCGCCTGCACAGCCGCCGACGTGGTGGCCTTCGACACCGGTCCGGGCAATGTGATGGTGGATGCGTTGATGCGGCGTTTTCACGGGAGGGAATTCGATGAAGACGGCATGGTCGCGCGGTCGGGTCGCGTAAACCCCGATCTCATCGGCTACATGATGCAGCATGCGTATTTCGCACAACGTCCACCGAAATCCACCGGCCGTGAAATGTTCGGCGAGCATTACCTGAGCGAATATCTCGCACTTGCCCGCGATCTGGGCATCGGCGATCCCTCGGAAATCATTGCCACGGCGGCGGAATGCACCGTACGCAGCATTCGTGCGGCGGTACTCGGACAGCTGCCGCACGACGGTCGCCGGCGTCTGTTCGTAGCGGGCGGCGGTGCGCGCAACCGTTTCTTCATGGATGGATTGCGGATGGGCTTGCCCGGTGTCGAGGTGGAGCGTTTGGATGCGCTGGGACTGCCTTCCGATGCGCGCGAGGCGGTGAGTTTCGCCGTGCTGGCGAATGAATGGCTGATGGGAAATCCCGGCAACATGCCCTCCGCCACCGGAGCCCGTCGGGAAGCCCTTCTGGGCTCGCTGGCCCTTCCCGCATAATTCGGACAGCGGGCGGAGCAATCACCGCGCCTCCCCCGCGCCGAGGCCTCACACCTCAAGGAAAACATTAAAATTTTGCAAGACGAACTCAAGCTCTTGCAGGGACTTACGGCTTTTACTTAAATTCTTTTCCAAAGGACAACGCACATATCATCTTGACATGTTTCGGGGCATCGTGTATATTCAAACCCACGTTTCGGCACCGCCTTTCCGCGAACGCTTCCCAGGACGCATCGGCAGGATTGCCCCAGCCGCCGTGTTGGCAGGGGTGGGCTGATTTACGCTGAAAACGTAAGCTAACGCATTGATTTATAACGACTTAAGCCGGCTTTTCCAACTCCGCTTGCGATGGGCTTGAGTAATGCAGGATCACGAGAAACGAGCGCGACGATGAAAATCACCCGTAAATTCACCCAGCCCGGCCAGAGCGCCTACGATTGCTTCGAATACACCACGCGTTCGTCGGTGTTGCGCAATCCGGATGGCAGTGTGGTGTTCGAGCAAACCGACATAGAGGTGCCCGCGCATTGGTCGCAGATGGCCACGGACATTCTCGCCCAGAAGTATTTCCGCAAGGCGGGAGTGCCGACGAAGAACGCCGACGGTTCGCCCAAGCGCGACGAACAGGGTCGGCAGATGTTCGGTGGCGAACACAGCATTCGCGAGGTGGTGCATCGCATGGTGGGTTGCTGGCGCGATTGGGGCGAGCGTCACGGATATTTCGACACGCCGGAAGACGCGCAGAACTACTACGACGAAACGGCCTACACGCTGCTGCGACAGATGGCCGCGCCCAACTCGCCGCAGTGGTTCAACACCGGACTGCATTACGCCTACGGCATTACCGGCAATTCGCAGGGACACTACTACGTGGATCCCACCAGTGGCGAAATCATTGCGTCGGAGGATGCCTACAGCAGGCCGCAGCCGCATGCCTGCTTCATTCAGTCGGTGGAAGATGATCTCGTGAACGAGGGCGGCATTTTCGATCTCGTCACGCGCGAAGCGCGCATTTTCAAATACGGCTCGGGCACGGGCAGCAATTTCAGCAATCTCCGCGGCGGCCGCGAGCGCCTTTCGGGCGGTGGCGTGTCCTCGGGTCTCATGTCCTTTCTCAAGATCTACGATCGCGCCGCCGGCGCCATCAAATCGGGCGGTACCACGCGCCGCGCCGCAAAAATGGTGGTGCTGAATGTGGATCACCCCGATATCGAGGAGTTCATCAGCTGGAAGGTGTCGGAGGAGGAGAAAGTCGCCGCTCTCGTGACCGGCAGCCGCGTGAACAATCTGCATTTGAATCGCATCGTGCAGGCGGCGAACAAGCCCGAAGGAGCAGACTATCAGCGCAACCGCGAGTTGGCCCAGGCCATTGTGCACGCGCGCAAGGCCGGCGTGCATGAGAATTACATCTACCGCGCGTTGCAGCTCGCCGAGCAGGGACAAAGCTCCATCGACATCGAGGAATTCGACACGCATTACGAAAACGAGGCCTACCTCACCGTGAGCGGGCAGAACTCGAACAATTCGGTGCGTGTGACCAACAGCTTCCTCGAAGCCGTGGAGAATGACGGAAACTGGAATCTGATTTTCCGCACCACTGGCGAAGTGGCCAAAACCCTGCGCGCGCGCGATCTGTGGAATGACATTTCCTATGCCGCCTGGAGTTCGGCCGACCCCGGCATTCAATTCGACTCCACCATCAACGAATGGCATACGTGTCCGGTGGACGGCCGCATCAACGCCAGCAATCCGTGCAGCGAGTACATGTTCCTCGACGACACGGCCTGCAATCTCGCATCGCTCAATCTGAAGTATTTCTGGGACGAGAAAAAGCACGAGTTTCGCGTCGACGACTTCCGTCACGCCGTGCGCCTGTGGACCATCACCCTGGAAATTTCCGTGCTGATGGCGCAATTCCCGAGCCGCGCCGTGGCATTGAAGAGCTATCAGTTCCGCACGCTGGGTCTGGGTTACGCGAATCTCGGTTCGCTGCTGATGGTGGCGGGCGTGCCGTACGACAGCGAGCAGGGTCGCTCCATCGCCGCTGGCATCACCGCGATCATGACCGGCGAATCCTATGCCGCATCGGCCGAGATGGCCCGCGATATCGCGCCGTTCCCGCGCTTTGAAGGGAATCACGACCACATGCTGCGCGTGATACGCAATCATCGCCGTGCCGCGTGGGACGCCCCGGTGAACGAATACGAAGGCCTGACCATCAAGCCCGTGGCACTGTCCGACTCGCTGTGTCCGGCCAATCTGGTGCATGCCGCACGCGAAAGCTGGGACCGTGCGCTGGCCCTGGGCGAGCAGTACGGGTACCGCAACGCGCAGGTCACCGTGCTCGCGCCCACCGGCACCATCGGTCTGGTGATGGACTGCGACACCACCGGCGTCGAGCCCGATTTCGCCATCGTGAAGTTCAAGAAACTGGCCGGTGGCGGCTATTTCAAAATTGTGAACCAGTCGGTGCCAAAGGCGCTGGAATTCCTGGGCTACACGCCGCAGCAGATTGACGATATCGAGAAGTACATCAAAGGCCACGGCACGCTGGCGGGCTGTCCCGACATCAACCGCGAGTCCCTGATGGCCAAGGGTTTCACGGCCGACGGTGTGGAGTTGATCGAGAAGCAACTCGACACGGTGTTCGAGCTGCGCATGGCGTTCAACAAGTGGGTGCTGGGCGAGCAGTTCTGCCGCCGCCTGGGATTTTCGGATGAACAGCTCTCCGATCCCACGTTCGACATGCTGCGCTCACTGGGCTTCACAGCCGAGCAAATCGAGCGCGCCAACGAATACGTGTGCGGCACGATGATGATCGAAGGCGCGCCGCATGTGAAAAAGACCGATCTCTCCGTGTTCGATACCGCCAACCGCTGCGGCAAGCGCGGTCAGCGTTTCATTTCCACCGAAGGCCATATCCGCATGATGGCCGCCGTGCAACCCTTCATCACCGGCGCCATTTCCAAAACCATCAATATGCCCGCCGACGCCACCATTGAGGACGTCAAGCGCTCGTACATGCTGTCGTGGAAGTTGATGCTCAAGGCCAATGCGATTTATCGCGACGGCAGCAAGCTGTCGCAGCCACTCAACAGCGTGAGCGATCCCGAAGCGGCGGCCCTGGTGGAAATGGGCGACGAGGCGGATTTCGACGAGCAGGTGGGTCCGCGCGAAGTGCAGGAAAAAATCGTCTACCGCATGCAGCGCCGCAAGCTGCCTGCCAAGCGCCACGGCTTCGTGCGCGAAGCAGTGGTGGGCGGACACAAAGTCTTCCTGCGCACCGGCGAATACGAGGATGGTGAACTCGGTGAAATTTTCATTGACATGTACAAGGAAGGCGCGTCGTTCAAGGGTCTGTTGAACTGCTTCGCCGTACTTGCATCCAAGGCGCTGCAATATGGTGTGCCGTTGGAAGAATTGGTGGACACCTTCACGTTCACGCGTTTCGAGCCTGCGGGTGTGGTGATCGGTCACGAGGCCATCCGCAACTCCACCTCCATTCTCGACTACGTGTTCCGTGTGCTCGGCTACGAATACCTCGGCCGCACGGATTTCATTCATGTGAAATCCGTTGATGAGACGCCCGAGCATCCGCTGGCCAGCTTCAACTCGCCGCCCACGTTGCAACGCCGACGCGAGTCGCCCGAGGAAGCGCGTCCACTGAACGAGTCAGCGGTGGTGGAGAAGAAGAGCACGCAGAACGACACGGTGCTTCGCGCCCGCGCACAGGGCTACACCGGTGAGATGTGCGGCTCTTGCGGATCCTCGCGCGTGAAGCGCAACGGCACCTGCACGGTGTGCGAGGACTGCGGTACCACGAGCGGTTGCTCCTGAGCCGCGCACGCTGTCGGCTTTCCCGAACATCGGCGACGAACGTCCTCAACGTTCGTCGCTTTTTTTGTACATTGCTCTCTACGTTCCAGCCGAAGGATACCGTAATGCGCATCCAACGCTCCGTGCTTCCCGCACTTCTCCTCGCTTCCTCCCTCGCGCTGCTGTGCGCCTGCGACGGCATTCGCTTCTGGGAGCGCAGCCGACAAAACAATCCCGCACCGACGATCGGTAACAAGGACGAATTGCTCAACATCCGCAAGCGTGCCGCCGCACTGCAAACCGCGATCGAGCGGTTGCCACGCCGCGATGTGCAGTTGACCGTTGGCGATACCGTGATCAACGCGGCACTGTACGGCGATGGGCAGCACCCGGTGCTCGTGGATGAGCAATGGTCCAACAGCATCGGCCAGAGCGGACGATACCGCTACTACTTCGAGGAGGGCAATCTCTTCCATTTTTACGGACGCACGTCTCTCACACTCAATGCGGGAGAGGCCGGCGGCGAGCGTGCGGATATTCTCCTTCGCCTGTATTTCAATGCGAAGGGAAACATGTTCGAGTATGAGAAAAAGGTTGGCGAGTCGACCATCGAAATGACCGAGGACGAGATGCCCGCAATCATGCGCCGCGCCGAAGCGCTGCGCCTGCTTGCCTACAGCGACAGCAGCGGCGCCATCGACACCGTGGCCTTCAGGGCGATGTTGCACAACGATGACGAAGCGGAACTCGCCGGAAGTCGTCCGCCCGACGAAGTTCCCGCAGCCTCTCCAGCGGAAACAACGACCGAGCCCGCGCCGACAACGAAGCCCGCGCCGACAACGAAGCCCACGCCAGCCGCGAAGTCCACGCCAGCCGCGAAGCCCGCGCCAACAGCGCAGACCACGCCAGCCGCGAAGCCCGCGCCAACAGCGCAGACCACGCCAGCCGCGAAAACCACGCCAGCCGCGAAGACCACGCCGGCCGCGAAGTCCACACCGGCAACGAAGTCCACGCCGGCCGCAAAGCCCGCGCCAAAAGTTGTCTCGGCGCCAAAGGAAACCCCGCGTGCCAGCACGCCAGCTTCGGCAGCGAAGAGAAGCGCAAGCACAACGCCGGCCCAGACGAAGCCGAACCCGGCACCCACGACGACGGAAGTGGCCGCCGATCCCGGCATCCCCGCGCATACGCATCGCATGCTGCCCGGCAGTGTTCGCTCCGCCCGCGTGCAATTCCAGAAAGGCAGCAATGGTGTGACGTTGACCGCGCAAGCGGGCAAGGGAGCGCATCAGGAGTATGTGCTGCGCGCACGCCGTGGACAGGGGATGAATGTCACCCTGGACAGCGAGAATCCGGATGTGTATTTCCGCATCTTCCTGAACGATGGCGACATCAGTGGCGAGCGTCGGAGTTGGTCCGGTACACTGCCGCGCTACGGCGATTATCACGTGGTGGTGTATGTCAAGGGTGCGCAGGCAGCGGGGTTCACGATCACCATCGGAATTCAATGATCGGCGCGAGGGTGCCTCGCTACTCCGGAGTATGAACGAAGGCGGCGTGCGTGGAATCGCACGCCGCCTTTACATTGGCGGGATACCGTCAGTGGCGAGAACGTGGTTATTGCGCGTTGCCCGGACCGGCGGCGCGCGCCTTGCTGCGCTCCATGGACTGCAACGCCAGGTACTGCGGACCGAAGCGCTTGAGATTGTCGATCTCGTTGTCGTAGGCGTCGTAGTGGCGTTCCTCGTCCTGAACCAGTTGTTCGAAAATCTGCTTGGTGACGGAGTCGTGATGTGTGGCACATTCTCCAGCCCAGATATTGTACTGGCGCGCGCTCTCCTCTTCCATGGCGGCCGCTTTGGCCAGCATTTCCTGTACGTCGTGAATGGGCAGCACATCTGCGCCCACGACCATGTTCACTTCGCCTTTGAGAAAAAGGATGCGTTCGGCGAGATGCTCGACATGCAGCATTTCCTCAATGGCGGTGCGTCGGAACAGAGCGGACAGAAGTTCGTAGCCCTGATCGTCGCAGTGGAAATGGAAGTACATGTACTGGTGGACGGCATGGAGTTCGTCGGCCACCGCTTTGTTCAACAGTTCAATGCTGTGCTCGTGCATGGTCTGCTTCCTTGTGCGGTTCACAAAAATTCGGTGATGACTCGGAGGAATAGTGCATTCGGATCCGGGAGTTTGTAATTTCACCAATCCCATCGAAAGGCGCAACGCCGCCGCAACCGTTCGCGATCGCATAGCTGGAGGATGCATGTTTTCCGCTCGACTTCCCGGAGTACTCAGCGACAATCCTCTCACTCTCGAAGTGGCGCGGCTGCGCTCAGACGGCGCAACGATACTGGATCTCGCCGTCTCCAATCCCACCGACGTCGGCCTGTGCGCGGGCGAGGAATTCCGCGAGGCGCTGTTCGCCAGCGCTGAAGCACGGTACACCCCGGCACCTCGTGGCTTGCGCTCCGCGCGCGAAGCCATTGCGCGCTACTATGCGGCCGATGGACATGTGGTGAATCCTGAGCACATCCACTGCTGCTCGGGCACGAGCGAGGCGTACAGTTTCGTGTTCAAATTGCTTTGTGATCCGGAGAATTCGGTGCTTGTGCCGCATCCCGCCTATCCGCTGTTCGAACATCTCGCATCGCTGGATGGAGTGCGGCTTCGACCGTATCGGCTGCGGCGCACGCCACTCGGACGCTGGCGCATCGATTTCGGCTCGCTGGACGATGCCTGCGCCGAGCGTCCGCGTGCGGTGATCGTGGTCAATCCATCGAATCCCGTGGGCGCCTATCTCGATCCCGAGGATCTCGCCCATCTCCGCGCCTTCTGTCTGCGTCGCGGCATAGCGATGATCGTGGATGAAGTGTTCTGGGATTACCCGCTGGCCACGGTGGGAGCACGTGCGCGCACCGTGGAGGATGCCGAGGTGCTGTGCTTTACCTTGAACGGGCTGTCGAAATTGCGCGGACTGCCGCAGCTCAAACTCGCCTGGATAATGAGCAGCGGGCCGCGGGCGTTGCTGGAGCAGGCACTTGCGCGCCTGGACATTATCGCCGACGCCTATCTCAGTGCCAGCACACCGGTGATGCTCGCCGGTGCGCGTTTACTCGACACCGGTGCGCCTTTACACAAAGCGATACACGATCGCTGCGCGGCAAATCTGCGCGCATTGCGCGAGATGCTGGCGGGACATACGTCGCTGCAACTGCAGGAGCCCTGCGGCGGTTGGAGCGCGGTGATCGATTTGCCCCGCGACACCGACGAAGAGCGTTGGGTGATCCGTCTCTTGAAGGAGCAAGGCGTGTACGTGCATCCCGGGTACTTCTTCGACTTTCCCCGCGGTTCGCATGTCGTGCTCAGTCTGCTGCCGGATGAGGCGCTGTTTCGCGAAGGCGTACAGCGCATGTTGGCGCTTTCCTGAGCGCGCCGCCACCGAATTATCTGCCTCAAACGCAAGCGGCCCCCGGAATTCGGGGGCCGCGTCGTTTACAACAATGAAGTGGAGTGCCGTCGGAAGTAATTCTCGCGAGTGGCGTGTGAAAGAGGCGGACTACCTATTTACCCGCGGCGGCGATCAGGTTCAGCGCGCTGCCCGCCTTCCACCAGGCGATTTGCTGCTCGTTCATCGTGTGATTGAGCAACACCGTGTCGCTGCTTCCGTCGGCATGCGTGAGAAGCATGGTAAGCGGAGCGCCGGGACGCAATTCATCAACGAGCAGGGTGATGCGATCATCCTCCTGAATTTTTGCGTAATCGGCGGGATTGGCGAAAGTGAGCGGCAGCATGCCCTGCTTCTTGAGATTGGTTTCGTGAATGCGAGCGAAGGATTTCACGATGATGGCCTTGCCGCCAAGGTGACGCGGCTCCATCGCGGCATGCTCGCGCGACGAACCCTCGCCGTAATTCTCGTCGCCAATCACCACCCAGCCCTCGCCGGCGGCTTTGTAGGCGCGCGCCACGTTGGGAACCTCGTCGTACTCGCCGCTGCGCTGATTCTTGACCTTGTTCGCGACGCCGTTGAATTCATTGATCGCGCCGATGAACATGTTGTTGGAGATGTTGTCGAGATGCCCGCGGAAGCGCAGCCACGGACCGGCCATGGAAATGTGGTCGGTGGTGCATTTACCGCGCACCTTGAGCAACAGGCGCAGGTCGCGGAAGTCTTCGGTCTTCGGAGCGACGAAGGGCGTCAGCGCTTGCAGGCGGCTGCTTCCGGGATCGATGGCCACAGCAATGCCGCTGCCGTCCTCGGCGGGAGGCACGAAGCCGTCGGGATCGGGTACGAAGCCGGTGGCGGGCAGCATGTCGCCGGTGGGTGCTTCGAGGCGGACTTCCTCGCCGTGCTCGTTCACGAGCGTGTCCTTGGTAAAATCGAAGGTCAAGCTCCCCGCTATTGCCAGGGCGGCCACGGTTTCGGGACTGGCCACGAAGGCGTGCGTATCGGGGTTGCCGTCGTTGCGTCCGGTGAAATTGCGGTTGAACGATGTGATGATGCTGTTGCGGTCGCCTTTTTGCACGTCGTGACGTTTCCACTGACCGATGCAAGGTCCGCAGGCGTTGGCGAGCACCGTGCCGCCGATGGCTTCAAGCAGCGCCAGCTGGCCGTCGCGCTCGATGGTGGCGCGCACCTGCTCGGAGCCCGGCGTGATGGTGAATTCGGATTTGGCACGGAGGCCCTTGGCCTGTGCCTGTCTCGCCACGGCGGCGACTCGGTCGATATCTTCATAGCTGGAATTGGTGCACGAGCCGATGAGTGCGACACGCAATTCCTCGGGCCAACCGTTTTCGCGCACTGCGGCGGCGAATTCGGAGATGGGATGCGCCCTGTCGGGTGTGAAGGGGCCGTTCACATGCGGTTCGAGAGTGTCGAGATCGATGTGAATGACCTGATCGTAGTAGGATTCCGGATTGGCCTCGACCTCGGGATCCGCCTGCAGATGCGCGGCAACGGTATCCGCGAGGGCCGCGACATCGGAGCGGGCGGTGCTGGCGAGATAGGCCGCCATGTTGGCGTCGTAGGGGAACAACGAGGTTGTTGCGCCGATTTCCGCGCCCATGTTGCAAATGGTGCCTTTGCCCGTGGCGGAGATGCTGCGAGCGCCGTCGCCGAAATACTCCACGATGGCACCCGTCCCGCCCTTCACCGTGAGAATGCCGGCGAGTTTGAGAATCACATCCTTGGGCGAGGCCCAGCCCTTCAGCGCGCCGGTGAGTTTGACACCGATGAGTTTGGGAAATTTGAGTTCCCACGGCATGCCAGCCATCACATCCACCGCGTCGGCGCCACCCACACCAATGGCGATCATGCCGAGGCCCCCGGCATTCGGGGTGTGTGAATCGGTACCGATCATCATGCCGCCGGGAAAGGCGTAGTTCTCGAGCACGACCTGATGAATGATGCCCGCGCCCGGCTTCCAGAAGCCGATGCCGTATTTCTTCGACACCGAAGCGAGAAAATCGAATACTTCGCGATTGGTATCGAGTGAAGCTGCCAGATCGCGTTCGGCACCATGCTCCGCCAGGATAAGGTGGTCGCAATGCACCGTGGAAGGAACGGCGACCTTGGGAATACCGGCGCTCATGAATTGCAGCAGAGCCATCTGCGCGGTGGCATCCTGCATGGCAATGCGATCGGGACCGAAATTCGCGTAATCCTTGCCGCGTGCATACGGCGCTTCGGGCGCTTCCCAGAGATGCGTGTACAGCACCTTTTCGGCGAACGTCAAGGGTCGCCCGAGCATGGCGCGCGCCTGTTCCACTTTACCGGGCAATTCGCCGTACACCCGTTGAATCATATCGATATTCATCGTCATGGTGTTTCCTCACTCCAATGTGCAGATGGTCGGAATCCTCAATATAACAATTTGGATGCATTATGAGGGAAAATGGACGCGTGGAAACGCCGAAAAAGCAACAGGCACGCGGTTGCTGCCACCGCGTGCCTGTGCAATGTCGGAAACTGTACTGTCAGCGGGCGTTCCTGGTCCACTCGTAGTAGGTGGTCTCCAATTCATGCGCCGTGGGCATGGGGAAGAAGAGCATGTTGTTCTCTTTGTCGAAGAACCAGAAGCCATGCCGCAGCACGCGGTAGGAAATGCTGTGCAGCACCGACGACAGACTGATGGTTTTCACCGGCTTGTTCTCGTATTGCTGCATCTCGAGCAGGCAGTCCAGCAAACGGTACGGATTGCTGTCGGGAATGGGCGACACGATGATTTCGCGATTGCGGCTTTCCGCGAGAAACTCTTCGATGTTGAGATCGATTTGCGTGAAGCAGAGCTTCGGGGCGCCTTTCGCCACATCCGATGTGATGTACGAGCCGAAAGCGCGCTGGTCGAGGCGCGACGCGATGAGATTGTTGACCGGCGCCACTTCCTGGAAAATGCGGATGAGGCCGGGCTCGTTTTCGGCTGTATATTCGGCGGGCGAAAGCTTGAGCGCCTTGCCGTTTACAGTCACCAGGTAAAGATTCCGAATCGCTTCCAGAGGCACATGCTCCAAAACGCGATAGGAGGAAATGAACTTGGTGCGCTTCGGCGAACCATCCTCATGCGGCACCGTTGCCTGGAGATACTCGTCGATTTTGAAGTACGGATTGCGGAAGTTGATGTCGAGTTCCGCGAAAATCACCTTGCCCGTGAAATGTCGCGCGCTGCCGATGGTGTAATGCTGCGCGAAAGCCGCCGGCTCGAGCTGTGATGCAACGAGGGCGTTCATGGGGAAGACGATCATATACAGGTGTTTTGGGTAGTCGCTCATGCTACTCTGCGATTCGTTGCACTTTGTGAAAGACGGAGCCGGTAATCTAGGCAAAGTTGCCCTGACCCGCAAGCGTAGGCGCGGGCAATTCATTGGGAAAATGTTGGGACGAGGCGGATTTCATTCGCCGGCATAGCCGATGGGAGTACCGGATCCAGCGCGGCGAAGGTGATTTCGCAGAGCGGGCCGGAGCGTGCGCGTTGCATTAGTTTTTATCGAGGATATTGTTACATTAGCTGTCCATGCCGTACCCTGCCCGGTTCCGCGAGGCGGAGGATGGGGACGCGGCCATCACTGCTGTCGATCACCTGCGGAGATTTCCATGGCGGTATACCACTCTGAGAAGGACTTCCTCCGGTCGTTGAAGCGTTTCAATGCGCTGTCATCGCACAAATACGAATGGCACACGGGCGTATCCGAGAAGCTGCATCAATGCGCGTTCGGTCATGAAATTCCCCCGGATACGCTGTATTTCAAAAAACCGCTGGACATGGAGGGAGAGAGCAAGGTCCGTGTGTGCGCGAATTGCATGAAAACGCTCGTGCACCTGACGGTGGATCTCGATGTGCACAGCAAGCAGGTTTCCGAGCGTCTCTACCGGGATCGCCATCCCGCGCAGCCCAAAATCCTGAAAATCAGCGCACGGTAATGTCCGCGCGCTTCGCATGCCATGGGGGTGCCTCGACGGGCATCCCCATTTTTTCACATGAACGACGCACGAGGGACAGGTCGGCATGATTCTGCGATTCGGCGTTCTTGATTGGGCGATACTCGCGGCGTATATCGCGGCACTGTTGCTGCTGGGGCTTCGCGGGGCGCGCTCGCGGCGCGGTGATGCCGAGGATTTTCTGGTCGGCGGCAGAACGCTGACGGTGCCGGCCTTCGTGGCGGGGTTGGTGTCCACCTGGTACGGTGGCATTCTCGGGGTGGGCGAGTTTTCCTATCTCAACGGCCTGTCGAATTGGGTGGTGTTCGGTGCGCCGTACTACGTGTTTGCCCTGGTATTCGCGTTGTTTTTTGCGCGCAAGGTGCGCGAATCGGCGTCGTACTCCATTCCCGATATGCTGTATCGGCAATACGGAAGGCGCACCGGTTTGCTGGGTTCGCTTCTGGTGTACTTCAACAGTTCGCCCGCACCCTACACGTTGATGCTAGCCGTGCTGCTGCAAGTGGTGACGGGCTGGTCGCTGTTGCTCTGCGTGCTGTTTGGCACGGTGGTCAGTGTGCTCTCTGTGTATTCGGGGGGCTTCCGCGCTGTGGCGCGCATTGATCGTGTGCAATTCGTGTTGATGTTCGGCGGCTTTCTCTTGCTGCTGGCCTTTCTCATGCCGCGGCATGGGGTGTTTCCCTTTCTAGCGAATGCGCTTCCGGAGACGCATTTCCACCTGTTTGGCGGGCATGGATGGCAGTACATCCTGGTGTGGTTTTTCATCGCGCTGTGGACACTGGTGTCGCCGCAATTTCACCAGTTCACGCTGAGCGCGAAATCGCCGCAGGTTGCACGTCGCGGCATTGTGTTGTCGGTGCTGTGTTGGTTCGCACTGGATGGCATCACAACACTGTCGGGGATGTACGCGCGGGCGCTGCTGCCCGACATGGCCAACGCGGCCATGGCCTATCCGTTGTTGGCGGAGTCGGTATTGCCCGAGGTGTTCAAGGGACTGTTCTTTCTCGGTCTGCTTGCCACGGTGATGTCCACCAACGACGGTCTGCTGTTCATCGCCTCGGTCACAGCAGGTCGCGACATCGCGGGGCGGCTGCGTCCCTCCACGGATGAAGACGCGGATAGGCGCTTGACGCGCTACGGTGTGCTTTTTACCGCACTGCTGTCGGCGGTGGCGGCATTGATTTTTCCCTCGGTGATAGAGTTGTGGTACATCATCGGCACGCTGTTCATTCCGGCGCTGCTGTTGCCGCTCACGGCGGCGTACTACCCGCGATTGGCGTTGGCGCCGCGGGCAACGTTTGTTGTGATGCTCTCCGCCTTTGGTCTCTCGTTGCTGAGCTTCGTGCTGGGGCGTTTGTCCGATTCGGGCACCTATCCTCTGGGCATCGAGCCCATGTATGTTGGACTCGCGCTTGCCATCGGGTCGTATGCGTTCGGGCTGCTGCGCCGCAATGGAAACATGAAGCGGGGTGCGGCACAAGGCCCCACCCCGCTCTAGCTAGTTGATGCTAGCAACTATTCAAGATTGTAATAGTTGCTATTCTACTTCGGCGAAGGCTGTGCGCGTGGAGAGCGCGGAGGACAGCTCATTCACACAGGAAATGATGTTGTCGTGTTCCTCTGTCGGCAGGATTTCGAGCGCTTGTTCATAGACGTGAATGCACTCGAGCCCCACTTTACGGGCAACACTTTCGCCTTGTTTGGTCAGCCGGACGTTGATAATCCGACGATCGGCGGGGTCGATATGACGCGTTACGTAGCGTTTTTTCACGAGCCCGTCGATGATTCTTGTCAGACGGCTACTGGTCAAGCTCATCCGGGCGGCGATGTCCTTGACCGAGAGTTCCGTATCGTGATGAAATGCACGAAGGCATTTGAACTCGGACAAGGAGAGATCGGCACGTTCGGCGATTTGCTCCTGCTTGCGCTGGCAGGTCCACATGAGTTTCAGTGTCAGGCTGGCAAGGGTTTCTGCGCGTTGGAAAACTTCTGTTTCTGGCATGTCGCACCATGGTGAAATATCGTACTCAACATATCGCAAACTGTAGATAATGTCAAGGGAATTTTAAGAGCCGTTAATGGGATAATCGGGTTCCCATTTCTCCCAGCACTGTGTATTCGGAGGCGACGGGTTTGATTTCCTTGACCAATCCTCGTATCATATCGCGATTCTTGAACGAACCACAGAGGAGCAGAGCATGGAGCAGTTCCGTCAAAGCATGCTGGATCTCGTCATTCAGACATCAACGAATCTTCCGGTGGATGTTCGCCGGGCCATGGAAGGAATTCTGGACAAGGAGGAGCCGGGCTCGCGCGCAGCGATGGCACTGGCAACTATTGCGCGCAACATCGACATGGCGTGCGAAAACGAGGGCGCCATTTGCCAGGATACCGGCATGCCGACATTCAAAATCAAGACGCCGCGCGGTGCGGATCAGCTGGCGATGAAGGAGGACATACTCTGGGCCGTGGCCGAGGCCACGCGTCTCGGCAAGCTGCGTCCAAACACGGTGGATTCCATCACCGGTAAAAACAGCGGCAACAATCTTGGTGCCGGCGCACCGATTTTTTACTGGGAGCAATGGGACAGGGAGGAAATCGAGGTTAAACTCATTCTCAAGGGCGGTGGCTGCGAGAACAAGAATATCCAGTATTCGCTTCCCATGGTACTCGATCATCTCGGTAAGGCCGGGCGCGATATCGATGGTGTGCGCAAGTGCATTTTACACGCGGTGTGGCAGGCGCAAGGGCAGGGATGCTCGGTAGGCGCCATCGGCGTGGCCATCGGATCCGATCGCGCATCGGGTTACGCTTATGCCAAGGAGCAACTGTTCCGCGAACTCGACGACACCAATCCCGATCCCTTGCTCGCCGCGCTCGAGGACGATATCATGAAGCATGCGAACACGCTCAATATCGGGCCCATGGGCTTCGGCGGAGCGAGCACGCTTATCGGATGCAAAATCGGCAGTTATCATCGCCTGCCGGCCAGCTTTTTCGTGTCCGTGGCCTACGATTGCTGGGCGTTCCGCCGTCTCGGGGTGCATATCGACGCGAACAGCGGTGCCATTACGCGCTGGATGTATCGCGATGCCGATCCCGCGCGCATGGCGAAAGGCGAGGGCATTCCCCTTACCGGACGCGAAGTGTTGCTCAAGGCACCCATTGCCGAAGAACTCATCCGCTCGCTCAAGGTGGGCGATATCGTGCTGATCGACGGGACGATGTTCACCGGTCGCGATGCGCTGCACAGCTATTTGATGACGCACGATGCTCCGGTGGACATGCGCGGAGGCGTTATTTACCACTGCGGTCCGGTGATGTTGAAAGACGCCGAGGGCGTGTGGCACGTGAAAGCGGCGGGACCCACCACCAGCATTCGCGAAGAACCGTATCAAGCCGAGATCATCCGCAAGTTTGGCTTGCGGGCGGTGATCGGCAAAGGTGGCATGGGAGCGAATACGCTGAAGGCGCTTCAGGAGCATGGGGCGGTGTATCTCAATGCCATAGGTGGAGCGGCACAATACTACGCCGAAACCGTGCGCAGCGTGCCGGCGGTGCATTTTCTGGAAGAATTCGGCGTTCCCGAAGCTTTGTGGCATTTCGAGGTGGAAAAATTCGCAGCCATTGTCACCATGGACGCCCATGGCAATTCCTTGCACGCCGATGTGGAACAGGATTCCGCTGATCGCCTCAACCATCTCGAATTGAAGGTGCTGCAATAATGGATACCATCGAACGGTCATTCCGCGAGGCGCAGGAGTGCCTCGCCGCTTTTCTCGCCGATGTGGAGCAGTTTGGTCGCGTGCGTCGCTTCGCCGATGTGCTCGCGGCATGCTTTCGCAATGGAGGCAAGGCGCTTTCCTGTGGCAATGGCGGCTCGATGAGCGACGCAATGCACTTTGCCGAGGAATGGAGCGGTCGTTATCGCAGCGAGCGTCCGCCGCTTCCCGCCATCGCGTTCAGCGATCCGGGGCATATGAGCTGCGTGGCGAACGACTACGGCTTTGCCGAGGTGTTCGCGCGTCAGGTGCAGGCGCTCGGTGGCGAGGGCGATGTGCTGCTCATGCTGAGCACGAGTGGGAATTCACCCAATCTGCTGCGCGCGGCCGAGGAAGCCAGGCGGCGCGGTGTGACCACCGTAGGTTTGCTGGGCAAGGGCGGTGGCGCGCTGTTGGCATTGTGCGATGTACCGATTGTTGTTCCCGGTTCCACCAGCGATCGCATTCAGGAATTGCATATCAAGATCATTCACATCGTGATCGAAAGCGTGGAGCGGGAGTTGTTTCCCGCACTGTACAGCGATTGATCGCAATCCTATCCTCAATCATCGCGTTCACCCGCGGCTGCCGATTCGTTGGGGCTCCGGTATGGGCCACCCGCGATTACGTGAAGCGGTCGAAGCGTAGTCGACGTGATGGAAGGATCATGCCTGGTTTTCGACCGCACTCTGCACCCCCTTGCCGTTGATGGTGAGGGGGTTGTTTTTTCCCCCTGCATATTTGCTCCTCCCGCATCGGTCATTCGGCATCGGATTCCAACGGGAGCGATTAAGCCAGGAACGGGTTGCCCGTTCGCATGCCTACGCAGATGTTGCTCGGGTCCCTGCGGCGGTGTCTGCGCCCAAATCGCAGAAGCATCTTAGCGCAGTAGGGGCCAGAGCTGTTTCTCCAAGGCCTGGATGAAAGCCTACTGTACCGCTTTCCAGTTCCAAAATGGAACACATTCGGCGATGAATGCGAATCTGGATGCGGAGAGCATGCGAATTGATGTCAATTAACGTGGTTCACACAATGGCACGGTAATTGATGCATATCCCACAGATTGATACTGCACACTTCATATAGAGGAAAGATGATGAAAACCGCAACGATTGTCCTGCTTCTTTTCATGACGAGCATGGCCTTGGCCGAGGAACCGGTACTTCGCGCCGCGAAAGTTTCCACCGCCAGCATAGCGAACATGGAAGCCGGCGTGGATATGATGTCGATGAGCGCCGTTCATGTGAGCGATGTGGTGAAAATCAGCTGGCACACGCGCTTCGAGCGCCGAAACATCGGTTTCGAGGTCGAACGGCGCACGCAGGATGCCACCACCTGGGAAACCATCGGCTACGTCCACGGCAGTCGCACTACCGCGTCGCCCAAATCCTACGAATTCACCGATCTCAATGCCCCGGACAAGGTGAGCTACTATCGTCTCAAGCAAGTGTCGGACAATAGCCAATCCATCTACACTTCGGTGATGACGGTCGTGCCGCGGCAGGTTTCGCCGAGCTTCAACGTGACCAAGGTGAGCAATGCCCCGATGCGGGTTTACACCACGCTGTCCATCGCCGTGGAAAAAGACGAGGAAGTAACGGTGAGCATACTCGACGTCCATGGAAAGGAATTGAGCGTGGTGTTGGATCGCGTCGCGCTCAGCGCCGGCCATCACATCATCCCCTTCAATGCAAAGGAACTGCCTGCGGGAGCGTATCTGCTGAAAATGGCGAGTGCGGACGGTATTCGTACGCGCACGCTGCTTAAATCGTAGATCGCTTAGCATTCATGCACGCACACGGGGCCTCCGGTCAAACCGGCGGCCCCGTTGTTATTACCCGCTGCCGGGAAGCGCTGCTACCAGTGTCCGCTCCAGTTCTGACGCTCGCGCCAGAGCAGAAGCAAATGTTTTTCAGAAATGGCGCGCTTGAGCAAGCTCCCGAGAAAGCCGACGAAATTCAGTCTCGTACCGAGTGGCAGCGATGCCCAACCGATGGCGAGATGCTTGCCAAGCGATACAACTTCACCCAGAACGCGCGGTCGGTACACCTTTGGCGTGCGCCCATGGATCACGGCGCGGAGATTGTCGGCAGTGAGATAGCCCTGCTGCAGGGCGAATTGCGCGGCCGTGGGCACGGCAGCCCCGCTGGCCGGATTGATGGCAAGCGCATTGTCGCCAATGGCGAACACTTCGGGAAAAAGCGGAAGGCGAAGGTACTCGTTTACCACCACGCGTCCCTGCGGCCCGGTTTCGGCGCCGCTGCGACGGATGAGGTCGGAAATACGAATGCCGCCCGTCCATACCATGGTGCGTGTGGGTATGGGCTCGCCCGGGTCGCGTAACACAAGCAGGCGTCCGTCACGCTCCTCCATGCCGGTAACCCGCGTGTTGGTGATGATCTGTATGCCCATGGCCTGCATGGCTTCGACGGAACGCGCGATCTGCCTGCCGTCCAGCGACGGAAGAATACGGTCGGACAGCTCGATCAACACCATCTCGGGTTCGGAAACGTCGATGTGGTACTGCTCGCTCAGCACATCGAAGCGCTCGGCCATTTCCGTGGCCAATTCCACGCCCGTGAGCCCTCCGCCACCGATGACGAAGCGCAGAAATTCCTTGCGCCTGTTGAGATTGCTCTCGGAAGCGGCGATTGCGAACATCCGCTCTGTATGTTCGCGCAACATTTCCGAGTCGCGCAATTCCTTGAGCTGAAAAGCGTGTTCCTCGAGTCCCGGAATCTGGTAGAAGTTGGTTTTGCTTCCGAGCGCGATGACCAGATAGTCGTAGCGCAAGCGTCGAGCTGTGGCATCGCTGGTTTGTGTGATGCCGAAATCCAACTCCACCTGTTTCTCCGGCAAATCGATGCGCGTCACCTCGCCGAGATGTAAGGTGACATTGGGTCGACGGGCGAGGAAACGTGCGAGGGGAACGGTGATTTCGCTTTTTCGCACGGCGCGTTCGTGCAGACGCGTTTCGAGAAGGTGGTAGGTATGCCTGTCCACAAGATGGATGCGCACGCGCTCATCCCGTCGAAACAGGCGTGAGAGACGGGTCACGCAGCTCATTCCTCCGTAACCGGCTCCGAGTATGACGATATCTATGTGCTTCATGAGGTGCTCGATGGAAACTCGGCGAATTACATCACAACATCCCGCAATAGGAAAAAGGTGCCGCCACGCGCAAGGTGGTGGCACATTCCCGTGCAAAATGTCATGGCCGAGCGGGCCTGCGCGCCGAATTGCTGAACGCAAGAATACGCACAAGGCCCGCCTGATGTGGCGGGCCTTGTGTCAATGCGGATCGTTCGAGGAATACTACTGCAACGCCAGAGCTTTGTCCGCCGCCTCCAGCATGGGCTTGGTGGAAATGGGAGCGCCCACAGCGGTTTTCATCCAAAGATCGGGTGAAACGCTGCCGATCGCACACATGCGCTGCATTTCCTTGGCCAGATTCTTGCCCTGCAAATACTGCTCGATCTGGAATGCGATGATATGACCGAGCGGATAATCCGGTGTGTACAGTCCCGCATCCACCATGTGCGAGTAAATGGCGAGCAAGGGAACGTCTTTCATGCCGAGCACGGGTGCGTAGTAAGCGTTCCATACCTCCTTGGCAATGCTCAGAACCGCTTCGCGAAATTGCTCGGCACTGCACTCGGGGTGTTCGTACAACCAGCGCCAGGCGCGCATGTCGATCAGGGCAACTCCGGCGATTTCGTAGGTGGACCAGAGTACGTCCAGGGTATTCAATGCTTCGCGGCTGGCATCCTGCTGCTTGAAGCCGAGCAAATCGAGATCACGGGATTGGAAGACAAAGGCGAAGCCCTCGGTGAAGGCGGTGTTGGGCACGCCGCGCAGCAAGGTGTGGTCGATGTAACGATACGAGAGTACCTGTTCAACGTTGTGCCCGAGCTCGTGTATCGCGATGTTGTAGCCCTTGTACTTCATGCCGCCGGCCGGGACGCGCGTGCGCAGCCGCGCCTTGTCCGTGACGCGTCCGGCTCCCATGGCATGACCGGCGCCGCGTGAGGCATCGACACCGATGGCGCCGGCGATGGCGGTAGCCATGCCGGGATCGAAGCCCAATTTGCCAAGAATGACAGGGATGTCACGCTCGAAGGCCTGAACGTTGGGATACTTGCGGGAAAGCAGTTTGTCGAGCTCCTGCTCGCTCACCGGCGGACGCGATTTGAAGCCGGTGTACCAGATGTCGAAGGGCTCAAGTTCGCGACCGAGACGCGTACGAATCAGCTGCGCGACGCGCTTGACCTGCGGCGCGGTCAGGATGGATGTCAGCAGTTGCTCGACGGTCTCCTCGGGAATCTCGCGGTCGCTGTTGAAGCGGCGGGCGATGTGCGTCGGATTGTCCTTCACATGGGGATCAATGGCTTGCTCACCCTTGAAAGTCTTGAGCCACATGGCGTAGCGCGTGTCGGCTTCGCGCTCTGCGGCGCGGAAGTCCTTGGCAACGGCGCCGGTCGGAGCAACAGTGTTGTCGTCCACCCGCCAGTCCACTGCGGGATTGTCTATGACCTGCGCCGGAATTTCCTGCTTCACGATGCGATCCATCACGCGCAGAATCATCCGTTGCCGTTCCAGGCCGCCCTCGTTGTCGTACTGCGCCTTGAGTTCGTCGCGCAATCCCCAATGTGAGATCAGCACCAAATCATCGGGAAAGAGACGTTCGCCTTTCGCATTCAGCAGGTGTCCCATGTGAATGTTGTAGCTGCTGATGTAGTTGTCGGCAGTGGTGTAGGCCGTGGTGGCCTGCTGCTGTGCGTCGGCGGGAACGCGTGATGAAAAGCGCTGCACCAGCCGCGCCTCGGCCCACTGGCGACGGGTCCACTGCGCCCCGTTGTCAAGGCGCTGCTGCAAAGTGCTGAGAGGGAAATTGAGCAGGGCAACGAAAGCGATTTTCGTTCCAAACAAATCATCCGTCGCATGCACCTCCGGTGCGAATTCGCCGAAACGGTAATCGATGGCGAGCATGGGTCCCGCATCCAGTTGCAGCGGAATGCTCAAATCGCGGCGGAGTTCGGTGAGATAGCCGTTGATGAGCATAAGATTGTGTTCGAAGCGTGCGAAGGTGGCATCGAGTTCGCCTTGATCGGCGATGAAATGGTCACGGCAGAACAGGGCGAATTCCTCGTTCGTGCCATCACTTTCGCGCCAGAGCTCTGCTACCCGGCGCACGCCGCTTTCAATGCGCGGGCGCAGTGCCTCGCCGTGCCGTGCGAGAAGGGAATCGATGGTCTGCGTGACGAAGGATTCAGACACGGAGGAAGCTCCCTCCGTCGCTGTATTGCTCTGCTGCTTGCCGCAGGCGAGGAAAAGTATGCAGCCGCAGAACAAGGCCAGGATACTGCGTGGGTGCAAGGACTTCATGAAGGTCATGCTCCTGTGTATTCGAAGGATAAGGTACTGTCACGCTTCGTCCTCGAAGTGAAAATGCTTGATGCGTCCACCCGAATCGCGCACCTGGCGCAGGGTTTCCACGCCCAATTCCACATGCAATTCGGTGTAACGCTGATTCACTTCGCGGTCGGATTCTTCGGTTTTCACACCATCGGGCGTCATGGGTACATCCGACACCAGCAGCAACGCTCCGCGTGGTATGCGGTTGGCGTGGCCGACGAGGAAAATGGTTGCGGTTTCCATGTCGATTCCCACGGCACGCACATCGCGCAGATAGCTGCGGAATTTTTCGTCCCATTCCCACACCCGTCGATTGGTGGTGTAAATGGGTCCGGTGCGATATTCAAGTCCGCGGTCGGTGATCACATTGGCGGCGTATTGATGCAGTTTGAAGGAGGGAAGCGCCGGGACCTCGGGAGGCATCCAGGCATTGCCCGTGCCTTCGCCGCGTATGGCGGCGGTGGGCAGAATGAAATGTCCCACGCTGGTGGATTTTTTCAACCCGCCACATTTACCCAGAAACAGCACCCCTTGCGGTTCGATGGCAAGCAGCAAATCCATGATGGTGGCCGCGTTCGGGCTGCCCATGCCGTAGTTGATGATGGAAAGGCCGTCGCCGCTGCTCGCCGAGGTCATGGGTCCGCCCACACCCCGCAGCGGAACATCATGCATCGTGGCGAAGGCGTTCAGGTGGCTTTGAAAATTTGTGAGCAGCACCCAGGGTCCGAAATCCTCCAGCCGCATGCCGGTATAGCGCGGCAGCCAGTCGCGAACGATCTCGCGTTTATCGGGAAAGGAACTCATGCGTCACCCTCCAAAGCGGTTGCCGCAAGATAGCATGTTCGCAGGGGAAATGCCTCCTCGTATGTTGTCCCGCCGGCAGGCGAGGCGATGCAAAGGCGATGCCGATGGGGCAGCCATGTCCCACACTTGACATTGTGAAAAAAGGGGAGTAATATGCTGCCGTACAATTCAGACAACCTTATCCTTTCGACCCTCGTTCGACCACGCTGTCGCCATCGACGCGTGCGTATAGCTGTCCACCCTCGTCTCTTCTGTTTCGGCGTGCCCGCGCACGCAGGAGGACATCATGAACGCGAACAGGAAACGCCTCGCCATGCAATGGGCGATAGGCATGGCATTGTGTTGTGTGTGCATTTCTCCGCTATGGGGACAGCAACAATGGGAGCTGCGTCGTGCCGATGCGGATGCCTCAGTGGAATTTGTCGCGAGCGACCTGCGCGCGGCGCGGCTGGCACTGTGCGGAAATCGCTTCGATGGCAACGGTCGATGGAGCGTGATCGTGCATGTGCTTGGCAGCACGGGCGACACCTTGTGGTCGAGGCAGTTGCCGGACAGCGTGGATTGCCGATCGCATGACCTCCGCTTAGGCACTGCGGGGGAGGTGTACGTTGCGGGCATGCGCTGGCAGCGTGGCTGGCGGCTGTTCGTTCAGTCGTGGAGTGCCGATGGTGTACCGGGCTGGCAGTGGGTGGCGCCGAGGAGTGACGGGGTATCGCAACTCCCCGTGGCCATGATCACGGCGGCCGATGGTACTATGCTACTATGTTGCAACGAGGAAGGGGATGGCACGCAGGCCGCGGCGGTGTTTTGCCTGGAAAGCGATGGCGACCTACGCTGGAGCAGACGATACGAGAACACACATTTCGCCTGCATGCTGCCCCGACCGGAGGGGACGTTGCTCGCGGGTTGGGAGCGGCTTCCCGTGACGAAAAATTCTCTTCTCCTGCTGCTCGGGCCGAATGCCGAGTTGTTGCAAGAATGGAAGCAGGATCTCGCGCCGGGCTATGATGATGGCATCGTGGCCCTGGCGGCGGATGAACGTGGCGTGTCGGCCGGTGTACACGTGTGGAGCAGCGACAGCACCATTCGGCCTCTGCTGCTGCGGCTGACACCGCAGTGGAACAGTGCGTCGTTTCCGCTCGTCGCCACGGAGGGACGCCACCGCATCGTGGCTGTGGAATTGCTGCCCGGAGGACTGAGCGCGGTGTCGCTGCGCTCGGAGGGCGCCTCCGGCGATATGAACGCCGTGGTGCAGGTGTTTCGTGAAAATGGCGTGCTCGAGGCTTCGAGTACGGTAGACGGAGACGGAGCAGGCAGCGACCTTGCCCCGCCGCATTTCACGGGTGTGTCGGGCGGATACACCGGACAGCCGCAGTCGCTGACACTGGCCTGGCCCCCTGCCTGGGATGCCGTGAGCGCCGAGGAGGAATTGCGCTACGAGCTGTTTGTGAGCGCACTGCCCGGCACCATCGACTATGCGCGACCCGTGGCCGTGCTACGGTCGACACATCAATACACTTTGCACGGGTTGACAGCGGACACAGAATATGCCTGCGCCGTGCGGGTGCGAGACATCCATGGGAACAGTGATGGCAATGTGAAAACGCTGCTCCTGCGCACGCCACCCGAGGCGTTGCGTATTCTCACCAGCACCTTGCCCGTGGCGGTGGTGGGTGCCGCCTACAGCGTGGCGTTGCAGGCGGCGGGCGGTGTGCCGCCGTATATCTGGACGGTGCTCGACGCAACGCTGCCGAGCGCGCTGCAGCTGAGCGGGGATGGACATATCGTGGGGACGCCCGATTCCAGCGGACTCTGGATGCCGCGGCTGCTCGTCACCGATGCGCGTGGCGACACCGCGACAACGAAGCTGGTACTGCGTGTGGATGCCGAAGCGCTGCATCTGTTCACCACGCCGCTGCCCGACGCGCGGGTGTGCACACAGTATGCGGTGCATTTCGATGCGGCCGGGGGCACTCGACCGTATCGCTTCGATGTGGTGGAAGGAAGTCCCCCGCCCGGCATGCAACTGAACATCGATGGCCTGCTGCAAGGCGTGCCGGACGAGCCGGGTACGAGTACCTTCACGGTGCGGGTGCGGGACAATGCCGGTCAGCGCGATGAAGCGGAATTCACTCTCAACGTGCTGCCAGCGGCGCGCTGGCGCGTGACAGGCGACACCACGCTGGCGGCGGGCAGCTATTGCTTCTCCACGCTGGAGATTCCAGCGGGTGTGACGCTGCGCTGCGCGGGACCGACCGATGTGTTGGTGTCGGATACGCTGCTGCTGCATGGCAGTATCTGGAGTCCCTGTGCCGCGCTGCGCATACTGCACTACCGTGTGCTGCTGCTCGAAGGCAGCGTGGTGGACACGTGTGCCGACGGTGCCATATCCTCCGGCGAATTGCTTCTGTTCAGTGCCGAGGGAGCGCTGTTGCAAAATGGAAGCATCATATCGGATGTACCCGTGCGCTGTACCGACGACAGCACCATTACCGATGCGGAAGCCCTGCTACCACGTCATGCGCGATCGCCTTTGCCACTCGATCCCGTGTGCGAGGTGCTGCCGGATCGCGTGTATGTGCCTATACCTCCGGGCGACACTGCGGTGGTCTGGTGCTCCATCGCCGGTGTCGATCCCGATGGCGGCGTGGTGCGCTTCGATGTCAACGACGGAAGCGGAACAGTGCTGCGCAATCTCGTTCCCGCCGATGGCATGACGCTCGACGTGCCCTTGCGCTATACCTCCGAGGGCAGCCGTACCATCACCGTCACCATCATCGATGATGAAGGTCGCAGCGCGGTGAGTAGTGCACGTATCGTTGTGGTCGAAGCGACGGAGGAACTGCCTCCGGGCTTCGGACTTGCAACGGCCTGCGGCGACGTGCTGTACGCGCTATCCGACAGCATCGCACTCGTGTCGCGCTTCGAGGGCGTCGACGTCGACGTGGCGTCCTATCGTTGGGAAACAGGCGATGGACGAGTGCTGACCGAGCCGAATCCCGTCATCCAATACGCTGCGGCGGGACGGTATGAACTAACCTGCGCCGTCACAACCGCGACAGGGCAAACGGCAAGCGCCGAGATGTCGCTTTACGTGTATCAGCCGGATTCCACGCGACTGCGTGCGATGCCAGCCACCAGCGCTCTGCCGGCCACGCGTGCGATCGCGTCGCGCCAGCCGCAAACCGCAGGCGGAACGGCGGTGGTGAATGGCCCGCTCATGGTACGCGAGCGTATTGTGTTCCACGGCTTCCAGCATCTGCGCTTCGACTCGGCCGCAGTGATGACGTCCCGTCCACCACGCCAGGCATTGCCGGGAGCGGCGGGACGATCAGGCAACGGGCTGCGCACCACCGTGCCCGATGGCTGGCTTGTGATCAACAACAGCACGTTTCGCGCGGCTTCGGGTGCGCAGGGTGGCACGGCCAATGCCGCGCATCGTGTGGGTGGTGCTGGTGGCAAAGGTGGCAGTCTGTATTTCCACGCCAGAAACATCCTGGTGATGGGCGGCAGCTTTGAAGCGGGCGATGGTGGTCCCGGAGGCGATGCCAATGTGTTCGCGCCCGCCGAAGGCACCGCGTATGCATTTGGTGGACGCGGGAGCGACGCGGCGGCGCATGTTCGTTTCACCGCGAGCAATTCCATCACCTTCCTCGGGCCGGTGAACATTTACACAGGCAATGGGGGAAGGGGAGGCAATGCGACAGCAACCGGAGGTCCCGGCTTGAACCGCTGCAACAACGGACAGAACGGCGCAAATGCACTCGCTCGCGGCGGGGCGGGTGGATCGGCCAGGAAAAACGGCGTGGTTCGAGGTAATGTGACAGGCACCGAACACATCACGCTGAGCGGCGGTCAGGGCGGCGCCGGAGGGAACGCCACAGCCAACGGCGGCAAAGGCGGCGATGCGGACAATTGTACCAGCACAGCCGTTGGAGGCAAGGGCGGCTGGGCCCGCGCTTTTGGCGGCGATGGAGGACCTTCCGGACATCAGGGCGTACGGCTCGCCGGAGCGGAACAGTTCAAACCGGGCAAGGGCGGCAATGCTGTCGCCGCGCCGGGCGACGGCGGCAACGCACGTGCCATTCCCGATCCACAGAAAGGCCGCGACGGCTGTCCCGGTGAAAATGGCGGGAGCAGCACGGCTGTGGGTGGACGTGGCGGCGACGGCAGAGCGATGAGTGGAAAAATCGGCAAGCTCTACGGACAAGGAACGTCTGCCGATCCCGGCGATGCCACTGTGCAGGGCAGCGATGGCGGACATGCGGGCGCCAACGGTGGCGATGGTGGCAATGGCACCGGATGCAACTGCGCCGGAGGCAACGGCGGCAACGCCGAAGCCCGCGGCGGCTTGCGGGGCGACACCGATGTCAAAGGACAGGACGGTGGAGCGGCCACCAGCAATCCCGGCAGCGACGGTACAGCGAGCGCACTCGGAGGCAATGGCGGAAATGGTGGTCATTGCTGTACGCCGCCCGCGGCAAGTGGTGGCGATGGCGGGGCTGGCGGTAACGCCACAGTGAGCAGCGGCAGCAACGGTGGCTCGGGCAATGCCATTGCGGGCGATGGCGGCGATGGTGGCGATGGCAAGGGTCCCGGCAAAGGCGGACCGGGCGGCATTGCCACCGTGTCGGGCCCGGTGGGTTTGAAGCTGGACGGCAATCGTGGCAGCGACGGTGTGTGGTGCTACATCATTTCCACCTGGTACATCTACTTCAGCAGCATACCGGACGGTCCCTTGCTTCCCGGTACCGATGTGACGCTGGGAACCTATCCCGCCAAAGTACCGGCCAATCAAAGCGGTCTACTCACTGTGCATGTGATGACGCAGGCGGAGACCGGCTTCGGTTCGCCACCATTCGTGATGAAAGCCGGCGCTGAACTCTCGATGGAACAGGCGGGTCTGCGTTTCCAAATGGCAACGCTGCAAGACATCATCAATCCCGGCACGCAGTGGAATACGGAGAAATTCTCCATCACACTCACCTGCACGCATCCATTGGGTGGCAGCGCCTTCATCCGTGGCTATAACCAGGGAGTGCTGACAGCGGAACGCGAGCTGGTGTTTGCACCGGGTCAGCTCACGCAAAACGGAGGCATCACCGCGCCACAGGGCGCTTACTTCGACCGCGTGGATGTGGTGTCGCCCGGACCGGTGTCGCTGAATCACTGGGAAGTCGAAATAGTCGTCGTCGATCCGTGAACAAGGAGGCAGCCATGAACACGTTACTCTCTCGTTCCCGCCTTCTTCTCCTCGCCGCGCTTGCGATCGGCGTGCTGCATGGACGTCCAGCCGTCGCGCAGGGCATGGATGTTCCCTTCGCTCTCGTCGTTCATGATGGCGCTCTCTATTCCGTGGTCGCCACCCACAGCACGTCCACACCGGTCGTCGCACTGCTCGCGCACGCTGCGGATGCATCGGTGCGCGGTCGACTCGATCTCGCGACACCCGCTGGGTGCTACGTCAGCAGCGCACGATGCGACGATGGTTGGATGTATCTCACGCTCACGCTTCCCGACGGGCAGCATCGCAGCACGGCAGCGGCGTATGGCATTCCACTCTCGTTGTTGACCGACGTGGAGCTTGTTCCAGCAGCGCGCACAGTGCAACTGCATGCGGTCTATCCCAATCCCGCCATGCGATCCATGCCGACGCAGGTGCAGGTGGATGTGGCACGCCCGCTCCACGCGTCGTTGGAACTGTGCACAACTCTCGGCCGCAGTGTGCAGCGGACAGAACTCTGGCTGCGCGAAGGTCGCAACAGCATCGCACTCGATACATCGGTGCTGCCGAGTGGACTGTACCTCTGCGTACTGAGAACGACTGGCTCGTTGCTGGCACAAACAGCGGTGCTCGTCCTGCGTTGAAGCGGGACGAGCACCGGGCATTGCGTGGACGTCGCGTCAGGACTGTTCGACTTTCTCGCCGCAGTCCGGACAGAATTTGGCATTGGCCGTAAGTTTGCTGCCGCAACTCGTGCAGTGCTTCGCCTGAACGCGCCCGCCGCATTCGGGGCAGAATTTGGAATTCTGCGCCAGCGGGGCGTTGCAGTCGGGACAGGTCGCGCGAATGCCCTCGCGCCAGACCTCTTTCCCGAGTTTTTTGTCCTCTTCCGCCATGGCCGCGTGCGCCCAGATTTCCTCCACGGATTTGCTGGCCTGCGCCGCGGCCATTTCTACACCCAGATCGGGAGCGCAATTCTTGCAGAGCCCCTTTTTGTCGCTCCAGCACTGATCCTTGCATACCCACGCCGAGCAGCGCGGGCATTGCTGGAATTCGGGGGTGACTTCGTTCACGGCTTTTTCATAGGCGCCGTCGTGGGACTTTTCCCATGCGGCGGATCGTACGCTATGGCCCACATTTGCGGCCGTTCCGAACAGGCCACCGAACATCGAACTCGCACTGTCGAGCAGGCCCGTCACCGTACCGGTGACGCTGGCATCGAAGCGGGTACGATGGCCTGTGCCACAGCGATCACAGAAAAACTCGAATTGAAATCCCTTGTCCGTGCTCAGATCGCTGTAGTTGCGCACGAAACGTATGGTGTCCGACATGTACTCCTCCGGTGAATGACTGTAACGAAAGGCGTCCGTGCCACTACAGACCGGCGCCGCTCTCCATATGAAATCCTACGGCTTCGAAATTAGGATGTTGCCCGCCCGAACGCAATATCTGTTCCTCGCAATTCGCACTCGCGCTGCGGTCCTGTGCGCGGCACGCATCGTTGCACTTTGGCAACGGCGAAATGCATTGACCACGGTTGCCATTTTACGTATCCTGAAAAATTGCCCGAGCGGGCACAACAACAGCGGAGTTATTCGTGCGTTCCTTTTTCCTCGCGATTTCATCATTGCTCCTTTTCCTTGGCGGCACGGCGCCGCTGCTGGCACAACATCGCTCGGACGACACCATGGTTGTGACACTGGACGAGGTGCAGGTGACCGCTCTGCGGCATGCGGCGAAGCAGTCGGAGCAGCCGCGCGCGGTGCAGGTGCTGACGCGCGCCGTGCTGACAGAGGCAGGCGCGGTGTCGCTGGACGATGCTCTGCGTTTGTCGGCCGTGGTGGATGTCCGCAGGCGGGGCCCCTTCGGTGCGCAGAGCGACATCGGCATGCGCGGCTCCACCTTCGGCCAGAATCTCATTCTGATCGATGGAATGCGGGCGAATGATCCGCAGACCGGGCATCACGCGCTGGCATTGGCACTGCCGACGGAGGAGATCGAACGGGTGGAAATCGTGCCCGGACATATGTCGGCGTTGCATGGCGCCGACGCCTTCGGTGGTTTGATCAACATTGTCACGCGACGAGCGGAGAGGAATGCGCTGAGCATGCGCCTCGCTGGTGGATCCTTCGGACGGGCCGATGCGCGTCTGAGCTGGAGCGCGGTGTCGGAGCATGTGGCCGCGCGCACCTCCGCACAGTTCCTGCGGCATGATGGGTACAGCAGAGGCACGGATTTTACCGGATGGACGCTATCGCATGTGAGCAACGTCGATGCGGGCGGAACCGGGCTGCGGCTATCGGCCAGCTACAGCGACAAGGATTTCGGAGCGTTTGACTTTTATTCGCCGGGTCGCGGCATTCCTTCGCGGGAAAGGATTCATGGCGGCTCCCTCGCCGTGCAGGCGAGAAGAGGTATCGCGGGTGCGGTGCTGCAAGGCGGGGTGTCGTATCGACGGCTCAATGATCGCTTTGTGTTCGACAGCCGCACTCCGGATCGTTTCGTGAATACGCACGCCACCGATGTGCTGAACGGTGATCTTGTGCTGTACATGCAGCCTTCGACGTCCACGCAGTGGAATGTGGGCGTGAATGCGCAGGCCGACCGCATCCGCAGCACGGCGCTGGGCGATCATGGACGCGAAGGAGCCGCCGCTTTCACCGGGCTTCGCCAGGAACTGCTGCCCTGGCTGGCTCTGACGGCGGAATTGCGCGTGGATGCGTTGCGCGGACACGAAGCGCAATGGAATCCCGCCATGGGCTTGCAGTGCGCCCTCGGGCAATCCTTCACGGCCTACGTATCGGGAGGCCGCTCCTTTCGCCAACCCTCGTACACCGAGCTGTATTACCGCGATCCTGTCAGTTCCGGCTCCGATGCCTTGCATGCCGAAACAGCGTGGTCTGCGGAAATCGGTGCCCGCGGCGTCATGGGTGCCCTGCAGTTGTCGTCGGCGCTGTTTCTGCGGGATCAGCGCGAGCTGATCGACTTCATTCTCGATCCTGCCGACAATCGATACTACGCGCGGAACCTGCGCAAGGCATCCGTACATGGCGCGGAATTGCGCTGGGAGTGGACTCCGTCCGAGGCGCCCGTGGCGCTGCTTGCGCACTATCAGTACGTGTACAGCGCGCTCGAGGGTTTGCAGGGCATGCAGGCCCGCTACGCCTTGACACATCCGCGGCACAAGGCCTCGCTCTTGCTGCGCAGCGATGCTCTCGCATCCACACCGTTGTCGATCGCCGCCGTGTACGCGCGCCCCTTCGCGCAGGGCGATGCGTGGACCACCGTGGACGTGCGCGTACGCCACGCGCTTTCCCGCGTGCTGGAGATTGATGTCACCGTGGAAAATATCTTCGACACGCGCTACGAGGAGATACCGGGCATTCCGATGCCGGGGCGCTGGATCACGGCGGGTCTGCACATCGGCATGCCGGGTGCATGAGCACGGCGTGCTTTCGCGGGCCGTGCACGCGTGTCGGCGCTATGCACTTAGCCGCCACTCTCGTATCTTTCAGGTTTGACACAGTGTGTGCGGTAGCGAACGGAGCATGAGCGAAGAAGATACGCGGGAACAACACGAGAACGGTGGCAACGAGAAGGAGATGTCCTTTCTCGACCATCTCGAAGAGCTGCGCTGGCGCATCATCTACATCCTGATCGGTGTGGTGGTCGGCGCGCTGGCCTCGTGGATTTTCATCGACATTCTCATGGACGATGTGCTGCTGCGTCCCGCGCGCATTTACAATATGCAATTACAGAATCTGCGTCCCTTCGGTCAGGTGTTTCTGTACATGCAGGTGGCGATTTTTGCCGGTATTGTAATCAGCATTCCCAACGTTTTTTATCAAATCTGGAAATTCGTCGCTCCCGGCCTGTATCCGCGCGAGCGAAAATACGCGGCGCGCATCGTCATTTTCACGTCGCTGTGTTTTCTGGCGGGAGTATCCTTCGCGTATTTCGCCATACTTCCGGCCGCGCTGAAGTTTTTCGTGGGCTTCGGTTCGGATGCGATCGAGAACGTGATCGCCATCGATTACTACTTCGAATTCATTCTGACCCTGATGCTCGGTGCGGGCGCGATTTTCGAATTGCCGATGCTGTCGTTTTTTCTTTCGCGGCTCGGCATTCTCACTCCCGGAGTCATGCGGCGTTACTGGCGCCATGCCATGATAGCCTCCGCCATCGCGGCGGCGCTGCTCTCGCCCGGGCCCGATCCCATCAGTATGCTGATGATGGCCATACCGCTCGTGTTTCTGTACGAGCTGAGCATCTGGATTTCGAAATTCAGCCAGAAGAAACGCATCAGGGAGGAGAACTGAGCCGATGAGCACGGTGAGTCTCGACAGTATTCTCGCTCCGGTGAAAAATGAGCTCAAGGACTTCGAGGGACATTTCCGCAAGGCCCTGCGTTCCAACATCGGCATTGTGGATACCGTGGTCCGTTATGTGATCAAGCGCAAGGGCAAGCAGGTGCGTCCCATGCTCGTGCTGCTTTCCGCCGCTGCGAGCGGAGGCATCACCGAGGCCACGTACCGGGGTGCCGCGTTGGTGGAGTTGTTGCACACGGCCACACTGATTCACGATGACGTGGTGGATGAATCGGCCACGCGACGCGGCTGGCCGAGCATCAATGCGATATGGAAAAACAAGGTCGCCGTACTGATGGGCGACTATGTGCTGTCACGGGGTTTGCTGCTTTCGCTCGATCACGAGGACATTTCCTTCCTGCATTGCACCTCGCGGGCGGTGAAGCGCATGAGCGAAGGCGAACTGCTGCAGATTCAGAAATCGCGGCAACTGCGCAACGACGAGGGCACGTACTTCCGCATCATCGGCGATAAAACTGCCTCGCTGCTGTCCACCTGTTGCGAAATCGGAGCGCTCAGCGCCACCACCGATGCTGCTGTGATCACCGCCATGCGCGAATACGGCGAGGCGCTGGGCATCGCGTTCCAGATTCGCGATGACATCCTGGATTTCCTCGGCAAGGAAAGCACCATCGGCAAGCCGGTGGGCGGCGATTTGAAAGAAAAGAAATTCACCCTGCCTCTCATCCACGCGCTGGGCAATGCACCCTTCCTCCGCCGGCGCCATGTGATACGCCTGCTGAAAAACGGCGTCGGCCGCAAGGACATCGAGACCATTATCGACTTCGTGAAGGAGTTCGGCGGCATCGACCACGCGGAGCGCACCGCCGAGCAATACCGGCAGAGCGCGGTGGATCAACTGACGATACTGCCCGACTCTCCGGCGCGGCGGGCCTTGACCGATCTTGCACAATTTGTGATCACGCGCGCGAAGTAATTTCGCGGCGCGCCGGGGATTCCCGGAATTCGCAACCATTCATCGTACGGATTTCACAGAGCCATGAAGACTTTTCGCATTCTCCCGCTATTGCTGCTGCTGCTCATGAGCAGCGCGTTCGCGCAAGTGGAACGCATCGAGCAACTCCCGAACGAAACGGGCAGACCCATGACCTTCGAGGACATGTATGCCCTCGGTCGTGTTGCCGATCCTCAAATTTCACCCGATGGAAAAACGGTGTTGTACGTGGTGACGCGCTTCAGCATCGAACAGAACAATTCCAACAGCGATATCTGGGCCGTGCCTTTCGAAGGTGGTGAAGCGAAGCGGCTCACCGACGCCGCGAAAGCCGACATGCATCCGCGCTGGTCGCCTGATGGATCGTCCATCGCCTTCATTTCCACGCGGGAAAATGGCGGCCAGATCTGGCTGATGAATCCCGACGGCAGCAATCAACGGCGCCTCACCTCTATCTCCACCGGCGTGGATGGATTCACCTGGTCGCCCACCGGCACGCATCTGCTCTTCACATCGCAGGTGTATGCCGATTGCACAACCGATGAATGCAATCGCCTGCGCGACGAGGAAAAGGAGAAGAATCCCGTCAAGGCGCGGTTGATCGACAAGCTGCCGTATCGCGTGTGGAGCAGTTGGAAGGATGACAAGTACGGACATGTGTTCGCCATTGCGGCGGCGGGCGGTATCGCCGTCGATCTCACGCCCGGTGCCTACGATACGCCACCCATCGACCTTGGAGGCCATCAGGATTTCGTGGTCTCGCCCGATGGCAAGGAGGTGGCATTCGTCCGCAATACCGACAAGCTCGTGGCGGCAAGCACCAACAACGACATCTGGCTCGTGGGCATCGATGGAAAAAATCCCCGCTGCATCACCACCGCCAATAAAGGCAACGACAACAACCCGGTGTTCTCGCCCGATGGCCGCTATATCGCGTATCGCGGCATGGCGCGTGCCGGCTACGAAGCGGACAAATACGATCTGAAGATCTACGACCGGCAGACGGGCTCGACCAGCACGCTCACCGACGGCGTGGATCGTTCTGTGGATGAAATTCTCTGGTACAAACAGGGCTCGCGTCTGCTGTTCACCGCCCAGGATGGTCCGTACATTTCGCTCTTCGATGTTCCTGCCAAGGGTGGCGACGTGCTGCGTGTACTCAAGGGCATCATCACGCTGCAGTTTGCGCACATGGACACGGTGCGCAACATGGACCTCGGCACCTATCGCCATGACTTCCGTCTTCATCCGAACGGCAACTCGCTGGTGTTCATCGGCGAGCGCATGAGCCATCCCGCCGAAGTGATGAGTGTGGACTACGATGGCGAGCGCATCAGCAACGTGCGGCAGCTCACGTCCACCAACAACGATGTGATGAAGCAATTGGAAATGCACGCGCCGGAGTCATTCACTTTCAAGAGCTTCGATGGCGCCGAGGTGCAGGGGTGGATCGTGCCGCCGCCAAACTTCGATCCCAAGAAAAAGTACCCGATGATTTATCTCGTGCATGGCGGACCGCAGGGCGTGTGGGGCGATAATTTCCACTATCGCTGGAATCTGCAACTGTTCGCCGCGCCGGGCTTTGTGGTGGTGGCCGTGAACTGCCGCGGTTCGCAGGGCTTTGGACAGGCCTTCACCGATGGTGTGAATGGCGAATGGGGTGGTGCGCCGTACAAGGATTTGATGAAGGGCCTCGATTACGTGCTGAAGCAGTATCCCTTCATCGATAAAAACCGCATGGGCGCCGCCGGTGCCTCGTATGGCGGCTACATGATGAACTGGTTCCTGGGCAACACCACGCGCTTCAAGGCGCTGTTCTGCCACGCGGGCGTGTACGATCTGGTGAGCATGTACGGCGGAACGGAGGAATTGTGGTTCCCCGAATGGGAATTTCGCGGGACTCCGTGGAGCAATCCAAAAATGTATGAGAAATGGTCCCCCAGTCGTCTTGCGAAAAATTTCAAAACGCCGACCTACGTCTCACACGGCCAGTTGGACTTCCGCGTGCCTGTGGAGCAGGGCATGCAACTGTTCAGCACGCTGCAGCGGCTGGGCGTGGAGAGCAAGTTCCTGTACTTCCCCGACGAAGGTCATCTCGTGCTCAAGCCGCGCAACGCGCAGCTCTGGTATGGCGAGTTCGAGCGCTGGTTCAAGAAGCAGTTGATGTAAAACCATCCACGATGGGGAAACTCTTGCGACGCATGCTCCATTTCAGGGGCATGCGTCTTTTTTTGGGCGAGTGGGAAATGATGGCGGAGGTTTCGCGCAGGGCCGCGCAGGCGGTCAGCCGCGCAGGCGGTCAGCCGCGCAGGCGGTCAGCCGCGCAGGCGGTCAGCCGCGC
>DAOSDL010000001.1:91510-292391 GCA_035362335.1 Bacteroidota bacterium
GCCGCGCAGGCGGTCAGCCGCGCAGGCGGTCAGCCGCGCAGGCGGTCAGCCGCGCATGAGCGGAAGCACGACGTCGAGCAGTAACCAGGCCTGAAGCAGGGTGAGTACCACGCCCGCGACGGCACCGGCGAGTACCTGTGTAACTGTATGCGAACCGGTGGCGATGCGCGCCCACCCCAGCAGGAGCACAACGGGAAGCGCCAGCGCCAGCCAGGCACCGAACAGCGGCCAGAGAAACACCAGCGGCCCGGTGAGTCCCATCATATGCGCGCTGATTTTCCAATAGCGATTGATGGCATAGAGGATGAGCGTATTGGCCGTGAAGCACCACAGCAATCCCCACAGGAACACCGAGGCGTTGAGAAACTGCAAGGCCACGAGTCCGCCAAGACTGATGCCCGCGCTGACAAGGTAGGGATGATTGCGGTCCTCGCGCTCGGGCACATCATACGCGGTCACCACTTCCATGCGCTTGAGGTACAGCACATACACGATTTGCAGTCCTCCGGCCGAAGCCACCGCGGTAAGCCAGACAATGCTTTGATGAAAGATGCCGCCGTGTTCCCAGAAGCGCACGAGCATGCTGATGACAAAGGTGGCCACTACCGGTGGTATGAGTGCGATGGAAACGCGATGGGCAATGTGTTGAGCGGTCATGTCGGTAAAATCGCACGATTGCTACAGCGACGCAACACGCGACGCATCGCGTGAGCGCCTTGCACAATACAGCCACCCCCGCTCGGCGGCGAGATACAGCACGCCGGCAGTGAGAATGCCGAGCAGCACATCAACGACATAATGCGCCTGAATGTACATCGTGGCGAGTATGATGCCCAGCCCGGGTGCGAGATAAAAGTGGAAAAATCGCCGCTGGTAGCGGTAGGCGTAGACCAGCGTCAACAGCGTGATCGCGCTGTGCATGCTCGGCACGCAGTCGCGCACCGCGGGCTGCAGATTCACAGTGAGAAAGGTCTGAATCCACGCGGTGCTGGGTAGCAAACCGTGCAGCACGGGGAGTTCGCCTGGCATCCAGCGACTGGGGCCAAGCGCCGGAAACAGGGCGTAACTGATCAGCGCACCGTACCAGCCCGCTATCATCACTGTTGCAACGCGCTGAAAATCCTCCGCCCTGTTGCCACGCCACATGAGAATGAGCAAAACAGGCATGCCGACATAGTAGCTGAAATACGAAAGGTACAGTGCGTCCGTGAGCAGGGGTTGCGCGTGTTCACCCAGCCAGGCGATGGGGTTCACGGAAAACAACGCCACATCGAAGCGGTACAAGGCGGCATCGACGAGATGCGTGTCCGATGGGCGCGCGGCGGTGATCATGCCGTGAATCACGCCGTACAGCACAGGATACAGTACGAGAGGCCACAAATGACGGATGAAACTCGCCGTCCGGGGAAAGCGCGTGCGTACGCGAAATGCGATACTCCACGCGAGAACGAACAGCAGCAGCAGTGCGGAAACCTGCGGGATATTGGCGACGCTGTTGTGCAGCAATGCGTCAACAACCAGCACACTGATCACGCCGATGGTGATGATCGATCCCGGCGTGAGCCATTGCCACAGCGTTTCGCACTGTGACGCCCCTCCGTCCATGGCGGTGTCCGGCAGCGGCATCCGCGCGGTGCTTACTCCCATCCCCGCGCCCACTCCGTGAGGAGTTGTTTGTCCTGTGTGCTTAATTCCGCTTCTCCGTGCAGGAGCAGATACGACGACAGCGGCATCTCGCCGCTTTGCAGTACTTCGATGATTTCGCTGGCGGCATGCATGCGCGTGCGATCATCCATGGCTTCCCAACGGGAGAAATTCAGATGCTCGCGGCCCTCCACCACATGCTTCGAAAGGAACCACGACACCGGTGCCACATAGCTGTACCACGGCCAACGGGTATCGTTGGAATGGCAATCGTAGCAGGCGCGCTTCAGCACGGCCTGAACCTCTGCCGGGGCCTTCATTGCGATGCCGTCGTCGGGATTCGTGCGCTCGGGCTGCACGGTTTGCATCAGTGCGAACACGACCAGGAGGCCCAGAAAAAAGGATCGGATCTTTGTTTTCATCATTGCTCCAGAACTGAACCATCGGGAATGTGCAGCACTGCACCGTCATCGCTCCTCAGACGCACCGTTCCTTTCAGCGTCACATCCGCACCGAAGCGCACGTCGCCACGAAGCTCGAGGGCCGTGCACTCGAGCAGCGAGGGAGCGCCGCTCGGGAAGCGCTCGTCGAGTTGATGAATGAGACGATAGTAGCGTGGATCGAGCGAAACGGTGGGTACCGGCAACGATCGCGCGGGATTCGGGACGATGCGATAATCCTCCGTCAACACCATGGCATCGGAGCGCACGACGAGCAAATCGTCGGTGGTTTTCACCGGTGCGAAACGCGTGCGGGGCACGCGCACCGCCGCCGCGCGGTCGAACAAGGAAATCGCCGCCCCCATCGCGGTTTCGAGCTGATACACCGCCGGCGAGGAGAGATCCCGCGGATCCAGTGTCTTCGCGTTGCGAATCAATGGCAGCGGCAACAGCCCGTCGTATCGGTCCAGCAGCGCGCGAAGCGCAGGCAAATACAGCCAGATGCTGTTGGTGTTGAAATGGCGGTACAGGTGGATGTCCTGAAACTCCTCGGCTTCCTCCTCCGGACATTGCGCTCGCTCGCGCAAGGTGAGGCGTCCATCGGTGAGCCGCGCCAGATGCCCGCCCTTGCGATCGGCGGCTGTGCGGTCCGCCACCTCCATCAGAAACTCCAGTCCCTCCCCGGCGAAATACCCGAGTATTCCCGCGTCGATGGAAGCGCCGAGATTGTCCGCATTGCTTACGAATGCGTAACGGTATCCTTGCGCAAGCAGCGTATCAAGCAAGCCGCTGGTTTGCATCGCGAGATACAGATCGCCATGGCCGGGGGGGCACCAGGCGAGTGCCGGATCGTCGGGACATTCCGCTGGCAACATGCTATCGGCGAGGACCTTCGGAACCAGATGCTGCATGAGATCCGCGGGAAGCTCGCCGCGAAGTTCCGGTATTGAATCGAGGGCACGCAGACTTTCCTCGCGCGTGTGATTGCTGTTCAGCAGCAGCAAAGGAATGCGTGCGTTGTATTGCGCGCGCGCGTGCAGCACATGCCGCGCGATGATGTCGAGAAAGCGCAATCCATCACGGACCGGGATGAGACTTTTCGCACCTTCGAGTCCCATGCTCGTGCCCAGGCCGCCATTCAACTTGATCACGACCGTTTCATGCAAGGCGTCGATGCCGCGCCGCTCGAAGCCCTGTAGCTGCTCCGCATCCGCCACCTCGCCCACGTCCGTAAGTTGAGCACGTGTAATGCTGCCGGTGGATCCGCTGAGCAATTGCAGCAGATTTCTCTTGAATGCCGTCATCACAAGAGGATGCGTGCGAACAGCGCGCATCGCTTCGTCGAAGGCGTGCAGAATAGTCGAGAAATCACCGGGATATGCGTGCGACATGAATGCGCCAATGTTGGTGATACAAACGAAACCGGAGAGCTATGCGGCTGCGCGGCGTCAGGGACGCAGACTTTCGCGGGCAGCTTCCAGCGTGTGCGCGATGTCCTCGTCGCTGTGCATGATGCTCATGAATGCCGCTTCGAATTGCGAAGGCGCGAGATACACTCCACGGTCCAGCATGGCGGAAAAATAACTGCCGAAACGCGCCGTGTCGCAACGCTTGGCGTCGTCCCAGTTGTGCACGGGAGCATCGGTGAAAAAGAGCGTGAACATCGATCCCACGCGGTTGGTCACCCACGGCAGACCGTATTCGTCGAGTATGCTCTGCATTCCGTCGCACAGCATGGCGGCCTGTGCATCGAGGCGCGCATACACATCGGCATCCTCGGAGAGAATGCGCAAGGTTTCGAGACCCGCGGTCATTGCGAGAGGATTGCCGGAGAGCGTGCCCGCCTGATACATGGGACCGGCCGGAGCCACCGTGCGCATGATATCCGCGCGACCACCGTAAGCGCCCACCGGCAGTCCGCCGCCGATGATTTTTCCCAGCGTGGTCAAATCCGGAGTGATATCGAACAACTGCTGTGCGCCGCCCGGGGCGAGACGGAAGCCGGTCATGACTTCGTCGAACAGCAGCAGAATGCCCTCGCGTGTGCAGAGCTCGCGCAGTCCGCGCAGAAAACCATCAACAGGCGGCACGCAACCCATGTTTCCCACCACCGGCTCGAGTATGATGCAGGCGATGCGATCGGGATTGGCCCGGACCAAGGCCTCGACCGATTCCAGATCGTTGAAGCGCGCGGTGAGCGTGTCCGCCGCAGTGGCCTCGGTCACCCCGGGCGAATCAGGCAAGCCCAGTGTGGCGACGCCCGAACCGGCCTTGATCAAAAACGAGTCGCCGTGTCCGTGATAGCAGCCTTCGAACTTGAGAATTTTCGGGCGGCCTGTGAACGCGCGTGCGAGTCGAATGGCCGACAGCGTCGCCTCGGTGCCGGAATTCACCATGCGCACCATTTCGATGGAAGGCACCATGGCAATGATCTGGCGCGCGAGCACATTCTCCAGCTCTGTCGGCGCACCGAAGGTGGTGGCGCGGTCGAGCTGCGCATGCAGTGCCGCGACTACGCGTGGATGTCCATGGCCGAGTATGCAGGGACCCCAACTGCCGATGTAGTCGATGTAGTCATTGCCGTCCACATCGGTGAGATGCGATCCGGATGCGGAGGAGAAAAACACTGGTTGTCCGCCCACGGCGCGGAAGGCGCGGACGGGCGAATTCACTCCGCCGGGGAGCAGCGTGAGCGCTTCCTCGAAGAGTTGCTTCGATCGTGATCTATTCATGGTCGTCCTGAAATGAAATGTCGAAATGTGTCATGCACGCGCCGATCTCTCGAACGGCGCGCCGCAGTCGAGCGCTTGTGTGCATGCGCGGTCTTACTGCCGCGACGCGCTTCCGCCGGTGTACAAATCCTCGGTGATCACCATGACTTCGCCCTGCAAGGCGGTGATCAGATTGCGGAGTTGCGTGAGTTCCTTTTGCATGAGGCGCAGCGTTTCCTTCAGGCCTTCGATATCCGACCGCATGGAGGGACCGCTTTCGGTAGGAGCGCTGCTGTCTTCCGGCGCGTCGTCGTAGGCGAAAAAGCGGTGGCGGTAACGCACTTCCTTTTGGCCGACCAGACGCGGTGCCTCCTCCACAAACGCGGGATCCTTGGCCACAAGACTGCTGATGGTGGCCTGCACCGCGTCGATGGTGGGATAGTCGAACTGACGACCCGCGCGGGCCTTGATTTCGCCGGCGGTTTGCGGTCCGCGCAACATCATGATGCTCAGCGCCGTGGCCTGCGCGGGCGAGAGGCCGAGGCCATTCTGTCCCGCGCGATGCATGTATTTGAGCACGCGGCCCGTTCCCGAAGCGAAAGCGACGAGGCCTTTCGCGCGCAGTTCGCCGAGCGCCTCGTGTACGATGTCTTCGTCGTAGTTCACTATCGGTTCGCGGCTGGTTTTTTGATTGCAGGCCGCTACCAGCGCGTTGAGTGTCATGGGGTAATATTCGGGAGTCGCCTGGCTTTTTTCAATAAGGCAGCCGAGCACGCGCACTTCCTCCTGCGTCAATTGCTGGGGCAGGCTCGCGGCCACCTTTTCCATACCATCATGTTCGGCATTCATGGTGTCATCCATTCTGGAGTTGAGTATCCCTTTCGTATGGTGATCGATGCTTCCGCGCTGTGCTTCAGGCGTTCAGCAGTCGCGCGGCCTCGAGCGCGAAATAGGTCAGAATCATGTCCGCTCCCGCGCGTTTGATGCCGAGCAGCGATTCCATCATCACGCGGTCGTGATCGATCCAGTCGTTGGCGGCAGCGGCCTTGATCATGGCATACTCGCCGCTCACCTGATACGCGGCCGTGGGCATGGCGAATTCGTCCTTTACCATGCGGATAATGTCGAGATACGGACCGGCTGGTTTGACCATCACAATGTCCGCGCCTTCCTCGATATCGATGGCCACTTCGCGCAGCGCTTCGTTCGCATTCGCGGGATCCATCTGATGCGAGCGGCGATCGCCGAATTTCGGTGTGGACTCGGCCGCGTCGCGAAACGGTCCGTAATACCCCGACGCGAACTTCGCCGCATAGGACATGATGGGAAGGTTGGTAAAACCGTTGTCGTCGAGAATGTCGCGTATCACCGCCACGCGTCCGTCCATCATGTCCGATGGTGCAACCATGTCGGCGCCGGCTTCGGCGTGCGACAGCGCTTCGCGCGCGAGCAAATCGAGCGTTTCATCGTTGACGATCTCGTCGCCACGCACAATGCCGCAATGTCCGTGCGAGGTGTATTCGCACATGCACACGTCGGTGATGACCACCAGCCCGCGCACGTGTTTCTTGATCGCGCGCACGGCCTGCTGCACGACGCCCTGCGCGTCCCAGGCCTCGGAGCCGATATCGTCCTTGTGTTCGGGAATGCCGAAAAGGATCACGGCGGGTACGCCGAGCTTCCACGCGAGGCGGGCTTCCTTCACCACTTCGTCCACGGAGAGCTGGAATACTCCCGGCATGGATTTCACAGGATTACGGACGCCCTTGCCCGGCACCACAAACAGCGGGTAAATGAAGTCCTTGGGTGTGAGCACAGTTTCACGCACCATGCTGCGCAGCGTCTCGGTCATGCGCGTGCGGCGCGTGCGGACGAACATGGTGTAGGGATGGAAAGAGGATTCGCCTGTCTGCATAGTCGTCATTCATCATGAAATTGGCGTGAACATTTATCATGAAAAGGTACTGTTCCGCGCCGAAAGAGTAAATACAGGGCCGGAAAAAGTGCCCCACACCCGGCAAACGAATCCGCCATCTCGATCGTGCTCACGGCAGCAACAGTACCACACGCGCCCAGTCGTGCTGTCCGTGGCGGATGCGCAGAAGATACGAACCCGCCCGCAGCCCGAGCGGCGCGAGCTGCGCCGAATACCGCATGCTGCCGGATGTTGCCACCGCATCCACCAGCACCGCCCGCAGCTGTCCCGTCAACGTCCACAATTCGGCTCGTACGCGCGTGCACGCTTCCGTGCGCAGCTCCAGATGCAGACGATCACGCAAGGGATGGGGACTGACGCGCGCGTCGAACTGTGCGGGTCGCGGAGGCGCAGCCATGGCTGTGACCGCAGGTGCCAGAAACCACGGCATTGCTGTGGAGTCGGTGGAGAAAAATCTCAGGAGCTGTTGCGCCACCTTCATCTTTCCCGCTTCCGAGGGATGCGTGCCATCCGCAGCAACATCGCCGGGTAGCCATTGCAGGCCGTCGGCGCGCCCAAGGGTGCCGTTTGTCCAGAGATACGGACCCCAGGCCAGCCATGGTGCGCGCGCGGGCGCGGCGTAGGCGAGCGCGGTGTCGCCCTCGATCTGCGCGTCTACCACCCAACGCACAGCGAAGCCGCTCTCGTAGGCGTACGGCTCGGGATTGAGCGGCGTTGTGGCATACCCTCCGTAGGTACGGCTGGAGAGATAGCACAGGGAAATGTTGGGAAATTTTTCGGGTAAAAGTCGCACGATGGCGCGGAGATCGTCTTCAAGCTGCCGCGCGTGCAGGGGAAAGGCGTCGCGCGGCTGGGCATTGGCCTGCTTCAGCCACACGATTTGCACCTGCGCGGGCGTCACGCGCTTGCGGTACAGCCGTTCGCTTTCCACCACGCGCCAGTACTGCGCATCGCTGTCACGGATGATCGAGGCCGTCTGACCGGCCACGCCGCCGTTGACTGTGACCAGATGCGGATGCCGCGCCGCGAAGGTGTCGACCACGCTTTCGAACACCGTGAACTCCTGCCCGGTGTTCGACATGCCCAGCGAGAGCAACACTATGCTGCCGTGTTCGGGATCGGGCCGACCCAGTGTGTCCAACGGTACGATGGCGCGCGCCCGGCGCAAGCCCTCCGCGTAATGCGCCTCAGGCGGCACATTGCGCGTGTCGGGATACAGTCCGCCCGCAAAACCCTGATACAAACTCCGACCCATTTCCGTGAGTGGTGTTGCGGAAAACAGCGCTGTGGCGATACGCCGGAAGGAGCGGACCTCGCTCCACGGTCCCCAGCCCATCGCGTTGCGAGCGCGTACGCGCCAGTACACGGTGCTGTCCACGGGCGGCTGCGGCCAGAGAGCCGACGTGGAGGTGATGCTTGTGTCGCGGTATAATTCCTGTTGAAAACCCGCATCGCGCGCCAGCTGCAGCGCATAGCGCAGTACCGGGCCGGCGACAGGCTGCCAGGAAAAGTGAACGGTGTCCGCTTCGATCGTGGCACCGGCGGAGGGAGCGATGAGCGTGGGTGCTTCCGGTACAGGATCGACAGTGCCGCCGCCTCCATCCCAACCGGCAATGCGCGCCATCAGCACCCAGAAGGCCTTGGCTACGCGAATGCCGCCAGCGGAAATGGAGCCAAGATGTCCGCCCTCGGTTTCGGTGGTGTATTGCGGGCAAATGGCGGGAATGTTCACGCCGTCGTCGGGATGATTCTCCGTGAGATACTGCACCCCGTCGCGATTGTCGTAGCAGGGAGCGCCGGAAGGAGTGTGCGAGAGAATGTCCGCGACATCGAAGAGCACGAGATCGTTCAGCCGCGCGTAGTCGCGCATTGCCGTGTTGAAGGCCTGCGATTCCGTCGAGCCGATGCCGCGCGCCAGCGAGGTGGTCCACCAGATCACCGTCTTTTGCGGATGCCGCGCCGCGAAGGCCTTGTAACTTGTGGCCGTGCCACGATCGATGCGCGAACCGAAAAATCCATCCAGCGGATGCACCAGATTCGAGCCGGGCGTCACCGCGAGATAGCTGAACTGAAAGCCCACCACATCGAAGGAATCGATGCGTGGCTCGATGAAATTCACGAAGCAATTCGCATCCTCGCCGCAGCCCGTCGGCCAGAATTCATAGCGCCAGCGGCTGCGATCCCAGGTACCGTTCCAGAATACCTCCGACGGAGACACGGCGTAGGCCGAATCCCGATGCGTGTGTCGCTTGCAATACGACGGGGCAGCGCTGTGCGCAAAGGACAGGCAGGTGAGCGCGTCGCTGATATTGCCGCCTACCGAGCGGTCCATGAACAGCAGGCGCAGATTCCGCGCCGCTTCGCGGTACTGCGAGGGTATGGAGTCGAACAACGCCACGGAATGATGGTCGATCAGAATGCGCTGGGCGCGGCTCGCGACGGGCAGGAGCAGAATGGCTACAACAACAGCGGCAAGCAAACGCATGCGAACCTCCGGCGTGAATCATCCTTGTGCTGCGGGCAATACGGTGAGGACAACGCGATGCCGCGATTGGATACATCGCGGACGCGCGGCGCGAGTCACGTCGTACCGCCGCCGAGGTGCTGCGAAGAAAACGGCTGCGCCGCGATCAGGCCTTGGATGGTTTGCGTGACAACAGCCACAAACCGAATGCCACCAACGGAATGCTCAACACCTGCCCCATGGTGATGGGCAGGGACGGATCGAGCGATGATTGGCCGGTTTTGAAAAACTCGAGAATGAAACGCATGCCGAACAACATGCTCAACATGCTGCCGGTGAGACGGCCCGGACGCTGCGACCAGTTGCGCTTGTAGGCCACGAGCATCAGCGAAAAAATCACCGCGTACGACAGCGCCTCGTACAACTGCACCGGATGCCGCGGTATGCTGTCCACGCGCTCGAACACCACTGCCCAGGGCACGCTGGCGGGCAGACCGAGAATTTCAGAATTCATGAAATTTCCCAGGCGTACGAAAATGGCGGCCAGCGGTATCACCACCGACACGCGATCCGACACCCAGAAAAAAGTCATGCCCTTGGTCCGCTTGAGAAAAAGTACGAGCGCGATCAAAATACCCGCCGCCGCGCCATGACTCGCGAGCCCTCCCTCCCACACTTTGAGAATTTCCAGCGGATGGGTGAGGTAGTATTCCGGGCCGTAAAACAGGCAGTGCCCGAGCCGCGCGCCCGCCACAACACCGATGAAGACGTAGAGAAAGAGGCGGTTGAGAATGTCCTCGCCCTTGCGCTCGCGGCGGAATATCCACAGCATCACCATGAAGCTGCTCAGGAAGGCGAGGGAGAACAGCAGACCGTACCAGCGAATATGGAACGGACCGAGGGCGAACAGTTCGGGATCGGGACTCCAGATGAACATGTGTCTGTACTTTTCGGTGTACTGAAAATGCTGTCACTGCCCTGCCACGAGTGGACAGGCGAGCGTTCCCGCCGGTATCGCCGCAATCGATGCAAAGCCAACAATTATAGCAAATTTCTTCCAAACCCGACACCCGAAAAGCACATCGCCCGGCGAGCGCTGCTCCTCCGGGCGATGCGATGCAATAATGGTCGCTGATTAGCGAAGAATCTGCAAACTGCGCGTCTCCACAACACCACCCACCGTGATGCGCACGTGATACGCGCCCGGCGTCAGACCCGTCGTGCCGATGCGCACCGAATGCGTTCCGGCTGCAAGCCTTGCGTCCAGATCGCGGCGCAGCAGGCGGCCCAGATTGTCGTACAGCTCCACGCGAACATCGGCGATGTCGCGCACAGCAAAGGTCAGCGTGGCGCCACTGCTGGTGACAGGGTTGGGATACAGATTGTTGATGCGGAAATTCCCGGCCGCGGGGGCTTCGGTGGACGTGGTGCTGTAGGGCTGGAGATTCGAACGGTATTTGAAAATGTCTAGTCCGCCGGCATACACATCCGTAAGCAGATTGTTGGCCCAGATTGCTGTGGTGGTGAGCGTGCCGAAATTCCCCGGCACGGCCTGCGCCGTCCAGGTCTGGCCCAGGTCCGTGGAAACGAAGGCACTCGTGCCCTGGATCAGCCACAGGCGTTTGCCGCGCGGCTCCATCTGCACACCCGCTGCGTTCGCGAGCTGAATCGTGGTGATGCGCGTCCAGGTTTCGCCGCCATCCGTGGTGTAGGCCAGCGCATCCTCGCCGCCTTGATTCTGCTGCGAGGTGAAGCGGATCACGCCACGCCGACTGTCGGCGAAGGACATGTCCACCGAATGCTTGCTCGGTGTGGTGAAGCTCTGCCAGGTCACACCGCGATCGGTGGAGCGGAACACGCGGCTGTTGTTGGTGCCGAACCACAGCGTATCACCCACACAGGCGTAGCTGTTGTTCCAACCCGCTTCGCTGGCCGCGGCCGTCACCGGCGTCGCCAGTGCCGACCAGGTGGCGCCGCCGTCCGTCGTGGTGGCGAGTCCCCAGATGTTGCTGCGCGGATCACCTTGAAGAATACCGTTGGAAGGATCGAACATGTGTATCCAGTTCACGAAGCCGGTGATATTGGCTACGGACACGCCTGTCCAATTCGTGCCGCCATTGGTGCTGCGAAACACTTCGGCCGCGCCGGACGAAGGTCCGGTTCCCACCAGCGCATTCGAGCTCGACGGGGCGAAAATGCAGTACACGCCCTTGCCTGTCGGGAAACCCGAACCGCTGGCATTGGACCAGGAACCGCCGCCGTTCACCGTGCGGAATGCGGCGTCCTGATTCCCCACATGAGCAGCCGCCCAGGCCGCCGTGGTCGATGCCGGACTGATACTGGTGAAATACGGCGTTTCAAACGACAGTGTCGTGTGCCAGGCATCCGTGAGGAAAATGGCGATGCGCACCACGACGAAGTCGCTGTAGGCGCCATCATCGATACGCACGCGCACAGGCAAATAGCCCTCGGACGTGCGGGGCAGGTTGGACAACGTCACATCGAATTCGATCAGACGCGTGTCGAAGGTGGCCATCACGCCGAGCGGCGTGGTGAGCGGATCGGCGATCAGCGAGGGATCGTCGATGGCCAGCGTGGCCGTGGCCTGATCGGAGGTGGGAGCCAAGACGTTTTCCAGCGTCATGCTGACGCGGGCCTTTTGTCCCGGTTCGGTGAAGCGGAAGCCGCCTCCTTCGATTTGCACATTCGAACTTTTCAGGCGAATGCCGGGAATGTCGCTCAAGGTGCTGTTCAAACTCACGGCCTTGTACGCGTTGATGCGGCCATAGCGCTTCGAATCGTTCTGCGTGTTGAAGCGGTCGCTGGTCACGCGTATCTGCGTCGCCACCTGATCGGGCGTCCAGTCCGGATGCACCGCCATGACCAATGCCGCCACACCTGCCGCGAGCGGTGCCGAGAAGGACGTGCCTTGCGGGCTCGTGTAGCCGCCGCCCTTGCGCGTGGTGAGAATGCCTGTGCCCGGCGCGTAGGTGCTGACCGAGGTGCCGTAGGTACACCAGGTGGAAGCGGCGCCGCCGGATTCCACCGAGCCCACATTCAACACATGGTTCAGCGATGAGGGAAAATGCGGGATGTAATCGTTGTCGAGTGGATCGTTGCCCGACGAACCCACCACCAACGCACCAACGGCATTCGCGTCGTCGATGATGTCCTGCAAGGTTTGAGAAAAGGCACCGGTGCCACCCCAACTGCAGTTGATGATGCGCGCGCCCATTTGCACGGCGTAGAGTATACCCTCGTAGCCCGCGCCCACGCCCATGGAATTGTCGCTTGATGCCTTGATGGCGAGAATCTTGGCGCTGTAGCCGCTGCCCGCTATGCCCACGCCGTTGTCGGTGCGCGCCGCGGCGCAACCCGAGGTGTTGGTGCCGTGGCCGAGCGCGCCGTCCATGGGATTGTTGTCCGGCTTGGGGCTCTGGCTGGTGCCGTTGCCCAGGAAGTCCCATCCATGCCAATCGTCGATTTTTCCATTGCCGTCGTCGTCGACGCCGTTGTTGCTCAATTCACCCGCGTTGCCCCATTCACCCGGATTCGTCCAGATGTTGAGCGCGAGATCCTCGTGCTGCCAGTCGACGCCGGTGTCCACATCGCCGATCACTATTGTGCTGTCGCCCGTGGTGATGTCCCAGGCCTCCTTGAGCTTCATCACATTGACGGCCCACTGCTGCGCCAGATTGGGGTCGTTGGGTGTGCGGCTCAGGGGAAATTCGTAGTAGGGCTCGGCGTATTCCACCGAGGCATCCATGGCAACTTCGCGCGCGAGAACGTCGGGGTGTTCGTTCGCGCTGTAGTTGATGCGGATGATGCGCGTGCTGTGCAGTCCGCTGACGGCGGATTTCCGCAAACTGGCATTCTCGCGCAGTGCGAGGCTTCTCACCTCGGTCACTCCGATGCGCGCGAACAGCGCGTCCAACGAGGATACGCCAATGCGGCGCTCTCCCGCCGTGAATGTGGTCTGTGGCCGGAGCTTGATCAGCAGCACGTTGGGTACGATGCTCATCGTGCCGCGCTGGAACGTCGTGGAGGTGGTATTCGGACGCTCGGGCCTATCGGCCAGTGCGAAAGATTGGGCGACGAGCAGCAGCGTCGCGAGAGCGAGGGCTCTGGTGCAAATTGTCATGGATCACCGTTACTGATTCGAGAGGGCAAAAGCTAACGTCCATGTAAAATACAAAAACGGCGGGCTTCGCAGCAGGGAAAAATCCCTGCCAGTCAGCGAAATCCGTGTTGCGAGCGAAGAGTCGATGCTTCGAAGCACTGTTTGTTAATCGAAACACAGATTCCACGGAGTCACACGGATTTTCACAGATGAACCATGGAAATCTGTGAAAATCCGCGATAATCCGCGTAATCCGTGGTAGAAAGTAAAGAGGAAAGAACGACTCCCGGAAGGAAAACGAGCCAGCGCGTAGGGACGCCGCCCCCGCTTTACTCTTTACCCTTCACTCTTTACTCCCATCCCGATCGCGGAGCACCAGCTGAGACGTCCATTCTGAACCGTGCGCTGCGATGAAACAAGAACGCCACACCGCCCCGCGTTGAACGGGGACGGTGTGGCGTTCGGCACGTTCGCCGCGCTCGCGTTAGCGGCTGATGTTCACCACCTGCGAAGCGGTGGACGTCGCGGAGGTCAGGCGGAGCAGATACGCGCCCGAGGCCAGACCGCGTGTGGAAACGCGCGCGCTGTGTACGCCGGCTTCCAGCGTGGCTTCGACTGCACGCCGCACTTCGCGACCCGCCATGTCGTACAGAGCGAGCGTGACGTTTTCGGCACGCGGCATGCTGAACTGCGCGGTCAGCACGTTGCCCTGCGCGGGGTTGGGATACACGGCTTCCAGCGTCATTCCCGACGGCAGCATCGGCGTGTCGCCGGTGGATACGGCCGCCTCGAACGGCGCTTCGAAGCGGTAAAGCTGAATGCCCGCCGCGAAGGCCAGAGTGATGAAGCCGTCGGTATACATGTCGGCATCGCTCACGAAATCGAATTCCGTCGGCGTGGGACGCACGCGCCAGGTGGCGCCGAGGTCGGTGGAAACATAGGCGTTGGTCTCTTTCAGGAACCACAACCTGCGGCCGCCGCGCTCGAACATTGCCGTGCCACCGCCACCGGCCAGACTCGTCAGAATCGTCCAGGTCTGTCCGCCATCCTGCGTCACCGCAAGCGTGTCGGTGCCGCTGCCGTTGACATTCGAGAAGCGGGCGATACCCACCATCTCGTCGCGGAAGGAAATATCCACCGAGTTCTTCGACGGCGTCGCATACGAGGTCCATGTGGCGCCGCGATCGGTGGTCTTGTAAATCTTGCTGTTGTTGGTGCCGAACCAGCCGATGTCGCCGATGAAATCATAGGCGTTGTTCCAACCGGCTTCGGTGCCGGGTCCGCTCAGTGGCGTCGCGATGGGCGTCCATGTTTGTCCGCCATTGCTGGTGCGGCCGATACCCCACACACCGTTTTTCGGATCGCCCTGGAAAATGCCGTTCGACGCGTCGAACATGTGAATCCAGTTGACAAACGGCGTCATGCTCGCCACGCTGTTGCCAGTCCAGTTCACACCGCCATCCTGCGTGCGGTAAATCTCGGCATTGCCGTCGGCGGGACCCGTGCCCACGAACGCGGTCACATCGTCCACACCGTCGATGCAATACACACCCTTCGGACTCGGGAAGCCGGTACCAAAGGCAAACATCCAGCTGTCGCCACCGTCGGTGCTGCGCAGCGCGATGTCCTGCGTAGTGGTGCCGCTCTGCGTGAGATTGCCGCTGACCCACACCGTCCAGCGGTCGGGCATATCGATGGAGTTGTACGGATAACGCAGATCGAGCGAGGTGTGCCATTCATTCTCGATATACAGCGGCACGCGCACCACATCGTAATCCACATAGGAACCGTCGGTGAAGGTCACCACCGCCACGATATAGCCCTCGCTCGCGGGGGGATCGTCGTTGAGGGTGATGGAAAAATTCAGCGATTTCGTTGCCTTCGTGGCCAAAACGCCGATGTTCTGCGCACCATTGCTCACCGTGGCTCCGCCGCCCTTGATGGCGACGCTCATAGTGGCGTTGGCGCTGGTGGGCGCGAGGTGATTGGCAATTTGCACCGAGATCTGTGCCGTCTGGCCTCCTTCGGAGAAGTAGTTGCCGGCAGGCGTGGTGACGGTGGCGGCTTGAATCATCAAACCGGGTATGTCGGTGAGAGTTTGATTGAGTGTCAATGCCTTCAACGCGTTCGGACGGCCGTAATAATCCGGAGTACGCACGCCTCCAAAAGCCTCGCTGGTGACCTTGATCTGCTTCTTCACCTGATCGGGCGTCCAATCGGGATGAATGCTGAAAATCAATGCCGCGAGTCCGGACATCATCGGACCGGCGAAGGAGGTGCCGGTGACGTTCTGATAGCCGAAACCGCCGCGGGCCGCCAGCACGTCCTTGCCGGGGGCGTAAATATCCACCGACGAACCCAGCGCCGCCCAGTTGGATGCCGTGCCGTCGGGTTCCTGCGAGCTGACGCTCAACACGTGCCGCAGACTGCTGGGGACGAAGGGCAGCACATCGTTGTCGATGGGGCTGTTGCCCGCTCCGGCCACTACCAGCGCGCCTTTGGAGTACGCGTAGTCAATCACATCCTGCATGGCCTGGCTGATGAAGCCATTCGAGCCCCAACTGCAGTTGATGACTTTGCAGCCCATGTCGGCGGCATAGGGAATGCCCGAGTAACCGAACATGCCGCCCTGTCCGGCGTCATCCTGCACCTTGATCGCGAGAATCTTGCTCCGAAAGCCGATGCCGGCAATGCCCTTGCCGTTGTCGGTGGATGCGGCCGCGATGGACGCGCCGTTGGTGCCATGCCCATTGATGTCCATCGGATCGTTGTCGGGATTCGGTTGCTGGCCGCTGCCATTGCCGATGAAATCCCAACCGCGCCAGTCATCTACAAGACCATTGCCGTCGTCATCCTGACCGTTGTTGCGTAGTTGGCCGTTGGCACCGTACTCGCCGGGATTGATCCACAGCGCCTGCGACAAATCCTCATGCGTGTAATTCACGCCGGTATCCACATAGCCGATGACGATGGTCGAGTCGCCCTTGGTGATATCCCAGGCCTGCTCCATGTTCATCATGGCCAGCGCCCATTGGCTGGAGAGGCGCGTGTCGTTGGGCGTGTACAGCGGGCGGTAGTCGTAGTAGGGCTCGGCGTATTCGACACCGGCCTCGCGCGACAGTTCCGAAGCCAACGTGTAGGGATCCACGGGTGCGTCGTAGCGCACGATCATGATGCGCGCCAGCGACCGCGCTTCGGTCGAAGCGCTCTTGCGCAGCGCCTGCGTGCTGTGAATGGGCTGAATCGTGCTGACGCCGACGCGCGCTAGCACCCGGTCCACGCCATGCAGGCCCACGGCCTTCGCACCGGCAATGAGGGTGGGCTGCTGCGCGAGTTTGAGTACGATCATGTTGTGCGCGACCAGGGGTTTGTGTTGCGCGCTTTCACGACCCGGGCGCTTCTCCATGGAAGCGGAAGCCGTCATCACCGTCGCGATCAACAACAAGGATAGCAACGAAAGTAGTCGAGAGATCATAGGCGTACCTGCTGATAAAAAAATGGAAGGTTGGGCCAATCAAGGCAAATATACGGGAAAGCGCCGGGAATTTCGGTGGCGAAATTTATCCATGCTCCTCGGTGGCTCGGAATACACGCTTCGCGGGAACACAGAGAACACGGAGGGCTTCGCGGGAACACAGAGAACACAGAGCGCTTCGCGAACACCGAGGGCTCAGAGGAATCGCGGCTTGGCGTCTCTGCGCCCTTGCGTTGACTCGATTGGGGCGGGGTGCACGGATCGAGCGGGAAGCGCCCTCAAAGCGTTTGACTCGATTGCTCTGAACTCCGAACTCTGCGGAGTGCGCTAGAACAATCCTCCGTGCCCTCCGTGCTCTCGGCGATCTCTGCGTTAAAAACAGAGGTGACCGACTCCGCAAACTCAGATGCGGGACCGCACTGATGCAGGATCGCGGCAACACCATGGCATCTCACCGATACATTTTGCAGATTTCCATGTCTCCACTCCTGACCACCGTTGCCCGCATCCACACGGAGAGTGCTATGAGGATTCGAATCGGTTTATTGCTGCTGCTGCTTCCCGTCTGTATCGCAGTGACGCAGGCGCAACACAACGAAACACTGCGCGAAATCGTGCGCGAGAAACTGCGCATCGACCCGGCCCTCTTCGAGGAATTGCTTCAGCGCGCTGCGCAATCCACAGCGCAGGCGACGGAGAGCACAGCATCGCCACGCGCCACGAAATCAGGCGTGGAGACCGTGGTGAGCGGCGATCCGTTGCCGGAATCCGAAGTGCATGCCGCCATCAATCCCCTCGATCCAACGAACATGGTGGTGTCGGCCATGCGCCTGGATGGCAACAATCCCATGCAGGCGCTGCTTTGCCCCATTTATTTCACACGCGACGGCGGCAACACCTGGAAGAAAAGCACCTTCCGCAATCTGCCCACGCGCCCGGGTTCGCTGGTCGCGGGCGGGGGCGATCCGGTGTTCGTGTACGACGCCAACGGCACGGTGTATTTCTCCTGGATCAATTTGTACCTCTCCGGTATGACGCTGCCGCTGTACATGAGCATATTCTGGGCGTATTCCACCGATGGCGGCGAGAACTGGCTCCGCGCGGACAACGATGTGCTGGCCGAAGCCGAAATCATGGATCTCACGCGCGTGGTGGATGCGGCCGACAAGCAGTGGATGGCGGCCGATCGCACGAATTCGCCCTATCGGGGACGCGTGTACGCGGCCTATTTGCACGCGGTCAATGAACGCATGTCCATCGTCCTGCGGCGAAAATTGCCCCAATCGCTGGAATTCGAAATCGGTGAAGTGCGGGTGTCCACGCCCGATCTGGCCTTCGCGCAATTCACCAGCATCGACGTCGATGCGGACGGTGGCGTGCATGTGATTTACCTCGGCTCGGTCGACCAGAGACAATACGCACTGTACCACGCACTCTCCACCGATGGAGGCGCGTCCTTTGCCGCGCCCGTGAAAATAACCGATGTCGTGATCCCGAAATGGTCGGAGCAGGATAGCCAGGGCACCATCGAAGGACTTGACCATAACCGCGTGTACCCCTGTCCACATGTGGCACTGGACCGCTCGTCCTCATCCACCCGCGGACGTGTACACGTGGTCTGGTCCGGCACGGGCATCACGGAAAAAAGGAGTAGCGGTGCGGATATTTACCACGTGTGGTCCGACGACCGCGGCGCGAGCTGGAGTCAGCCGCGCGTTGTCAATGACGACACCGCGCTGGGCAATGCCGATCAATTTCACCCCAGTATGGCCGTGGGCGACGACGGCACGCTGGCCGTAACCTGGTACGACCGCCGCGACGATGCCGCAAACATGTCCGCGCGCTACACCATTGCTGTTTCCAGGGATGGAGGCGCAAGCTTTTCGCCGTCCACACCGGTGGCGGCGGCGGCGATGGACATTGCGTTGGCAGGGCAGCGGAACAACGAATTCAGCATCGGCGAGTACACGCAGGTGCTTCTTTCGGGCTCGACCGCCATACCGTTCTGGGCCGATGGCCGCAGCAACGACGGAGACATCGACGTGTATTCTGCGCGTATCGATGTCAATACGCTCTCGGTGGAGCGCAGTGGAGCGTTGTCGGCGGACTTCCGTCTTGACGCCGCGCAACCCAATCCGTTCACGGAAAGCACGATGCTGTCCTTCCACAGCGAGCGTCCCCGCCAGTTCCGTCTGACGCTGCTCGATATGCTCGGTCGCACGGTGCGCGAGTTGTACAACGAGCTGGCGCCAGCGGGTGAAACGCGGTTGCGTCTCGATGCACGCGACCTTCCCAGCGGCAGCTACACCTTGCTACTCCTCTCCGATGGCGCCTATGCCAGCCGAAGCGTGGTGTTGATCAGATAAGCACTGCGCGGGGACACGGAGGGCACGGAGCGCTGCGCGAACACGGAGGGCACAGAGCGCTGCGCGAACACGGAGGGCACGGAGCGCTGCGCGAACACGGAGGGCACGGGGCGCTGCGCGGGAACACAGAGTACACAGAGCGCTGCGCGAACACCGAGGGCACGGAGGAAATCGCGGTTAAGCGTCTCCGCGTTGACTCGATTGCCGCAGAACTCCGACCTCTGCGGATTGCGCTTGAACAATCCTTCGCATCGTCGCGTCTTGGCGTGAGTGATTCCCTCTTCGTCTTCGCGTGAGCTAGCCCCCCTGCCGCGCATGCAGGTATCTCGTCAAAACGCGCGGAAGTATGTATCTTACAGATTGGTTGTTTCGCTTCATGATAATCCGAGGTTGTACCATGACCCTCTACGCCCGTGCTTTACTCATTGCCTGTGCCGCCCTGCTGCTTGTTCCATCCGTGCATGCCCAGGAGCAGCGGCTCACTCCGGAGCAAATGCGCAAGCTGAAAGAGGTTGCGGTGGACAAGTACGCATCGCGTACTCGCGCCATCACCTCCGCCGAATTGCTTTCGCTCAAGCGTGTGAACAGTCCCGCCGTTTCACCCGACGGCAAGTGGGTGCTGTATGGCGTCAATACGCCGAATCTGAAGGAAAACCGGGGAAACAGCGATCTGTACCTCGTTTCCATCGACGGTCAGACGCGTCGCCAGCTCACAACCTCGCCCGCGGCGGATTACAACGGCATCTGGGCGCCCGACGGCAAGTCCATCGCCTTTCTCTCCACGCGCGACGGTGCGCCGCAGGCTTACCTGCTGAGCATGGAAGGCGGCGAACCGGTGAAGCTCACGAATATGGAAAACGGCATCGGCAATTTGTCCTTTTCTCCCAAAGGAACGCATATCGCCTTCACCTCGGATGTGAAGCTGGATTCCACCATTGCCGAACGTTTTCCCAACGCTCCCAAGGCGAATGTGCGCATCTACGATCGCATCCCCGTGCGTCACTGGGACGAATGGAACGATGAATCCTACACCCATCTCTTCGTCATGCCCGTTGCGGGCGGCGAGGCCGTGGACCTGATGGAAGGCGAGCGCTTCGATACGCCGCTCAAGCCCTTCGGCGGTGCCGAGGGCATCGCCTGGTCGCCCGATGGCAGCGAGCTGGCCTACACCAGCAAAAAGGTGAAGGACTTCGCAACGAGCACCAATTCCGATGTGTATGTGGTGAATATGGCCACGCGCGAAACGCGCAACATCACGCAGGGCATGCCCGGCTTCGACCGCGACCCGCTGTATTCGCCCGACGGCCGCTGGATCGCTTTCCATTCCATGGCCCGCGCCGGGCATGAGGCCGACAGGAATCGGTTGATGCTCTACGACCGCAAATCCGCTCAGATACGCGAACTCAGCGCCACACTGGATCAGTGGGTGGGACACACGCTCTGGGCCCCCGACAGCAAATCCCTGTACTTCTCCGCCGAAAACGGCGCCACAGTGCAGGTGTACCGCATGACGCTCGACGGCGCCTGGGAAATTCTCACCGAAGGCGTGTACAATCACGATGCCGGTGTTGACATCACGCCCGATGGAAAAACCCTGGTGTATGGTCGGCGGAATTTCAACGCGCCTACAGAACTTTACGCTCAGCCGGCGCGCAAGGGTGAGCGTCCCTGGCCGCTGACCGGCGAAAACACCGCGGTGATGGGCTTGTTCAAACAGGTCACCATCGAGGAACGCTGGATTCCGAGTGTGGACGGGAAAAAAGTGCAGACCTGGGTGGTGTATCCGCCGGATTTCGATCCCGCGAAAAAATATCCGATGATCACCTACTGCCAGGGCGGACCACAAGCAACGGTGAGTCAGTTCTTCAGCTTTGCGTGGAATTTCCTGCTCTTCGCTTCGCAGGGTTATGTGGTGGTGGCGCCCAATCGCCGCGGACTGCCGGGCTTCGGACAGGACTGGAACGACGCCATCAGCAAGGATTGGGGCGGCTTGCCCATGCAGGATATTCTGGCGGCCACCGACGCGTTGCTCAAGGAACCGTATATCGACAAGGCGCAGGTTACCGCCATTGGCGCGAGCGCCGGCGGCTACGCGGTGTTCTGGCTCGCGGGCAATCATCAGGGGCGCTTCAGCAGCTTCGTGTCGCATTGCGGCGTGTTCAATCTCGAGAGCATGTACGGTGCCACCGAGGAGTTGTGGTTCACGAATTGGGAAAATGGCGGTCCGTATTGGGACGCCTCCGTCCGCGCGAATTACGACAAGCATTCGGCGCATCGCTTCGCGCAGAATTGGGACACGCCGATGCTGATCATCACGGGCGAGAAGGATTTCCGCGTGCCATACACGCAGAGTCTCGAGGCGTTCACCGTGGCGCAGGTGAAGGGCATTCCCTCCAAGCTTATTGTGTACCCCAACGAGAATCACTGGGTGCTGCGTCCGCAGGAGCAGTTGATCTGGTTCGACGAGTTCTTCGACTTCATCGGCAAGCACAGGAAACAGTGATGCCGGAGGTGCCGCATCCCCGCGATGCAGCGGGGAGCCGGAAAGCGATGTGCGCAGGAATCGGGTGTCCTTACGGCACCCGATTCCTGCCTGTATTCTCGCGGGATTTTTCCTTACATTTTTACGATGTGCAGTATCCGAATAGAGAAACGTGCTCCATATAGCGAATAGCATTGCCGAAGTCCTGCTCCCCATCGCGTACGTGTTGCTTGCGTACATGTACGGGGTGTCATTTTTCAGCACCGACGCGGTGTCGTCGCGGCTCAAGTCGCCCTTGCTGCTGCTGACCTCGGTGCTGCATTTTCTCTATGTCGGTTTGCACACGGCGGAGTACAACCGCTGCATGGTGACCACGCCCTTCGAAATCATGTCGCTCATCGCCTTCACCATTACGCTCACGTATCTGATCATCGAGCGGCGCACGGGCGAGTCGGGTACGGGCTTTTTCCTGCTCTCGCTGGCGGCGGTATTCGAGTTGACCTCGAGTGTGGTGATGAAACTCTCGTCGGGCAGCGATGTGAATCCCGTGCTGTCCAACATGGCCATCGGGACGCATGTCACGCTGGCGGTGTTCGGTTACGCGGGGTTCGCGCTCAGCGCCATGCATGCGGTGATGTTTTTGCTGATGTACCGCGAACTCAAGCGCGGCAGCTTCGGCTCGGCGTATCGCAACCTTCCGAGTCTGGAGGGGCTGGAGCACATGACAGTGCTGTCGTCGCTGGTGGGTTTCGTGTTCCTTTCCGCTTCCGTGGTGGTGGGGGCGATATGGCTGCCGCGGTTGTTCACGGATTTTTCCTGGACCGATCCGAAGCTGCTTTCCACGGGCATCGTCTGGGTGCTGTACGCCGCGCTGCTGCTCGCGCATTACGCCGTGCGCATCGACGGACATCGCATCGTGAAGCTGTCGCTCTGGGGCTTCGGCGCCATTGTGTTGTCTCTGACCGTTGTCAATGTGTTTCTCAGCGATTTTCACAGGTTCTTGTAAGACATGCGAGTGAATGACGAACGCGTGCGCCGGAGAGGAGCGCGGACATTGTGGCATTGATCTACGCTGTCGGCGTCAATCACCATTCCGCGCCCGTGAAGGTGCGCGAATGCCTGCATCTGTCCGACGAAGAGATCGAGGACTTTCTCCGCCGCCACACCGGGAGCTTGTTCCGCGAGGCGAGCATCGTTTCCACCTGCAATCGCACGGAGTTGTACGCCCTGCCGATGAGCGAGGACATCGATGGCGATGCACTGATTCGCGCGCTGAGGGAAATGCGTCCACGCGAGAAATTCGATGACACGCAGTTTTTCCGCTTCTTCAGTTGCGGAGCGGTGGCGCATCTGTTTCGCGTTGCCTCGGCGGTGGATTCGCAAATCCTCGGCGACATGCAAATTCTCAATCAGGTGAAGCAGTCCTACGAGCTTGCCGTGCGCACGGGTGCGGTGGGCAATGTGTTCAACCATCTGTACATGGGCGCATTGCACACGGGGAAACGCGTGCGCAATGAAACCGCCATCGGTATCGGAGCGGTGTCGGTGAGTTTCGCGGCGGTGGAGTTGGCCAGGAAAATTTTCGCCGATTTGCACGGCAAGCACGTGCTGATCATTGGCAGCGGAGAAACCGGCGCGTTGGCCGCGCGGCATTTGCTGGAAAAAGGCGTGGACAATATCGCCGTCACCAACCGCACGCATGAGAAAGCGATGGCTCTGGCCGACGAGATTCGCGGCCGCGCGATGCGCTTCGAAAGCTTTCCCGAGTTGTTGCACGAATTCGACATGATCGTGTCGGCCACATCCGCACCCACGCATGTGGTGAGTCACGATGCGGTGAAACGCGCGATGAAAAAAAGGCAGAATCGTCCGCTGCTCATCCTCGACCTCGCCGTGCCGCGCGATGTCGAGCCTGCGGTGAACGAATTACCGAACGTGTTTCTCCGCGATCTGGATTCGATACAGAACATCATCGACCAGAATCTCGAACAGCGCCGCCAGCAGATTCCGAAAGCCGACGCCATCGTGACCGAGGAAGTGGTGAACTTTTTCCTCTGGTTCAACACGCTCGAGGCCGCGCCCACCATTCAGCAACTGCGCGACAAGTTCGAGCAGATTCGCGTGGCCGAACTCGAGCGCTTCCGCAATCGCATCGATGCAACGTCGCTGGAGACCGTGGACGTACTGACGCGACGCATCATCAACAAACTGCTGCATCCCACCATGGTGTCGATCAAAAAACCGGCGTACGACAGCAGCGAACTTTCCACGCGCATTCAACTGGTGCGCGATCTCTTCGATCTCGAAGAAGATTCCGGCGATACTTCACAAAGCAATGGCACGCAATGAAGAAACGAGTGGTCATCGGCACGCGCGGCAGCGCGCTCGCACTCTGGCAGGCGGAACATGTTCAGCGCGTGCTGAAACGCGCGCACCGTCGCCTCGAGGTCGAATTGCACATCATCAAAACCAAGGGCGACAAGATTCTCGATCAATCGCTGTCGAAAATCGGTGACAAGGGGCTGTTCACACGCGAAATCGAACACGCCCTGCTAGACGGGCGCGTGGACATCGCCGTGCACAGTCTGAAGGATTTGCCCACCGAAACTCCCGCCGGACTCCGCATCGCGGCCATTACCGAGCGTGAGGTGGTGAACGATGTGCTGATTTCCCGCACGGCACGCTCGCTGGCCGAGCTGCGCGAAGGCGCGGTGGTGGCCACCGGCAGTCTGCGCCGCACCGCGCAGTTGCTGCATCTGCGGCCGGACCTGCGCATTGTGGACATTCGCGGCAATCTCAACACGCGCATGGAAAAATTCGACGGCGCGGATTGGGACGGCATGCTGCTGGCCTACGCGGGCGTGAAACGTCTCGGCTGGGAGCATCGCATCGCGCATGTGATTCCCACTACGCACTTACTGCCTGCCGTGGGACAAGGCGCCCTGGGCGTGGAAATTCGCGATGGCGACGACGACACCGCCGCCGTGGTGGCCTGCCTGCATCATGCCGAAACAGCGGCCGCGGCCGTGGCCGAACGCGCCCTGCTGCGCACGCTCGAAGGCGGCTGCCAGATTCCCATCGGCGCCTGGGCGCGCATGGATGGCGGGCGTCTGCTGCTCGACGCCATGGTGGCCAGTATCGATGGAACGATCCGTCTGGATACGCGCGGCACGACCAAGGATTTGGCAAAAGCGGAAGCACTCGGCGTGCGCGTGGCCAATAAGTTGCTGGCCAACGGTGCGCGCGACATTCTCGATGCCATTCGTGGAGGAGCTGCGTAGGCCATGCTGCTCCGCACGGTGCTGAATACGAGGCCCGAGAAAGGCGTGTTCGACGACCTGCTGCATGAGGCGGGACGTACCGTGTTGCATGTGCCGATGTTGCGCATCGAGGATCCCGAGCGCTGGGACGCCCTCGATGCAGCGCTGGACCGTCCCGCGCAATGGGACGGCATTGTACTCACCAGTCCCATTGCCGCGCGCTATTTCGCGCGCCGTGTGGAAGAGCGGCATATTGATCCCACCGATCTGCCACCGCTGCACACCATCGGCATGCCCACAGCGGCGGCCGCGCGTCGCGGGGGATTGCAGCCCGTGACCATCGCCGCATCGTCCTATGGCGCGGACATGCCGGCCGATCTCGGGGATGTGAACGGGCGGCGCTTTTTGCAGCCCTGTTCGCCGATAGCGCGCGACGAAATTGTGGCCGCCATAGAAGAGCGCGGTGGCCATGTCGAGCAAATTGCCGCGTACCGCGTTTTGCCGCCGGACGCGGAAGCAGTGGAGCAACTGCGGCATTTCGCGGAGAGAAGGGATTTCGATTGCGTGGCCTTTTTCTCTCCGTCGGCGGTGCAGCATTTCATCGACGTGCTGCCCGATTTTGCGCAGGGCAACATCGTCGTTGCGGTCATCGGCCGCACAACCGGGGAGGCCGCGACAAACGCGGGCCTCCGCGTGGACATTCTGCCCGCGCAGCAAAGCGCCGAAGCCGTGGCCGAGGCCATTCTCCGTTTCGCCGCGTCCGCCAACTGACATTTTTTCACAAAAGATACACGACTCCGGATTTACCATGCCCACATTACAGAACGACCTCCTGCTCCGCGCCGCGCGCCGGCAAGCCACCGAACGCACTCCGGTCTGGATGATGCGTCAGGCCGGGCGCTACCTTCCTGAGTATCGCGCGGTGCGCGCGGGGACGGATTTCATCACCCTCTGCCGCACTCCGGAGCTGGCCGCCGAAGTCACCGTGCAACCCGTGGACATCGTGGGCGTGGATGCCGCCATCATTTTCTCCGATATTCTCGTGGTGCCCGAGGCCATGGGCATGGAATTTCTGATGGAAGAGGGCAAAGGTGGTCCACGCTTTCCCTCGCCGCTGCGCAGTCGCGCCGATATCGACGCGTTGCAGGTGGATGGCGCGGTGGAGCGACTGCGCTACGTGTACGACGCGCTTGCCACCACGCGCCGCGCCCTTGCCGGACGAGTACCGCTCATCGGCTTCGCCGGTGCACCGTGGACGCTCGCGTCCTACGCCGTGGAGGGCGGGAGTTCGAAAAATTTCGACATCGTGAAACGCATGTTGTACGATGAACCCGAGAGCATGCACGCGTTGTTGTCGAAGCTGGCGGATGTGGTGACGGCCTATCTCATCGAGCAGACCAAGGCCGGTGCCGATATCGTGCAGATCTTCGATACCTGGGCCGGTGTGCTGTCCAAGGATGCCTTTCTCGAATTTTCCATGCCGTACATCATGCGCATTGTCGAGGAGGTGAAATCCGCCACCGATGTGCCGGTGATTGTCTTCGCCAAGGGCGCGAATTCCTCGCTGCGCGAGCTTGCCGACAGCGGCGCCGATGTGCTCGGGCTGGACTGGACAGTGGATATCGGCGAAGTGCGCACCGCCATCGGCGACAAGGTGGCCTTGCAGGGCAATCTGGATCCCGTGGCGCTGTACGCCTCGCCCGAGAGCATACGCGAAGAGGTGCGCAACATACTTTCGTGGTACGGCAACAATCCCGGCCACATTTTCAATCTCGGTCACGGCATTCTTCCCACCGTGCCGGTGGAGCATGCGCGAGCAATGATTCAGGCGGTAAAAGACATTTCGACGGAATTGCGCGCCAGCGAAGCGGGCGCATGACACAGCGGAAAGGAAGAGCATGAGCACGGCCATACATCAATTCGACGGCATCGACACCGCGTTGCTGCAAAAGTACTCGCGCCCCGGTCCGCGCTATACCAGCTATCCCACCGCGCCGGTGTTCACCGCCGATTTCGGTGCCGATGATTATCTGCGCGAAATCCGCGCCACCAACGGCGAGGGTTCGCTGCCGCCGCTTTCGCTGTACCATCACATTCCCTTCTGCGACACGCTGTGCTACTTCTGCGGCTGCAACATGATGGTGACGCGCGATCGCGCGAAAATCAACAGCTACGTGGGGTATGTGAAAAAGGAGATGGAACTCCTCCGTCCGCTGATTCGTGAAGATCGCATCGTCACGCAGCTGGCCTGGGGTGGAGGCACGCCCACGTATTTGCATCCCGAGGAAATTCGGGATCTGGCCGGACGCACGCGCGAGCTGTTTCCTTTCGCCGACGATGTTGAAGCCGGTGTGGAAATCGATCCGCGCGACATGACGCGCGATCATCTCGTGGCTTTGAAGGAAGGAGGTTTCAATCGCGTGTCGATGGGCGTGCAGGATTTCAATCCGCGTGTGCAGCAGGCGGTGAACCGCATTCAGCCCGAGGACATGACGCGTGAGGTGTTGGACTGGGCTCGCGAGCTGGGCTTCATGAGCATCAACCTCGATCTCATTTACGGCCTGCCGTTTCAGACTGTGGAGACCTTTCAGGAAACACTCGAGCGCATCATCGACATCGATCCCGATCGCATCGCCGTGTTCAACTACGCGCATGTGCCGTGGATGAAAAAGCACATGTCGCTGATCCGCGCCGAGGATTTACCCACGCCCGAGGAAAAATTGCGCATCACCGTGCGCACCATCGAAATGCTGAACGCGGCGGGCTATGTGTACGTGGGTATGGATCACTTTGCCAAACCCGACAACGAATTGGCCGTGGCCCAGCGCAACGGAACGCTATATCGCAATTTCCAGGGCTACACCACGCATGCCGGTGCCGATTTGTACGGCTTCGGCATCACCAGCATCGGGCAATTCGCACGCATGTACGCGCAGAACGCGAAAACCCTGCCCGAGTACTACGCCGCTCTCGACGCAGGGCGTGTGAGCACACATGTGGGATACCGCCTCTCCGACGACGACGTGTTGCGACGCGACGTAATCATGACGCTGATGTGCGATTTCGCCATCGATAAACGCAGCATCGAACACCGCTACGGCATTGTGTTCGACGAGTACTTCGCCGATGTGCCTGAGCGGCTTCAGGAGCTGGTGGACGACGGTCTGGTGACTATCACGTCCGATGCCATCACGGTCAACGGCATGGGCATACTCGTGATTCGCAATGTGGCGATGGCCTTCGATGCGTATTTGCCGGCACAGCGCGAGAAGCAGATTTTTTCACGCACCGTATGATACAGGACAGGCGGGGCTGAAATGCCTCACGCAAAGGCCTGGCGATGTTCACTTCCAGATTCTGCACAGGAGATATGAACGATCTCGGCGTAATACTTCTCAACATGGGCGGTCCGACCTCGCTGGACGCCGTGCGTCCCTTTCTCGAGAACCTGTTTCTCGACAAGGAAATCATTTCCTTCGGGCCGATGGAGTTTGCGCGCAAGCCGTTGGCGCGCTTCATCGCGAAAAAGCGCGCCGAAATCGTGAAGGAGAACTACGCGATGATCGGCGGCAAATCGCCCATCGCCGAACTCTCACGGCAGCAAGCCGATGCCTTGCAGGATCGCCTGCGCGCCTACTATGCCGGCATTGTGCGCGTGCGCGTGGAGGTGGGCTTCAGCTACTGGCATCCCTTCATTGCCGAAGCCGTGCAGCGGCTGGACGAGGATGGCTTTCGTGAGGTGTTTCTCATGCCGCTGTATCCGCATTACTCGAAAACCACCACGGGCTCCTGTTTCAAAACCTGGCGCGGCATACAGCGCACGCGGGGCGAGCGCCGCTTCCGGGTGCAGAGCGTGAAATCCTACCACGCGCATCCGGATTACCTCGCCGCCATCAATCAGCGCATCGACGAGGGCTTGCGGCGCTTTCCCGCCGAACACCGCGGCGGAGTGACGCTGCTGTTCAGCGCCCACGGTACGCCCGTGAAACTGGTGGAGCAGGGCGATCCCTATTCGAAACAGATACGCGCAACGGTGGAGGAAGTGATGCGGCTGCGCACGGATGCGCTGCCGTACCACCTCAGCTTCCAGAGCAAGGTGGGTCCGGCAAAATGGCTGGAACCCGATACGGTGAAAAAAACCGAAGAACTCGCCCGCCGCGGCGTGCGTGATATGCTTGTGGTGCCCGTGGCCTTCGTCACCGATCATATCGAAACCCTGCATGAATTGAACATCGAATTGCGCCACACTGCGGAACAATGCGGCATGCGGCAATTCGAAGTCATGCCCGCCCTCAACGATTCCGCCCTGTACATCGATGCGCTCGCGCGGCAAATCATCGAGCGCATGCAACGACGCGCGCAGCTGAAGGACGCACAGCGATGAGCGATACACAGCATTTCGACGCCATCGTTGTGGGCGCGGGAATCTCGGGACTGACCACGGCGCTGCTGTTACAGCGCGCGGGGAAGCGTGTGCTGCTACTGGAAGCCGCTACGCGCGTGGGGGGAGCCATTCGCAGCGAACGCCGCGACGGCTGGCTGATCGAAGCCGGACCGAACAGCACGCTCGAAACCACGCCACTGCTCACCGAACTCATCCGCGATGTGGGCGCGGAGCATGGCAAGCTGTATGCGAACGACAGCTCGAAGAATCGCTACATCCTGCGCGATGGACAGTTGCGCGCTTTGCCCATGTCGCCGCCGGCATTCGTGCGCAGCAGCTTGTTCTCCGGCAAGGCGAAGCTTCGCCTGTTTCGCGAACCTTTCATCCCGCCTTCGGCTCCCGATGCCGAAGAGAGCGTGGCGGATTTCGTGCGCCGGCGCCTGGGCAACGAGTTTCTCGACTATGCCATCAATCCCTTTGTGGCCGGCGTGTACGCGGGCGACCCCGAGCAACTCGATGTGCGCGCCGCGTTTCCCAAACTGCATGCGCTCGAGCAAACGTACGGCAGTTTGATCAAGGGCACGATTCGTGGCGCGCGCGAGCGCAAGCGGCGTGGCGAGGAGAGCAAGCAAAGCGCGCGCATGTTCTCGTTCCGCGACGGCATGCAAACCCTTACCGACGCCATTGCCGCAGGTCTCGCGCATGTACGCACAGGTGTGCACATCGACCGCCTCGAAGCGGACGCTGCCTCGGGTGCCGCGCCGTATGTGCTGCACTACACGATCGATGGAGCATCTGGATGCGGCACGGCCGATGTGCTCGTACTCGCGGTTCCCGCCGATGCGGCCGCACGGCTGTCATCCCCGTTGCTGCCCGCCTTATCGCCGCTGCTCGAAGCCATTCCCTATCCGCCTGTGGCCGAAGTGCTCACGGGCTTCGCGCCCGCTCCGGGCATGCATGCGCTGGACGGCTTCGGTTTTCTGATCCCGCGCGTCGAACGCCGACGCATACTCGGCACCATTTTTTCCAGCAGTATTTTCTCCGACCGCGCTCCCGACGGTCACGCCCTGCTGACGACCTTCGTGGGTGGCATGCGCCAACCCGACGAGGCGCTGAAATCCCACGACGACATTCTTGCCACGGCACTCGCGGAGCAACAGGCGCTGCTCGGCACGCCCTCACAGCCCGCGTTCGCGCATGTTACCAGCTGGAAGCGCGCCATACCGCAGTACGTGCGCGGTCATCTCGGCACAATGCGCGCAGTGGACGAAGCCGAAGCCGCGCGCCCCGGGCTGTTCTTCTGCGCAAATTACCGGGGAGGAATTTCCGTGGGCGATTGCGTGAAATCCGCCCACGCCATTGCCGATGCGGCGCTGGCGCAATTGGGTCGCGCGTGAATTCCGACCGGAATTGCAGCAGGAAAAAAGAGGGGAGCGTTAGACAGCGTGCTGCAGTAGGCGGACAAACTCTTCACTGAAGGGGTGATACTCCCATCGATGTCGACATTGATGTAGACCACGTTGTACCCGGATCGGGCGACTGCAATCAGTGGCTCAAGCCCGGACTCAGCGTTTGATGAGGCGCGTTATATGTCGTTGCAAAGGGCGTTCAGCATCGAGCGTGGGGGAAAGAGAGCAGAGTTCGCGTGTCAATTCCCACACCATGTCCATGCGTTCCTCGGGAGTTCCGGGGACGGGTGTGGGCTTGGGTTGTTCATGCAAGCGCTATTTTTTAATGATGCCACGTTCCATGTTTCAACATACGAGAGTGCTTGTCTCGCACACAAGGCCATTGAACATCAAGCGTTGCGCGTGGTGAAACGCGCAATACGCTCTCGTGCTCCGAGGGGAAATACGGAGCACCACAGCATCACCGCATCAGCAGCATGCTGCGCGTCAATACGCGCGAACCGCTTTCGAGACGATAGAAGTACAGACCCGACGGCAGATTGCTTGCGGTGAACACAATGCTGTGTGCGCCCGCCGTCACCGGTCCCTCATGCAGCACGGCCACCTCGCGACCATGCGTGTCGAACACGCGCAGGCGGATGTGGCTGTCTTCGGGCACGCTGTATTCAATAACCGTGCTCGGATTGAAAGGATTGGGACGGTTCTGTCGCAAGGCATAGCCCGGCTCCGCCATCAGTGGTTCGAGGCAATCGTCGGTGGAAACGATCCAGCCATCCCTCGCTATGTACGATACCGCACCGCGATCGAAACTGCTCACCGTTGTGTCGATGCGCAGCAGTGATTGGGCGAAACGTCCGGCGCCACCTATGCGTTGCAACGCGCCTTCGACCAGCAAATTCACCAGCACACCTGCTTCGGAGGAAAGCGGATTCGCCGTGGTGTAGGAGGCGATATCCACCACGCCTTTCGATTCCTCCATGAAACTTGTGCCCGCCCAGCCCATGCCAGTGAGCGTACCAGTGGACGTGGCGGCCAGAATCCGAAGCATGGTGGTGTCGTAGTGCAGTCGCAGTCGATATTCCGATGGCTGCGCCACCACAGTGCGGCTGATCCACACGGGCAAGGTCTGTTTCTCGCGATAGCGAAGCACGGTGTATTCGGGCAGCGACACGGTGATCACACGACGCGCGCCCTGCACGAAAACGCGCGTGCCGCATTCCACCGACGCTCCGTTGACACTGGTTGCCAGGCAATGGAAGTCGCGTACCCCGTCCTCGTCCGAGCGTATGGGGCGGATGCGCCAACGCACACTGTCCTCGGCGCCGGCGGGCAAATCGATGGAGGGCAATTCCTTGATCGGCTGTTCACCATCGGCCAGCACCACCGAGTGGCTGGTGAGAATGCGTGCGCGTACCGCATGCGCCGTGGCAACGCCACGGTTAATGATGTGCATGGTCACGAAGAAATCCTGCGGCACGAACAGACCTGTCGTCTGATCGAAAAGCACGCTGTCCGTGGGCGACACCGTGCAGTAACTGTCGAGCGCGGTGCGGGGATTGGCCTGCAAATGCACGGACGAACGGCATTCTTGCAGTGGCATGCCGTCGGCATTGATGAGAATGCTGTACGTGGCGTCGGTGGCGGTTTCCTGCGCATATGCCCGTACGCGCCAGCTATACCGGGCCGTTGCGCCCGGCGCCAATGTGCCGGCAGACCAGGTCATAGAATCCAGCGCGACCAGTGCATTACCGGGCAGTAACAGCGTGGCGGTCACGTTCTCGGCGGCGGCAGTGCCGGGATTGAACAACTGCAGGTGAATGTCGAAGGGATTGTCGAGATATCCACCGTTGCGCGTGTCCACATACAGTGTGTCGATGCTCGAACAGGTGGGCAGCAAACCCGCGTCGCTGCTGCGTTCGATGAACATCTCGCTGCAGCAATACTCCATGCCTCCATCAGAGTCCAGCACGCGCACACAGAGGTCGACGAGCGCGTTCTCCTGCCGCGAGGTTGCATGCAGTCGCCAGCTCAGATCCTCAACGGCGCCGGCATCCAGTGCCGGAATCAGGCGCTCCAGCGACTCGCCGTTCGCAGGCACTACACCCGCAGGCAATTCCACAAAGGCACGCAACGCCTTGCTCGTACTGTTGCCCGTATTCCTGATGCGCGCGGTGAACAGCAAGGGATCGGGATCGTAGCGCTTGTCCCGGTACAGCACCGAATCCGGCGCCTCACAGTGCAGCGCGACACCGGCCTTGCGCGCGGCGGGCACGAATACCGGCACCGCGCAAGTCGCAAGCACGAGCTGTCGGCCCAGTCCACCGCGTCCCAACACCTGGAAACGCAACGTGTCCCAGCCCGCCACGGTGCGAGGCAACACGCGCACATGCCACTCGAGTTGCCGTACGTCGCCCACCTGCATGGTGCCCACCTCGCGCAGCATGCCCTCGATGGGCGTGAGCAGTGTTTGGCCTTCGAGCAGCACCTGACAGTCTTCGGCCCAGGTTTCACCGATATTGATCGCCGTGCTGCGGAAACGCAACGGATTGGGTGAATAATCCTGCGTCGTTTCGTCGTACTCCGGGGCGGCACTTTCCAGCGCGCATTGCAAATCGAAGCGCGGCATGCGCACGCGTTGCACCCACACGGGATGGTAACACCAGAGCGGATCGGTATCCTCGCCCTGCACATGCACCCACAGCGTATCGTAGCCGTCGGTGTCGCGCGGATGCATGCGCACGCGGAACACCGCAGCGGCCACATCACCCGCAGCCATGTCGTCGGCCAGTGTGAACTGTGCCTGCGACGTGATAGTGAAGCGCGTGTCTTGCAGCAACTGCGCGCGTACGTCCCGCGTGGCGGCCGTACCGACATTGCGCACCTCGAGCTGCACGTCGAACTCCTCGGGATCGTAATACTGCTCGCGGAAAAACACCGTGTCCGGCGCGGCGAGCGCGCATTGCAGTGCGGGGAAACGCGCGGGATCAATGACCAGCGTCGCGAAGCAGCGACGAGGGGCATGATTGTCCGCTTCGATCAGCACTTCTATCTGCAACGTGGTGGCTTCGAGTTGCTGCACGGCCTCGACCGTCCACAGCGCGCTACCGCTGCCCTCGGCGGGCAGGTTGCGCGGAGTGAGGTATTGCCAGCTGTCCGTGGGATTGATCGGACGAATCACGCCGGTATTTGTCAGCAATGTCACGCGTACATGGCGCGCCTCGGCGAGCCCGGCGTTCGATACGGTAACGGCGAGCGGAAATTGCGCGGGCTCATAGCTGCGCGTGCGGTCGTTCCAATGCACCGAATCCCGCAATGCCACCTCGCAACTCAACAGCGGATGCACCGCCGCCTCGATGCGCAGGCTGCGCTCGCACACCACCGTGGGCATGTTGTCCGACACTACGGTGACGCGCACTGGTACATTCTCGCTGTACTCTCTGGCCAAGGCTTCCACGCTCCATTGCGCCAGCGCATCGGCGCCCGGCGCCACATCGCGTGGTGTCATGTCCTGATCCGGCAGCTTGGGCGAAAGCAGCCGCAGCGCCGCCGCATCCACTTCCATGATCGCATGCAAACCGCGCGCAACAATGTTGCCAGCGTTGTGCGCCGTGACGGTAATGGGGAAAGGATTGCCCTCGAAGCGACGCTCGATTTGATTCCAGAGCAAAACATCCGGCATGTCCAGACTGCATGAGAGCAGTGGGCCGCGTGCGGAATCCACCCGTACCCACAGCTCGCACTCATCATACATCACCGCGCCCGCGCTTATGCGGAAGCGCAGCGGGAAGGAGCGCAAGTCCTTGTAACTCACGATTTCCACACGCCAGGTGGCGGAGGCCGTACCGCCGGGCAGCATGGTGGAAGGAGAGACCAACTGCGTGTATTCCGTGGGCTGTACCGCCTTCACAAGGTTGGCGTCCGCCAGCAACGTGGCCATCACATCGGAGATTTCGCGATTGCCGGAATTCGTCAGCGTCACCATCACATCAAAACGTGTGGGATCGTAGCCATTGAGCGCCTCGCTCCACCGCACCTGCACATCCCCGCTGGTGGCGCAACTCAAGCGCACCTCGCGTGCGCGAATCAGCACGGAGCCGTGCAGCAATTCTGGCACGAGGCACCAGGCGTCGAACATCCACTGCTCGAGGCGCACCGGTGTGCGTACCGTGTGCTCGGGATCCTTCGTGCGAAAATGCAGCAGGAACAACTCGCCGCCCACATTGCTCAGCTCCACGTCCTCTTCGAGACGAATGGTGATCAGTCCCGCGTTGCGTTGGAAGGAGAATTTTTTCCCCGCCATGAGCGGGGCGGCGCTCACTCCAAGGAATTCGAGTACACTCTCGTCGAAACTCACCGAGAAGGTTGACTTGCTGAATACACCGTTGACGGGCGTCTCCAATATCAGCGGCAAGGTGACGTTGCTGTTCGCCGCGGCTTCGGCTTCGCCGATGCGCAAACGCACTTTCTGGAAAAGATGGGGAAGATACGGCGCGGTGTAGCGCACGGTTTGGCGCACCGTGCCGCCGCAGAAATTCTTCAGCACCAGCTCCACCGTGCGCTCGGTGCCATCGGGACAACCGGTTTCGTATTCGAGATAGCAGTACGGAAAGCTCCAGCCGATGATGCCGGTGCGAATAGCCGAGTAAATGGCCGCGAGATCGCTGCCGGTCGCACTTTGATAATGCCGGCCGTTGGTGCGCTGCGCCAGCGCCGGGAGATTCCTGTCCGAGCCGGAACCGAGACCGATGGTGAACACCCGTATACCGTTCGCGTTCGCATAGGCTACCACCGAGTTCAAGGTGTGCTGCTTGCTGCCGTTGTCACCGCCATCCGACAACACGATCACCGCTTTGCAGGTGTTCTTCGCCGACCGCAGCAATTCGTATATCCCCGAGGCCACGCCGTCCCACAGCGCCGTGCCGCCTTGTACGGTGATGCTGTTGATTCCCGCAAGCAGTTGCGGCTTCGAAGAGGTCATCGGCACGTCCAGGCGCACATCCGTGCTGAAACTCACGATCGCGGCTTCATCGCAATTATCGCCTTTGGGACTCATCTCGTTGACGAAGGAGCGCGCGCCGATTTTCATGTTTTCGAGTCTGTCGCCCATCATGCTTCCCGAGCGATCCATCACCAGCACTGCCGACACGCAGCAGGTGGGCTCGTCGAAGCAATGCAGTCGCGCGGATTTCATCAGCTTCCCGTTTTCGTAGAGTTCGAAATCCTGCGACTGGAACTGATTGTTCACAACGCCGTTGCAGTAGGCCTTGAAATACACGCGTATGCGCGGATAGTTGACCTCCAACTCCGCAATTTCCAGCGCGGGTTGCGCTGCGAGTGGCAAGCTGATGGCGCTGACGAGCAGCAGAAGTAGGAGCGCTCTGCTCATGATTCCGTCCGTTTGATGCGGTATGGAGAAGGGCTCGGGTATCCGCGACGTTACGGCTTTTCCGCGTGGGGAACAAGGAGCAAAAAGAGGTAAACGTCCGGACCAACAAGAATGACACGCGCGATGGGTCAAAGTTACACCTCCGCGACGCGAGAGGTTGCTTGTTTAAAATATTACGGGTACCATTGTATGGAATATCCACGACAATGGAGAAGACATGCGTGAAATCATCGGACGCACATTACTGGCGGTTTGCCTGTTGTGCGTGTTTGTGGCCTGCGACAAGGACGAGGACACTCCCGTCAATCCGTCGCCCACTGGCTCGTTGACCATCACGGGCACCGTGCAGTTCAAGAAAAACATCAGCGTCCCATCGTCCGCAATCCTCTCCGGCGTGTGGGTGGTATCCAGCGGATCGCCGGACTACGCGTACATGTTCGGTCGCGGTACGGTCAATTTCGGGGCGGGGACGTTCAGCATCACCTTCGACAATCCCCCGCCGACGGAGGCATTGAACAGCTACGCACCCTCGCGTGATTTGCCGCCGCTCGGTGTGGGAGCGATTGTGTTGGGGGATTTCGCCTCGGCCAATCCGCATAAAATGACGGATGACGAAGGACAGCACTTCTACGGCGCGGTGAGCAACATCGGCATCATCTATATCGGCGGCGATCCGGCGAAATACAACGACACGTCATCATCCACCGACTGGCCGAAAGATTTTCCCTCGGGCTACGGCGTGGGCGAAGGCGTGGATATGGAGCAAACCTTCGATATTTTCGTTCCCATTCCCTTGCGAAGCTTCATCCTCACCATCACCGACGATCCAGCGGATATCACCTTCCCCGACTGGACCTGATCTTTCCGTACCACGGAGCGATGAATGGCCGTCGGGATAGTAGCTGCTGTTCATCGCTTCCCCATACTGGGGCAGTGTATTCGGGTTGAAAGGATCTCGCCCGAAGACCTCGCTCCACACATGATCACACGGACCCGCGTGGCGTTCGACATTACGTCAGCACCTCTTCGAACAAATGGAGCAGCGCTATTCTTTCAAGATCGCCCGCACGTGCGGTTGTATTGGCGAAAATACCCCGACCTTCGAGTACACACGGTGTGGCTCAGATCATTGATCCGTTCCCCAATACGAGCAGCTTCTGCTCGAGAAGCGCTACCGCGCCGTCGAGATCGGGCACACCGTAGACACACGTGCACAGTGCATCCATGATTGACTCACGCGCGGAGTTGTGTTCCGCTGGTGATGCTGCCGCTCCTGCACGAACAGGCCAGCACCTTCCGAACCGAATGGGCAAAGCGGCGCGACTGCACTGCGCCTGGGAAATGGGATGAACCCGCTGACCTCAATCGAGGAAATACACGTTGTAGACGAATGCGAAATCCTTGTAGTCCACGTAGAGTTGGTAGCGCTCGTCTTCGTGATTGACAATGAATCGAATGCGACAAGTCGTGCCATCCTTATCCACGCAGAAGAACGACATGACATCATCGCCATCTTGATCCGTGACTTTGCCCTCATACTCCGCGACGTCGTACACCTGCGTGACTTTGGAGTAGATCGTGATGCGATCCTCATCGAGGTCGATGGTCATGAGTACATTGGTATCCTCCCAATCACTCCAATCGGACCACGTTTCGTTCTCGAAGGACCGGATTGCCAGCGATTTCGATCGGAGCTTATACACCTGGGCGTGTGAAGTGGGGGGAAGAATGAGCAAAACGAGTATGGAAACGAGAGCGAGAGGTACGATTCGTTGCATGGTGAAGCCTCCGGTGGGATGGTGGTCCATAATCGGCGCTCACGTGTCGCGGTCCCGTGTGCGACGTCCGTCGCTTTGTCGCCGGGAACGGCGTCACGAAAGGTCCTCGCCGTTCGTTTCTTCACTTTTTGCGTCCGTGAGAAAATTACCACATTGGTTACATCATGGCAACCACGGTGCCGCTCCCGGGAGTGTTTGCGCGGTGCGGCGCGTTATATTGGAATGGCATCATGAACAAGGAGCATCCCATGTCAGTGATAACATGTTCGCGTTGTGGCGGTGAGAAGGAAGCCGTCACGAAAACCGCCTTCTATCGGGGCGAGGTGCGGGAGAAACTACTCGCGCATGCCTGTCAGGATTGCTGGGGCGAGTGGATGAAAATGCAGATCATGCTGGTGAACGAATACCGCCTGAATCTCATGGATCCTTCCACCGACGACTTTCTCAACAAGCAGGTACTCGCCTTTTTCGGCATCGACGATAACGGCGACGTGGCGAAAGTGGATTACGTTCCTCCGCAAGCCTGAACATCGCCAGCGCCCTTCTGGCAGCACAACATCTTTCCCTAAAAAACGCGGGTCGACGCCCTGAAGCGTCGACCCGTGTGCATTCACGGTGGATTGTATACGTCGCTACGGAATTCCGGCCTGGAACCCCGTTGCTGTAACCAGAAAAAGAGTTTGGTGTCTACTGGCTAAAGCTCATCGGAGTTACCGAATCTAACTCGCTCACGACGGATTTACGTGGAGGGATTATGAGAATGAGTGCGGTCAGTTGTTTGTCTTGTTTACTTCTTCTCGTGATGAACGCGCAAAGTCGCGCTCAGTCCGGGTGGATCTGGCAACATCCAGCACCACAGGGAAACAGTCTTTATGACGTGGTATTCACGAGTACGACGGACGGGATCGCGGTTGGAGACCATGGCACAATCCTACAGACGAGCGATGGTGGAACAATATGGTCGGTGATGGTGAGTAATAGCAATGTGGACCTCCGTGCTGTTTCCTTTTTCGGTACAGAGGTTGGCCTCGCTGTTGGCAAGGAGGGGACGATTCTGAAAACAACGGACAGAGGACAGCATTGGACGAGACAACACAGCGGCACTACAAACTGCCTGTTGGATGTCTGTGTTATCAGTGATCAGGTTGGTTTCGTCGTCGGATCGGGAGGAATTGCTCTCAAAACGAGTGATGGAGGAACGACGTGGTCTCAGCTTCAGACAGGAACGGACAGTGATCTCAACACACTCTTCTTCGGTGATGATGTTACAGGAACAATCGTAGCGATGAACGGAATTGTTCTCCGTACTTCGAATGGAGGAATCGATTGGATCAGACAGACTGAGAAGTATATGATTGGGCATCCAAACGATGTGTTTTTCGTCGATGACAACATCGGATTCATCGTTGGGAATGCCGGAAGGGTTTTCCGGACGATCAATGCCGGTAATTCCTGGGAAGAGCAAATGAGCTACGTCCGGGATAATCTCTACGCAGTCGCATTCAGTGACCACAGTAATGGTATTGCTGTAGGCGGAAACGGTACGATTATTTATACGACCGACGGCGGATTGCTTTGGAATACAGCTCCACGCAGCACAGAGATGTCACTCTACGGACTCTTTCTCCAGAAGCCGGGAAACGCAATTGCAGTAGGAGTCGGTGCTGAAATCATCTCAACAATGAATGGCGGGATGAGTTGGGAAGCATCTGATAATCAGCCACGAAAAAAGCTGAATGCTGTGCGATTCATTGACGCGAGGAGAGGAACCATCGTCGGAAATGGTGGATCGATCTTTCACACGGAAGACGGAGGAATATCCTGGCAGTCCCAAGTCAGTGGAAGCACGTCGGATCTTTACGGTGTATCCTTCGTCGACGATAGGATCGGACATGTGGTTGGCACGGATGGCACCATCCTGTCGACCTCGAATGGGGGTAGGAACTGGATAAAACGCGGGAATGGCAGCAACAATACACTCTTTTCTGTTAAATTCACGGACTCGAATCACGGAACGGCAGTAGGACAGGACGGGATAGTACTTTCTACAAGCGATGGAGGCGCCGGGTGGTCAATCCTATCAAGCGGGACGGGAAATCCACTCTACGGGATTGATTTTTTTGACGATTCGCACGGAATTGCCGTTGGGAACAATGGTACCATCATAACATCCTCCGACGGTGGAAGCACTTGGTCGGTCCGTGAAAGTGGAAGTACGGGATCGCTTCTTGAAGTCTCCATTCTGGATGCAACCACAGCTATAGCGGTTGGTCAGGATGGAATAATTCTTCGCACCACCGATGGGGGAATTCGGTGGGAATCACAAGAGAGCAATACCACGTCATTCCTGCATGGCATCTCTTTTGTCGATGAGAACACGGGTTGTGTTGTCGGTGGTAATGAAGCGATTATTCTACGGACAACGGATGGTGGACAGCACTGGGCTCCTCAAGCTGGACGCACTTCCAACTTCCTCTACGGTGTCTCATTCACGGATGCAAGCAATGGAACGATAATTGGTGACCACGGCAGCATTCTCCGCACCACCACCGGAGGCGTGACATGGATCGAAGAGGTGAAGTCCGGCCCCGCCGTCTTTCACCTCGCCCAGAACTATCCCAACCCAGTGTCTGTGAGTACGACCATTCCCTTCACTCTATCGAAGACTGAAGACGTGCGTCTGAGTATCTGTGACGTGCTGGGACGCGAGGTTGCTGTACTGGTGGATGGAACTCGAATGTCTGGTGAACAGTCGGTCTCTTTCGATGCAACCAGACTCCGGGCCGGGATCTACTTCTCCGTGCTCAGGACGAGTTCGGCGGTAGAGACAAGGAAAATGCTGGTGGTGGACTCCCTGCGCTGAAAAAAGAAGAGCGGAACCGTTTAAATTCCGCTCTTCTGTGCATTCACTGCATCCAAGAGCCTTGGGTGCAGGGAGTGGGCCCTGCCGGACTTGAACCAGCGACCAATGGATTATGAGTCCACCGCTCTAACCAACTGAGCTAAGGGCCCAAGTATTTCAATGTACCAAGGATCGCGGGGAAAATCAATGCGTCGCGCGGGGAGGCAGCGTCACGACGAGCAAAGTGTGAAGAGTAAAGAGTAAAGCGAGCTCAGCGCAATTTCCAGCCTCGTTGCTGCAAGTGTCCAACAGCACCCGGACCGCGATATGAGCCAGAGCCCTCGTCCCTCGTCCCCGCTTTACTCTTTTCTCTTCACACCAACGCGGAAAAGGAAAAACTCGACCCCTGTCGATGTCCTTGGAATACGGCTCACGCATTGTCCCGACGTGCGCTTTTCCGTAATTTACCCGCGACACGCCCAATGGCCACTCAAGGAGAACTCAATGTCCGAGCAAGCAACACTGGAAACGCAAATCGAAGAAGTCATCAACCAACATATCCGCCCGTACATCGAAGCCGACGGCGGCCGCATCACCTTCGTCGAGATGCGCGACAATGTCGTGTTCGTGGAGCTTGCCGGCGCCTGCGGTACCTGCCCCTCGGCGCAGATGACACTCAAAGGCGGTGTGGAAGCCATTCTCAAACGCCGCTTCCCGGAAATTCAATCGGTGGAACTCGCCCGCAACGCGCCGTCCTTCTGACGCTCTCGCCGGCAATCCCGAAGAATGCGCGCCGCGGCATGCACACCTGCGCCGCGGCGCCTCCATTTTTCGCTACAGCTTCCGTCACAGTTGATTGAACCACCGCCATGTCACGCTTCGCCGCGCGCCTTTCTTTGCTGTTTCTTCTTTCCCTTGCCAGCGCGCAAGCGCAGACCGCGCTCGAGCATGGCAACAAACCTGCGGGCTTCGATGGTACGCAGCAACCCACCGAAGTGGCCGCGGCGTTGTTGCAAGCGCTCGACGTGCGCTACCCCGAAGCCGACTTCAAGGCGGGACGCCAGGGCGTGTGCATCATCGCGGCATGGGTGGACGACAAGGGCTACGTCACCTACGCGCGAGTGACGTCCAGCGCGGGCCATGCCTCGCTGGACAGTGCGGCCTTGAACGCGGTGCTGCAAGGTGATTTCAAACCCGCACGACGCGCTGGTAAAACCGTCGCTTCGCGCGTGAGTATTCCGGTGGAATTTCGCGTCCGCAGGGACGCCGAGGACTATGACGCGACGAAATCCGAAGAGGCCCTGCGCCAGGAAGCCGAGGAATTGCGTCGCGCACGCCGCATGCTCGAGGAAGAGCAGCGTGCACTGGAAGAGGAACTGCGCCGCATGAAAGAACAGCGCAAGGAAGCGCCTCGCGATTCCCTGCGCTGATTCCCCCTCACCGCGTCAATGATGCACAACAATGCGCCGCACAATGCGCGTGGCGCCACTCTCCACATGCAGGAAATACACGCCACGCGGCAGCATCCCCACGGAATGCGATACTGTGCGCAATCCCGCAGGGGCGACGCCATGAACGCGCTCGACACCGCGACGATTGCCGAGGAGATCGGTAATCCACGTGCGAATGTTGTCTGCGCCTGTACTTTCCACCGTCACGTGTACCGTTCCCCCGCGCGCCATCGGCGATGGCCAGGGCTCGCCCACGCGAAGCTCACGCGGCACGGATCGCGTCGCAACAACAGGTGTCGGATCCAGCACGCGGAAATAATGAAACTCCGCCGATGCCGGGTAACGCGTGGCGAGTAAGCCGTCACCATTCGCCGCCTGTATCCCAACCGTATGCGCACTCGTCGGAAAAGCGATACTCTCATCGGAAATGAGTGTCCAATTCGTTCCGTCGATGCTCCAGTACGCCCGATAACGATTACCGCCAGGCACTTCGAGACGAAGGTAATACGGCAAACCCTCCGCCAACACCGGTGCATTCGCGTACACGAAATTTGTCTGACCGTTCAGCTCCCACTCCATCCACACATCATCATGTCCCTCGTTGATGCCGCGCGAAACGCGGATGTAGTTGTCGTCGTCGTAGCGGTACAGTATGCCCGCGTTGCGCAGCGTGTACCATGGATAAAAGGTAAGCGAGGCTTCGTAGATGACAGCGTCGTCGCTGGTCACAGGTTGAAGCAGCATGTTGCGCACATTGTTGAACGCGATGCCGTTGAGCGCCCCGGGCTGGGTGCGTATGGTGAAATTGCCGTTGCCGAAGTGCCATGCGTTCGTATCCTCGCGCTGAATCGTCCACCCCGCTTTCAACGTGGTGGAATCGAATTCATCACTGAACTGCGCGTACAGCAACGATGGCAGCAGGAGCAATGCGAGCAGGATCGTGCCGTGCTTCATGGATAGTCCTCCTGGGAGATGTGGATAAATCCGGAGCGTGTCGCAGCTCCGGTGCATCCGTCCGGTCGCGCGTTTGACACACGAGTTGGGCAATAATTCCTCAATCCCTGCGGCGTTCGCGCAATGCCGCGCTTTTCCCTTGTGCATCATCGCGAGTATTGACGATTTTAGAAGTTTGGAGTTCATCGGACGGAATTCATGAAGCAGGAATACATCATCGTCCGCGGCGCGCGCGAACACAATCTGAAAAACATCGACCTCGACATTCCGCGCAACCGCCTGGTCGTTATCACCGGACTCTCGGGTTCGGGCAAATCCAGTCTCGCCTTCGATACACTGTACGCCGAAGGACAGCGTCGCTATGTGGAATGCCTGTCCGCATACGCGCGGCAGTTTCTCGGCGGCATGGAGCGGCCGGACGTGGACCACATCGACGGACTGTCACCGGCCATTTCCATCGAGCAAAAAACCGTCAGCCGCAATCCCCGCTCCACCGTGGGAACGGTCACGGAAATCCACGACTACCTGCGCCTGCTCTTTGCGCGCGCGGGCATACAGCATTGCCACAAGGACGGCTCGCCCGTGCAGCGGCAAAGTCTGGATCAAATGGTGGATCGACTGCTGGAATACGACAAAGGAATGCGGCTCATCATTCTCGCACCGGTGGTGCGGGGACGCAAAGGACATTACCGCGAACTCTTCGAGCAGATCGCGCGCGACGGCTTTACGCGTGTGCGCATCGATGGCGAGCTGCGCGAGATCGAGGAGAATATGAAAGTGGACCGCTACAAGATTCACGACATCGAAATCGTCGTGGATCGCCTGGTGGTCAATCCCGATGCTCGAACGCGCATCGCCGATTCTCTGGAAATCGCCCTGCGCTTTGGCGACGGCGTGGTGATCGTGGACGTGAACGGCAGCGACGTGCTGATGAGTCAGAAAAACTCCTGTCCCCTTTGCGGCAGCAGTTACGAAGAGCCCGCGCCCAATTCCTTTTCCTTCAATTCGCCCTATGGCGCCTGTTCCACCTGCGACGGATTGGGCGAGCATCGCAGCTTCGATCTGGACCTCATCATCCCCGATCCCGTGAAATCACTGAATCAGGAAGGGCTGGTCCCGCTCGGCAAACCGCGCAACACCTGGTGGTGGGCGCAAATTCATGCGGTGGCCGATCGCTATGGTTTCGATTTCGATACTCCCTTGTCCGATATATCCGAAGAAGCCATGCACACCTTGCTGCACGGCAGCGGCAAGGAGAAGTACCGCATCAACTACACGCATCCCGACGGTCGCAGCAGCACGTACAATCACAGCATCGCCGGAGTGCTGGCCAGTCTGAAGCAGCATTATCAGAACACCACCTCCAACGGCATACGCGAATGGGCCGAGTCCTTCATGTCCTCGCGCGAATGCCCCGATTGTGGCGGCGGCCGCTTGCGCAAGGAAAGTCTGGCCGTGCTCATCGACGGCCATTCCATCCATCACCTCAGCGCCATGTCCATACAGCAGGCGCTGCGCACGCTTGGCGCCTTGCGCCTGACGCCCAGGCAGCGCGAGATCGGCGCGCAAATCATCAAGGAAATCTCGTCACGACTCGAATTCCTGGTGAACGTGGGTCTGGACTATCTCACGCTGTCGCGCAACGCGCGCTCGCTTTCCGGTGGCGAGGCGCAGCGCATCCGCCTGGCCACGCAAATCGGCACACAGCTCGTGGGCGTGCTCTATATTCTCGACGAACCCTCGATCGGCTTGCATCAACGCGACAACACCCGACTCATCGAATCGCTCAAGCAATTGCGCGATCTGGGCAATTCGGTGATCGTGGTAGAACACGACCGCGAAATGATCGAGAGCGCGGACCATGTGATCGATCTCGGACCCGCTGCGGGGGAATTCGGCGGCGAGGTGGTGGCGCAAGGTACCGTGGCAGAGTTGCTGCGTGTCAATGGCAAGGGCAAGAGCAACGGCAAGGCAAACGGCGTGCGCAAGGGCAATTCCGCCACGGAAAATGAAATGCTGAAGCATCTCTCCGGCAAGGGATCGCTGACGTCGGCGTATTTGCGCGGAGCGCAGAGCATTGCTGTGCCGGAGCGGCGGCGCGAGGGCAATGGCCAATGGCTGAGTCTGCACGGCGCGCGGGGACACAATCTCAAGAATGTGGATTTACGTCTGCCGCTCGGCAGTTTCATCTGCGTCACCGGTGTGAGTGGATCGGGCAAATCCAGTTTGGTGAACGAAACCCTGTATCCCGTGCTTGCGCGGCATTTCTACAAATCCAATGTCGCCACCCTTCCGTTCGAGCGCATCGAGGGACTCGAGCATATCGACAAAGTGATCGATATCGATCAAACGCCCATCGGCCGTACGCCGCGCTCCAATCCCGCCACCTACACGGGCTTGTTCACCTTTATCCGCGATCTGTTCACCAGCTTGCCCGAGGCGAAAATTCGCGGTTATCAGGCGGGGCGTTTCAGCTTCAATGTGGAGGGCGGGCGCTGCGATGCCTGTTCGGGCGATGGCGTGCGCAAGATCGAGATGAATTTCATGCCCGACGTGTATGTGGAATGCGAGGTATGCAAAGGCAAGCGCTACAATCGCGAGACGTTGGAAGTGCGTTTTCATGGCAAATCCATCGCCGACGTGCTGCAAATGTCCGTGGCCGAGGCGCTGGACTTTTTCGTCGACATTCCCCGCGTCCATCGCAAATTGCGGACGTTGTACGATGTGGGACTTGGCTACATCCGCCTCGGACAGCAGGCCACCACCCTTTCCGGCGGTGAGGCGCAGCGGGTGAAGCTCTCCACCGAGCTGTCCAAAATCGGTACGGGCAACACCATGTACATACTGGACGAGCCCACCACCGGCCTGCATTTCGAGGACGTGCGCATGCTGCTCGCCGTGCTCGGTCAGTTGGTGGACAAGGGCAACACCGTGGTGGTGATCGAGCACAATCTGGATGTGATCAAGGCGGCCGACTGGCTCATCGATCTCGGACCCGAGGGCGGCGAACTCGGCGGCTACATCGTTGCCGAAGGCCCCCCCGAACAACTCGTCACCGTCGCCAGCAGCCACACCGGCCACTATCTTCGCAAGGAATTGGGGGCGGTAACGTAAGCCATTGAAGAATGAGGGTAATGAGGAGGTGAGAGTAAGGAGGTGCTTCGCTAGCCCAGAGAACCCGGAGCGCTTCGCGGGAACGCAGAGTACACAGAGCGCTTCGCGAACACAGGTCGCTTCGCTGTCACGGAGAACCCGGAGCGCTTCGCGGGAACGCAGAGTACACAGAGCGCTTCGCGAACACAGAGGGCTCGGAGGGTTCGCGGCTTTGCGTCTCTGCGCCCTTGCGTTGGCTCGAATGCGGCGGGGCGCACGGATCGAGCGGGAAGCGCCCTCAACACTTCCTCTCCGCTCTCTCCGCTCTCTTTCATCTCTTCAAATGTATTCCGCGCTCAGCCAATCCCTCCACCCGATCACGGATAGAAACGAATCCCCAGCGCCGGCATGATATCGAAACCGAAACCGGGACTGAGCCCGATGATGGGATTGATTTCGAGGAAAATATCCAACGGAGTGTTGCGCGGAATGATGTTCAAACCGAACGTGCCCTTGGCCGCGATGACCGTCTCGTGATCGCGATCGTAGTACCAGCGGTTTTCGATCTTGCCCTTTTTGTACTTCACCAGCACCCAGCCATCCTTGTCGCCCAAACCAATAGCCGCGCCGACGCCGGCGTACAGCGTGACAATGCGCGAGTTGAACGCATCGTTGAAATGCCAGAGATAGTCGGCGTGAATGTGGGGATTGCCGATATAACTGCTGCCAACGGCGACGTCCCAGGAATTCTCGCGGCTGGTCCAGAAACGAAGTGACAGCGCGGTGGGCTCGCCCACACTGAAGCCGATGCCGAAGGACTTGCCCTTTGGTCCCTGCGCGAAGACGCTGCTGGACAGAAGGAACATGGCGATAAGCATCCCCGGAAGCAGGATACGGAGCGGGGAGGCGATTCCATTTGAAGCATTGTATTGCTGCATGACACCCTCGATATGCTATGGTGAAAATCGGGCGAAAACATATACTACGCCCGGCAGGGTAAAAATGTTCCCCCATCACATGCGAATGATGCCGCTTCCCTTGAGAAGAAGAAAATGTCAGGCCGAACAGCGCTCGTTCAGCATGTCCTGCACGAGCTGCCGTGCATTGCCGAATTTGCCGTTGCTGCACAAGGCGATCACATCGCCCTCGCGTACCACTTCGCCCAGCCAACGCACCATTTCCCCCGCATCTGGAATTGCGCGGGCGAGACGTCCCTGCGCGCGCAAACTGTCGGCAACTCGCTCGGGAGAGAGGCGCTGCTCTTCGCTGTAGCGCTGCGGACGATCGATGGCGCCGATCACCGCCACATCGGCCACGGCCAGCGCTTCGGCTATTTCCTGCTGGTAGATGTTCCTTGTGGTGGTGTTGGAGCGTGGCTCGAAGCAGGCCACCAGACGGCGGCCAGGGTATTTTTCACGCAAAGCAGTCAAAGTGAGGCGCAATGCCGTGGGATGATGGGCGAAATCGTCGATCACTGTGATACCGGCAATTTCAGCCAGTACCTCCATCCGTCGCTTCAAGCCACGGAAACTGTCGAAGCCCTGTTGAATCGCTTCGTCCGACACCCCGAGCGCCCGCACCGCCACGATGGCGGCGAGCGCATTCATGATGTTGAATTCTCCGGCCATTGGCAACGCGAAACGGTATTCATGACCATCGCGGCGATCGCGCACGGTGAAGTGGCTCTTGCCGTCGAAATACCGTATGTCGCGTGCGCGCACATCGCTGCTGTAGCCGAAGCCGTAGGTCACCACTGGCGCGTGTGCATTCGCCGCCACGTCCATCGCATGGTGATCGTCGGCATTCACCGCTATGACGCCGTTGTCGGGCACCAGTTGCAGGAAATGCCTGAACGAGCGTTTGATTTGCTCGATGTTGTCGAAAATATCCGCATGGTCGAATTCCACGTTGTGCACCACCGCAATGTCCGGACGGTAATGCACAAACTTCGAGCGCTTGTCGAAAAACGCTGTATCGTACTCGTCGCCCTCGCTCACGAACACGCCACCCGCCGGGCTCATGCGGCAGCCCTGCCCGAAGTTTTCGGGAATACCGCCCACCAGAAAGCCCGGCTGCAAGCCGGCGCTCTCGAGCAACCACGCGGTGAGCGAGGTGGTGGTGCTCTTGCCGTGCGTTCCGCTGATCACGATACTTCGCGAACCCGTGATCAACTCCTCGCCCAGCAGCGCCGCGAGCGAGGTGTAGCGCCGGTGTTCACGCAGTACCGCTTCGAGTTCGCTGTTTCCGCGGCTGATGGCGTTGCCCACCACAATGACGCTGTCCGGTGGCAGCGTGCCGATGCGCGCGCCGTCGTAGCCCTCGTGGCGCTCGATGCCGCGTTCGTCAAGAAATGTACTCATGGGAGGATACAGCGGAAGATCGCTGCCCTGCACCCGATGTCCCTGAGCGTGAAGCGCGGCGGCAACCGATGCCATTGCCGTTCCGCCGATGCCGATAAAATAGAAGTGCCTCATAGCGTTTTCAATCTAGGCAGGAAGAGCGAAGGATGAAAATGTGGCAGCACGGTACCGGTACTTGCGCATACTGCTGCGGCCATCTCCAGCGGAGTGCTTTATGTGGAGCGGAGCAAATCCTCCCATGCGTAACCGGCGCGCGCCACGGCGCGGCGTGCGGGTTCGATGGCGCCGGGGTTGTTGATGTACCTCGAGAGCGGCACGGCGGGATAGCGTTTGATTTGCTCGAAAATGTTTCCTTCATCCAACTCCGCACAACTGTCGAGCAAATCGTACAGCGTGCCATGGGCTTCCTCCAACGCGTTGTGGCGGGTGAGGAGGTTGCGAATGACGGTAACCACTTCATGCTCGGGTGGTGGCACAAGAAGTGCGGCGAGTGCGCCGTGGTCGAGGCGCAATTGCGCCTCCATGGGAAATCCCCCCGGCAAATGCTTGCGCAGCAGCGGAAGCACGATCTTTTCCTCGATACCCACGTGGCGCAGCAATCCGCTGCGGAATTCATTGTACAAATCCATATCCACCACACCCGCGCCTATGTCGCAGGCGTAGGAGAACACGTGTTCCAGTCGGCGGTGATCGCGCTCGAGATAGTGTGAGGGTGTCGAGATGTCCTGGTCATCCATCGGGGCGTCCTTTCCTTGAATGGATGTGCAGGCACAATGTAGCGATAATCGCCAATACTTGCACAAGCGCGGGAAATTGCCGAATTGGCCCGGTGAGCGGGGCGGCGGAGAACACGTCGCACCGCGCGCGCATCGAAGAAGTTGTTCGCGAAATCGGCGCGAATCGCTACATTGGCATATTCAACCACCGTGCAGGTTCTTCATGCGCCGTTTTTCCGTCGCCTTGTTCTCGATGCTACTGCAGTCCATTACCGCATTGGCGCAGCCGGTTGTCGTTACCGTTACCGATAGCGTACTGCTCGAACACACGCAGCGCTTCGGCATCAATGTGGGGTCGCGCTCGTGGTGGGGCGCCGATCAGTTCCGCTCGAATCTCATCGACAATCCCGGCTTCGAGGCGGGCGAATTCGCTTCGCTGGTGCTGGTGGATCAGGGCGCAAGTGGACGTAGCGTGCCCATGGCCTTCTGGGATCCGGCATGGAACAACGAACAGTATGGCATCGGTTGGCCGGTGGATTTCTGGAATGGCGCGCGCTACGAATTCCTGTGGGGCAATGCGCGCGGTCGCAGCGGCACGGTGCGGACCTTCCGTCATGAAGGTGGGCGCAACGTGTTCGACATGGACGATGATGGCGCCGTGCCCGAACGCCTGAGTGTGCTGCGCCTGCATCGCACGGTTGCGGGACTGCAGGGCAACGCCGCCATCGTGGATGCCACGGCGGTGCGTCCGGGGAGTCCGGGCAAGCAATCACTGCGCCTGACCTACGATGGAGCTTCCTATCGCTTCTACATGGACAGTCTCTGGCGCGATGGCGACCGCTCCGCCGGCAAGTTGCTCATCATTCGTGGCGAATATCTGCTGCGCTTGTGGGTGAAAGCGCGGCGCGCGGGCGATGTGCTGCGTGTGCGCTTTTTCCGTGAAGGCGAGGGACAGTTTTTCAACGAGGCGATAGCCGCGGGAGAAAACTGGCAGCTCGTCGAGCGTCGCTTTGAAGTGCCTCCCGGTGCCGATCCTCAGCGCGAATACAGCGAACAGGAGTACCATCCCATTCTGGCCTTCGCCATGGATGTGGAAACGCCGGGCGGCGAGGTGCTGGTGGACGATATCGAATTGCGTGCTGTGGAAAACGAACATCCCTCGGGCTTCACCAACAATTACATCGACCGTCTGCGCGAACTGCGCCCCGGTGTGTTGCGCTACTGGGGTGGCCAGCTCGGCGCAGGCCTCGCCACGCAGCTCGCAGCGCCATTCGAACGCGGCACGAACGGCTATGCGCCCCGCGACCGACGCCCGGGCGAGTTTTGCTATTCGCTGCATGAATTTCTCCTGCTCTGCGAAGAGGTGGGCGCCGATCCCTGGTATGTGATTCCGCCAACGTTTTCGCCGGAGGAACTTCGCGGACTGGTGGAATACCTTGCCGCTCCCGCCATACCCGCGCATCCCTGGGCGATGAGGCGCGCGGATCTCGGGAGGGAGCGGCCGTGGACGGAGGCATTCGGACGCATGCATCTGGAATACGGCAACGAGATGTGGGGCTCCGGAGCGGGCGACGATCCCTTCATGGGTTCGTCGGTCAATGGTGGCGAACGCCTCGCGTCCATTGCGCATGATCGCTTTTCCATCATGCGCGCGGCTGCGGGCTTCGATGCATCGCGCATGATGCTCGTCATTGGTGGCCAGGCGGGTTACGCCGGCCGCCAACGCGAAATCGAGCAGCATGGCAGCGCGCACGATGCGGTGGCGCTGGCGCCGTACTTCGGCGTGCTGGACACCTGGTCCAACGAAAGCGAGATCTTCCGACCGCTGCTGGCCTCGCCTTTTTATCAGGCAAGCGGTGGCGCAATGCGCGAAAGCCGCGGCTATGTGCAGCGTCCGGAGCTTTCCATTTATGAAATCAATTTCCACACCACGCATGGCTCGAGTCCCATCGACATCCGCAACGATTTCCTCACCGGCGCGGCGGGCGCCCTGGCCCTGCCGCTGCACATGCTGGTGTATCTGCGCGATCTCGCCGTGCGGACGCAATGCGCCTTCTCCTCGCTCGGATACAGCTTCCGTTTGCCTTCGGGCGAAATGGCGCGGCTTTGGGGCATGCTGCGCGACCTCGAAGCCACCGGCCGTAAGCGTCCCACCTGGCTGGGTGTGGAATTGGCGAATGCCGGCGTGGGTGGCGATATGCTCCACAGCAGCCATTCCGCAACACAGCCGCGCTGGCAGCAAACGGCGATCAACGGTATCGGCGCGAGCACCGAGGTGCATGAAGTACAGTCCTTTGCCTTTCGCCGTGGCGACACGCTGTCCGTGCTGCTGTTCAATCTTTCACTGGGAAATGCCCACAGCGTGCGACTCAATCCGCCGCGCACGCCTTCCTCGCTGGCGGCGCACTACGCCATCATCCCTTCGAGCATACACGACGACAACGAGGATGCCGTGAACGTACGCATCGATACCCTGGCGGCCGTGGCTCACGGCGTGGAAGTCACGCTGCCGCCGCATTCGCTGCACGTCTTGCGGTGGACGGATCGTGCGAGTACAGGAACGGAACCCCTGCCCACGCCGCACGCCCTGTCCTTGCGAGCAGAGGTGGCGGGTCACGATGGGTACCTGTTGCATTACGAGGCCCATGCTCCGGCGCGTCTGGAAGTGTTCGATGTGCTTGGCTCGCTTCGCGAAGTGTTGTTCGACGGTCACGCGCCTCGCGCGGCCACTGCGCTGCATTGGCGACCGCAACTACCCTCGGGCGTGTATGTGCTGCGCCTGAGTACGTCGCAGGAGCAGCGGACGCTCGTGCTACCAGTGTTGCGGGGCGCGGCTGCTCGCTAGCCCTCGGCGAAGGACGCCCCGGGAAGCACCGTATGCGTCACGTATTCCGCACGGGTATGCGAGGCGCGGATGGTGTCACTCAGTCGTTCGCGTGGGGTCTTCGTCTTCCTGTTCACGCGTTTCGTTGTGGCCGCTCAACGCGCTCGCATGCTCTTCGAGCAGACGATGCAGGCGCGGTACCCAGTCGGCCTGCTCGGGCTTCATCAGGACGCTGCGCAGTACCGTGGTCCATTCGCGATCTGCCAGCAGCTGCGGGTAGCGCTGCTGCAACAGCGATGAGCGCACGCGGAATTTGCTGAGGTACACGGGATTGTCCGTGTCGCTCATGGTCGTGGCGAAGATGCGATCGGATGCCGCGCTGATGCTGGAGGCGGACAGCTCCTCAGTGGCGGGGAAGTACACCACGATGTCCAGCTCCGGCTCCATGACGAGGAAGAAGCGCTCGGAAACGCGCAACACGTCGGCAAAGTCCAGCGCTGCGCGGCGGCAGCGGCGCAGCACGGCGCCCAGACCAGCGTGGGCCTCCAGTGGAAGCAGCCGCAAGGTGGTCCACAGTGCCGCGGCCGAGGCTCCGGCGCGCGAGCATTCCAGACTGATTTCTCCGAGATGCAGTTCGTCGGAGGTGAAATACGTGTAGGGTGAATCATGCACATAGAAGCGGCCCACCGCGGGATCGCGGAACAGCACGCAGCCACAACCGTAGGGCTGCAAGCCGTGCTTGTGCGGATCCACCACGATGCTGTCGCATTCGCTCAGAGCGGCGTAGGCCTCCGCCGCCACTCCGTCCGCTGCGCCGTCGGCGATAAGGCGGAAGAAGCCGCCGTAGGCCGCGTCGGCGTGAACGCGGAATCCGAGTCTCCTGCCCGATTCCAGCAGCGCCGGCAGTGGATCCAGAGCGCCGAGTCCCGTCGTGCCGAGGGTGGCCACGACAGTGCCGATGTTTTCCGAAAGACAGAGTCGTTGCAGCGCGTCCAGATCCATGCGGCCGCGGTTGTCGCTGGGCACCTCGATGCCGCGCATGCCCAGTACCTCGCACATGCGCCGATGCGTGTAGTGGCTTTGGTCCGAAAAGGCCACGGCGCGGTCGGGATGGAGCTGCCGGGCTATCCACAGCGCCTCGAGATTCGCGATGGTGCCGCTGCTGGTCAAATGGCCGAGATGCGCGTCGTAACCGAACATGCGCGCGAGATCGGCCACAACCTCCTTCTCGATAGCACCGGTGGCCGGTCCACCGTCCAGCGCGTGATTGTTGGGATTGATGAGCATGGCCGCGAAATAGCCGAGCATGGCAGCGGGGTGGGGCGGCTTGAGCATTTGGCCGGCGTACAGCGGGTGAAAAAAGGGATAGTTGTCGCCGAGCCGCTCCAGCAACTCGTCCAACACGGTCAGGATGTCCTCTTCGCTGTGCGTCAATGTCGCGTCGGAGCCAAAGTCCGGCCACGTGGCGCGCCATGACTGATGGCGTTCGAGAATGTGATGAAGCGCCTCGCCCATCCCGGGATACAGGCCTCGGTCCATGCTGTGCTCGCTGTTGTGTGGGTAATGCCGGCGCTGCCGCGCCCCGGCGTTGCCATTGAAAATAGGAAAAATTACATTCGGGTGTTTTCTCCCTCAACAGCGGTGAGCCGCCATGTCCGAATTTCGTCAGAATTTCGCCACACGCGAGTGGGTGATCATCGCACCGGAACGCTCCCTGCGCCCTGCCGACATCGCACCGCAGCGCACAAGCGGCGATGCTCTGCCTGTGTGGAGCGAGCGCTGCCCGTTCTGCCCCGGCAACGAGGCCATCACCGCGCGGGAACTCCATCGCGTTGGCGACGATGCGGTGTGGTCCATGCGCGTGGTGCTGAACAAATACGCGGCGCTTTCCATGGACGAGGAGGTGGACAGGCGGCGCGTGGGGCGCTTTCTCGCGGCGGGCAGCCACGGCCACGCCGAAGTGCTCATCGAGTCGCCGCGGCACAATCTCGTGCTCGCCGATATGGATGTGCGCGCTGTCGAGGAGCTGCTGCTGCTGTACCGACGACGTCTCGCCGAGGTGAGCACCTGGCCGGATGTGGCCATCGTCATGATTTTTCGCAACAGCGGACCCAACGCAGGCACGTCGCTGGCGCATCCGCACTCGCAGCTCATTGCATCGCCCATCATCCCGCCGCATATTCGCGATCCGCTGGACAAGGCCATGCTGCATTACGATACCTGGGGAAGCTGCGTGTACTGCGATCTGCTCGGTGAAGAATTGCGGCAGCGTGACCGCATTCTGTGGGAGCATCGTCACGCCGTGGCGCTGTGTCCCTTCGCTTCGCGCACACCGTACGAACTTCGCATTTACCCGCGCAAGCACAACGCGAGTTTTATCTGGACGGGCGATGAGGAAATTCGCGGCGTGGCGGAGCTTTTACTCAAAAGCGTGCGCGCACTGCGCGACGCGCTCGGCGATCCCAGCTACAATGTGCTGCTGCGCTCATCGCCGGTGGGCGACGAGGACGTGCGCTATCTGCATTGGTATTTCGTACTCGTACCGCGCCTTTCCACGCCGGCGGGCTTCGAAATGGGAAGCGGTATTTACATCAATCCCATTCCACCCGAGCAGGCGGCGGCGGAGCTGCGCATCCACGGCTGAAGCGGGTCGCTCGCTCGTGCCAGGATGACCGCGCAAAGATTCAGGGCAGCCAGCTCTGCATGTCGCGGTACAAGTCCTCGTCGGTCAGGTTGTAGTGGAGCGGCGTCACCGAAATCATATTTGCGCGCAGCGCCACATCATCCACTGTGGGATCGTCGTCCCACACGTAGGTGCCCACCAGCCAGTAGTAATTGCGGCCCACGGGATCCTGTCGCGTTTCGAAGCCGTCGTCCCACCACGAACGTCCCTGCCGCGTGATGCGGGCTCCGACGATCTGATCCGGAGGAATGTCCGGCACGTTCACGTTCAGCAGCGTGCCTTTTGGCAACCCTTTTTCCAACACCATGGCTGCGATACGCTGTGCGAATTCAGCGGCGCCGCGCAGATCGGAGGTCAGCGCATGTGAGGCGTGCGACACGGCGATGGCGGGAATGCCGAGCACCGCGCCCTCGGTGGCGGCCGACACGGTGCCCGAGTAAATCACATTGATCGACGTGTTCATGCCGTGATTGATGCCCGACACAACGAGATCGGGCTTGCGGTCCAGCAGCGTGGTCACGCCCAGCTTCACGCTGTCGGCGGGTGTGCCTTCCACCGCCCAACCGCGGAAATCCTCGCCGCGATCGATGGGACGCGCACGCAAGGGCTGCTGTACGGTGATGGCATGGCCCACGGCGCTTTGTTGCGTGGCGGGTGCCACCACAACGATTTCGCCCAATGGGCTCAACGCGTTGACCAAGGCGAGTATACCGGGAGAATCGTAACCGTCGTCGTTGGAAACAAGAATGAGGGGTCGTTTCATTGTCCGTGCGAATTGATGCGACATCGGGAAGTGCATAGTGCTTCCACTTTCCCAATGTACGAGAAATCCGCTTCAGGAACGGTGAGCGTATTATGCGTAGCGTGTTACAAATCGGGCGAATATGCCAGGCCGATACCCACGGTGAAACTGCGCGTCAGTCCATCCACATTCACCTCACGCGCGAGCAACGGGGCAGCCGCCTGCACGCCGAGCGATACATCCGCGCTCACGGTGTACGTGGCGGTGAGCAAAACATTCAACTGAAACTGATCGCTGCCGGGCACATCCGTGAACTGTTCGCTCTCACCGGAAGGTAGCACGAGGACGCTGGACTCACCGAGGCGCTTCACCGCCAGAAGCTCACCCGATACGCCGACCGCATCGATATCGGCGGAATACCCGGCGCGCATTACGACATCGCTGCCGCGCTTGAGCCGCGTGATGGCATTGTCGCTGCGTCCAAAGGGATGCTGATAGCCTATCGACATATTCCACTCGTCCATGCTGGCCGAGATGCCAAGCAATACATCGTTGCTGCCGAGTCCGGGTTGATAAGCCTGGGGCAGGTCGTTCGCATTGCTCACGCCGGTGGCGAACTTCCCTCCGACCTGGGCGCGGAATTCCAAAGTGGGCGTGCTCCATACAGTCCTCTCCGCAATCACCAACACGTCGCCCAGACCCTGGGCGTCGCCGAGCGGCCCCGAACTGCGGGTCCACGGCAGGCGCAGCATGAACATGCCGTGCTCATCCACGCGCCAGGTCACATCGGCGATGATGCTGTTGTATCGCAGGTCGTCGGTTTTACCCGAACTCCCGTGTGTAGAGGAAATGCCAATGCACAGTGGTCTGTGCTCGTTCGCTTCGGCTTCGTGTCCACCGATGGCGCAGGCGCCCGCGTCGGAGCATTGGGTATACGCTTTGTAGCTGAAAAGAACGCCGAGCAGAACGGCGAGGAATAGATGTCGCATGCTGTCCTCGAGTGTGTTTCCGGACAACATCGCGCATGCGCGAAATCGTTCATTTCACCATTCATGCTCGTGTATTCACGCGCAACGATTTCTCCACCACGCCGAGGGCGCTTCGCCGCCGCCGTTCTCGCTGAGCTTCACCGGGGGCGCTGCGCCTACTCGTCCTCGACCAGCACCGCTGTGCCGTACACCAGTATCTCGGCCGCGCTTTGCATGATGAAGCTGGTGGAGAAGCGCACATCGATGATCGCGTTGGCGCCGAGGCGCTCCGCATCGGCGGTCATGCGGTCCAGACTTTGGTCGCGCGACTCGGCCATGAGTTTGGTGTACTCTTCGATTTCACCGCCCACGATGTTCTTGAACACAGCGATAATGTCCTTGCCGATATGCCGCGCGCGGATGGTGTTGCCACGAACTATCCCGAAACTGCGCGTGACACGCTTGCCGGCAATGAAAGAAGATGTGGTGATGATCATCGGATGACCTCGCGATATTTATCGCGGCGCGCGTTGAAGAAGCGCTCGCGGATGATGGAAATGAACAGCAGCAGTGCTCCCGCTGCCAGAACGATGACGGCGGTGCGCACAAACCACGGAAGCTGTACATCCGCCCACAAATGCTGCAGTGCTTCGACGCTCCCCCAGGCCGCGAGTACCACCGCGCCCAGCGATACGAACAGCCAGGCGATGCCGCGTTCGAGGCGGTTGTGTATGCGCGACCAATACCCGTCCCACACTTCCGGTGCGGGTTCGCTGATGCGGAGATTCATGGTTGCCTCTTTGACCTTTTGAAATTGCCTCCATTCCGCCGCGCATTCCGTGCGGGCGAGGAAGCGTTCGAATTCGGAATGATCGCTGCCGGATAATTCACCATCCAGCGCCTTCATCATGAGTTGAGCGAAGCGCTCGCGTTCCACGTCGTTCATAGCACATCCTCCAGCAAATCCTTCAAGTGCTTGCGCGCATTGTACAAACGCGACATTACCGTTCCCTGTGGAATACCGAGCATGGAGGCGAGTTCCGCGTAGCGATACCCTTCGAAGTCGCGCAGCACAATGATCTCCCGTTCCTCGGGCTTGAGCGCGAGCAGCGCCGACCGCACGCGCTCGGCAAGCAGCACGCGGTCGGTGGCCTCGGCGGGATCGTCGTCGCACGACGCCGCTTCGAAGGCGCCGCAATGCGAAAGCGCGGGGGCGTGCCGCTTTCTGTCGCGCAACAGATTCAGGCAGAGATTGCGCAGAATGCTGTAATACCAGGCGAAAAAGCTCTTCCCGCGATCGAAGCTGGCGATGGCATTGTAGGCCTTGATAAACGCCTGCTGCGATACATCGAGCGCATCGTCATGAGAGCCCAGCAAAGCGAATGCGGCGCGATACGCCGGTCGACGGCAGGCGTGCACTATCCTCGCGTAAGCTGCGGTCTCTCCACGCTGTACCCGCAGTATCAGCTCGTCGTCGATGTGAATGTCGTTCATTGACGGAAGTCCTCCATGCAAGGTACTACACCGACGGGAAGGGAAATATTCACGCGCTGTCGGCCTGCCGCAGTCATCGCATGCTGCCGGCAATCGAGACGAAACCGGAGTATTCGTAACGGCGCCTCCGTCGGAGCACAGCATCCTGCGGCGGACTGCCACATTGAACCGGGTCACTGGCGGAACCGCTGACTCTGAGTGATGGTATCACTATATTGTCTTGATTTTCACCTTCCACGCAAACATTCGTTGTGTGATATATTCAAGGAGAACCATGAAAACCCTGCTCATCAGCGCCCTCGTTCTTGCCTTCTGCGCACTGCCTTCACTCGCGCAGAAAAAAGCCGCCACCGAAAGTACCCGCCCCACCGTGTTGATGAAAACCGAACTCGGGGATATCACCATCGAGATGTGGCCCGACATTGCGCCGAAAACCGTGGAGAATTTCGTTTCCCTCGCCGACGGTGAGAAGGAATGGCTGGATCCCTCGTCGCAGAAAATGGTGAAGCGTCCGTTTTACGATGGGCTGACCTTCCACCGCGTCATTGATGATTTCATGATTCAGGGCGGTTGCCCCCGAGGCGACGGACGTGGCGGTCCCGGCTTCGCATTCGAAGACGAATGCTTCGAGAAGGGCGAGGAACTGAAAGGTGCCATCGACAGCGAGGAAAAGGCCATACAGGTGTATCAGAACGTCTTGCAGCCCTACTTCCAGCGTTCGAGCGCCGAACCCGATTCGGAACTCGTGCGCATCGTCAATGCCTGCTCCGAGCAGCAAAGCGGTCGTCCGCTGATGGTGAATACGGTGGAGTGGTACAAGGAAAAAACCGGCACCACCGCGGCTGTGTACGGACAGGGCAAGCTCAAGGCCAAAGTGGCCTACGGCACCCTGTGCATGGCCAATTCCGGTCCCAACACCAATGGCTCGCAGTTCTTTATCGTCACCAAGAAAGCCGGCTGCGATTGGCTCGACGGCAAGCACACGGTGTTCGGCAAGGTGATCAAAGGTATGGAAGTGGTGCACGCCATCGAGAAAAAGGGCAACGGTGTGAAAATCCTTTCCGTGCGCGGCAAGTCCTGACTTCGAATTCCGAAGCATAAAAAAACGTCCCGCACTTGGCGGGACGTTTTTTCTTTAGGCGGGAAAACCTACAAACCGATACGACGTAACAGCGTGTCTTCGTCGGCCTGCCGAAGGGAGAAGTTCCTCGATCGCGCCATCAGGATGGTGTCCATTTGCTTGTCGCGCTGGGGGCGCGGTTTGTCCTGATGCACTTTGTTGATCAATGCCACGGCGTGAACGGTAAAACTCTCCGATAACGGTAACGGCATTTTTTTCATAGAGGTCTCCACTGTGGAACATCGGCGAAACACAAGGGCCAATAATAGCCCAAGAACGGCAAAGACTCAACCCATTGCTCCGTGCATGGATTTTTTTTCGACCTTTTTTTGAAAAATGCTGGAAAACAGGCGCCATTCGCGCAGTTATGTGCCAAGGGCAAAAAAAAGGCCACTTCTCGCGAAGCGGCCTACAATGTTGCCGAAATCCGGATCAGCCGAGATAGGAGCGCAGTTGCTTGCTGCGCGAAGCATGCCGCAGACGGCGGATGGCCTTTTCCTTAATCTGTCGCACGCGCTCGCGCGTGAGGTTGAACTTCTCACCGATTTCCTCGAGCGTCAGCGAATGCTCGCGGTCCAAACCAAAGTACAGACGGATCACCTCGGCCTCGCGTTCGCTGAGCGTGGCGAGCGCGCGGCGCACTTCCACCTTGAGGGACTCGGTCATCAGCGTGTTGTCGGGATGCGGCTGGCGGTCGTCCTGAATCACATCCAGCAGACGGTTGTCCTCGCCCTGGGCGAACGGTGCGTCCACCGAAATATGGCGGCCCGAAATCTTCAGTGTGTCGGCCACCTCGAACAATGTCATGTCCAGCTCTTCCGCGAGTTCGCTGGCGCTGGGCTCGCGCTCGTAGCTCTGCTCGAGTTCGCTGAACTTCTTGCCGATCTTGTTCAGCGCGCCGACGCGGTTGAGCGGCAGACGCACGATGCGCGACTGCTCGGCCAGCGCCTGGAGAATGGACTGGCGAATCCACCACACGGCGTAGGAAATGAACTTGAAGCCACGCGTTTCGTCGAAACGCTTGGCGGCCTTGATCAAACCGAGATTGCCCTCGTTGATCAAATCTCCGAGAGACAACCCTTGATTCTGGTACTGCTTCGCAACAGACACCACAAAGCGCAGGTTGGCTTTGGTCAATTTTTCCAATGCCCCCTGCGATCCGGGACCGCTGGCCTTGATTTTCTTGGCAAGCTCTATTTCCTCGTCAGGAGTCAGCAAATCAACCTTGCCGATCTCCTGCAGGTACTTGTCCAGGGATTGGCTTTCCCGGTTGGTATACTGTTTCGAAATCCTCACGCTTTCACCTTGCGCTGATGATGACAATCTGTGATGCGGCGCTGTGTCGCTGCCGGCGCATCCGAGGGGATAACACCGTGGACACGCGAAACGTTACAACAAATCCTTGCACCGGGGAATTCCGTGACCGTAAAAGCCGTGTCCGGAGCAACGCGAACGCCACCTGCTCTCCACGGCGGAAAGTGCCGAAAAGAGCAAGATTGAATATGCAACCGGAGTCAGACAATTTCAAGAGCAGGAACAGCACCCACTGGCGGCCCGCTGCACATCGTAGCGACAGGCAGAGCCGAGTACGCTATACCACTTTCACGCAGTTGCCACCGTCCGACACCGCGCGATCCAGCGCCTGACGGGCGAGGCGCAGCAATCCTTCGGTATCCGTACCCTGCGAGATCGTGCAGCCGGCAATGCTGACGGAAAGCGAATACGTGACATTGCCGCGCGAGTGCACGCTGCCGGCGATGTGCTTGCGAATTTTCTCGCCGCGCAAGTAGGCGTCCTCGGGTGAGGAATGGAGCAGCAGCACGCCAAAGGACGAGGTATCGAAGCGGCCCACGAGGTCGAAGGGGCGGAGGTGCTCGCGCAGTGCCTCGCCGATGCGGCGCAACGCGGTTTCGAGTTCGTTCTTGCCGTGACGCTGCACGAGGTCGTCGGGATTGTCGAGGGCGACAATGAACAGCACATTGCTGCCGCCCACCGCGGTGACGCGCTCCTGCTCCTCCTTGAGGCGTTGCAGCAGCAGGGTGCGGCTCGCCACCTGCGTACTTTCGTCGATGAGCAAATGGTTGCGCGTCACTTCGCGCAGACGGGCGATTTCCAGTGCCGCCGTGCTGGCCGAGGCGATGCGCTGAAGAATGCGCAAATCCTGTGCGGCGTACTGATGGTTTTCACGATATTCCACAACAAGCAGGCCGTACCACGCGCTGGCGCTCGCCATGGGAATGGCGCAAATTTGTCCGCTGGAATTGATCACTTCCTTTTCGTGAAAACGGTAGTCGGGATTGCCCGGAGCGGGCAGAATGACGCCTTCCGGATGCTCGAGCGCGGCGCGAAGCACCGAATGCTCCAGACCGACGGTCACGCCTTCGTTGATGTAGGGAAGATTCGCGGCCTTGGACATGCTGCGCACCACCGCCCACACCTGTCGGTCGGGATGATGCAAAATGACGGCCACGTAGTCCCAATCCATAATCTCCGTCACTGCCTGCGCCGCGGCAGAAGCGATACCGTGGGAATCCTGCGTAGTGCCGAGGGATTTGCGCAAACGGTCGAGTACGCCCAGCATGCGCGAATCGGCGGCGAGATCGTATTTCTGATTGTAGCTGTTGAGCAGCAGGGCAATAAGCGAGGATACGCGACCTATCGCCGCAACGCTTTCGAGTCCGAAGGCGTCGGGGGCTTTGCTGTCGGCCATGAGCACGGCAATGAGTTCGTCGCCGAAAAACAGTGGCACACCCACAATGGAGCGTATACCCTCGGCCGCATCGTAATAGATCGCCACATCGCCTTCGCTGGCCTGCGAAATCTCGGCCACAATCTCGGGCTTTCCATTCAGCGCGATGCGGCTCAGCAAATCCGCTCCGATGCTCATGCGCCGGGCCGTGGTGAAATTCCTGCTATCCGTCACGAACTCGCCAATGATGATCTGCTCGCGATCCATGTTGATCCAGAACAGTCCCACAGTGTTGGCCAGCACGTGCTCCTTGAGCACTTGCAGCAAGCGATTCGTGAGAAAGTCGAATTCCGCGCGGGGATCGTCGGTGGGCAGCCCGTCGTCGGGAAGGCGGTACAGCTCGGGGGGAATGCTGTCCTCCGGTGCGAACGCATCGAGCGCGGGAAGTTCGGCCTGCGCTTCCTGCGCGCCGATGGCCGCTTCGTCGGCCCGCTGGGCCGTGTCGCGCGCTCCGCCTTCACGTGTCGCCGTCTCGCGCCTCGCCGCCTCGCGCCGGGGTGCGGGAGCCGCCTCGGCGGTGTCGCCGCCCGCTTCGTCCTCGCCTGCGGCGAGACTGCTGGAAAGCAGTTGATACAGCAGCACGGCCCCGGTGACGAAGATGACACCGGAGATGATTCGGATGTACAGCGGCTCGTCGAAATAAATGAACACAGCCGCTGCCGCAAGCATGACTGCTCCGATGCCAATGGTCGCTTTGTTCACCGCAGGGATGCTACCGGATAGTGTGACGGATGCAGGGTGATGCGTAAGGTACGCCGATCACGGGGAAAAGGCAAGATAGCAGAGCGGACTCTCTCCAATCGATCAATCCTCGTCGCGCATGTAATTGATGCCATGAACGATATCGCTCTCCAGAATTTCCTCCATGCCGAGTTTGCGGCGCAGCAGGCGAATCTGCACACGGAGCAGGGCCATGCGTGGAGCGAGCGTGTCGTCCGGAGGCTGTGCGGCGTAGCGCTGTTCCGCCAGAGCGTACATGTCTTTCTCGATTTCCGCCAGCACCAGCGCGTCCACGCCGCTGTCGTCGTTGAGCGCTTCCTCTTCTGATGGCGCGGTATCGGTTTCACTGCGGGTGACGGAGTCGCGCACGGCTTTCAACGCGTCGATGCGCTGCTGAATGGGTTCGGCCTGGGCAAAGCCGTAAAGCACGGCGAGGCGCAAGGCGTCTTCCGCTTCCTCGAGGCGGCCGAACAGGGCGAGGGTGATGGCGAGATTCGCGTGCGCCACCGGATGCGCTGGCGCAAGCTCGATCGCTGTACGCAGATACTCGAGTGCATTCCCGGGGTCGCCCAGTTTCAGGGATATTGATCCCATGTTGATGAACAATTCGGCGTTGTCGGGTTGCAGGCGTGCGGCCTGCTCGAAGGCCCGTCGCGCGTCCTCGTGCCGTTGCAGGGAGCTGCAGATCAGGCCCACACTGTTCCAAGCCGCTGCCGAATGCTCATTGAAATCCAGGATTTCCTTGAGCGCGGCCAAGGCCTCGGCGGTGTTGCCCATGGCTTCAAAGGCCTCCGCGAGTTCGTGCAGTACTGCCTCTCGTCGCTCCGAGGTTGTGGCGTGGGATAATGCTTCACGAAACGATGCGATGGCGTCGTCGTGACGTCCGTCGGCCATCGCAGCACGTGCGCGCTCCAGTATCATGTCCATGTGTTGCGTACCCTCCTGTGCATCGGCGAAATATACGCCAGCGCGCGTTCCGCCACCAATGCGCCGAAGGGGAGTACGATTGCGCGGAAATGCAGTGGGAAAACGCCGCGCTTCCCTCGCTTTTCTCGTCCTGCGGGTCTTATATTTCGGGGGCACAATCATGGTGAAGCAATGAGCTTGAGCGCACTGCCGCACGCAGTACTGTACATCTGCATGCTTGTGGTGACAGGCGGGATATCCGCGCAACAGTACACGTCCGCCGAACGCCTCCAGGGCTACGCGCTCCGAGGCGACACCGCGGTGTTCCTTTTCGACGAGGCGCTGTACGACGTGCGGCCCGCCCGCGTGCTGCTCGAAGGTGGCATGCGCGGCTGGCAGCATGATATGGACGATGCCGCCTGGGCGCTGGCGAAATCCGCAGCGACCCGCGTGTGGGAATTGCGCAAGACTGGGGCGAAGGGCTTCGTGAATGCGCGTTTCAAATATCGCGTCGACGCGGGCGAGTGGATGAATCCGCCGGCCTCGGCGCCCAATGTGGATGCGGGCAATCTCGTGTTCGAACCCTCGGCGCCAGCCCCGGAATTTCGCGCGGAGATCGTGGCAGCGCGGCATATCCGATTTTATGTGCTTCGTGGCGACGCCACGCCGTCTCTCGATCCCGCCCACTATCGCCTGCGCCGCGCCGACGGTACACCGGTGCCCATTGCATCGGTGTTCTGGACCGGTTCGCGCATGCTGCAGTTGTATCCGGCCGAGGATCTCGATATACGCCGCGTGTACTATCTGATCGTGGAAGGGCATGCGGGCGAATACCTGTGCTCTTTCGATGGGTGGATGCGCCATTGTTACACTGATGCGAAACTTGGCGCACACTACGAGTCCGCGCGCGATGCCACGACCTTCCGCGTCATGGCTCCGCGGGCCGACAGCGTGGCGCTGTATCTGTACCGGGGGAATCGCGACGCGGTGCACGAACGGAGGGTGCCGCTTGTGCGGCGTTCGGATGGCGCGTGGGAAGTCGCACTGCCGGGCAAGCTCGAAGGGTGGTGGTATGACTTCACCGTGCATGGTCCGCCCGATCCCGGGAATGAATTTTACGAGCAAACGCCGGTGCATATCAGTGATCCCTGGGCCACGGTGAGCGACGACAGCTTCGGACGCAGCCGCGTGCGCGCCCTGCCCTCGCCGCCGCAGCCTGTACGCGGTGGTAGACCACGCATGGAGGATGTGGTGGCCTACGAGGTGCATGTCGAGGACTTCACCCTTGCACTTCATAGTCTGCCCGAGGAGGAGCGTGGCAGCTTCGCGGGCTTTTATCGCACGGGTCTGCGCAATTCGCGTGGCGACGCCATCGGCTTCGATTATCTCGCTGCGCTGGGCATCAACGTGGTGCACCTGCTGCCGGTGCAGGAGTATCTGCATTACCCCGACGAGGAATGGCGCAGGGCGTTTGCCAACGATGTCTTCATGCGCGAGCAGATGGTGGACAGCAGCAATTACCAATGGGGCTATCGCACTTCGCATGCCATGGCGTTGGAGTCGCGCTATCGAAAGAAGGGTGCGGAACATGGCTCGCAGAACGAGGATTTCCGCGATCTCGTTGCGGCCTTTCACGAGCGCGGCATCGCTGTAATCGTGGATCTCGTGTTCAATCACACCGCGGAGCGCATGGACGCGCGCGAGATGTTTTTTCACTTCCGCGTGCTCGACAGGCATCTCTGGTATCGCACGAACAACGAGGCGCAATTCATCGGCGAATACGGCACCGAAACCAAGTCCGAAGACCGTCCCATGACCGCACGCTGGATTTACGACCAATGCGAAATGCTCGTGCGGGACTACGGTGTGGATGGCTTCCGCATCGATCTTGCCGGGCTCACCGACAAGCAAACCCTCGCCGAATTGCGCCGTCGACTCGGTCCCGACATCATCATCTACGGCGAACCCTGGATCGCTTCGTCCGATCCCGATTACGAGGCCAATCCCGACTGGAACTGGTACAAGGTGGATGCGCCGATCACCTATTTTCAGGACGACACGCGCAATGCCCTGTGCGGTCCGCCCGATTCCCCGCGCGACAAAAACAAGGATCGCGGCTACGCCGGTGGCAATGGCAACCGTGATGCTGCCAAGCGCGCCATCGCCAACAGCTTCGAGGAAGAACACACGCCCAATCACGGCATAAACTACCTCGACATTCACGACAACTGGGCATTGGCGGACCGCTTCGCCACAAGGGATTGGAATGGACTGCTCGGCGTGGAGGAGGGCCCGTACCGCATTGCCGCGGCGCTGCTGCTCACCTCGCTCGGTCCCGTGGTCCTTCATGGCGGCACGGAGTTCATGCGCAGCAAAGCCGCCTCGCCCTTGGTGAACATCGTGGCGCGGACGGAAACCGGGCCGATTTACATTCATGGCAAGCGCGACACCTACAACCTTCGCCGGCCTAACCTGTTTCTCTGGGAGACGTTGAGCCTCGACACCGCCGATGGTGCCGCATGCAATTATCGCGAGATGGCGGCCTATTGGAAGGGCCTGCTCGCACTGCGCAACAGCGCGCACGGCAAGGTGTTTCGCGTGGGACATCGGGTGCCGGACTCCTACATTCGTTGGATAGAGCCCGAGGACCCGATGTTGCTCGGGTATGTGGTGAATGAAACGGTCTGTGTGCTCGTCAACACGTCCGCACGCGATTGGCGTGTCCCGCGACGCCAGCTCCCCGAGGGCAGCTGGGACCTCGTGGTCCGCGATGCGCGAGCCGGGATCGTGCCCATTGTGGGTTTTCCCGAATCGGTATTGAGTGAGACCACAACCGATGTGACCGTGCCCGCCCACGGCGTGCGCATCTGGGTGCGACGGCAATGACCCCATGAGCAAGCGCGCGGCAGCGAATCTCTCTCCATTAACGCACGTGATTTTACCATTGCATACACAGGAGGCAGCATGAGCAAGCGTATCGTCGTTGGACTCGATGGTTCACCGTACGCCAACAGCGCCGTGAACATGGCTATTCGGCGCGCGAAGCTGTACGAAGGAACCCTGATCGGTGTGGCGGTCATCGACCGGCCGAACATCGAACAGCTGGCCATGGGTGCGCAGCCCGGAGCGTTCCAGATGTCGGAGCATGCCGTGTCCACCATGCTCAATCAGGCCAAGGATCATGCCGAAGCACTGATTGCGCAATTCCGCATGACCTGCGATCTCGCCGGTGTTCCGCACGAGGACATCATTTACACGGGCATCCCTTTCGAGGGCCTGCTCGACGAAGGAAAAACCGCCGACATGATCATCACCGGTGTGCGCACCTTTTTCCATTATCCCACGCACGAAGGACCGGGCGACACGCTGGAAATGCTGCTGAAGGATCCGGTGTGTCCCGTGCTGGCCGTGCCGGATACGCAAGACCTTCCCCGCAACGTCATCATCGCCTACGACGGCTCGTTGGGCGCCGCGCGGGCGCTGCAGGCCTATGCGCATGTCACGCCGGACATTCCCAGTGATTATCCGGTGACCCTGCTCTGTGTGGCGATGGATTACGACAAGCAGAAATACAACCTCGAGAAGGCCGTAAAATTCCTCCATTCCCACGGCATCGAGGCGCGTATCATGCTGCGTGCGGGCAAGGCCGATGCGGCGATCATGCAGGTGGTGAAGGAGCTGTATCCGGCTCTGGTGATTCTCGGTCGTCCCATCCGGCGCGGACTTGCGGAGTATCTCTTCGGCTCAACCGCCCGCACCGTGATCGAGGATGGCAGCGTGCCGGTGTTCGTATTTCACTGACAGAGCTTGAACCGGCAACGTGCGGGAGGCACTGCTCCGTGTCTCTCATGCCACAACCGGATCTCGGGAACCGCTGCACGATGAGCGCGGGGGGCTACCCGCGCGGTCGCGCGAGCGCGAGGAAGCGTATATCGCGTACGCCATGCTCGTACAAGGCGGCCGCACATTCGCCCATGGTTGCGCCCGTGGTTAGCAGATCGTCCACAATGATCATGGGCCGGTCGCGCATTGCGGCCAGCGCGCTGTCGTTTACCATGAACGCCTCCAGCATATTGTTGCGTCGCTCCTCGCGATGCAGACGCGCGGCCGCCTGCGACAGGGTGTAGCGGCGGCGAAGGAGAATGTCCTCGCGCACGTCCAGTCCCGTTTCCTCGGACAGACCTTCACAGAGCAAGGCGGATTGATTATATCCGCGCTCGATTTGCTTGATGCGATGCAGGGGAACGGGAAGGAGCAAGGGATCGCCTTCGAGCATGGCCGAGCCGTGCAGTTGTTCGCCGAGCAGGCGGCCGAGCCAGCGCGCCACCGATTGCATCGACTGGTATTTCATCGCATGAATGCAGGCCTCGAGCACGCCGCCGCTTTCATGCTCGAAGCCCACCAGCATCATGCGGGCTTCCGATGGAAAGGTCAGCGACTGTATGTGCTCGAGCGAGCGCTCCGCAGTTACGGGCAGAGCGGGCAGTCCCGCAAGGCATTGCGCACACAGCACATCACCCGCGATGATGCGCGTGCCACAGCCCAGGCACACCGGTGGATAGAGTACATCGAGCAGCGCGGTGACGCCACCCTTGATGGTGGAAAGGATGTGTTGTGGCATGACGCCTCCCTGACGTCGTGATACAGAACAACGGGTGGAAATTCAACCGCCGGCGGGCCAAGTGGCGCGCGCCGGCGGTTGATTAACGGATCAATGCTCGGGGACGAATTTCATTGCTTCTTCGTACACGGCGTCGATGATTTCTTCTTCCTTGAGCCGTCGCACGACTTCGCCCTTGCGATACAGAATGCCCACGCCCTTGCCGGCGGCAATGCCGATGTCGGCTTCGCTGGCTTCGCCGGGACCGTTCACCACGCAGCCGAGCAGCGCGATTTTCAGCGGCTTTTTCAGGCCCGCAAGGCGTTCCTCGAGTTCGTTGGTGATTTTGAACAGATCCACTTCGAGGCGTCCGCAGGTGGGGCAGGCGATGATCTCCACATTGCGCGTGGCCAGGCCCAGCGAGCGCAGGATTTCCTTGCCCACTTCCACTTCCTTCCACGGTTCGTCGGTCAGCGATACACGCACCGTGTCGCCGATGCCCTCGGCCAGCAGCGTGCCGATACCCACCGCCGATTTGATGGTCCCGATTTTGGCCGTCCCCGCTTCGGTGACGCCGAGATGCAGCGGATAATCGGTGCGCTCGGCCAGGTAGCGATAGGCCTCGATCATCAAACGGGTGTCGGTGGATTTAACGGAAATGATGACATCGGTAAAGCCGAAATCCTCGCAAATCTCCGCATGGCGCATAGCGCTTTCGAACAGCGCCTCGGCTGTGGGGTAGCCGTGCTTTTCGAGAATGTCCTCTTCGAGCGAGCCCGAGTTCACGCCGATGCGAATGGGTACGCCGCGCTCTTTGGCGGCGCGCAGCACTTGATGGATGCGGTCGATGGAGCCGATGTTGCCCGGGTTGATGCGCACTTTGGCCACGCCGGCCGCGACGGCTTCGAGGGCGAAAATGTGGTTGAAATGAATGTCGGCCACCACCGGTATGGGCGAGCCCTTCACGATGTCGGCCATGGCCGCGGCGGCCTGCTTGTCGTTCACAGTAACGCGCACGATATCGCAGCCGGCTTCGGCGGCCTTGTGGATTTGCTCCAGCGTCGCTTTCACATCGGCGGTCTTGGACTTGGTCATCGTCTGCACCGAGATGGGTGCATCGCCACCCACGGCGACGCCGCCAACCAGGACTTTGCGCGTCTTGCGGCGGATGGTTTTGACCTGTGGCGGCTGCCAGACGGGAGCGTTGGGATTTTGAATGACGGGTATTTCGATCATGCGAATTCTCTGATGAATGGGACCCTGACACAACACGCGAGCGCGGCGGGGAATTCCTCGCCGCCGCGCGTGCCGGGGTAAATCAGTCCCGTCCCTGATCGGGATGGATGCGGCGGCTGGCTTCGAGAAGAATGCGCTTCTCTTCCTCGGTCAGACTGCCATAGCCCGAGACGCTGATTTTGTCCAGAATCTCGTCGATCACTTTTTGCGAAGCACTGCGCTCGTCGAGCGGTGGTTTCGGTGCCGATGAGGAGATGTCGTAGAATGTGGCCTCGCGGGTTTTGCTTCTGTCCGTGAACATTTCTCCACGCGCCGTGCGGGAATCCACTTTCCGCAGCAAGCGGTCGATCACTCCGCGCGAATCCAGCAGCACCCACAACGCGCCCACCAGCGCACCACCCAGATGTGCCATGTGCGCTATGCCCTCCTGCGTGCCCAGCACGCCATTGAACAATTCGAGCACAATGAAGAAGGTGATCAAGTACTTGGCGCGAACCGGGACGAAGAAATACAGGAAAATGTAGCGGTTGGGAAACATCATCGCGAAAGCCACCAGCACGCCGTACACGCCACCCGAAGCACCCACGGTGGGTCCGGTGCTGGTGAATATGGGCGCGATGAACAGATTGGCCAACCCGGCGGCGATGCCCGAAACGAAATAGAAAATCAGGAATTTCTTCGATCCCCAAAGATTCTCCACCTCCATGCCGAACATCCAGAGCATGAGCATGTTCATGAAAATATGCCCGAGTCCGCCATGCAGAAACATGTAGGTCACGAGCTGCCAGATCTGGAAGCCCTCGCCGATCGGATAGAGGTAGAACAGCGTGGCAAACCAGTACCCGATTTCCACGCCCTGAAAGGTGAGTCCACTTTCCATCACCATCCATTGCACAATGAACATGGCGACGTTCGTGATGAGCAGGTATTTCACCACGGGTGGAAAAAAGCTGAAGCCGCCGAATTGCGGGCGGTATTCATCGGTGCGATATGATCTTCCAGGATTCATGCCAATCCGTTGCGTTGATGCGGAGCGGGGAGACCGCTCCGCCGTGATTACTGTTTATCCGTCAAAGCCAGCACACCGGGGAGTTCCTTGCCCTCGAGAAATTCAAGGGAAGCACCACCACCGGTGGAGACATGCGAAACCTGATCCTCCAACCCCGCCTGCGCGATGGCCGCGGCGGAGTCGCCACCGCCGATCACCGTCGTCGCGCCCTCGTTTGTGGCATCCACCATCGCGTGTGCCACGGCGAGCGTGCCTTTGGCGAAGTTGGGCATTTCAAACACGCCCATGGGGCCATTCCACACCACCGTGCGCGATGCCTTGATATGACGCGCGAACAGTGCAATGGTTTCAGGACCAATGTCCAGCCCCATCATATCGGCGGGAATGCCGTCCACGGAAACCACACGCTGCTCGGCGTCGTCGGCGAAGCGATCCGCCACAACGGTGTCCACAGGCAGCAGCAAGGTCTTGCCGCGTTCCTCGGCATCGCGGAGGATATTTGCCGCGAGTTCGAGCTTGTCCTCTTCGAGCAGCGAGCTGCCGATCTCCAGCCCTTTCGCCTTCAGAAAGGTGAACATCATGCCGCCGCCGATCAACAAAGTATCGACTTTTTCCATCAGATTCTGGATCACATCGATTTTGCCCGAAATTTTTGCCCCGCCGAGTATGGCGGTGTAAGGCCGCGCGGGATGGCCCACGGCCTTGCCGAGATAGTCGATCTCCTTTTGCATGAGCAAGCCGGCGACTGCCGGCGACAGCAGCCGCGCCACGCCCTCGGTGGAGGCATGAGCGCGATGCGCCGAGCCGAAGGCGTCGTTTACGTATACATCGCCCAGGCGCGCAAGCTGCGCGGCGAATGCGGGATCGTTGGCTTCCTCTTCGGCATGGAAACGGACATTCTCCAGCAACAGCACATCGCCCGGTTGCATGGCGGCAACCAGCGCCTCGGTGTCGGCGCCGATGCACGCGGGAGCGAAGCCCACGGGACGGCCGAGCAATTCGGCCAGACGCAGGGCCACGGGGCGTAGGCTGAATTCGGGATTGGGCTTGCCCTTGGGGCGGCCGAGATGGCTCATGAGTACAACTTTCGCCCCGCGCTCCACCATGTGGCGGATGCTCGGCAAGGAGGCCACAATGCGCGTGTCGTCGCTGATGCTCCCGTCCTTGTCGAAGGGAACATTGAAATCCACTCTGGTGAGCGCGCGTTTGTCGTGCAAATCAATGTCAGTGATGCTCAGCTTGTTCATCTTGTGCTACTCCGCATGCTTCGGTTCTGGGAAATGGGTATGTCGAAAACAAGAAGTGACCCACGGACAGGGCCGCGGGTCACTGTCCACAGTGCTCGAACACTCAACCGACGAGCTTCTTGACGAGGTCGACCACGCGGCAGGAGTACCCGTACTCGTTGTCGTACCAGCCGATGACTTTCACGAGATTGCCATTGACCATTGTCGATGGCGCATCGAAAATGCAGGAGTGCGGATTGCCGATGATATCGCTCGAAACGATTTCGTCCTCGGTGTATTCCAGCACGCCCTTCATGGCGCCATCCGCGGCGGCCTTCATGGCGGCGTTCACTTCCTCGATGGTCACCTCGCGGCGCAGCGTGGCCACGAAATCAGTGATCGAACCGTCGGGCGTGGGTACGCGCAGCGAAAAGCCGTCGAGTTTGCCCTTCAATTCGGGAATCACCTTGCCCACGGTGCGCGCGGCGCCGGTGGTGGTGGGAATGATGTTGGTAGCGGCGGCACGGGCGCGGCGTAAATCCTTGTGCGGCAAGTCCAGCAAACGCTGATCGTTGGTGTAGCTGTGCACCGTCGTCATGAAACCCTTTTCCACGCCGAAAGTGTCGTTGAGCACCTTGACCATGGGCGCAAGACAGTTGGTGGTGCAGGAGGCATTGGACACGATTTTTTCCTCGCCCGTGAGCACGGCGTCGTTCACGCCCAGCACCACGGTGGCGTCGATCTCATCCTTGGCGGGCACGGTCAGTACAACGCGCTTCGCGCCATTGTTCAAATGATTCGAGAGCACTTCGCGGGTGAGGAAAATGCCGGTGGATTCGATGACCACATCCACACCGGTCCAATCCAGTTTGGAGGGATCACGTTCGGCGGTGATTTTCAGGCGGTCGCCATTGATGATGAGATCCGTGCCGTCGACGTCGACGGTGCCCTTGAAACGTCCATGCACCGAGTCGTACTTGAGCAAATGTGCGAGTGTCTTCGCATCAGTAAGGTCGTTGATGGAAACGAAGTCGAAACCGCCGACTTCCAGTGCACGCCGAAACACCAGGCGCCCGATACGTCCAAACCCATTGATGCCTACCTTGATAGCCATGGTATCTTCCCGTAGTGATGTGAACACGTGAATACTGCGTTGCTTGCTATGCCCGAAAACTAGGGCGATGCTGGAATAAATCCAACTTCAGCACAACCAGCGGCCGGGCATGTTCGTTCCGTTACTCGTTTTCGCGGCGCAGTAAAATGTCCTCTGCCTCGCGCGATGCGAGCACACGGCGGGCTTCATCGTTTTTCCCCACTTTGCGATAAGCCTGCTCGAGCATGAGCATCATGCTGTCACGAATGGGAGTGCGTACCGCGCGGTCCGGAATCTGCAACCAGGCGCGCTGCTCCACCAGGCGGTTGAGGCGGTGGATGACCTGGCCGGGCCGGGCGGAATCCGCCCGCGCAAGCCGGCTGACCTTGCGCAAATAGTTCGCAACGTCGCGCGTGGGCATCGCATTCTCACCCAGGGAGCGCTCGACCTTTTGCAGCGTGTGGTCGATGGTGGCCGAGTCGGCCATCATTTCCTTGAGGCGAATGTTGTACTGCGGCGGCAGGCGCAGGCGCACCGCGTCGTGCCGGTGATGGGGGAAGCCCTTTTCCTTGAGCGCGTACAGCAAGCCCAGACAGAACTCCCTGTCGAGATTGGTGGTGACAAAATTCAGGCCGGCCGACACAATGACGTCGCCCGTTGCGCCGGTGAGCAGCGCGAATTTGTCGATGAGATTCTGGCGGAGAAACAGCGCCTGATTGTGCGCGCGCTGAATGTCGCCGCCGGCGAGCATTTTGCGCGTGCGCAGGAATTGCAGCGTCTTACCGGGATCTTTGTACCCGAGGATTTCCAGTATGCCCATGGCCTGGCTGAAGCCCACCTCGATGTAGTACTTCACCGTTCCCCGCTTGGTGATCTCGCCGATCTTTTGCATCAGGCGGTTGTTGCCCGGGAGCTTCGCGTTGGCGATGATATTGAACGAGGTGGTGTCGGGGTAGCCGAGATCACAGTACGTGTCGCGTGGCACCGACATGATTTCCACCACACCGGAATCCGGATTTACCGTAACAAGATGCAGCGCATCGGCGCGCGCGTCGCGCACGGAGAGGCGCGAGTCGATACCGATGATCAGCACGTTGATGCGGCGTCCGCCAATGGGCGGCATTTTCGACAGCGTGGTGAGCTGCGCGTGCAGGGCGGAATCCTCCTGCATCGGCCGCAGAGGCATGCGCGAACGCCTGTCGCCACTGAGCCGCTCGGCGTCGGATTGCATGGTGTCCTGCCCGCCTTCGTCCACGGCGGTGCTGCGTACTTTCTCGGCGGCCTCGCGCAGCTTGTCCTCCTCCGCCCAGAAATACAGGTCGTCCGAGGTGGATTTGACCACGCCCAGCAGCGACTTCGCCGCCGAGGCGGGACCGGGGAGCCCGGGGAACATGGCGGAAAGAAACCACCACCCGACGAGAATGATGACGAACCAGAGAAGCCCGCGACCTGTTGCCGCGAGCAGACGAGGGAACCATCCCTTCGAGCGTGCCACGTTATTGTCCGTACCTTTACGCGCCAGGCGCGTTACTCTTTGACGTTGAAATATTTCGCTTCCGCGTGATGCACGATGATCGCGCTGGTGCTTTGTTCGGGAACGAGCTGAAATTCCTCGGTGAGCGACACGCCGATGCGCTCGGGACGAAGCAGCGTGAACAACTGCCTGTGGTCCTCAAGATTCGGACAGGCCGGATAGCCGAAGGAATAGCGCGAACCCTGATAGCCCTGCGAGAACAGCCGTTTGATGTCCGGCGCGTCCTGTGCCGCGATGCCCAACTCCGTCCGTATCTGGCGATGCCAGTACTCGGCGAGGGCCTCGGCGCATTCGACAGTCATACCGTGGACGTACAGGTACTCCTGGTAACGATCGGCGCGGAACAACTCCGCCGTGTATTCACTGGCGAAAGCGCCCATGGTCACCAGATGGAAAGCGCAGACGTCCACCTCGTCATCGTCCGCCGCGCGGAAGAAATCCGCAATGCAAAGATAACGATCTCCATTCTGTCGAGGAAAGGCGAAGCGCTGCCATTCTTCCAATTCCTCACGTCGATAGGACGAGCGGGGCCAGCGGGCGTGCAACTGCTCCTCGGCGAGGTCACGCGGCCGGTACACCACCAATTCATTGCCATCGGCGGAACAGGGGAAGTAGCCGTACACCACGGACGGCCGCAGCACGCGCTCGCGCTTCAGCCGCAACTTGAGTTCCTCGAACATAGGGAGGATGGTCTCGCGCAGTTCCCGCTCCTGTTCCTCGGCGCTGCGTTTGCCGCGCCGGAATTGCCACTGCCCGCGAAACAGCGCGGCCTCGTTGATGTACCGGTACACATGTTCCAATGCGATGTCGGTGACGGTAAGTGAACCGAGAAAGGGCGGCGTCGGTACGGGCGCGTCGCGCCGCACGGAACTGCGCACTTCCCAGGCGGGGCGTCCTTCGCGTGTCGCCACTATGTCCGGCGGATGATCCGCAACATGTTCCTGCCGCGATCGCAGATGCAGCGCGCTTTCCATGGATGCGCCGCCCGGAGCGTCGTCGGGCAGGTCGCCTTCGGGTGTGCCTGCAGCGACAGGCCCGTCGCCATTGCCGCTGTCCATTGCCGGGTCCGCAGACGCGAGCACGCCCATGGCGACATCCTCCATGAAGCGCAGGCCGTCGAAGGCGTCGCGCGCATACCGCAGCGGCGCCTCGTACACGGCGCGGAGGTCCTGGTCCACATAGCGGCGTGTGAGTGCTGCGCCGCCAAGGATGACGGGAATGCGCAAGCCGCGCCGCTGCATGAGTTCGAGATTTTCCTTCATCACCACGGTGGACTTCACCAGCAGGCCGCTCATGCCGAGGGCGTCGGCGTGATGCTCCTGCACGGCTGCGAGCATGCTTTCGATGGGCACCTTGATGCCGAGATTGATGACGCGATAGCCATTGTTGGTGAGAATGATGTCCACGAGATTTTTCCCGATATCATGCACATCGCCCTTCACCGTGGCAAGCACGATGGTGCCGCGGGTTGAGCCCTCCACACGTTCCATCAATGGTTCCAGATACGCGACAGCGGCCTTCATGGTCTCGGCGGCTTGCAGTACGAAGGGAAGCTGCATCTGCCCGCTGCCAAACAGCTCGCCCACGGTTTTCATACCGTCGAGCAGAATGGTATTGATGATGTCGAGCGGAGCCCATTGCCTGAGCGCCTCCGCGAGATCGTCGTGCAGCCCGATAGCGTCGCCGTCGATGATGCGCTGAGCAAGCCGTTGCTCCACAGGGAGTGCGGCGCGGGCATCGGCATCGATGCGATCCGCGGGCAGCGCGTCGGAGTAGTGGGCCATGAACGCCGCGAGCGGGTCGTACGTACAGTTGCGCAATGTGGGATCGTGGGTCATGCGTGGCTCCAGGGGAATTCCATATCTGAAACAATTCTACGAGGATTGGTGTTATGCAGCAATCCCGAGTCTTCGTGCATCGGTGTGCGTCCAAAGAAAAAAAATCGCAGGAAGGGTCTCAACCTCTTGACAAAGAGTTAAAAACCCCTTACATTTTTTTCCATAAGGTAATCAAATCTTTTTTTACTATTCACCACTTTCAAGGAGTATCCATCGTGCTTTACTCGAAGACCGCCCAGTACTCGATCCAGTCGATGCTGTTCATCGCCGCCAACAACTCCGAGATGAACATTCTCGTGCGTGACGTGGCCAAGGAACTCGGCCTTCCGTCGTCCTTCCTCAGCAAGATTCTGCAGACGCTGAGCCGTTACGGCTTCCTTAATTCGGTGAAGGGCCCCAAGGGCGGCTTCTCCCTGTCGGAGAAGGGCGCCGGTTCCACCATCGCCGAACTCGTGGCCGTGGTCGATGGCCCGATGAATTTCGACATGTGCCTCGCCGGCTTCAGTCCGTGCAGCGAGGAGAATGCCTGCCCGTTCCATGAGGAATGGAAGCGCATTCGCGAGGAAATCCGCATTCTCGTCAACAGTCGTTCCATCGCCGAACTGGCTGTCGAGATGCCGGTGCGCTATCGCGTGCTCCTGACCGGCTCGAAGCCCGCGCCGAAAAAGAAAGTCGCTCCGAAGAAAGCCGCACCTGCGGAGAAACCCGCCGCCAAGGTCGCGAAAAAGGCGCCGGCACCCAAGGCCAAAGCACCCGCGAAACCCGCGGCGAAGGCTGCCAAGCCCGCGAAGAAGAAATAATTTCTTCGCTCAACCCGTTTCCGAAAGGAGCAGTCACCCCGGTGGCTGCTCCTTTGCTTTATGTCGAACACCAGCGTTGCCGCAACACCGCGTGCCATCGCCGCACACGCTCGCCGCTGCGTGTCTCCACTGCGGCGATTTACCTTGACACTACCGGGAAAGCTGTCTACATTTGTAATTTACTACTTTTTTTGACTTGAACACTGCCAAATTGACATAGAAGAGACGCATGCACAGGAAGATTTACATAGAAACCTACGGTTGCCAGATGAATCTGGCCGACACGGAAATCATCAACGGCATATTGCGCAAGCAGGGATACGAACTCGAAGAACGCATCGAGAACGCCGATGCCATTTTCGTCAACACTTGCGCGGTACGCGACAATGCCGAGCAGCGCATCCATGGACGCCTGTCCAACTTCGAGCATTTGAAAAAGCACAAGCCCCATCTCGTGGTGGGCATTCTCGGCTGCATGGCCGAACGCCTCAAGAAGCAGTTGCTCGAGCAGCGGGGTGGTGTGGACATCGTCTGTGGCCCGGATGAGTACCGCGCCCTTCCCGAGCTGATCGACCAGGCCTTCGAAGGGGAAAAGGGCATTCGCACAAAACTGTCGAGAGTGGAGACCTACGAGGATATCGAGCCCCTGCGCACCGAGGGCATCAGTGCCTGGGTGTCGGTGATGCGGGGTTGCGATAAGTTCTGCACCTTCTGCGTGGTGCCGTTCACCCGCGGACGCGAGCGCAGCCGCGCGATGGATGGCGTGGTGGAAGAAATAGCCGGACTCGTGGCGCGTGGATTTCGCGAGGTGACCCTGCTTGGCCAGAATGTGAATTCCTACGACGACAATGGCCGGGATTTCGCCGATCTGCTGCTGGCGGTGGCCGATATCGATCCGCAGCTGCGCGTGCGCTTCACCACCTCGCATCCACAGGACATGTCGGACAAGCTCATCGATGCGATCGCCGCGCGCGAGAATATCTGCAACTACATTCACCTCCCTTTTCAGAGCGGCTCCGACCGCATACTCGATCTGATGAATCGCACCTACACGCGCGAACATTACCTGGCGTTGGTGCGAAGGATTCGTCAGGCCATCCCCGCCGTGGCCTTATCCACCGATGTGATCGCGGGCTTCCCGAGCGAGACCGAGGAGGATCACGCGCTGACCCTCGAGTTGATGCGTGAGGTGCGCTTCGACGGCGCCTTCATGTTCAAATATTCGCCGCGGGAAAAAACCCGCGCGTGGAACATGGGCGACGATGTGCCGGACGCGGTCAAGGGCCGCAGGTTGCAGGAAATCATTGATCTCCAGCGTGAAATTTCCCTCGACATCAATCGTGCCGCTGTCGGCAGCATTGAGCGCATTTTGCTTGAAGGTCCGAGCAAGCGCTCGGACGACGAGTGGATGGGCCGCACCGACGCCAACAAATCCGTGGTTGTGGCGCGTGCTGATTTCGCTGTCGGCGACTATGTGGATGTGCGCATCACCGCGTCCACATCGGCGACGCTCTTTGGAGAATTGCTCACAACGACGGCATCCGAAGCCGCCTGACATCCCGGCAGAGTTCATGCGAAGCATTGTTCCCTTCCTCCTTTTTCTGACACTGGCCGTGAACGTGGCGGCACAGGATGCGAATGACATCGCCACTCTGGTGGCGCGGGTGCGGCAAGGCGAGGATGCCGCCGTACGCGCGCTGTTGCCGGCATTGGAAAAGAAGCGTCCCGACGATCCCGGTGTGCTGTACCTCAAGGCCTTGCTCGAAGCCGATGCCGAAAAGGCGGTTCCTGTCTATCAGCGCATTGCGGACGAGCATCCGAAAAGCGAATGGGCCGATGATGCGCTGTTCCGTCTCTATCAGTACAGCTACGCAGTTGGCGCCTATCGCACTGCGCGCACACAACTCGATCGCATCAACGGCAGCTATCCCAAGTCTCCCTACGCCCGTCCCGAGGCCGCAAAAGAAGGCGGCACGTCGAGCGCTATGGCCGGAAGCGATGCGGGCGAGGCCGGGGAAAGTTGGTCCGTGCAGGTGGGAGCATTCAGCGAACGTGCCGATGCCGAGGCGCAGGTCGCCGATTTGAAATCGAAGGGATACACGGCAAGCATACAGGCCAAGAAAAGCAAGGACAAAACCGTGCATGCGGTGCTCGTGGGCATTTTTCCGTCGTTCGATAAAGCGAGGAATTTTGCCAACAAACTCAAGCAGCAGCAGAATATCGACGCACTGGTGGTGCGTCGCAACCCCTGAGACGCCGATGCGCATCACCCTGCTCGGTACGGCGTCGGCTATGCCCGCGTCTCATCGGCGGCACGCGAGTGTGTTGCTGCGCGAAGGTGCGACCCACCTGCTGATCGACGCTGGCGAGGGTGCGGCGGCGGCCTTGCTCGAAGGCGGCGCGCTCGATGCCCTGAGCGACATCTGGATCTCGCATGCGCATGCCGATCATGTCTCAGGCCTCCCCATGCTGCTGCAAGCGCTGCATGTACGCAAACGCACGGCTCCGCTCACGCTGCATCTTCCGGCGGGCATGCGGGACTGGTTTGAAGCCAGCCTCGACGGCATGTTCATGTTTGCGGAGCGAAGGGGATACGAACTTGTATTCGAAGGCATCACGGCAACGCCGGCACTTCGCGGAGGTGTGCTTGTGCGGCCTGTTGCGAACACGCATCTCGACAGGATCCGCGACGTGGCCGTGGCGCATGGACGCGTTGCCGAGGCCTGGTCCTTTGTGCTGGGCGGCGACGCGGGGAGCTGTCTCGTCACCGCGGATATCGCCGGTGTGGATGACGTGCGCGATGTGCTCGCGGACGTGGCGGTGGCGGTGGTGGATGCGACGCATGTTTCGGCCGAGGAACTTGACGACCTGGCCGCTTGCCATCCGGGAGTGCGTGTGATTGCCACGCATATCGGTCCGGAAAGCGAGGCGGAGGCACGGGATGAAGCTGGGCGGCAGAGGTCGTTCGAGTGGGCGGTGGATGGTATGACGATTACGATCGGAGAAACGGAATGATGGACGCGACAGCGGAACGCTTGCTGGGTGAGGCGCAGGATCGCAAGGAATTTCAGCGTCGCCACGGAATCATCGGCAACTCCATGGAGATTCGCGAAGTGGTGGACACCATCATGCAGGTGGCCCCCACCGATATCACCGTGTTGATCACCGGTGAGAGTGGTACGGGTAAGGAAGTGATTGCGAAGGCCATGCATGCGGCGAGTCGCCGTGCGTCGAAGCGCTTCGTGCCGGTGAATTGCGGCGCGATTCCCGAAGGCATTTTGGAGAGCGAACTCTTCGGTCATGAAAAAGGCGCCTTCACCGGAGCGGTGGAAACCCGCAAGGGCTATTTCGAACTCGCGGATGGTGGTACCATTTTCCTCGATGAAATCGGCGATACTCCGATTTCCACACAGGTGAAATTGTTGCGCGTGCTCGAGAGCGGCGAGTACATGCGCGTGGGTTCGTCCGAACCGCGGCATGTGGACGTGCGCGTGCTCGCCGCCACCAACAAGCGGCTCGAGGACGAGGTGCGCGCCAAGCGTTTCAGGCAGGACTTGTTTTTCCGCCTCCGCTCGGTGAATCTGCGCCTGCCCGCGTTGCGGCATCGGCGTTCGGATATTCCGCTGCTCGTTCGCCATTTCCTTCGCGAACTCCCCTCCGATCCGCGCGAGTCCATTTTACTCACCGACGACGGCATGGACGCGCTTGTACGGCACTCCTGGCCGGGGAATGTGCGCGAATTGAAAAATGTGGTCGAGAGTATCATGGTGCTCGAAAGGGGAAATGTGGTTGACGAGCACATGGTGGCGAAGTACGTGCGCGCCGATGATACCCATGAATTGTCGGCGGCATTGCCCGTGCATCTCGGTAAATCCTCCGACCAGGCCGAACGTGAAATTCTTTTTCGTCTGCTGGTGGAGATGCGCGGGGACATCCTTGGCATGCGAGAAGCCATTGAGGAATTGCGCGCGCGGCAGCAGCGGCAGTTGCCGCCGGTCGAAGTGGAAAGCGTCGCACCCGCGCTGGCGTTGGATGAAATGACATTGCGCGACGCGGAAATTCTGCTGATCACAAATGCGCTACGGCGTTTCAACGGCAATCGGCGACTCGCGGCGGAGGCGTTGGGGATCAGTCAACGAACGCTGTACAGAAAAATCAAGGACTACGGAATATGACGCGTGTCTTGCGTTGCTTCGCGGAAATGTGGAAGTTTACATTGCTGTTCGCCGTGGCGACGGCATGCGCCGGTTGCGCGTACTCTTTTACCGGTGCCGCCGTGCCAGAGCATTGGAAGAGCATTGCGATTCCGCTGTTCGACGACGAAAGCGGCTACGGGCAACCGTCGCTGCGAGAAACGCTGACAAACCAACTCATTGAGAAAGTCCAGTCGGACAACACCTTGCAGTTGGCGGATCAGAAATCATCAAGTGTCGAAATGCGGGGCGTGATTACCTCCGTTCTCCCTGACCAGCCCATAGCCGTATCACAGGGCGTTCAGGCCTCACGACTGCAGATAACGCTCAAAGTTCGAGTCACACTGATTGACAACATCAAACGCAAGGAAGTCTGGTCCAGGGATTTCACCGCGAGCGGTGATTACCCCGGGTCCGCCGGCCTTTCCGGTCGTGACGCCGGCCTGCGGCTGGCCATGGACAACCTGACCGACGATCTCTTGCTGGAAACCCTTTCCGCTTGGTAAATTTGTTGACCTTTTCTCTACTCGAGGTACCATCGACGTCATGGATAATGTAATACTGGGTGTGTACGTGTTCTCACTGACCATCCTGAGCTTGTTCGGATCTCACGGATTCGTGATGGTCTACTACTACTTCAAGAACAAGGACAAGCGGCCGGTGGGCAGGGACACCCTGGACGAGCATCCGATGGTCACCATACAGCTCCCCGTGTACAACGAGCTGTATGTGGTCGAGCGTCTGATCGATTCGGTGTGTGCCATGGACTATCCGAAGGACAAGCTCGAGATCCAGGTGCTTGACGATTCCACCGACGAAACCGTGGAAGTGATTGCCGCCGCCGTGGCGTCCAAGAAGGAACTCGGCCACGACATCGTGCACGTGCGCCGCGGCGATCGCGCGGGCTTCAAGGCCGGCGCGCTCAAATACGGCATGACCATCGCGAAGGGCGAATTCATTGCCATATTCGATGCGGACTTCGTGCCCAAGGCGGATTTCCTTCAGGAAACCTTGCGGCATTTCTCGCACAGTCGTATCGGTATGGTGCAGACGCGCTGGGAGCATCTCAACAACGAGTTCTCGCTGCTGACGCGCGCGCAGGGCATCGCTCTCGATGGGCATTTTGTCATCGAGCAGCAGGTGCGCAACAAGTCGGGCTTCTTCATCAACTTCAACGGCACGGCCGGTGTGTGGCGTCGCGACTGCATCGAGGACGCGGGCAATTGGGAAGCCGACACCTTGACCGAGGATCTCGACCTGAGTTATCGCGCGCAGCTCAAGGGCTGGCAGTTCGTGTACCTCAACGAGGTGACCTCGCCCGCCGAGTTACCGTCGGAAATCAACGCGCTGAAGTCGCAGCAATTCCGCTGGACCAAGGGCGCGATTGAAACCTCGAAGAAGATTCTGCCGAAGGTGTGGAAATCGAAGCTGCCGCTTCGCGTGAAATTGCAGTCCACCGTGCATCTGACGAACAACATCGTTTTCCCCTTCATCCTGCTGACCGGCATACTCAACGTTCCGCTCGTGTTCATCAAGCAGGCGGGCGAGCACGACACATTTTTCGCCTTCATGTCGATTTTCGTGCTGGCCTTCGTGAGTTCCTTCCTGTTCTATCTCTACTCGCAAAAGGACGTGTACAGCGACTGGAAAAAGCGCATTTTTCTTTTTCCCCTGTTCATGTCGGGCAGCATGGGTTTTTCCGTGAACAATTCCCGCGCGGTGTTCGAGGGTCTGCTCAACAAGAAGAGCGCGTTCATTCGCACGCCGAAGTTCCGCATCGAGAACGAGAAGGATTCGTGGCAGAACAAGAAATACCGCGCCTCGCACAAAGTCACGTTCAGCGTCATTCTTGAGTTGGTGTTGGCCGTGTACTGTTTGATTGGCGTTGGCGCGTCGTTGTATTTCCTCGAAATCGCGGCGTTGCCGTTCCAGCTGCTGTTCAGCATGGGATTCGGCATGGTCGGCTTCATGTCCATCCGCCACGCGCTCGCGCCTCGTGGGGCGTGACCGGCGACCGAGGAGTGACGGGCGACCGCAGCGAAGCTAACAGCGTTTTCCGGTATTTGGGTTGTTTCGCCACGATGGAGTACCCGTCGTGGCGAATGTATTTCCAGCATTGGCAGCATGCAGCAAGTACTACCACGTAACGACAGCGAACTCGCAGAATTGGAACGGTATGTCGCGGCGCATCCCGCCACGCCGCAATTCGTGCGGCTCGCCGCCGCCTGGCTCGAACGCGACAATCCCGCGCAGGCGCTGAAGGTGTGCCTCGGCGGACTGAAGCATGTGCCGGAGTCCGCGGCGGGCATGGTACTTGCGGCCAAGTCGTATGTGCTGCTGCGCCAGTACAGCGATGCACGCGAAATGTTGCACACGGTATTGCGCACGGTACCCGGCGCCATCGTTGCGCGCCGCTTGCTGGAACACATCCCGGTGCTCGAATTGGACTATCCTCCGCACATGGCCATGGTACATGGGGCCGAGCAGGCCGGTCAGCTTCCGCAGGATGGCGGTAAACCCCGCGCCGCGCAGTGGAGCCGACAGAGCGATGTGCTGCCGTCCTTCCTCCCGCCGACCGTGTCGCGCGTCGCCACGGAGTCCGATACGCGCGGCGAAGAGGTCCGCGTGCCGGTACTCGATCTCTCCCGTCTCGCCGAGCAACTCGAAGGAGCCCGCATCCGCATTCCGGTGGAGGAGAATCCGCGTGTGGACGAAGAGGACAGCGAAGTCGAAACCGTCAACCTTGTGCGACGTCCCCACACCGAAACGCTGGCCGAGATTTACGTCGCGCAGGGCCGCTACCTCGAGGCCATCGAATCCTACCGCCATCTCATCGCACTCCGTCCCGAAAAGCGCGAGGACTTTGCCAACCGTATTCTTGTGCTGGAGCGCCTGCATGCCGCGTCCGTGGATGATGGAGCATCCAGTGGTGGCGAGTCCTGAGCGCGGGAAATGCCCTGCACCATTTTCACAGCGGCGGCGCACAATGAGCGCTCACGCCGCGCAGTGCGATGACAACGCCACAGAAACAGAGGTGTGACATGCTTACTCGTCAAAATTCCATGCTCGTTGTTGTCGATGTCCAGGGCAAGCTGGCGGAAATCGCCTGGAACTCCGAGGCCTTGCTGCGCAACGTGGGCACACTGATTCAGGGTGCGAATATTCTCGGCGTGCCGGTGCTCGCCACCGAGCAGTATCCCAAGGGGCTGGGACATACCGTCGCATCCGTGGCGGAGTCGCTTGGAAACGCGCCCGTGATCGAAAAAGGGTGTTTCAGTTGTTGCGGCGAACTGCAATTCGAGCAGAAACTGGTGGAGATGCACAAGACCGATATCATTCTCTGCGGCATCGAGACGCATGTGTGCGTGTACCAAACCGCGCGCGATTTGCTCGGCCTGGGATACAACGTGCATCTGGTGACGGACGCGGTGTCCAGCCGCAGCGAAGCCAATCGTGAACTCGGTATCCGCGTGATGGAGCGTCTCGGCGCGCGGCTCACCAGCACGGAGATGCTGTTGTTCGAACTGCTGGTGAAGTCGGGGACGGACGAATTCAAACAGATTTCCCGATTGGTGAAGTAAGGATTTTCCCGCCGTCGGATGGGGCATTTCTCCGTGGATTGCAGGTTGCCCCGCGAGGCGGTATGTTATTTTGCTGAACAGAAACGGTGACCCATGCGCAAGCTCATTTCATTTTCCCTCCTCACTCTTCTTTTCGTTGTCGGCTGCGGCAAGGACTCGCGCTCGCTGCTCGACGAAGCCAAATCGCTGGCAATGCAGCAGAAGGGCAAGGAAGCCCTGGCCCTGTTCGAACAGATCACCCGCGAGCATCCGGACTCGGACGAAGCACCCGAGGCGCTGTTCGCCAGCGCGGGACTGTATCTGAACGTGCAGAACGACGCACACAAGGCCGCCTCGGCGTATGAACTGGTCTGCGAAAAGTATCCCGCGAGTGAATTCGGGCACAAAGGGCTGTTCGCCGCCGGCTACACCTACGCGAACACCATCGGGAATATCGAGCGTGCGCGCGAGGTGTACGATCGCTATCTGAAACAGTATCCCGACAGTTCCATGGCCGAGACCGCACGCTTCGAGTTGGAACACCTCGGCATGTCGCCCGAGGAACTGCTCGAATCGCTGCAGGAATCGAACGACCAGTCCGCCCCGAGCGCGTCGGAGAACTGATGGCGCGCGAGCAGCAGTCCTACCTTCGACCCGATGTGGTCTCGCGTCTCTCCTCCATGGAGATGCGCGCCCGTCTGGTGGTGGAAGGGTTTATCACGGGGCTGCACAAATCGCCCTATCACGGATTCAGTGTGGAATTCGCCGAGCACCGGCAGTACATGCCGGGCGACGAAATCCGCCGTATCGACTGGAAGGTGCTGGGCCGCACGGATCGTTACTACATCAAGCAGTTCGAGGAGGAGACGAATCTCAAGGCCTATCTGGTGCTGGACAGCAGCCGCTCGATGGCCTTTCGAGGCGCGGGACCGGTATCCAAGCTGCAATATGCCTCTTACCTCGCCGCCGCCTTCGCCTACCTGCTCATGAAACAGCAGGATGCCGTGGGTCTGCTGACCTACGACGAGGAGCTTCGGCGTTACCTCCCTCCCCATTCCACCAAAACCTATCTGCAAACCATACTATCGGAGCTCGAAAAACTCGAAGCCGCCAATGCCACTGGTACGGGCCGCGCGTTGAATCTCGTGGCCGAGCGATTGCAGCGCCGGGGCTTGGTGATGGTGTTCAGCGATCTCTTCGACGACCCCGAGCAGGTGATCACCGCGCTGAAACACTTCCGATACAATCAGCATGAAGTCATCCTGTTCCACATCCTCGATCCGCGCGAGCGCGATTTCAATTTCGGCCGCGATGCGATTTTCCGCGACATGGAGAGCAACGAGGAAATGATGACGCAGCCGTATCAGATTCAGCGCGCGTATCAGGAGGCCATGCGCGATTTTATCGCGCGCTACAAGAAGGAATGCAGGGAACAGCGCATCGACTATGTGCTGATGGACACATCGATGTCCTTCGACACCGCGCTGTACGAATTCCTCAACAAACGAAGAAAAATCGGGGGATAGATTGCACGTATTCACCACATTCCGGAGCGGTATCGCCATGAAGTTTCGCTACTCCCTGCTTCTCCTCCCTGCGCTGGCTGTCCTCGTCGGACTGCAAGCCTGCGATGTCAAAGCCGTCAACGAACCCGGAGTCGACATACAGAATCCCGTGGTCGCCTTCATCGCACCGCTGCAAGGCGATTCGGTGGGCGCCGCCGACGTGCAGGTTCGCCTCACAGCCAGTGACAACGACAATGTGACGCGCATCGAGCTCTTCCTCAACAATGCGGGAACGCCGCTGCGCGTGATCTCGGCCTCGCCCTGGGAGGTTGCCATTCCCGCCTCGGAAATTCCCGACGGCAATCACGAACTGCTCGCGCGCGCCTACGATCCCACGGGCAATGCGAGCACGGCGCGCGTGGCCTTGCGCAAGGGACAGACCGGCACGATCGACGAACCGCGCATGTCGCTGGTGGAGATTATCACCAGCGCGAACTGTGCTCCCTGTGCCCTGCAGAACGAGACATGGCAGCACGCAATCGAGTCGCCGGCCTTCGCTTCCCGCGTCGCCACCATCCGCTACCATGTCTGGTGGCCGCGTCCCACCGATTTGCTGTGGAAGCAGAGCAGTGAATGGTCGCGCCCGCGTACCATCTACCTGTTCAATCCGCTGCCGGAAAACCAATACGCTGCGCCCAAGGCCTGGGTGGGTGGCCAGATGATCAGCCAGAAAGCCACGGAATGGAAGGCCGCAGCGGAAACGGATATGGAGAAACCCGCCGGTGCGCGCATCGAACTCACGCCACGCCGCGAAGGCTCGACGATACAGCTCGACATCAAGGTGACGGGCATCAGCACCGCCGCGTACAGCGACCTCCGCCTCCACACCGTGTTGCTGGAAAGCGACATCGAGTACAACGATGGCAATGCCGAGAACTTCCACTTCCTGGTGATGCGGCGCATGTATCCGGATGCCGAGGGTGAGACGGTGAGCTTGGCAAATGGACAAAGCGCCACCTTCACCCGCAACATGAGCATCGAGGCCAACTGGAATCCCGAGAAACTCGACGTGGTGGTCTTCCTCCAATCCGCCGGCAGCAAGGAAGTGCTGCAAGCCGCCAAAGCCAAAATCTGACACGACGCACAGCATAGTGCGACGGTCTGGCCGTCACACGCATTACGCAAACGCACGGGGCCTCCTCCGTGCGTTTGTGCTTTACGACGCGGCTGTGGAGCGGTGGAGTGGAAAAAAGTACACCCCCTGAGAGGGGGTGTCGCGGAGGTCTATGTGAGGTGGATGAGACAGTGGAACTGGGGTCAATGGGGCAGTCGGAGGCGATCTACGAGATCGGCGAGGGGTCGAAGGAGGGAGTAAAGTAAGGTTGTGGGATGATAATGAGTCTGGCGGGTTGTAGTTCCACTCGGTGCCATGGCCACGCGGGTTGCGCTGATGCGTGTTGCACGCGCTTCCGTAATCATTTGTTGTCCGACCATGGCGACCTCCAAAGACTTTCATTGAGGTTCAATAGCACAGAGAACATAGCAAAAAGCAGGCCAAACCGAGAATCGCCGTTTTCAAGGAGTATTTGGTCCTCCACAACGCCAACGTGTGAAGATGAGTGGCGATGCGTGAAAATGTTTCACGCTCTGTGCGGAGGAATGAAATGGAATTGCCGAGAGGAGGCAAAAAACGCGGTATCGGGCAGCAATCGTCGCGCGAATGCGCGGCGGGGAGCTCAGAAATTCGATTCGTCTTTCCAGAGAACGATGCGCCAGGGCTCCCCCGTCGAGGCGCGGCGCAGATCCAGTCGTACCTTGCCATCGACGCGCACCACGTCGTCGGCGGTGAAGGTCACGGTGAGATTGAAGCTGCGCGTGACGCTGCTGTACAGCGAATCCCCGGAGAAACCGACGATGTTGTTCCAGATCAGATTCAAGCTGCCCGCGTTGCGAAACAACTGCCAGGTGATGCGCATCTCTTCATCCCGTCCCCAGCTCTCGTCGATGAGCCTGTCGTAATCCCGGTAGCTGAAGACAAAGTCCTGCGCCAGCAGCCCGCCGTAAATGGTGGTGTCCTTGAAGGTGTATGCATAGCGGAAATTCTGGAACACGCCTTCGATGTCGCGTTGATCGGAAATCAGCGGCACATCCGACGCATCGCCGCTGTCGATGGCCGGTGCGAAGGGATTGCAGGCCGCCAGCAGCGCGATGCAGGCGATGCCCGCAAGTATCAACGTGCGAAGCGGCCTTTCCATTCACTCCAGCTCGTTTGGTCGGTGACGGGAAAGTCGGTCCAGCGCGTGATGCTCCATGTGGATGATCGGTCGGTGTGCAGTACGAATTGCACGGATCCGCGCACCTGCTCGGCCACACCGTTCACTCCGTGGCGGAAAGTCAAATCGTATCCGCCTTCGTACACGGCGGAGTCGCCGCTGAGTAGCACGAAACTGCCGGTGAGCTGCAAGGAGGCGAGTCCCGCACTGCCGGCATAGGCGGTGAGTGTGGAAAAATAGCTGCGCTCCGCCTGAAGCGACCAATCGGCGAACGTGGTGGCGTAACGGCCGAGCGCCGCGGCGGAAGGAATGAAGCGGTACTGCTGCGTGGAGTTCAGCGTGTCCACGAGGCAACGCAGGTAATTCCCGGTGTTTTTTTCCCTCACTGCGTGCTGGAGATTTTCCAGCACAAGATCCGGCGTTGTGGGCGGCGTGAATGTGGCGCTTCCGGTTTCGGGCGGCTCCGCGTCGCGCGTCTCGAACAACTCGCATGCCGAGAACAGGCAGACGATTGCGAGGAGCGGCAAAAATCGGAGTGGCGAAATCATGGCACGCGCGCAAACATGATACATCGTGGGGAACTGGTGGAAAACGCGGCTCCGGCGTAGTCGCCGAACACGAGCGGATCGCTGAATCCCGCCTGCCGAAACATACGCTGAAAATCCTGCAGTGTAAACAGACGCACGGACTCGCGAAACTCGCGGCGCTCGCCCGCGCCGTGTACCACGATGCGTTTTTCCACGCGACCGTGCTCGATGCTGCGGAATTGCTCCACCACGATGCCGTCCAACTGCTGCCTGGAGTAAGGGAGCAGCGAGTGGCGCAGCTCGTCGGCGTTCAGGAAATCGAGCATGTACCAGCCGCCGGGACGCAGCGACGCACGCACCTCAGCCAGTACGCTGGCATTTTCCTCGTCCGAAATGAAATAGCCGAAGGCGGTGAAAAGCTGTACCACTGCGTCGCAGGCAGCGTGAAGCGGAAGCTGCCGCATGTCCGCGCGAAGCAGGCGGAGCGTCGTGGCGTATTTCTGCGTCTTCCTTTTGGCAACCGCGAGCAGGGTGGGGGAAAGATCGGCGGCGAGCACACGATACCCGCGCCGCGCCAGCTCGAAGGTGTGACGGCCTGTGCCGCAAGCGAGGTCCAGGACGACGGCATCTTTCGGTACCCCCGTTACCTGTTGAAACAGATCGACAGCGACGCGCGCCTCATCCACGTCGCGATGCGCGTAGAGATGCGTGTACAGTTCGTCCGCGAACCACTGGCGATACCAGGACATGGGTTTCCCCCGGGTTAGAGAGCGATACGTCCCTCGAAGGCGCGGCTAATGGTGGCCGTGTCGGTGAATTCCAGATCGCTGCCCATGGGAATTCCCCGGGCGATGCGTGTCAGGCGCATGCCGAGGGGTTTGAGCAGACGCGAAAGGTACAGTGTGGTGGCTTCGCCTTCGACATTCGGATTCATGGCGAGAATGATTTCCTCGACACCCGCAGCGGCGCGATCGAGCAATTCGCGCACGTGCAAGTCGTCGGGACCGATACCATCGAGCGGCGAAAGGCTTCCGCCCAGCACATGGTACAGGCCGTGAAATTCGTTCGTGCGTTCGATGGCGAAGACGTCGTTGGATTCCTCCACAACACAGATCACGTTGCGGGAACGCCGGGGGCTGCTGCAGATCACGCAGGGATCATCCTCGGTGATGTTGCAGCATTGCGAACAGGTGCGAATGCGCTCCTTGACATCGAGCAAGGCCTGCGCCATGCGCTGTACATCGGTCTCGGATTGCTTGAGCACGTGCAGAGCGAGGCGCTGCGCGGTTTTGCGGCCAATGCCGGGAAGGCGCGAGAACTCCGCGATGAGCGCATCCAGTGCTGGTGAGGTCGAGAGCATGGCTACAGGCCGAGATTCCCGAGGTTGAGGCCGGGAATGTTCGGCAGCATGCCGGAGGTGGCTTTGCCCATTTCCTCCTGCGCCATTTTCTGAGACTGCGCCACGGCCTTGTTCACCGCCGAAAGAATCAGATCTTCCAGCAGCGCCACATCGTCGGGGGTGACGATGGATTTTTCGATGGTGATGGAGCGGAATTCCTGCTTGCCGTTGATGGTGACGCGGACCATGCCGCCGCCCACTTCGACCGTGCTTTCTAGCGCGCGCAACTTCTCCTGCGCATCGGTCATTCTGCTCTGCAGTTCCTGCACTTTCGCAAGCATGTCCTGCATGTTCAAGCTCATGGCTATCCTGTGCGTTGTTGTTGACGATTGCATTCGTTGTCCGGACGATCCAGTCCGGATGCCACGGTCACGTACCTCGCTGCGGGGCGGGAAGCCGCCCTCCGCCGCGATCAGGATCCGGCGATGGTGATGCGCATCTCCAGACCGCCCTCATGCACGGTGGTTCCCGGGATGCGCGAGCCCGCTTCGGCGTCCGGGCGCGTGCGCTGGTAGCGATAGAAAATCGAGGCCTGCACGCGCTGACTGATGGAATAGCGTACGCGCGGCTCGATGGTGATGCGCGTCGTACCCTCGCGCGGCTGTCCGCCGCTGCCGAGATCCGAAATGCTGTAAATGCGCGAGGCGTTCTTGTTGAGACTAAACGCGAGATTGAAATTGATGTCGTTTTGCAGCGACAAACCAAACATCGGAAGATTGAAGCCGGTTTTCTTGAACTCACCGTTGAGAGTGAACTCGTCCGAATTGTCCTCCGTGATGTTGCTGGACGAGGAGTTCAGATTGAACGTCCCCTTCTTGCTCCAGCGCGTGGACACGCTCAGATTGCCGCCCCAGACTTCGTTGAAGCCCAACTGCACGCCGATGAGCGGTTGGAAATTGTAGCCGACCATACGGCTTTCAGTAATCTGGCTACCATCGTCGGGACTGTTACGCCAGGAGCTCGACAGACTCGACGAGTAGCGATGCTCCAGCGAAATGCGGTCGGCAAGTCCTTCGAGCAGCGACCACTTCTCCAGGCCGTCCCAGCGCAAACCCCAGTTCACGCGGGGGAAGAATTCCTTCATGATGGACGAGAGCCACGGCAGCGCTTCGAACCCTTCTTCGAACGCCTCGGCCAGCTTCTCGCTGTCCTTGCGCGTGTCGGCCTGGTCGGCGCGCAATTCCTGGAAGCGCTCGTTGACCTGGCCCATGTTCGTGTTGAAGAAGCTGAAGAACAGGAAATCCGGGAAGGCGAGATACGAACGCTCGAGTTTGCCCGTCGTGGTGACGCTGGTAATGGTCTGCACGCCCATATCGTCGGTCTTGATCTGGTAGTTCTTGTTCAGCGACCACTTCAAATCCCAGTTCAAATCAATGCGCGCACCTTCCCACAATGGGCGGTTGGTTTTGATGGAAAACGTATTGGACTGCGAGTAGTTGTCGACGAAGTTGCCGTTGGGATTCGGTGCGCGCAATCCGCGACGGTAGTTCTCGATGCCCACGAAGGGGAAGCTGCTCTTGAAGGCCAGCCGTCCCGACGAGGGATTCGGATCGCTGATGAGGCCGAGCTGGTACAGGCGCGAGGGTCCAAGATCCGCATCCGGAGGATTGCCGAAGGGCACGCTGGTCCAGAAGCTCGAGAAGCCCGTCTGTCCGCGCACACCACCCACCTGACTCGTATTGTTCTGCGCAAAGGTAAAGGCCAGATTATCGAAATCGAGGAAGGGCACCTTGATGCCGTAGTACAGTACATCCTCGAGTGTGCCCAGTGCCGAGGCCAGCGACGAGGCGCGCGCGGCCGCTTCTTCGCCTTCCTCGCGCTTCGGTTCCTCGACATTGCGCAGCAGATTGATGGCGCGCTTGCGGGCGGCCTGGATTTCCTCGTTCAACTTCACCACGCCCTCGAGATCCTCGTCCTGCTTGACCTGACTCTTCTTCGCGGCGAGCTCGTTTTCCTTTTCCACCGCGTTGCGCAGCTCTTCGAGATCGCGCTGATACTTCGCGGGGTCGCGACGTTCGAGCTGCTTGAGCAGTTCGCGCAGCGGCATTTCCTCATAGCGGAGTTCCTCCTCCTCTTCCGGCTTCGGTTCGGGATCGGGCTGCTGCTGGGGAACACTGCGGCGTCCGGGCACGGGCTTGCGTTCGGGCGTTGTGGCGGCCGCGGCGGATTTGCGCTCGGGGAAAAGCGGCTCGAACATCTGCTTGAGCTTGATGTTCAGCGTGCTGTTGATGCTAGCGTTGTAGCTGGCCGAACGTCCCTGATCCGCCTGCTGAATATTCTGCTGCCAACTGTACGACACCGAATATCCCATGCTCAAATCCATGAGCTTGCTCAGGTTGAACAGCTCGGGGAAGGAGGGCCGGCTCTGCAAGCTGAACTGCTGCTGATAGCTGGTGGGCGGACCGAGATTGAGGTTGCCTTTGCCAAAAAACACATCGCGGAAAATGGCGGAACTCTGGCGCTGCGTCACAATGGGTAGACCGAAATCATCAAGCACGGGCTGGCCGTTCGCGTCGAACAACTGCTCCGTCTCCAATCCAAGCAGCGAGGTGCGTGTATTGGCGGAGAGATTGCCGCTGAGATTCAGCAAACTTTCCTCAGACAGCGTGAAGGCCAGGTTGGCCGAACGGCCGTGTGTGAACGTGCGGGTGTATGGACGGTAGCGCAGCGGAAAGCGCTCCACTTCCTCGATGCGGGAGCGCTCGAGCGTGGCATCCGCGCCAATGCGCGTCGGGAGGAAATACCACTTCGCGTTTTTGTAAAAATCCAGCAGGAAGACATCCGCGAAGACTTTCTTGAACGGCTGAATGTAGGATTCGCGGCCGAAATCGAAGCCGTAGCCCACGCGCGCCTGCCACTGCCAGTTGCGACGCGAGCGATACACCGGGTCGCGGAAACGCGTGATCGAATAATTGTAGCTCAACTCCAGGCGATTCACCACATCCTTTACCAGCCAACTCTCGCCCGGCGCTTTCAGGCGCACGGTGGGAATGGACCAGGAATCGCGGATTTCCAACGTCTGCGTGGCGATGCGGGCGTTGCGCACTTCGGTGTCGATTTCACGCTGGGATTTACCATCGCGACGCATCTGATCGGCGAGGGCCGAAACCGCCGCTTCGACCTCCACGTCCGGCTTGTCGGCCAGCAGCAAGGGCTTGCGAAGATTCTCCGCGTGTGAGTAGGTGACGCGTACCTGCGTGCCCTTCCAATCCTCGGGAAACACCTTGTCGATGTTCAGCGTGGTGTTCATGCTCCACGATGTCGTCCACGCGCGCGTCGCGCTGAAGCGGTCCGAGATGCCGTGGAAATACGGGTCGGAGTACGACGTGTTGGCGCTGATGTCGGCGATGTCCGCCAGGCGCAGATTCATCGAGGCGTTGTAGGCGTAGCCGTTTTTCGTGTTCGGTTGAATCACGCGCAGCTCGTTGATCCATACACTGCCCGACATGCTGCTGTTGTCGAGGTTGCGCACGCCCACGGAAATGAATTGCACGCGCACAATGTCGGGACTGCCATACACCCAGAAACGAGCGTCGGGATTGCTGCGCGAGGGGAAGTCATTGTAGCCGGACGAACTATCGATCAACGCCTTCACCGCGGTCAATTCCGAGAAATCGATGTCCACTTCGTTTTCCGAGGCCCAGCCCGCCTTGATCGGCGCGCGATACTCGTAGTAATTCGCCGTGTCGATGCCGAAGCGCATCACCATTTCATAATTCCGGCCATCGAGACGCGGGTCGCCATGCACGTACATTTTGAGGCGACGGTAATTGAACAAATCGATGCCCGTACCGGGGAAGAGGCGATAGGCCTCGCGAAGCGAATCCACGTCGAGATCGATGAAATTCAGCGCGAGTGACTGCTCGTTGCCGAAAATCTGCTGGTCGGGACGCGTACGGTCGCGCGGACGAATCACGCCCGGCGGCACGTCGTACTCGGGATTGTCCTCGACGCTCACCACCGACACGGCGAAATGCTTGTCGTTGCGCAGTCGCTCGTACCACTGATTTCCCACGAAATTGAATTCAGCGATGCGCACATTCAGCGGTGTGTCGGGATTCGCGCTCTCGACGCCTGAAATCAGCACGCGCAGAAATTCCACATTGTCCAGCGCCGGCGTGCCAACTTCCTCGTCCGGCAGGTTGAGCGGAATGCGGAATTGATACCAGCCGTTGGTGCCGCCGCCCACCACGTAGGGATTGCGGTTGGACGGATCGTTGAAACGCGTGGTGTCGAGATCGATGATGTAGCGATAGTAGTCGTTGGCCAGATCGAGGATGCTGTTGTTGTTCAAATCCTCGGTGTCGGGGAATTGTCCGGCGGGATCGCCGTTCTCCTGATCGCCGTTGCCCTGCGTGCCGTTGAAGCGCGTCCAGTCGTTGGCGTCGTACACGTAATTGTCGCCACTCGGATCGTCGACCGGGATCAGTCCCTGCGCGATTTCATTCGCGAACAACTGCCGCTCCTGCTCGTCCGTCAGCATGTCGAGGCCCACATCCTCGCCGGCGTTGAGAATGCCGTTGCGGATGGAGCCGGGGAGCACATCGTCCTCGGAATTGAGTTTGCCATTGGGGATGACATCCTCCGAAACCTTGCCCAGATCGATGATCAGCTTGCCGCCGGATTGATTTTCCACCTTCATCCACAGTTCGATGTAGTTGAAGTTGCCATCGATGAGGTTGGAGGCGTTGGACGGCAGCAGACGCATGACACCGGCCCAGTTCTCGCGCTGCTGTGCGAGGTCGGGTTGATAGTTGAAGGGACCGCGCCGCGTCGGGTAATAGTCGAGGTCGAGCACGGTAACGCGCTGATCCTCGCGGGCCACGCTTTTCTCCGGCCAGATGTCGTCCACGCGCACGGTGCGATCCGAGAGCGAGGTGATGGGAAGGTTGTACCAATCCAGCTTGGCGCGTTGCGTGTTCATCAAGCTGTCGTTGCCCACGGTCGGATTGTCCGGCAGGCGATTGGGCACCGAGGCGAGGCGCCACACGGTGTAGGAGGTCTGCAGCGGGATGAAGATGCGCGAGCCCTCGAAGTCATCGAGATAGGCGATGCTCTCGCCGCCATCGGAAGGGATGGTGCTGGTTTTGGAGCTTTCGCCGGGCATCACCATGGCGGCCTCGCCCTGCAGGGTCAACGTGGATTTTTCCTTGGTGCTGAGAAAGGGCAGGGTGTTCAACGCGTCGGTGAGGACGGGAAGATCGAGCGTGGTTTTCGCATCGATGCCGAACATCGCATTGCTGATGGGCTCTTCGCCGATGCGCACCTTGTCGCTGAGCGTTTTCTGGCTCAGGCTCATCCAGGTGAAGCCGAAATAGGAATCCTTGTTGATCTCCACTTCGCCGCGCGCGCCGAGCAGGGTTTTCGAAGCGAAGGTGAACAGATCCTGCTTTTCGTACTCGATGTCGAGTCGCGCTCCGGGAGCCAGTGCTTCCTCCTTGAGAATTTGCACCGAACCCACTTGCTCGTTCACCGTGTAATCCACGCCGGGCGTGAGCGGCGAACCGTTGAGCGTAACGCGCACCGAACCGGCAACCACGTTGAAGCCCAACTGATAAATCGCCGAACTGCTGCCGCGCGTAGTGCCCGCGATCATGATCTTGTCGTTCGCGCTCAAGCGCGCCTGCGACTTGGTGTTCGTGTAAATGTCGGGGAAGAGGAAGGGCTCGATTTTCGTCAGCGGCTGATTCGGAAGCAGCAACGAGTAAATGGTCTTGAGGCCTTCGTTCCAGGGTTCGAGCGTGGGGAAAATGATCTCGCCGCGCGCCTGGTTCACCGTGAGGCCGGGAAGGAAATCGATGCGACCGTCGGGGTAGCCGCCGTTGTCGTCGGTGTTGTCGAGGCCGAAAAGGCGGATAAGCTGCGCGCTGATGTCGGGCAACACCTCCTGATCGGGCTGGCCGCCGCTGCGGTACACGAGTTTGAAATTCGCAAGATCCTCGGGGCGCAGGTTGCGCGAGTTCAGCGAGTAAATGCTCTTGACCTTGAGCTTCCAGGCCTTGGTGAACGACGGCGTGAGGTTGCGGGGCTTCACCAGCTTCAACACCATGCGCGAGGGCACGTCGATGTTGTTGGCATCCTTGTACGTCTTCAGGCGCTGATCACCGGCGAAGGTTCCGATCACCTGATCATCGTCCGCCCTCGTATCCTCCGCACCTTCCACGCGGTACGCCACCGCGATCACCTGATCTTCCTGCACGCTTTGATTCAGCGAAATAATACCCGTCGCGGGATTGAGGGAGTAATCCACATCGCGCACGAGGCGTTTGAACTTGCCCGCTTCGATCTCGCCCGACTTGGCTTCCACGCGAATGTTCGGGTCGAGGTATTGCGCATACGACGACGGGAAGTCCGGACTCCCGGGCTGATAGGACTCGGGATTGTCAATGAATGCGATGGCTTCGCGTTCCTCGGGATCGGTGATCACGCCGGAGGTGGCCGGACGCGAAGTCCAGACTTCAATCTCCTTGATGATCAAATCGGGGCGCAACAGCACCGGGGCGTTGCTGCCCGGATGTTCGAAGCGGTAGTTGTAGTAGGACTCGTAGGGATTCTGTCCCGAGGCATTATCCTCGCGATAGGCCAGGTCGACGAAGAAGTAATTGTCGGAATACTCGTAGGCGCGGCGTTCGAACTTCTGCTCCTGCGCGCCACCGGAAATCGAAAGCTTCGAGCCCTCGCCCTTCTTCTGCGAGGCGATGGCGGAGAGACGCAGCGGACCGACCTGGAATTCGGCCTTGATGCCGAAGAGCGCGCCACTGCCGGAGATCAGCGTGGAAGGCGTCTGCAACGAAACATTACCCGCTTCCACGGACTGCACGATCTCGTCCTCATAGCCCGTGTACTTGATCTTGAGCTGATTCTCGTAGTCGAAGGTGCGCTCGGTGCTCCAATCGGCTTTGATGCTAAGCTTGTCGCCCACCAGGCCGTTCACATTGATCTGCACCTGCTGCTTGAAATTCGGCGAGAACTGCGTGGGACGCAGGAACACCGATTGCTGATCCGACGATTCGATGCGGAAGCCCGCATTGATATCGATGGCACCGTTGATGCGCACGCTGATGCGGCTGCGGTCGCCGAAAATGCTCATCAGCGGATTGGGCGCGATGGGGATGTCGATTTCGGTGATGTTCTTGATCAGATTCTGCAGAGCGTCGCCTTCCTCTACCTTGTAGCGGCCGCCTTCCTCCGCAGTGCGGCGATTGCGCTCGTAATTGTAGCGCGCGAGAATGTATTCCTCAAGCGACATGCGGTAGGGGATGCGCACATCGCGTCCGTTGACCGTCTCGCGGATCAACACCTCGTTCTTCGTCGAATCCACCGTGACGATGCGCTGCACCGCGCCTGATTGCAGGTACAACGGCGAGACGCGATCGGGGAATGGTTGCGCGACAGGAGACGGACGCTTGCGGTCCGGCAGGAAGCGCGCGCGTGTGGTGCTGTCCGACGGCGGAATGTCGAGACTGTCATCCGGCAAAGACAGCGAATTGCTGAATGCCGCCAGCGAAAGATCGAGCAGGAACGGATCGGCGATGATGGAGGAGCGGCGTTCGGCCTCCCGCGCGTTGTGCTCGAGCAGCAAGGCGCCGAGATCCAATTCCGCGCCGGCATGCGCAATGGCTGCCGAGAGTGCGGCTGCGTCGACATCCGCAGTCGCGGGGGTGTCGGAGGTCGTCGGGTCGACGGTGTCTCCACCGGTCTCGCGAGCGGGACGGGAGCGCAGGGAAGCGAGATGCGCGTTCCACTCGGCGGCTGTGCGCAGCGTGATGCGCGGAACGGTGAACACCGGCCGCACGGATGCGCCCAGGAACAGCAGCAGGGATGCGGCGGACAGGGACAGCAGCGCGGACCACGATGTGATGCGCGAGAGCATGTACTTCCCCTGCCCCGCCTTGCGGGTTGGTGTTGTCATACGATTCGGTGTTGCAGTCAAACGTCTCTAGCCGTCTGCGAGTGGATGTCAATCAACATGCGTCGTAGCGTTCGATTCGATAGCGACCCCTGATTAGTGAGACGTCCGATTCATGAAAGCGTTGTCGTTCCGGGACTTCGGAAATTCCGTGGAAGAATCCGCGCTGAAACCCCAAAATTACGGAAGATACCGCGATCGGTGCAAGAAACACTGTTGGTGAAATTCGGTATATTGGTGAATTGTCTGGACCGTCGAAACCGCACGATATGCATGGTAGCACGGTTCCGCGTGCCAAGCAATGGAAATTTCTGTGCGGTACTTCCGCAGGGCACTGTCGATGATTCTCTGGCGATACATTCTGCGCGCTCATGTGGGTCCGTTCGTCTTCTCGAACGCGATTATCATTTTCCTTTTCCTGCTGCAATTCCTCATGAAGCGCGCCGGGGATCTTGTGGGCAAAGGCCTGAGTCCCTGGGTGATTCTCGAACTGATCGCGCTCAATCTTGCGTGGATGCTTGTGCTTTCCGTGCCGATGTCCGTGCTGGTGGCGACACTCATGGCCTTCGGCAAGCTCTCGGCCGACAACGAGGTCACGATCATGCGTGCCAGCGGTATGAGTCTGTACCGCATGATGTTCCCCGTCACCTTGGCCGCCGCTCTGGTGACAGTGTCGCTGGTCTGGTTCAACAATTCCGTGCTGCCCGAAGCCAACATCCGCTTGCAGACGCTGATGACGGACATCGTCCGCATCAAACCCACGCTCTCCATTCAGGCGGGGGTGTTCACCTCGGAACAGGAATTGCCGAATTACCGCATCCTCGTCCGGAGGACATTCGAGAAAAGCAATGATCTCGAGGGCGTGACGATTTACGACATGTCCGATCCGGAGCGCAACGTTGTGGTGACTGCGGAACTCGGGAAGGTGCGCTTCTCTCCGGATTTCGCGAGCATTATCATGGACCTGCAGATGGGCGAGATCCACGAGCTGGACAACGCCACTTCCAAGCAATACCGCCGCCTGCGTTTCGAACGCCACCGCGTGGTGATACCCGCCAGCGGTTTCGGTTTCGAGCGCACGGATGCCTCGACCATGCGTCGCGACGACCGGACCATGAGCGCGGGGATGATGCGTGCGATCGTTGACAGCATCGACGCGCTGCGGGCCGAGAAGCAGCAACGTTTCGAGGATCGCATGGTGTGGCATCTTCGGCAGTACATGGCTGGCACGCCCCGGTATTCGGCCGCCGCGCCCATGCCCGCGCCACGCGTTCCGTCGATGGACACTGTCGCGACCGCACCGCTTCCCGCCGAGCTGCGGCCGGCGGGCGATTCGCTCGGTGCGATGTACCGCACACTGGTGGACGCGCGGCAATTGCAATCCGAAGCTCTGGCCGACGCCAGCGGTGTGGAGTTCGACGACAAACAGATCGATCGCTATCTCGTGGAGATTTACAAGAAATACTCCATCCCCGTGGCCTGCCTCGTCTTCCTGCTGATTGGCGCGCCCTTGGGTACCATGGCGCGGCGAGGCGGGTTTGGCATGGGTGCCGGTCTGAGTCTCGGCTTTTTCCTATTCTACTGGGCCTGCCTGATTGGTGGGGAAAAACTCGCCGATCGCGGCGTGCTTTCGCCATTCTGGGGCATGTGGCTGGCGAATTTCGTTCTCGGCTCCCTCGGTGTGCTGCTGATGATACGCACGGCGAAGGAATCCACGGTGATCGACTGGAGCGTGTTCCGTCGCTTCATTCCCAAGGGCTTCCGGCCCGAAGTACCGGCCGCGCCGATCAATCCGCACGAGGCCTGATATGGGGATACTCGACCGTTACGTGATAGGACAGTATCTCAAGGCGCTGTTGTTCGGCCTGCTGGCGTTCAGCGTGATCTTCATTCTGGTGGACATGATCGAGAATCTCGATGACTTCATCGACCAGAACGTTCCCACGCATGTCATCGGGCTGTACTACGTGTATTTTCTTCCGCGCATTTTCAGTCTGATGGTGCCTGTGGCCATGCTTCTCTCGGCCCTGTTCGTGGTGGGCCGCATGAGCAACAACAACGAGACCACGATCATCAAATGCGCCGGCCGCAGTCTGTATCGCTTCATGGTGCCGTTGCTTGTCATCGGCGTGCTGGTGAGTGGTGTGATGCTGGGATTCGACGGATGGCTGGTGCCGCGCATCAATGCCTCGCGCCTCAACCTCGAGCGTGAATTTTTGAAAAAGCATCTCGAAGCGGGTGGACGCTACCACATGTTTTTTCAGGAAAGCGGCAATCGCATCATTTCCGTGGAATACTACGATCAGGCTTCGGCCACGGCGCGCAGGGCGCGTGTGCAAACCTTCGATGCGAACGATCCCACCGTGCTGCGCGAGCGCATCGACGCCGAGCGCATGGAATGGCGGGAGCAGCCGGGCGAATGGGTGCTGATGGGAGGGCTGAAGCGCAGCTTCCCCGGCGACAGCACGGAAGCCGTGCAGCGTACCGAGCGCATCGAGCGCATCGACAGCGTGCGGCTGGGGCGCCTGCTGCTCACACCGGAAATCATCGTGCGCATGCAGCAGAAGCCGGAAGAGTTGGGGTTGGAGGATTTTCGCGAATACATCGAGCGCCAACGTCTTGCGGGCAGCGATATTGCGCGCCTGCTGGTGGACTATCACGGGAAAATCGCCTTTCCCTTCGCTTCGCTGATCGTGGTGTTTTTCGGGGTGCCCTTCGCCTCGGTGAAGCGACGCAGCGGTCTTGCCGTGCAGTTCGGCATCAGTATTTTCCTGCTGTTCGTGTACATGGTCAGCCAGAAATTGAGCCAGATTTTCGGGTACAATGGCAACATTCATCCGGTGCTCGCGGCATGGTTGCCCAACCTGCTGTTCATCGCTGCCGGCGTGCTCATCATGGCGCGGGTACGGAAATAGGGTTGAAATTCTCCACGCGCTTTCATTACCTTATTTGGCTATGGCGAATCGCCGATTGTCTCATCAGAGCGAAATGGTTACACACGCATGATTATCGCACGGGATTTCCACTGGGAAATGGGGCACCGCCTGCCGTTCCACGAGAGCGGTTGCGCGAATATTCACGGACACTCCTATCGCCTCCGCGTGGTGATCGAGGGCGAATGCGATGCGAACGGCATGCTGATGGATTACGGCGACATGAAGCGCCTGGTGATGCCTGTGATTGATGAACTGGATCATTGCTTTCTCTGCGACGAGTCGGATACGCTGATGCGTGATTTTCTCGCCGGTACGAGCATGAAGCACAAGCTGGTCCCGTTCACCTCCACAGCGGAAAATCTGGCCGTGTACCTGCTGGACACGCTCTGGGAGGTGTTTCAGCCCCACGAGAGAATCTCCGCATTGACGCTTCGCCTGCAGGAGACGGAAATTTCCTATGCCGAGGTGAGTCGGGAAAGAAACGGTTAATCGTTGCTTTGCAACAGGTTACGCCATTCTTCGAAAAACCGTTGCATGTTGAGCGCGTATTTCATATTTTCCGACATCGGCTTGGCACCTTCACTTAAAGTACTATTTGAGGTCCGTAATGAAATTCTTCATTGACAGCGCCAACATTGAAGAAATCCGTGAGGCTGCCAGTCTCGGTATTCTCGATGGCGTCACCACCAATCCCTCGCTGGTGGCAAAAGAAGGGAAAAACTTCCGCCAGTTGCTCGACGAGATTCTGGCCCTTGTCGATGGCCCGATCAGCGCCGAAGTGGTATCCGTCGACAAGGACGGCATTCTGCGCGAGGCCCGCGAACTCGCCGCGATACATTCCAACATCGTGGTGAAGGTGCCGCTCATCAAAGAGGGGCTCAAGGCTGTCCGGCAGTTGACGGACGAGGGAATCCGCACCAATGTCACGCTGTGCTTTTCACCGACGCAGGCTTTGCTCGCCGCCAAGGCGGGCGCCACGTATGTTTCGCCTTTCATCGGCCGACTCGATGATATCAGCATCGACGGCATGGACCTGATAGAACAAATCGTCACCATATACAGCAACTACGGTTACGGCACGCAGGTACTTGCCGCCAGCATTCGTCACCCCCTGCACGTCCTGCAGGCCGCGTTGATGGGTGCGCATGTCGCCACCATCCCCTTCAAGATCATCGACCAGATGTTCGGTCATCCGTTGACGGAGTCCGGGCTACAGCGTTTTCTCGATGACTGGAAGAATAACGAGGCGAAGCTCGTCTGACCCGGATCCTTATTCCACTGTTCTCCATACTTACTTCGGCTGACTGTAATGAAGCGTACAGCATTTCATGACATTCACGTGCAGCTCGGCGCCAAAATGGTCGAGTTCGCGGGCTATTCCATGCCAATTCAATATTCGGGAATCATTGCCGAGCACAAGCGCGTGCGTTCCACCGTCGGCGTCTTCGATGTGTCGCACATGGGCGAGTTCGAAGTCCGCGGCGCCGACGCCTTCGCTTTCGTGCAACGCATGACCACCAACGATGTGACCAAACTCGTGGAGGGTGGCGTGCAGTACTCCGCCATGTGCTACGACGATGGTGGCATTGTGGACGATCTGCTCGTGTACCACTGCGGCGACTACATTCAACTCGTTGTCAACGCCTCGAACATGGCGAAGGACTTCGCGTGGCTGCACGAACACATCAGCGGCGATGTGCAGCTCATCGACAAAAGCGATGAAACAGCGCTGCTCGCCATTCAGGGGCCCAAGGCGCTCGAGACCATGGCCAAGGTCACGACGGCCGATCTCGCGTCGCTGAAGTACTATACATTCACGCGCGGCACCGTAGCGGGAGTGCCCTGCCTGATTTCTCGCACAGGTTACACGGGCGAATTGGGCTTTGAAGTGTACATGCCCAATGACGAAGCGCTCGGGAAAAAGGTGTGGGACGCGATTTTCGCCGCTGGTGCCGAATTCGACATCGAGCCGATCGGACTGGGCGCCCGCGACACGCTGCGTCTCGAAGTGGGCTTCTGTCTGTACGGCAACGACATCGACCAGAGCACGCATCCTCTCGACGCCAAGCTGGGCTGGATCACCAAACTGCAGAAAGGCGAGTTCATCGGCCGCGACGCCATGCTCGCAGCGAAAGAAGCCGGACTGAAGCGCGCGCTCGTGGGCATGACGCTTGAAGGACGTCTCGTACCGCGGCACGGATATCCGATCATCGTGGACGGCGTGGAGGCCGGTGTGGTGACATCGGGTACAATGTCGCCCTTGCTGGAGAAAGGCATTGCCATGGGCTACGTGCCCGTGACGCACGAAGCTCCGGGTTCGACGGTACACGTGCGTATTCGTAATCAGGATGTGGCCGCCACGGTGGTCAAGCTTCCTTTCATACAGAAGCAATAACAAGGATGATTTCGGGGCGAGGGCCGCGTGCCTTCGCCTCGAACATGCAGTGCGACGCAAATCAAAACATAGCGAAGGCGAAAGCAAGGAGACGAAGCCAAGGAAGAGTCTCGACAGCAAACGCAAGCTCGATATCATCGGCATACTGATGATGGTGTCGGCGATGTTGCTGTTATTGGCCCTGGTGTCGCACTCGCATGCGGACGAGACGGTGGCGGACATCGGTCTCACGGATTTTCTGCGCCTGTTCGGAGGCGATCCGGAAGTGCAGGCGCGGGCCGATACCACGTCCAACTGGTTGGGCCTGTTTGGTGCCATCCTGGCAAACTTCTTCATCAACATCACGGTCGGTTACTTTTCCATAGCATTCCCCGTGCTGCTGCTGCTGTGGGGGTGGGCGATTTTCCGTCGACAGGATCTCCGCGCGCTCGCGTACTACACCAACTACGCGTTGGTGCTGGTATTGCTGGCATCGACATTTCTGGGATTGATGCGGCTTATCGTGTGGATGCCGGAGATTTCCGTGTCCTGGTCGGGCAATATTGGCGATTTCATTGCCGGGCTGATCTCACGTCTCATTGGCACGACGGGTGGTGTCATCATCATTCTCACCACCATCATCGTGCTGGCCGTGGTTGTAGTCGATTACGATATACACGCGACGCTCGAACGTTTCCGCGCGGCCATGCGATGGGTGGTGGAGAAAATCACCGGTAAGGCGGGTTCGTTGCACACTGCTTTTCAGGCGGAGCGCAATGCCCTTGCCGAGGAAATGCAGCAGGCCGCCACCGCTCCGCCCGAGGCGGAAGCCCCGGTCAAAGCGGGCCGGAAAAAGCAGCCCGCGCCGCCTCTGGACGAAGTCGCGCCCGCGGCTCCGCCGTTGATCGCACGACAGACACCCATTTCCATAGCGCGTGAACGCCTGGTGGATGTTCCCATCGGCGGGAATGGAAGCGCTGGCATCGTCCCGGCCGACACGCATGGCATGCCCCGGTCGAATGGCACGATTTCCATGGATTCCATCGATGGACTGCGCGAGGCCTTTGGCACCATCGGCGCTCCGGAAGCAGCCGCTGGAGCTGCCGCCGGTTTGAGCGAGGGGACTGCCAAGGAAGCTCCGCGCGTTGAAGCGAAAGGTGATCGCGCCGTCCGAGGCAGCGCCGAGCCGAAGGCGAATGCCGCCGGCGTGAAGTCGACGTCCGCGGAGAGAGATAGTGAAGCTGTGGCCGACGAAGAAGAGGAAGCGCCCGCAAGTGGTGTGCTCATGAACGAGCATGAACGCAAAGCGGTGCAGCAGGCTGTGGCGCGCAAAGTGATGCAGTCCGAGAGCGACGAGGATGTGGAGGCGATCAACAGACGCCTCGCCAACACGGAGTTGCCCTATCGCCTGCCGACGCCCGATTTGCTCGACCCGCAGCGGCACAGCAATACCGTCAGCGACGAGGAACTGCGCACGAAAGCCGATCAGGTGCGCGAGAAGCTGGCCGTGTTCGGCATCGGCATCACGAGTATTTCCGTCACGCCGGGACCGGTGGTGACGTTGTTCGAGCTTGTTCCGGATTCAAGTGTCAAGATCAGTAAAATTGTCTCGTTGGCAGACGATCTCGCACTGGCACTCGCTGCGCGCGGCATACGCATCATCGCCCCCATTCCAGGCAAGAGCGCGGTGGGCATCGAGATTCCGAACAACACGCCCGAGGTGGTGAGTTTTCGCAGCGTGGTGATGTCGCCCGAGTTCCAGCGGAAGCGTGGTGGTCTGATACTCGGCATGGGCAAATCGATCACGGGCGATGTGGTGAGCGAGGATCTCGCGAGAATGCCGCATCTGCTCATCGCGGGCGCAACGGGATCGGGCAAGAGCGTGGGCATCAACGTGATGATCACGAGTTTGCTGTATCGGATGAAGCCGCAGCAGGTGAAGTTCGTGATGATCGATCCCAAGAAAATCGAGTTGGCGCAATATCGCGGGCTGAACCGCCACTTCCTCGCCGTGTGTCCGGACATCGACGAGGAGATCATCACCGATCCGACCAATGCGGTGATCGTGCTGAAGAGTCTCGAGCTGGAAATGGACATGCGCTACACCAAATTGGCGAAGGCCGGTGTGCGCCACGTGGACGATTACAACGCGAAGGTCAAAGCGGGCGAGGTGCGGGACAGCGAGACGCTGCGGCATTATCAGCTGCCGTACATCGTTGTCATCATCGATGAATTGGCGGATCTGATGATCACCGCCGCGCGCGAAGTGGAGGAGCCGATCGCGCGTCTGGCGCAGTTGGCGCGAGCGGTGGGCATTCATCTTATTGTTGCCACGCAGCGTCCCTCGGTGGACGTGATCACCGGAGTGATCAAGGCCAATTTCCCCGCGCGTGTGGCGTTCCAGGTGGCGGGGCGCATCGATTCGCGCACGGTGCTGGACGCGCAAGGCGCGGAGCAACTGTTGGGCAATGGCGACATGCTGTTCGTGCCGGGCGGGCATCCCAAGCCCGTGCGCATACAGAATGCGTTTCTTTCCACCGCCGAAGTGGAGCGTGTGGTGGAGTTCATCGAGGATCAGCGCGGCTATCAGCGGCCGTACACGCTGCCATCGGTGAAGGCCATACAGAAGACGAAGTCGCGCGACGACAGCGACGGCTACGACGATTTGATGTTCGAAGCGGCGCGGCTGATCGTACGTCATCAGCAGGGATCGGTGTCGTTGTTGCAGCGCAAACTCAAGATTGGATATTCGCGCGCGGCGCGCATCGTCGATCAACTCGAGACCGTGGGTGTTGTCGGTCCATACGACGGGAGCAAAGCGCGTCAGGTCATGGTAGAAGACGAATCCGATCTGGAACTCATTCTACAGGAGTATCAATCATGACCTCACGAACACTTGTGTCCGCCGCAGCATTATTGTGCATGCTATTCCTCGGGTTTGGTCGCGCGCAGGCGCAGGATGCACGGAAGATCATCGAGAATGTGCAGGAGGCCTACGACGATTTGAGCGACGCGACACTGACATTCAACCAGAGCGTTCGATTCAAGGTGTCGCGCGCGGAGCAGTCGGTGAAGGGCACATTGCATTTCAAGAAGCCGAACAAGTATCGCATTGAGACCGACGAGCGCACGGTGGTGACGGATGGCACGACCTCGTGGTCGTTCAATACGAAAACCCGTCAGGTGGTGATCGACGCGTACAAGGCCGCGTCGCACGCATTGTCACCGGAGCAACTGCTCCTGAATTATCCCAAGGATTTTTACTCCACGCTGGTTGGCGAAGAGACGGTTGGCAAGCAGCGCTGCCATGTGTTGCGTTTGACGCCGAAGGAGGACAACACCTTTGCGACCGGCATGAAGATATGGGTAGGCAAGGACTGGTTTATCCGAAAGATCGAGATCAGCGACGTGAACGGAGCGACGACGACGTATGTGATCGATGCGATTCAGGTGGACCAGAAGCAGCCCGACAGCCGCTTTGTCTTCCAGATACCGGACAAAGCGGAGGTGATAGATTTGCGGTAATTCCGCATCGGGGGCTGCGGCCCCGTTGAGTCGTCCATCATTGCAGCAGCGATTAGATTTGCCAGGAAACCGTCAATGGTCGGATTCACGCTTGTCACTATTTTGACGCAGGCGAAATGCAGGGCTCCAAGTTGTTGATATCAAAGGAATTGGCGAATGGCAAGACTTTTGCATATATGAACGAGGCATTCCTCTCCCCGGCGAGCGAAGCAGGTATTGAGAGAGGATGCAGTTGTTTGCGATGATGCAGCTTGGTATATTACCGACTTCCAATTGGCGAGAGATTATTTTGAAGATGAATAGAGAAATAACGATTTGTGGAAATTCGAAGGAGGAACGAATCACCACCAGCATCAACCACCAGGCACTTTTCGTGACAACCTGTCGAACCCTGACCAAACTTTTCACTAATCAGGAGATTTTCCGAATGAAGAAAATCCTAACTCTTCTGTCCGTGCTGGCTCTCGTGCTGCTCTTCGGTTACAGTGCGAATGCCCAGATCCGTACAGTGAAGGGCGATTTCTTCAACATCACGCGGACTATCGACCAGACAGCTGACTCCGTCAATTTCATTGCGGACACGCTGACCTTGTATGATAGTGGCGGCGGTGTGGGCAATTTCAACAACAACGATTCCGTTGCTGTGTTTTTTGTCCAGAACCGCTTCAAGATCGTCAACAACATGCTTACGCAGACGTTGTTCGATTATATCCGCGTGCGTGTTGCGACCACCAGTGCGAACCCCGCTCCGACTCCGGAGATGAGGCTGAATCGCGAAGCCTACAACGGCGTTATCACGAACACGGCGTTGACGCCGCAGACTGATGCCGCGCCGGCTGCCACGGGCCTTCGTGATTTGGGTATTCGCCCGGTGTATCGTCCGGTTGGAGCAATCGCTTCTTCAAGTCCCTTCAACAGCGATCCGAGTGCCATTCGTCAGTTGCTGACGTTCCGCATCATGAACCCGACGGCGGGCGCGGACGGTATTCAGATTCGCAACATCTTCTTCAAACCGAACATCAACAATCTGCTTGGTCTGGCTGTGCCGCCGGACACGACGAAGGATACGCTGCGCGCGTACCTGCTTGATGGTAGCAGTGGCAACCCCAATGCTTATGGCAACGTCGTTCCGAGTGGTCAGTACTCTGGTGGTACAGATCTCGCAATCGTGAAGCTGCTTCCGGGCACCACCCGCATCCTGGTTTGGGTGAAGGACTCCGCGCAGGCAGTTGACGCTGGTGAATACATTGGTTCCTTCGGTGATTACTCCCGTGGTCGTTACTTCCTTGGTGACGACGGTCTTCCGTTCGACGCTTTGAACACCGCGCACCAGAGCTTCCGCCCTGGCCAGCTGCGTTCGTTCATCGGTTCGCCGGATCCCGCCATCGAGAACCCCGACTATGGAATGATGATCGACGGTTTGCCGCCTGAGCGCAATCCGCTTCGTCTCACCAACCTGTATCAGGCCCTTGCGCCCGCCGCTTACACTGAAGCTGGCTGGTATGCAGGTTTGAACCCGAACCCCGTCAACGGTCTCATTCCGCCGTATCGTGCGGGTTGGGATAATGTTGCCGCCAATCCTTACCAGCCGGGTCTTGTTTCCTCGGCGGTTGACACGCTTCGTTTCCTCGATGCGTTCGGCAATCGTACGTGGGATCGCATGACTCAGCCCGTGCTCAAGGCACTTGCCTACACGATTAATGACGTCGCTCCCGAAGATCGCACTGTGTATCTGAAGGGTGTGAGCGCCGCCGACGACACGCTGCGCCAGTTTGGTCAGCTCGTGTACCGTCGTCTTGCCTACACGCACGCCGATGTTGGTTCCAACCCCGGTGGCGTTGAGGATTCCGTCCGCATTTATGCGGAAGCCACGATCAACTTCTCCGATCCCGCAGGCATCCCCCGGACGCTCGCGGCGGTTGGTGATACTTCCGGTGGTTTCCCGCGCACTGGTTTTGCCGGTTTGGCGAACCTGACCTATCGCGCGCAGGAAGCGTACCTTGACGATCAGGCCTACTTCCCGAACGTTGCCAATCCGCCCGCGGGTTGGAATCGCGGCCGTGTGAACGGTCCGGTGTGGACGTTCGACGCCGAAGCTGGCAACCCCAACGGCTACCGTTTCCCGGTGGATCCGCTTGGTGTGAACTCCCTGCCCTACACCGGTAGCAAGATTGTCGTGCGCCCGAACATTCCGCGCGCCATCGACATCATGCCGACCGATCAGTGGAAGGGTACGGCGGACAACAACTACATTCGCTTTGACATTCTCGTGGCCGACGGTTTCGGTAACACGGTGGATGACAATGAGAAGTTCAAGTTCGAGCTGTCGCCGTTCGGTCAGTTGGCCAATGGCATGCAGTACCGTCTCAACGGTATTTTCGATTCGCTCGTCAATCCGATCAGCCCGATCGTGGTGACCGGCGGCAACATCGACTCCGGTCGCGTGTTTGTCGGCACGTCGAACATGGGACGCAACAACCGCGTCTTCCGTGCGGCTTCCGGTAGCAACAACATCGGTCCGTATCGTATCCGCGTTCGTTCGACCTACGCGTTCAACGATCGTGGCAACGACGTCAGCGACCCGAACAAGCTCGATCTCAATCCGGGTGCCGGTTTCGCTCATGTGAACTTCATCCCGGATGGTTCGCCGAACAATAACTTCGGTATCTGGTTTGGTCCCGGCACTGGTTACAATGCCAAGCTTGGCAAGCGCATGGGACAGACCACGGCTATGGATTCGACCGACGTGATCTGGGATGGTTCGAATTGGACCTTCTTCCAGGGCCGTCAGCCGCGTCTTGAGCTGGTTGTCGGTCGCGACGAGTCCTTCGTGGTCGGTCGCGTCGGTAACTACCGCAACCCGATCTTCACGAAGCTCTATGTGCGTCTTACCGACATTTTCGGTAATCCGCAGGATATCGCTCCGTACTTCTATCCGAACACGAATCGCGTGTTTGTCGAGCTTCCCGACAACGCCACGTATTGGCCGGCAACCAGCGGTGCGAAGCGTTTCTACGCTTCCGTTTCCGCGAACGTCGCTCTGAGTGGTGCGGGTGGTCGTGACAATCCCGAAGCCGTTCAGGATCCTGGCACGGGTCAGCTTCTCGAAGCCGAACTCGTGAACGTTCCCGCCGGCAGCTCGCTTCCGGGTATCCCGGGCGACTTCATGGCGCTCAACAGCTACAATGTGGTGCGTTTCTTCATGCGCGCGCCGCAGAACGTCACCAAGCTGAGCCTCGCCGGTACGGACATCGTCCGCCTGCGTGCGCATCTCCGCCTCGAGACCATTCCTGGCGTTGGTGATTTCTCGATTCAGTCCGCCATCGGCGAAGTCAGTGTTATTCCTGATGTTGTGAGCACCGTTGAGATCTTCAAGTCGACGGGCAAGCCGCAGGGTACCACCGTTCCGCTCGAAGGTTGGGGCCCCGGCACGGTGAATGATCGCATTGCCGAGCATTACCCGGTCGGTACGCCGCGCAATGCGGCCGATTCCCGCGAATTCTACCGCGGTTACTTCTTCCGTTCGACGGGCGCCGATGTGCAGCCGTCGACCGCCACCGATTTCCCGACCGTGCTTGAGCCCATGGGTTACAGCGATCAGGGTATCGGTAGCTTCCAGGCCAGCGAAGTCAGTGGTGACTACGATGCCACTGCTCCGATTCCGATGGATACGGTTGTCGTGTCCGAGCACAGCAAGCAGGTCCGTATTGTGGCCCGCGTGCTCGACCGCTTCCAGAACCCGGTTGGTGGCCGTCTTGTGAAGTTCTTCGTCGAAGCCGAGACTGTGCCCATTACTCCGCCGAAAACCGCTCTGCAGAACAACGCTCAGCGTGGTGGTTTCGGTGAGTTTGGTCAGGTGTTCATCTCCGACGATACCCTGAAGCGTTCCACCATTGGTGATACCGCTCAGGCCGGTTGGGTCAGTGCGTACTTCGTCTCCGGCCGCGTTGGCTGGCAGATCGTTCGTATCGCCATGACTCCGGATACCTTGGCGTATGATCTCGTTCCGAACCTCGGTCGCAACCTCGGTGAGGGTACGGCTGTTGGTCCGAGCAAGCGTGGTTTCGCTCCGCGCGTGATCATCCCGATCTATCAGAAGTCCGACACGACTGTTCGCGTCGAGATCTTCCCGTACACCGCTGCTGCCACGTCGCCGATTCCCCTCCCGGTGGATCTGATCGACCTGCAGGTCCTCGAGCACCACTCGGTGTATCAGGATGCCGGTGCTACGATTGCCGCTATCAACAACTACGCGCCGAAGTTCTTCGCGTACTCCGCCAATCCGTTGGCTCAGGAGCAGCGCGCGACGCACTACAACCGCGTGGCCAATACCAATATCCGTCCCTACATCCCGGATACGCTGGGTCTGACCTCCGCTGATCCGATGGATGTGAATTCGGTGACCGCCGGCCGTACCGTGACGCTGCTTGCTCGCGAGTACGATCGTTTTGGCAACCTCGTTGACAACTTCACCGAGTTTGAAGACACTGCTCGCGTGCGCTTCCGCATGTGGGGTGACAACTGGGGCAACCCGCCCGCACCGTACAACGTTGGTGGTGGTACGATCGCTCCTGCCTCGAACTGGACTCGCGACGAGTTCGGTCCGATGCGCAAGGCCCGCTATCGTCATACCAAGGTTGGAAACCTGGTGTACGGCGTGCACATCAACCAGACTTCGTTCTTCACCGCTCTCGAGTACCCGACGCCGAAGCGTGCGGATGCGACTGTCTTCTTCGAAGCGACCGCCTCCGGCATTCTCCCCGGCCAGGGTCCCGTGAACATCCATCGCGACACTGTGAAGGTCGTGTCGGTTGTGAAGAACCCGACTCGCTTCGACATTCTCCGCGCCGGTCAGGACTTTGCTCCTCTCGGCCCGGGTCTGGGTACCGTCGGTGTGTTTGAACTCACCGGTGCGCCGGAAGCGCGTCAGATCCTCATCCCGCCGCAAACGACGATCGCGACTCCTCCGGGATCCGATCCTCAGCTGCACGGCCTGACTGATCAGGGTGTGGATAACATCCTGCTCTCGCAGGTGTACAAGCGTAATATCAGCCCGAAGCCGGTTGGTAAGTACGAAATCGTCAACGAAGACAACGTTCCTCTCGACAAGGACGGCGATGCGCTGTTCCTCGCCGACGGTTCGGTCAACCCTGATTTCGAGCGTGATCCGTATTCGAATCTGTTCGTGTATCAGAAACTTGATGCTTACAACAACCTGAATCCGCAGACCTCGCCGAATCCGCGCTACAACGACATCAACAACGGCACCAACATTCCGGGTGCTCGTCGTGACGGTACGTTGTTCGACGTCACCATCGCTGGTGGCGGTGACGGAATCGGTACCAGCGGTATTGGCCAGAACTGGGATCCGCAGGGTGATGCGAAGGACGATCGTCGTCCGGTGCTCATTCGCGTGACCCCGATCTGGGAGAACGATCCCCCGATGGGCGGCAACCCGTACATCGTGGCCAACCAGCCCGGTCAGACCCGTCAGTACGGTCGTCTGTATGCGGACTCCATCTATACCTTCCAAGGTACGACCTCTGCCCTGAAGACGGCCGCGACGCGCGCCGAGTTCATGGGTACCCGTACCGATCGCGGCAACCCCGGCCTTTACAAGCTGACGGGCGAAGGCGATCGTATCACCCGCATTGGTGTGTCGAACTGGTCGGAGACTGATTACTTCCGCGCCGGTCTGCCGCACCGCTCCCGTCCGCCTCTCAACACCTTCCGCACGCGTTTCGCGATTGGTGTGACCGGTGGTCAGGATGCTCAGGGTAACGTGTTTGGTGATTTCAATCGCCGCGTTGCTCTGCTGTACCAGGGCTTCGGTACCGAAGTGTCCGTGAACGGTAACACCGCTCTGACCTTCGCTCCGGGTGCCTTCATGCGCATTGTCGACTCCACTGCCGAGCAGGTCATCGATGTTCGCGTTATCGAACCGAGCATGATGGACATGGCTGGCAACGTGATCGACGATACGCTGTCCTACGATCAGTCGAAGTTCACCGTCGTCCGTCGCGCGAATCGTCTCGCCGATGGCAACCCGGTGTTCCATTTGGACGATACGTACTACGATGCAAACGTGACGGACATCCAGGGTCCGAACATGACTATCGACCGCGTTGGCGAGCAGCCGATGATGCGCACGAACCGTGCGACTCACGGACTCATGGCCGCCGCGAGCCGTCAGTTCTTCGGTCCGGCCCGTTACTCGCGTCTGCGTCACACCTTCGTGGTTGTGCCGTACCGCATTGCGTTCACGTCGATCTTCCCGAGCAGCTTCGACATCACTGCCAACACGTTTGACAAGTCGACGCTCCCCGTCGGTATCCTTCCGGTCCAGGCCGACATCGACACGCTTCCTCGCGTGAGCCCGATGTTCTACCAGGATCCGTATGGCACCCCGGCTTCGAGCTTCGAAATCTTCAGCCGTCTCTACGGTCAGATCGCACACGGTGCGACCACGGACCAGATCCCGAACAATGTCGGTACGCCGTACGCACGTCCCGACACCATCTTCCGCGATCAGTTCTACACCTACGCTGTCACTCCGTATGACCGCTATGGCAACATGAACACTCGCGACACGATGTATGTCAACCTCGGCACGCGTCACACGACGTGGGAATTCACCAACCTGAGCGCCATGGGTGCTTCCGGCAACCTCGAGATTGCTGCTGGTGGCCGTTACTTCCAGGCGAAGCCGGTTGGCTTCCCGCAGAACACTGAAATCCGTCAGGATTCGTTGATTCTGTACAACCTGTCGCTGATCGGTGCGGGCAACCGCAACGACTTCGTGGGTATCAAGCCGGATGACAAGCGCCTGGGCGACGCCGTTGGCGAGCGCGCTGGTGCGGCCCTCCGTCACGGTATCCTGCCTGCGAATGCTATCGCAGTGCGTCCGGTTCACGTCAAGCGTCCGTTTGCTCCGGGTCCGTTCGTACTGAGCGCCGGTTTGACGCAGAATACCTCGCTGTTCCGCATGGATCACACGGGTAACTGCTTCGATGCAAATGGCAATCCGCTTCCGACCGGTCTTGTTAACGACACCCTGCGCCTGAACTGGCAGCCGGCTGTCTGGTCGGATCCGAGCTACAACAACCCGAACGACACCATTCGCTATGAGTGGTACGCGATCATCGACTCCATCGGTCCGAACAGCACGGCAACCAACGTGGTCAGCATTCTCGCCGACAACGATGGCAAGAGCCCGTCGCTGACTCTGTCCGGTGACAAGGTCCGTGACCTCGTGTTCCGTCCGGGCGTTCTCCCGCAACCCAACCAGGATAGCATTGTGACCCGCGTGTACTGGTTCGTCCGCGCGTTCAGCAAGATTCCTGGACTCGAAGCATACTCCGATACGGCCGGTATCTCCGTCCGTAACAACCCGCTGCCGACCGAGCCGCTGGTGATCTCCATCAACCGCATCCCGTATGCCGCTCCGAACGCTATCCAGCCGACCGACGGTGCCACGGAATTCGTTGACGGTACCCAGCCTCTGCCGGTGCTGTGGTCCGCTGCCCAGGATCGCAACCTTGATAAGGGTGCCCTCCAGGGTGGTCCGTTCATGATCTATGATCCTCAGAATCGCGTATGGGTCAAGGATCCCAGTCGCACGATCGATACCCTGACCTATCAGTGGTATGGTGAAGTTGTGAGCACGTATCCGGCTGGCAAGGGTGCCCCGATCGGTACCATCGCCGTCATCAACGCCGGTTCGTCCACTGGTATCCAGATCCCGACCGCGGCTCTCGACGCTCTGTTCGCCGGTTTCTCCTCTGATCCTGCCAGCAACAGCGCCGACTCCGTGAAGATCATCTGGCGCGTCTACACCAAGGACTTCAACGTCAACGACACTCGTCCGCTCGAAATCGTGGAATTCCCCTTCAAGGAAGGTATCTTCACGAATCCGGCAGATGCACTCAACGGTGACACCAGTCGTTGGTCGCCGACCGCCTGTCAGCCGCATTGGGTCGTTACCCGCGACTTCCGTCTCGCCCTCACGAAGCTGAAGGGTGGCGGCGTCGAGATCGATCCGGTTCTCGCTGATCCCGAAATCAATGCCCTCGTCGGCGAAGTGCTGTGCTTCACGCTCACCGCTCGTGACGACAATGGCAACATCATCCGTGACTGGAACAGCCCGGACAAGAACAGCCCGGCAACGTCGCTGATTCTCCGTAACTCCACTGCGAATACCGACAGTAGCTCGCAGAGCTGGAACGGTGATCCGGAAGGTTTCTCCTTCGCGCTCATTACGTTCGAAGGCAACCCGCTGACCCAGATCGACGATAGCACGTGGTCCGTGCCCGCCTCCGCTTTCCGTGATGGTATCGCAGTTATCTGCATCAAGCACACGAAGGCCGAAAAGGGCGTGTACATCGAAGTCCAGCCGACCGTTGCGAACCTCAATCAGGAATCCGCGAAGATGAACTTCACGGCTGATGAGGTGACCAATTACCTGGTCGATCTGACCTCGGCGACAGCCAACCCGGATCAGGTCTATCTCATGCGTCGTTACGAGATCGTTGTCGCCCCGCGCGATCGCTATCTCAACATCGTCAGTGGCCGCAATGTGCGTACGAACTTCACCGCCCGCTTCCCGGGTGAGTTCGACTCGCAGCTGCCCGGTCTCTCCAACATCTTCTCCGGCAACGTGTTCATCAACGGCCTGACCAACTACTTCTTGGCCAGCCGTATCCGTCGCGAAGTCGCGAAGGGTGAGGAGCGTCAGTGGGTGCGTGCCTACGACGCCAACGATCCCAACATCTACGGCCAGACCAACCCCTACGAAGTGCTCGACCATGCGCCGAATGCCTTTGCTCTTCAGACCCCGCAGGACAACACTGTGCTGAAGCTGCAGAAGTCGGCCGATGTGACGACGTTCACGTGGGTGAAGGCCCAGCCGCAGGATCCGTATACCGATATCCAGGTCTCCCGCTTCAACCCGGCGATCTACACGGATGTCGTCCGCTACGAAATCACCTTCGTTGATGAGGCCAGCCTCACCCGCGCGGTGTCCTTCGAAAGCGATGCAAATGGTGAGAAGGCAGAGTTCACGAGCAATCATGGACAGCTCGCCGGTATCATCGACGCCATCTCTGGTCTGCCGACCACGAAGACTCAGAAGGTTGTGTGGTACGTTGCTGCCCGCGACTACGACAACAGCTTCGGCCTCATGCTTGGCCCGCTGTACACTACCATGTCGTCGCCGCCCAACAACGATCCGCAGAATCGTCCTGGCTATCGTCTGACCCTGGAGAAGGATGGAATTCTCGCGAATGACAATGTCAAGCCGACCGAGTTCGTCCTCAACCAGAACTATCCGAATCCGTTCAACCCGTCGACCACCATCAACTTCGCTCTGCCGAAGTCGACCCAGGTCACCATGGTCGTCTATGACCTCCTTGGTAACGCTGTGAAGACTCTCGTCAACGAGACGAAGGATGCTGGCAGCTACGAAGTTGTCTGGAATGCCACCAACGATCTCGGCGTGCAGGTGCCCTCGGGTAACTACATCCTGAAGATGGTTGCTGGTGACTTCACGCAGACTCGCAAGATGACCCTGCTGAAGTAATCGGATAACATCCCGATCTCAGCGCGTCCCGCCTCACGGCGGGACGCGCTGTTTTTATGGCGGCCTCACAACACGAGAGCATAAATTCCGGTGATTTTCTCTATATTTCCGTTTCTATGAAGGTCGCTGATCTCGCATATCGCCTCGTCGACACTCCGTCTCTAACCGGACAGGAGGCGGCAATGCTGCTGGCGCTTGAAGATTTCTTTTCGGAGCTTGGACTCCCATGCGAGCGTCAAACCGTGTCCGATGAGCGGTGGAATCTGTTCGTGAACTGGGAATCCCACACAGACGTGGTGTTCTCAACACACGTCGACACCGTTCCACCCCATTTCCCTCCAGATCTTCGCGAGGGCAAATTGTATGGGCGCGGTGCATGTGATACAAAAGGCATTATCGCTGCTATGCTTATCGCCGTGGAGCAGCTCATGCAGGAGGGAAAGCGTCCATCGTGCCTCTTCGTCGTTGGTGAGGAAACGGACAGCATCGGCGCAAAGACCGCAGCCATGAGTGGACGCACGGCTCGGTACATCATCGTCGGTGAGCCCACGGAGAATTTGCTCGCACGGGGGCACAAAGGCGTTCTCAGTTACACACTTCAAACGGAAGGCGTCGCCGCTCATTCGGCGTACCCAGAACTCGGATCGTCGGCGGTACATACTCTACTAGATGTTCTGGATGATATTCGCAGGCATGATTGGGGCAGTAGTCCGATTCTGGGAGAGGCAACTACCAATGTCGGTCTCATTACCGGTGGAGTCGCTCTGAACGTTTTTGCACCGAGTGCGAGTGCCACAGTGATGCATCGCATCGTCGACGATGCGGAGCGGAGAAAGGCCGAGATCGAGTCAATTGTCGCTACGCGTGCCGCGGTGCATTTCCACTCAGTATCACAACCGCAGATACTCGAGACTGTGGACGGTTTTCCGCTCGTCACCGTCGGCTTCGGAACCGACGTTCCATACCTGAAGGCGATTGGTCCCTGTCTGCTCATGGGTCCGGGTTCCATTCATCAGGCACACACGGCGGATGAGTACATTTCTGTTGAGGAAATGGAGGAGGCCGTCCTCCTTTACAAAAAGCTGTATGATGAACTGCTGAAGAGATGAGGATGGATAATCTCCCGAAGATCGCATTGGTCGGTTATGGGCGCATGGGCAGGCAGATTCACGCGCGTATGCGTGAGCGTGGCTATCCCGAGCCCCTGATCATCGATCCCGGTCTCTCTGAATCACCAACGATATCGGAGCAAGCTCTTTCCGACATTGATGTCTGTATCGAGTTCACTCGGCCGGACGCGGCACTGACCAACGTTCTCGCATTGTTGGAATGCGGTAAGGCAGTCGTTACAGGGACAACGGGTTGGCATCAGCATGTGGATCGTGTGCGTGAAGCAGCCACACGACACGAGGCTGGCATTGTGCTCGGAAGCAACTTCACAATCGGCGTACAGGTGCTACAGCGAGTGACAGCGATGGTGGCATCGATGCTCAACACGCTCACGGATTTTGATATCGCCATACATGAAGTACATCACACGGGAAAACGCGATGCCCCGAGCGGAACGGCACTTCGATTGGCCGAGATCGTGCTCCAGCGCTCGGACAGGAAAACCGAAATCGCCGTACAGGGAGCTCAGGAGCCAATTCGTCCGGAGCAGCTCGGCGTCACCGCACAGCGCTTGGGAAGTGTGTTCGGAGAGCATACGGTGAGTATTGATTCAAGCGCGGAGACCCTGCGCATCGAACACCAGGCCAAAAGCCGCGAGGGATTCGCGGATGGCGCGTTGATGGCGGCGCAGTGGATTCGACACAGAAAAGGATTGCATTATTTCGAGGAGGTGTTTGATGAAATCACTTCGGCTTAGCGGCCTCGGTACAGCACTCGTTACTCCATTCGCCGAGGATGGAAGTGTCGATTTGCACTGCATGGAGCAATTGGTGGAGCGGCAAATCCGTGGCGGTGTGCACATGCTCATACCCTGTGGCACGACGGGCGAAGGCGTCACCATTCACGACGACGAGTACCAGCAGCTTGTCGAGCGCGTGGTTCGTGTGACGGCCGGTCGCGTTCCGGTCATCGCAGGCGCCGGGTCGAATGCCACCGATCGCACCATCCGTACCGCAGCTCTTGCCCAGGAATGTGGCGCTGATGCCGTATTAGTGGTCGGGCCGTATTATAACAAGCCCACGCAGGAAGGGTACTATCAACATTTTCGGGCCGTGGCCGAGTCCGTCCGCATTGGCGTGGTACTGTACAATGTTCCGGGGCGCACCAGCGGGAACATCAGCGCGGACACGCAGCTGCGCCTCGCGGAAATCGACAACATTATCGCGACCAAGGAGGCAAGTGCCAACTTCTCGCAGATTATGGACATCGTGGCGCATAAACCAGAGGGCTTTGCGGTATTGTCGGGTGACGACAATCTCGCGCTCGCACAGATCGCGATAGGCATGGATGGCGTCATCTCCGTCGTTTCAAACGAAATCCCCGCCGAATATGCTGCCATGGTGACGCACGCGCTCGAGGGTCGCTTCGATGAAGCGCGTCGCATCCATTATCGCTATGTGAAATTGATGGAAACGAATTTCATCGAGTCTAATCCCATTCCGGTGAAAACCGCGATGGCGATGATGGGCTTGTTAAAGGAACAATTCCGCCTGCCTCTTGTCGCGATGGAGCAGCGGAATCGAGCGGTGCTACAGGACGTGCTCACTGAGGCTGGATTGCTGTAGAATGTCCTCCGTCGTTCCACAGCGCCTCCGCAAAGGAGACTTGATCGCCGTCGTGTCGCCGGCAAGTCCTCCCCAACAGAGCTCCCGCCTGGCGAGAGGGGTTGACGCTCTGCTGGAACAGGGCTTCCGCGTGCGTCTCGGACTCAGCGTCGGACTAGAGCAGGGCTATCTTGCTGGCGATGATGCGCTTCGCGCGAGGGACATCAACGACGCCTTGATGGATCCCTCGGTGCGTGCGATATTCTGCACGCGAGGTGGCTATGGATCCGCGCGACTGTTACCGCTCCTCAAGTGGGATGCATTGCGGGAGAATGCAAAAATCCTGCTGGGGTTCAGTGACATCACCGCGCTTTCGTTGGCGGCCTACGCAAAAGCGGGGATGCGGACGTTTGCCGGTCCAATGGTTGCGGCGGAGTTCGGTAGCGGCATTCTTCCCGCAACCGCCGATGCGCTGTGGGATATGCTCATGCGCCCTGTGAGCAAGCGCGAACTCGCCGTCGGACCGGACGCGAGGACGCTGCGAGCCGGCAAAGCTGACGGTCCATTGCTTGGAGGAAACCTCGCGGTGTTGACTTCGCTCATCGGTAGCCCCTGGCTTCCCAGCTTCAAAGATTCCATTCTCTTTCTGGAGGATGTTGGAGAGCCAGTGTACCGCATTGATCGCATGTTGCTGCAACTTCGGTATGCGGGTGTTTTCGACGGCATTTCCGGTGTGGTGCTGGGGAGATTCACAGGAATCCCGGATACCTCCAAGGATCGTCCGCTGCTCGACGTGATTGAAGAATACCTGCTTCCCTTGCAGGTGCCTGTCATGCATTCCATTTCTTTCGGACATATCCCGGATAAAATCACTCTCCCCATAGGTACGCCGGTGGCACTCGATGCGGGCGCTTGTCGACTTACCATGGTTGCCGCCGCGGTGCGGTAATCCGCAGGTGCGAGGCGAGCATCATGGGAGAGCCTTCGCAGTGGATATAGCGAATAATTTCCGAACCGACTTCCAAGGAGAACCATCATGTCCAAGTTCGTACTTCTCATTCTCATCGGTAAGCGCAACGAATCGGCGGTGAATGTTCAGAAAATCCTGACAGCCTGGGGCTGCATCATCAAGACGCGTCTGGGTATTCACGACGGAGTGCTCGAGAACTGTTCCGATCAGGGCCTGCTGATGCTCGAGCTCCACGGAAAGCGTGAAGATATGGAGGAACTGGCACGGAAGGTGGCATTACTCGAAGGAGTGGCATCGCAGCTTGTCGAGCTGAAGCTCGCTGACTGACATTCCTAGCGATCGATACATTCGCGGCACCGTGGCGCAACCGCGCCACGGTGCGATACACTCATCGAGGACGTCAGGGTTGGGAACGCAAAGCGCTCCTTCGGGACGGCAAGCCGTGCTTGGCTAGTGCAAGCGGGAACCATAGGGCAACTTTTCCTGCCCAATTCCGTAAAGGGAAACGATTGGGAAGAATTTGACGTTTTTTCATCGTCACTCCAACTCACAGTAATGCATCAGTACCACGAGCACAGGTTGGGAAACACACCATCATGAAGAGTATCCGGGCGATCATTTTTCTCTTCGCAATAATCGCGCAGTCGGGATCATTATTTGCCGAGGGCGGCGCCGCTCCGGATAACGCCACAGTCAACGGCTACATCCGCGATAAGGAAACAGGTGAAACGCTTGTCGGAGCCTCGATTCAACTCAAGGAAACGCGGCAGGGCACAATCACCAATAAAAGCGGATTTTACTCGCTTTCCGATATCAAACCCGGCACGTATACCGTGGTATTCAGCTACATCGGCTATGATAAGCTGGAAATGAGCATCGAACTGAAGAAGCGCGAGTCTCGTCGCATTGATGTGGAATTGAAATCCGAGGCCTTCAAACTCGAAGAGGTCGTGGTGGAAGGGGAACGATTCGATGATCGGCGACAGATCACCGTGAGCCGTGTGAACATTCCCATCCGTCAAATCAACCAGCTGCGCATCGGTGGTGAAGCGGATGTGTTCCGCTCGATCCAATTTCTTCCCGGTGTGCTCGCTTCTTCACAGATTTCGAGCGGATTGTACATCAGAGGCGGTTCGCCCGACCAAACCCTCGTGCTCATCGATGGTTCGACGGTGTACAATCCCACCCATCTCTTCGGCTTTTTCTCCACGTTCAATCCCGATGCGGTCAAGGATGTGGATTTGATCAAGGGTGGATATCCGGCGGAGTACGGAGGCCGGCTTTCGGCCGTGCTTGATCTCGTGCAGAAAGATGGAAATCGCAAGGAACTTCACGGCACCGCCTCGCTGGGTTTGATCGCCACGAGACTGTCCGGCGAAGGTCCTCTCGGGAATGGTTCGTGGTTTCTCGGGGGTCGACGCACTTACATCGATTTGCTCACAAATCTGATCGAGACCGATGAGGACCCGCTGCCGAACTACTACTTCTATGATTTGAACGGCAAGGTTTCGCAGGATTTCGGTTTGTCCGACAAGGTGTTTCTCTCGGGATTCACCAGCGAGGACAGGATGGAATTCGACAATCGCGCCGGATTCAACGGACTGCTCGGCATAAGCAATCGTGCGGTGTCCACACGCTGGACGCATTTGTTCAGTGACAATCTGTTCTCGGTGTTCAATTTCAGCTGGAGTCGTTACCGCAACAGTTTCGAAACGGAGAATGCCGGTTTCGAGACGATGGTGGAGAATGTGATTCAGGATTTCACGTTGAAAGGAAATCTCGAATGGTTCACCTCGCCCGAGTGGACAATGAAAGGCGGCTTCGAAGTGAATCGGTACGTACTACAGTATCTGCAGAATTTCTCCGGCGATGCGGATTCGACCGCGCCGAGTGGTTCTACTGATGGCGGCATCGTGAATCTTGACGAGACCGATCACACGGCATCGATGTTTGTACAGTCGAACTACCAGTTTTCCAATCTTCTCAGCTTGCAATCCGGTCTGCGTGTCAATTATTACGACCTGAGAAATATTGTGAAGCTCGACCCACGTCTCGCGTTGCGGTATCAGTGGAATGAATCGATAGCCGTGAAGGCCGCCTGGGGAATCTACCATCAGTACTTCCGCCTGGCTTCGCTGCCGGATTTCAGCTTTTTCGACACATGGTTGCCGACGGATTCGACGGTGCAACCGAGCATGGCAATCCATTACGTGCTGGGCGTGGAGACGCAGCCCTTCGATGGAATCGATTTCAACATCGACGCTTACTACAAGGAGCTGTATCACGTCAGCGAGTTGAATCAGTTTCAGACACGCGGACGAACGGTGCAGGACTACTTCTACGATGGCGAAGGCGAAGCATTCGGGGTGGAGTTTTTCCTGCAAAAGAAAACCGGTCGACTCACCGGTTGGGCCGGCTACGCGTTGGGATGGATCAACACGCGCTTTGACGAACTGAATGGCGGGCGATACTTCCGTCCGAAATGGGATCGTCGCCATGATGTCAAAATCGTGGGACAGTATCGTCTGAATGATCGCTGGGATTTCAGTGCGACGTTTACGTTGCAGTCCGGCCAATCGTACACCGGCCGCACGTCGCGACTCGAAAGTCGACTGCCGGGTTCGGATTTCGGCAAGGGAATCACCGTTCCCGCCGAGCGCTTCGGTCTACGACTGCCGATGTCGCATCAGTTGAATCTCAACGCGACGTATCACACCACGCTGTTCGGGCTTCCCACCAAGGTGCTGATCGATATTTACAATGTGTATTCCAGGCGGGACATCTGGTTCAGGTATTACGACACCACGGGCGACGTGACAAAGGTCGAAGACGTGACGTTGCTGCCCATCCTCCCCAGTGTTGCTGTCGAAATCAATTTCTAGTATGAGCCGAATCATGAAACAAGCACTCGCAACATCGTCACTCTACCTTGCTCTGGTACTTGCGGTACTGATTCTCCCGGCATGTGAGGACGAACCCCCTTCGGATTATATACCGGTGCCCTATTTGGAGGGATATCTCGAGGTGGGAGAGCCCATTCGCAATATCATCGTGGGCATGTCTCAGCCGATCACGGCGCCATTCAGCTATGCTTCGATGATGGTGAAAGATGCCCAGGTGGTGCTCTCCACCGCCGACAGGGACTACGATCTGGTGTATCGCGAAATAGACAATGTCGGTTCGTACTATTTCCCCGACACCACAGTGTTGGTACAGCCCGAGACGAAATACAGCATACGTGTACGCATGCCCGATGGAGCGACAATGTCTGCCGAGACCGTCACTCCGCAACGCATTTCCTGGGTGATTCCGCCTCGCGACGTGTTGCAGTACCCCCAGGACACCACCGTGTTGATCAGTCCCGATTCGCTGCGCATTTCCTGGACAAAGGGGAACTCGCCCGAATATCTCGTCCGCGTCCGCGTACTCGACACATTGCGCTACGGCTCGTATCTCCAGCCACCCAGCGAGGAAATCAACGAGCGGACGAATAATATCCCGTTCGAGGATCCGGACGATCCGCAATTCTACACTTCGGTGCGTTGGGGATTCGTGCAGAGTAATCAGGCCCCTACGGTGTGGGCGGCGTTTCGCTGGTATGGACGCAATGAGGTTGCTATTCTGGCGGCAGACAAGGCGCTGAACGATTGGTTCAAGGCCACGCAGTGGGGTGGCCGATCGGTGGAATATCGGCCGGAGTACAGCAATGTCAGCGGCGGTGTGGGGGTGTTTGGCTCCGCGTCGGTGATCACCAAGGAAGTCCTGCTTTTGAAGCGGCAGCGGTAATCGCGAACGATACACGCTGCGAAGCACGCAGTCGGATTTGCACGTGCCCCGGGGTTGGAAAGAACTCCGGGGCACGCGCATGTTATCGATGTGCGGGCGAGCCGAACGCGTTCACCAGGACGCGGTCACGCGTTGGTGGTAATTGGATTGGCTGCGAAGCGCCATCGAGTGTGTCGATTAATCGGATTAATTTGTTACCTTTTCCTCGTGAAACCTCACCGGGAATGGAGACGGAATACATGAACATCATACGATACGCCATCAAGAAAGAAGAGCTGCATACCTTGCTCCGCAGCATAGGCATACTGCAACCGAAGGAGCGGCTGCTATCGGTGAACAATCTCGACTTGCATTCCGATGCGAGTGAAGTGGTGATTGTCACGGTCGTGGCCGAAGCCGAGCGCCCGCTCCCTAAACTCATGGAGCAATACACCGAAGAGGAATTGCGGCGGCGCTTCGTCGAGATGACCATGCTGGAGGATGTAGTCACGAGAGAACTTCGATTGATTGTCGATGAGATGCAGAGCTTGCGTAAGGAATACGAGCAGCGAAAGCTGGACGTCCGTTCGGAAGAGGACGGAATTCCCGGCTCGGTGGCACAGCATATTCGCGAGCAGTTGCGCAATCTCCTTTCTCCCGATGCGGACCCATCGAAGGATGGACAGTGAGGATAGTTACAGCCACACCTATCTTTTTTACTTTTCGCTTGCATGTTTCCGGATTCTGCTGTTCTTTTGTAGAAACCGTAGACTCATGTCAGACTCTTATGGGATACACGGCACGATCGTAAGACGGCGGTCCGGGTGAATTGTCCTCATGTTTCGGGTTTTATTGATTTCGGAGTAATGTTTCTTGGATCATACATCAGGAGCAGCAATGTTGAAAGTTGTCACCGTGGTCTGTCTCTTCTTGCTCGCCGGCCCATTGGCGCTGGCGCAGGGAGCGCAGCCAAACGAGACGCAGCGTCGGCCGCACGATGCCGATTATGCCCGCCCCCAGACCTTCGGATTTGGACTCGCCATTTCGCTCAACCGTTTTGCGGGTGATCTTCAGGATGGAAGCAATTTTCCTGGAGCCACGACGGATTGGAAGATCGGTGTGAATGCGCATGCGCTGTGGCGTTTCGCCGATGCCGGTGACTTCGCAACCTTGCACTTGCTCGGCCGCGTCGCGTATTCGCCAGTGGCATCCACACGCACCGGCTCGACAGGAATGACCTTCGAGTACGAGGACAACCTGCTGCACTTTATCGGGGCGCTGCAGATGCAGTTATTCCCTGAATACGACCTTCGTCCCTACGGTTTCGCCGGCTTCGGTTTCCTGACTTTCGATCCCACCATCACCGGCAATGACCGTTTCAACTCCGCGCTGGCGGGATTGAAGGAGGATGGCACGAGCTCGCTGACCTTGCCCATGGGTCTCGGTGTGTCTTGGACCTTGTCCGAGCGCTTTGATTTCTTTGCGGAGTACATGAAAACCCTCACGTTCTCCGATGCCATGGATAAATGGGTATCCGAGGACAACGACAATTACAATGCGATCAACTTCGGCTTGACCCTGTATTTGGGCGACAGGCAGCGTGCACCGCAGAAGCCGGAAGCTCCGTTGCCGCAGGCGCCGAAGGATACCGACGGCGACGGCTTGCTTGATGACGACGAGGTCAGCGTGTACAACACCGATCCGAACAACCGCGACACCGACGGTGATGGTCTGAGCGACGGCGACGAAGTCAATACATACAAAACCGATCCCACGCTGCGCGACACGGATTATGATCGCCTGCTCGACGGTGAAGAAGTGTTGACGCATCGCACCGATCCCAAGTTGAAGGATACCGATGGTGACGGTTGCGGCGATGGCGACGAAGTGCTCGACATGAAGACGAATCCGCTGAACAAAGACACCGATGGCGACGGTTTGACCGATTGCGATGAGCGCAATGTGTACCGCACCAACCCGCTCGTGAAGGACACCGATACCGACGGTGCAGATGACGGCAAGGAAGTGCGTGACGGCACCGATCCGCTGGTGGCCGACGTGTTGAAGATCGAGGAATCCGGAGAGATCGTCCTTGAAGGAATCACGTTTGAGACCAACAGCGCGCAGATTCGCCCGGAATCCGAGCAGACTTTGACCAAGGCGGTGAACACGTTGCGTACGAATCCGCAACTCCGCGTGGAGATTCAGGGCCACACCGACGACGTCGGCAGCGACCGCGCGAACCTGCGTCTCAGCGACGCCCGTGCGAATTCCGTGCGCGACTATTTGATTCAGCGTGGAATCGACGGTGGCAGAATGACCGCGAAGGGCTACGGAGAGACCGATCCGCTCGTGCCCAACGATACGAACGAGAATCGCTCGAAAAATCGACGCATTCAGTTCCAGGTCCTCAAGTAAACATCAATCATGGAGACTGTCCGAACAGCATTGTAATGACCCAGAAGAAGGCGGCGTTGACACTGCTCCTGATCAGCGCCTCTTTCAGAATGTCAACAGCATGATGTTCGGACAGTCTCCACTCTCACGACAACGATAAGGAGAATCGCGCACGGAAACTGCGAGCAGTCTGTCCCAAATAACGGATATTCACCGCTTTTTGGTTGCTACAGCCGCCGTCCCGGTGTGTTTTTCCATATCACCCTCTCAGCAGCGCCAGCTCGAGAGACTCCCCTGAGCCCCGGATGCGGCGATCCACGACATCCACCCTCAATCGTGCATGCCGCGTACCCTCACTTCCGGAGCTCGCTGTCCTTAGTCCGGCATGTGTACCGTTCCCTCACGGATGACATGCCGAAACAATCCTATTGCTGTGACGCCACGCCGTATCGGCGCCCTCCAGCATTCGCCTGAATGCAGTTGCACTCGCTGACTTCCGTAAGGATCAACGAGGACCATGTGAGGTTGTAGAACGAATCTGATTCAAGAACGGAAACCGGACGGTACCATGGCAGAAAAACTGGTGTTCATCGTGGACGACGAGGAGCCGCTTCGTCGTATGGTCTCCCAAAAAATTACCAAGAGTTGGGGATACCGCGCGCGGTCATTCGGCAACGGGGAGACGGCATTAGCCGCTCTCGACGATGCCCCGGATGCGATTCTTCTCGACCTATCCTTGGGCGAGCTTGGCGGAATCGAATTTTACAAGGAAGTGCGCAGACGCAACCCCGACATCCCGGTGATCATGCTCGCCGAGGCAGAAAGCCCGCAGCTCGTGACGGAGGCGATAAAACTTGGTGCGGTGAGCATACTGAGCAAACCGATTGATTTCACGCAACTCGAAGTGGCCCTGAAAACCGCATCGAAGCTCTCCAGAATCAGCAAGGAACTTGCGAGGATGAGCGAATCGATGGAAGAGACGGTATCCAGTGGCTCGCTCATCGCGGAATCGCGGCCCATGCAGCTCGTTGAGCGCTTGATCGGAAAGATCAAGGATACCGACATGACCGTATTGATCACCGGAGAAAGCGGCAGCGGCAAAGAAATGGTCGCCCGGGCGATTCATTTCACCGGCAAGCGCAGGAGAGGGCCGTTCGTCGTCCTGAATTGCGCGGCCATCCCCGCTGATCTGCTCGAGAGCGAACTCTTCGGTCATGAGCGTGGAGCGTTCACAGGGGCGACGCAGCGAAAGGTGGGAAAATTCGAGCAAGCTGACGGCGGAACGATTTTCCTGGATGAAATCGGAGATCTCGATCTTGCACTGCAGGCAAAACTGCTCCGAGTCCTGCAGTACAAGGAGATTGAACGCGTCGGCGGAGATCGCACCATCAAGATCGACGCGCGCATTCTTGCCGCCACCAATCGCAATCTCAAGGAGTCGGTGAAGAAGAAACTGTTCCGCGAGGATCTGTACTACCGCCTCGCCAGCTTCCCCATTCACATGCCGAGCCTTCGCGAGCGTGGTCCGGATATTATCATCCTCGCGGAATCCTTCGTCAGCAAGTACGCGGATGAGTTTTCACGCAGTGTCAAAGGCTTTACACGCGAAGCGATCGAAATCATGTATCACTACCCGTGGCCGGGTAATGTGCGTGAATTGGAGAGCGCGGTGAAACGCGCGGTGATTTTGGCCGAGGATGAACTGATCACGGCGCAGGACCTTCCGGTCGTTGCTCAACCGTTCAAGGATTCGAGTATGGAGCTCGAGGTCGAAGGCCGCTTGTTCCACGACAACAAAATCGTCCCTTTGGACAAAATCAAGGAACAGGCCATTCGCCGAGCGGTGGAAATCACGCGCGGCAACCTCGCGCAAACCGCTCGCCAGCTCGAAATCAGTCGTTCGACACTGTACAAGTTGATCGAGAAGTACAAAGTAAAACTCTGACGCACAGATATCCCGCTGCCGCATGGCGAAGGACAGTGCGTCATGCGGCAGCGAGACTATGAATATCGAACTCACCTTTCCCTATCTGCACACACCAGACGAGGTCGCTGCCGCCGTGGCGCAGCGATGCGGCAATGCAGTGCCTTTTCGCATTCTCAAACGCAGTATCGATGCACGACAGCATCGGTCTATTCGTGTACAATACTCCATCAGTACGGATTGCTCCGACCCCGCCGAGGAAATCCATGCGGCGGTGCGGAGGCAGGCGGCTCGTCTGCTCGCAACAGGAGCAACGCAACGGTTTCGTCCGGTAGTGGTGGGGAGTGGACCGGGAGGCATATTCTGCGCGGATTGGTTGTTGCTGCACGGTTTTCGGCCCATGCTGCTCGAACAGGGTCCGGAAATGCGCCGACGCGTACGGGATATGGCGCACTTCATGAAGCACGGAGAGCTTCATCCGTACTCCAATATCTGCTTCGGTGCCGGAGGCGCCGGAACGTATAGCGATGGCAAGCTGATCACGCGTATCCGTTCCCCGTACATTTCCTTCATCATGCGCCGCTTCGTGGAATTTGGCGCTCCCGAAGATATCCGCTACGTGTACAATCCACACCTCGGTTCGAATAAAATCCGGCAGTGTATCACGCGTCTGCTGGATGATCTCGCGCAACGTGGGGTGAGTCTTCGCTACGAGACCCGCGTGACCGGGTTGTCGTTGCATGGGAGTTCGGGGACTATCGACGTGCGCACGGATGTGGATGCCGACCCGCTCGAGGCCCATGCGGTGTTTCTGGCCACAGGGCATTCCGCACGTGACGTCTACCGCTTCCTTCGTGAAGGAGACGTGACCATGGAAGCCAAGGACTTCGCCATCGGGGTGCGCGTCGAACATCCAGCCGACAGCATTTGCACGATGCAATACGGCGCTTCATACAAGCAGCACTACCCCGGCATAGAAACAGCACAATACAAGCTGGCACGCACATGGAAGGACGAGGACCGCGCGGTGTATTCCTTCTGCATGTGTCCCGGCGGTTACGTGCTGAATGCGAGTTCGAGTACGGACGGGGTCGTAACCAACGGCATGAGCAATTATTTGAAGAGCGGAAGATTTTCCAATGCTGCCATTGTGGTGAACGTCTCTGCTCGGGATCTCGAAAGGGAAGGGTATGGAGGTCTCGATGGAGGCGTGCGCTTCCAGGCGGATCTGGAATCCGCGTTCAGGGCGTCGGTCAATCCGGCCGGTTCATGCGCAACCATCCCCGGACAGCGCCTGAAGGATTTTCTCGAAGGACGGGAGAGCGGCACGCTGTCGCCGAGTTCCTGCGTCAACCCTGTGGCACCCGCGGCTATACACCGCTTGTTGCCGGAGTACATTCGCGCGAGTCTCGTACGTGGCTTCGAGGCCTTCGACCGCAAGATGACGGGTTTCGCCAGACATGCTGAGGCGCAGATCTTCGGAGTGGAAAGCCGAACCTCCTCGCCGTATCGCATATCGCGGGACGGAGTGACTCTCCGCTCACCGTCGCTCGAAGGCCTGTATCCTGTAGGCGAAGGTGCAGGCTATGCCGGGGGTATCACTTCGGCCGCGGTGGATGGAATACGTGCCGCCCAGGCGTGGATCGCGTCGTTCATCGAACCCGACGAGCGTTTTCAACAAAAAAGCCGTTCCGCACTTGATCCCGGAGCCGAAGAGGCGTAATATCGCAGATCGGAACCTGAACTCATTTCATCGCAACCATGAGCATCAACGAAATCACCACCCTCGTATTCAGTGTCGTCACTCTTCTTTTCGCCCTCTACGGCTTCATCCTTCTTGTCCGCGTGGGTAGCCGCGTCATTCGCGCGCTCGACGTGTACATTGCGAAGAATGAGAGCAAAGCGCAGTAAGCCCACGACGAAGCACTGAGCCCACGGTCCGCTTATCGCGTGACGAGGAAGGTCCGTGCAATGCGCTGTCCGCCACTCTCCAACGTGAGGATGTAGCTCCCCTGCGGCAACGTTGAAACGTCAATGGCACGGGATTGCAGTCCGCCGGGACCGAGCTGCTCGACCACCTTGCGCTCACGACCGAGCATGTCAACTATGCGTAACCGCGCGTGACCTGATTCGGGAACGCTGACGCGTACATGCAGCGCCGCATCGTCGGCAGTCACTGGATGCGGATGAAAGCTGTCGATGGAGAGCCCGCCTCGTTGTGGTGATGCCGGGATGCTGCTTACGGTGGAGGTGAAGCGAAGAATCTCCCCACTGAAACTGCATGCATAAAGCTCGTTGGCAGCATCGACGCCGAAGGAGGCGATGTTCTGATTGGAGCGCAGCAACAGGGTGTTCTCCGCATTGCCGGGGCCGGCGTAATCCAGAGCCCAGATATTACCCGAAACAAAATCGGCGTAGATGTACTTGCTCTGGAGTGCTGGGACGCGCGATCCGCGGTACACATAGCCGCCAGTAATGGAAGCGCCATCAGAACGCCCGTAGGTCACCACCGGTTTTTCCAGACCGCTTTCGTCACAGCCGCTATTGGGACTGTAGCAGACAAACCCTTCCATGACTCGCCAACCGTAATTCTTGCCTCGTTCGATAATATCCACCTCCTCAAAACGATTCTGGCCGACGTCACCGGTCCACAGCCGTCCACTTGCCCTGTCGAAGCTAAAGCGCCAGGGGTTGCGCAGCCCATAGGCCCAGATCTCCTCGCGCTGACCGGCGGTATTGCCCGCGAACGGATTGTCGGCAGGAATCGCGTAGCGCTTGTCGGCGGTCTCCCGCGATACATCGATACGGAGGATTTTGCCGAGGAGATTGCCGAGGTTCTGCGCATTGTTCTGCGGATCGCCGCCTGATCCGCCATCGCCCGTGGCAATGTAGAGAAAACCGTCGGGGCCGAACGCGATTTGTCCGCCGTTGTGATTGCTGTACGGCTGCGCAAATTCCAGAAGCACACGTTCGCTGAGTGGATCCGCCGCATGAACTGCACCAGCGGCGATGGAGAAGCGGGAAATGACGGTGCGGCGCGGGTTGCTGGCGGTGTAATTCACGTAAAAATAGCCGTTCTGTGTGAACGCCGGATCGAAGGCCAGGCCGAGGAGCCCTTCTTCGTTACCGGATGAATTCACGCGGCTTCGAATATCGAGAAACACTGTGCTCGCTGTCGCCGAGCTGCTGTTTTCGAAAGTGAGAATTCTACCCGACTGCTCCACCACATACAGACGGTTGCTCCCATCGCCCGCGTGCTGCAGGTCGACGGGGCGATTGAAGGAAAGGGCGGGAAAGGCGTTTTCCAACACAACCTGAGCGCGCAGGAGGGCAGGAGAAATCAGTGCGAAGAGAAGGGCTATGGCAATGCGCATTGCTGGTATCCTTGCGTTGTTTCCGGGGATAGCAGCACAACAGGAAAGTCGGGCGGAGGGTTCATAAAAAAACCCTCCCGCGGGGAACGGGAGGGTTACCAAGCGTTTTTTCTAATCCCGGTAGGGAGGGCCGGGAGTAGAGCTATTGGCACATCAAATGTAACACGGCGCATGAAAAAAACAAAGGGAAAAATGCGGGATGGAGAGCCGCTGACGCGTCTCCATCACCCATCGCCGGCTATTCATTCGGCACGCTCTCCACGTCCAGCAACTGGTCCAACACCTCGAAGGCATAACGAAGATGCGGGATGACGATGCTGCCGCCTATGACCAAGGCGATATTCATGGCTTCCATGATCTCCTCCTTGCTCGCCCCCTCAGTGACGCAGCGGTCGAGATGGTAGAAAATGCAATCGTTACAGCGCAGCACCATGGAACCCACGAGCCCCATCAGCTCCTTCATCTTCACCGGAATGGCGCCTTCGCGATACGCAGCGGTATCGATGGCGAAGAAGCGGGAGAACTCTTTCATGCCGGACGAGAGTATGCGCTCGTTCATCTCCTTTCGATAGAGACGCGTTTCCTGCACGGATTTCGCCATGGCGGGTCAGGCCTTCTCTTCGTACAGCGCGGAAATGGCCACGATGGTTTTTACTGCGAGATGCATGTCCTGCACGCTGATCCATTCGCGTTTGCTGTGGAAACTGTGCTCGCCGGCAAAAATATTCGGGCAAGGCAGTCCCATATAGGAAAGCCGGGCGCCATCGGTGCCACCGCGAATACTGCCGATCTCCGGCGTAAGCCCAATGCGGCGCATTGCTTCTTCGGCGACAGAAAGTACATGCGGATGTTCGTCGAGTACATAGCGCATGTTGCGGTAGGACTCATCCACGTTCACCGTCGCCGTTCCTTTGGGGAATTCAGCCAAGGTTTCATCCACGAGGCGACGGATGAAGGCCTCCTGCTCGCGCAATTCCTCTGTGGTGAAGGCACGGAGCAGGAATTTCACCTGCGCGTTCTCCACGTCGCCGGTAAGGCCGTGCGGATGCACGTACCCCTGCTTGCCGTCGGTGGTCTCGGGCGAGAGCGCATCCTTGGGCAGCTTTTCCACGAAGCGAGTGGCCATTTTCACCGCGTTCAGCAGCTTGTTCTTGGCAAAGCCCGGGTGAATGCTGATGCCGTGAAAGGTGACTGTCATGCTGTCCGCGCAGAAGGTTTCGTTTTCGATGGAACCTCGCTGCTCGCCGTCCACGGTGTAGGCGTATTGCGCACCGAATTGCTTGACATCGAAATACTTGGTGCCCTGACCAATCTCCTCGTCCGGTGTGATGCAAATACGGACTGTGCCGTGCTTCACTTCGGGATGCAGGAGCAGAAACCGGGCCGCGTCGAAGATTTCGGCAATGCCCGCCTTGTTGTCCGCGCCCAGCAAGGTGCGGCCATCGGAGGTGATGATGGTTTCTCCCACTTTATCGCGGAGATGGGGATTGTCTTCTACTGTGATGACAATGGAGTTGTCACCGGGCAACACGATGTCGCGTCCGTTGTAGTTTTCGTGCAATACCGGTATCACACCCGCGCCGCTGACATCGGGCGAGGTGTCCATATGCGCGATGAAGCCGATGACCGGCACGTTGGCTTTGTCCGTGTTCGCCGGAATTGTGGCAGTCACGTAGCCATACAGATCCATCATGGCATCGCTCAAACCCATGGCGTGAAGCTCGTTGACCAGTTCGGCACCGAGGATTTTCTGCTTGTCCGTGCTCGGAAAGCTGGTGGAACTGTCGTCGGATTGCGTGTCGTAGGTGACGTATTTCAGAAAGCGATCAACGCAGGAGTATGCGTAGTCCTCAGGAATCATGGTCTATCTCCGTGTTGCGGTCGGTTGATGAGATGATTATTCATAGCGGAGCGCCTCGATGGGATCGAGGTTGGAGGCCTTCCATGCGGGATACACGCCGAACAGCACACCGATGGCGGTGGTGACCACCAGACCCACGATAGCCCAGCCGATGGGAAACACCGGCGGAATGCCAAGCATGATCGCAAGGATGTTTCCGCCACCCAAGCCGAGAAGGATGCCGATGGCTCCGCCGAGTTGGCAAATGACGACGGCTTCGATAAGGAATTGCGTGAGAATGGTACGTCTCGTGGCACCTATGGCCTTGCGCACGCCGATCTCGCGCGTACGTTCTGACACCGATACCAGCATGATGTTCATGATGCCGATGCCGGCGGCCAGCAAGGCGATGGCGGAGACGGCCGCGGTGCCGACGCGGATGAGGAAGGTGAGGTTGTTCACTTCACCGATGAGCGATTCATTCGACATGATTTCGAAGTCGTTTTCCTCGCCCGGGGGCACGCGTCGCACGGTGCGCATCAGGCCGATAATCTCATCCGTCATCGCTTCGTAGGATTCCTGATCCGCCGATCGCGCCTGTATGTTGACCCAGCGCGCGGTGCCGTATTTGTTGGAAAATGTGCTCAGCGGCAAGACGATGAAATTGTCCGCGCCGCTGCCGAACAGTCCGCCCTTGGCGGCAACCACGCCGGTCACGCGCATGGGCGTGCCGTCGATGCGGATGCGCTTGTCCAGCGGATCCTCGTTGGGGAAGAGAAAACGCACGACTTCCTTGCCAATCACCACCACCGGTTTGCCGAATTCGAGTTCTTGCTCGCTGATCATTCGGCCCGATTCGATTTCGCGTGCGTTTGTGTACACCATCTCCGGCGTTGCGCCGATGATCTGCACATTGGGATTGGTCTTTTTGTTGCCGTAGGAAATGAGCCCGCCCATGGTCGCGGCCTGAATATTGACATGCTCCGCGAGTCGGCTGTTGCGCCGGATGTACATGCCGTGCTCTATGGTGATGTCCTTGCGATTCCGATACTTCATGCGTGAATCCGGTCCCGTGTGTATGGGCGGATACTTCTGCACGAGCAAGGTGTTGGAACCGAGAATATTGAAACTGGACTCGATGGAATCCTGCAGCACACTGATTCCGGTCATCACACCGATAAACGAAAACACTCCGATGACGACCCCGAGCAGTGTCAGTGCGGCGCGGAGTTTGTTCGCTTTGAGAGCGCCCAGCGCCATGCCCACGCTTTCCCTGATGTCGATCGTTCGCATAGTTCTCCTGCGGAAAAGTCCTATCCAACAATATAGCGCAAATGCCCGGGAGGACAAGATTGTGATTTACGGACCACTGTGTCGTGAGTTTCGTAAGGGCCGTTTCAAGGCCGGGCAGCGTTGCCGCGCCTCACCGTCCAGAGCAATCCGGCGATAATCAACACGAACCCCAGCAGTTCGCGCATGCCGAACATTTCATCGAGAATGAGAATGGCGAGAATGGTGGCGATGACGGGTTGCAACGTGGTGTACGTGGCTACCGTGGTGGGAGACGAGTGACGGATGGCCCAGATGTTGAGCAGGTAATTGACCAGCGTGGGAAGCAGCAGTATGTAGCCCAAGGCAAGCCATACCGAGGTGTCGAGCGTAGCAAAGGGTGTGCGCAGCAGATCGGGTATGGAGAAAAACAGCACACCCACACCGCCGAAGAGAAAGGTCCAGGCGGTAACCGTGAGCGGAGGCAGGCGCAGCAGTACCGGTCGCGCGAGCACGAGGAAAAGCGAATAGCTCAGGCAATTAACCAGTATCAGCACATTGCCCAGAGCCACATCGCCGGAGAAGGAGAAGTTGGTGATATCCAGCAGCACCAGCGCACCGAGTACGGCGAGTGCGATTCCCAGAGACTTCGCCCAGGTGGGACGTTCCACGCGCAGGGCAATGGCCACCGCCGCGGTGAATACCGGTATCGATGGCATGAGAATGGCCGAATTGATGGCCGTGGTGTAACTCAAGCCGATGATGAACAATACCTGATTGATGAACACACCGAAAAATCCCAGCAGTGCCAGACGAGGCATTTCCCTGAGCGGCGGCATGGCGCGATGGCGCAGCAGGGAAAGTCCCAGCAGCAACGGCCCGGCAAACAGTACGCGCAGAGAAGCGACTGCCAGCGGCGGCATGGCCGCAAGCGCGATTTTCCCAACGACGTTGAATCCGCCGAAGGTCACCTGCACAAAGAGCAGGGCGAGGTGAACATTACGTGTGCTGCTGATGTGCTTCCCGTCCATGAACAAATGTACGGAGATTGCTGCTTCAGACAGCATGCGTGTTGCCCGTCGGCGCGGAATTCGGATGCTGGAAGCTCGCTTTGCGCAGGGGCGCCGTCTGTCGACCGCAGCGTCGGGAAGCGGGTTCGCTTTTTCCGGCTCTTTGCCTACATTGATGACAGTCGAAGCGCGCCGGTGCTTCGGAAACAATCACACACGGTGGCAGGATGCACGAAGTTTCCATAGCGGAGAGTATACGGGACATCGCGGAGGACTACGCCTCGCGCGAGCAGCTGCGGTCGTTCCGTGCTATTGATCTCGAAATCGGAGCGCTGTCGGGCATAGAGGTGGATGCATTGACCTTTGCGATGGAGGTGGTGTTTCGCAACTCCGTGCTCGATGGTGCGGAAGTACGCATCACCCACATCCCCGGAGAAGCGCGCTGCACGGACTGCGGGCACAGCTTTAGTGTGGAGGACGTGTTCACCCCCTGCCCCCGATGCAACGGCGCGCGCGCCGATATTCTGCGTGGAGAGGAACTCCGCGTGCTTTCCCTACTCGTCGAAGAATGATTTGAAGGAGCGAAATCATGTGCGATACCTGTGGATGCACACAGCCCGATGATGCGGTGACCATCCGTCTGGCCGACGGTTCCCACGCCCACTCCCACGAACATACCCACGATCATGCGCACACGCATGCCGATGGGGTTGCCCACGAACACAGCCACGTGCACGATCACGCGCATCCGCATTCGCACGCGCATGGCGACGACCATGCGCACGATCACGAAACCGGGCATGCACACAGTCACGCGCATGGCGACGCGCACGAACATACACACGGCTCGTCACGCACGATAGCGGTGGAGACCGACATTCTTCAGAAGAACAACCTCCGTGCCGAACGCAACCGTGGCTACTTCGAAGCAAAGCGTATTGTTGCGTTGAATCTCGTGTCCTCGCCCGGTTCGGGAAAAACCAGCCTGCTCGAACGCAGCATTCGTGAGATGAAGGACAGTGTTCCCATCGCCGTGATCGAAGGCGATCAACAGACCATGAACGACGCCAACCGCATACAGCAGGCGGGCGCGCCTGTGGTGCAGGTGAACACCGGCAACGGCTGCCATCTCGACGCCGACATGGTGCATCGCGCGTTGCATGCCTTGAATCCGGTTGAGCGATCCTTGCTCATGATCGAGAACGTGGGCAACCTGGTCTGTCCTTCGCTGTTCGACCTCGGCGAGCAGCATCGCGTGGTGGTGATGAGCGTGACGGAAGGCGAGGACAAACCGCTGAAATACCCGAACATGTTTCGTTCGTCACAGTTGTGCATCATCAACAAGATCGATTTGCTGCCCTACCTCGATTTCGATGTGGCGAAGGCGCGCGATTACGCCATGCAGGTGAACCACCATCTCGAATTCATCGAGTTGTCGGTGCGCTCGGGTGAAGGAATGGAGCAGTGGTACGCGTGGTTGCGTGCCCGCGTCGACGCTTGATGTGGCGATAGTTTTTTCGCAAAAAAAAGGCCACTTCCCGAGGGGAGTGGCCTTTTTCACACGAGGATCGATCAGAGTTTCTGCGAGAATTCCGCGAGAATGGTGGTGAGACTGGGCTCGCCGATTTCCTGCAATTCGTACTGCACGCGGACAGCCGGCTTCTTGAACTTGGCCACGCGTTTGAGATCGATGGGAGTACCGACGATAACGAGGTCGCAAGGAACCTTGTCGATGGTGGTGGTGAGATCCTTGATCTGCTTTTCGCCATAGCCCATGGCCGGCAGCAGCGTGCCGATTTCGGGATAGATCTCGAAGGTTTCCTTGATCTTTCCGACGGCCCACTGGCGCGGATCGATGAGTTCGGCGGCGCCGTATTTCAACGCGGCCACAGTGCCGGCGCCGAAATCCATCTCGCCGTGGGTGAGCGTCGGGCCGTCTTCCACGACCAACACGCGCTTGCCCATGATTTGCTCGCCGCGCTCGACGATGAGCGGAGAGGCCGCTTCCACGATGCGCGCTTTCGGATTGACGCTGCGGATGTTCTGGCGCAGTTCCTGCACTTCACCCGGGTCGGCACTGTCGATTTTGTTGATGATCACCACGTCGGCCATGCGCAGGTTGGCCTCGGAGGGATAGTAGCTGAGTTCGTTGCCCACGCGCAGCGGATCGGCCACGACGATGTTGAGATCGGGTTTGTAGAACGGCATGTCATTGTTGCCACCGTCCCACAGAATCACATCGGCTTCCTTCTCGGCCTGCTCGAGAATGGCGGCGTAGTCCACGCCCGCATAGATAATCGTGCCGTTCACGATATGCGGTTCGTACTCTTCCATTTCCTCGATGGTGCAGTTGTGCTTTTTCAGGTCGGCGATGGAACCGAAGCGCTGAACTTTCTGCTTGGCGAGATCGCCATAAGGCATCGGGTGGCGGATGGCAGCAACCTTGAGGCCCATGGCCTGCAGGATGTTGGCCACTTTGCGCGTGGTCTGGCTCTTGCCACTGCCCGTGCGCACGGCGCAGATCGAGATCACCGGCTTGGAGCTGCTGATCATCGTGTCCTTGGCGCTCAGGATTTTGAAATGCGCACCGGCGGCGGTGACGCGCGAACCGATGCTCATCACATGTTCGTAGGTCACATCGCTGTAGGCGAACACGACTTCCTGCACGTTGTGCTTCTTGATCATCGCTTCGAGATCGCTCTCGGCGTGAATGGGAATGCCTTTGGGATACAGCTTGCCCGCCAGCGAGGCCGGGTATTTACGTCCTGCGATATCCGGAATTTGTGCGGCGGTGAAGGCCACGACATTGTACAGTTCGTTGTCGCGGTACACCATGTTGAAATTGTGGAAATCACGACCGGCCGCGCCGACGATGATTGTGTTGATGCGAGTGTTGCTGGCTGCCATGCAATTCTCCAATAGATCGTGGAAATTGAGGTCGATGTATTACACAGTTTTTAACACGTTTTCAATGCGCTCGATGGCCCAGTCGATTTCGTCCTTGGTGATGACGAGCGGCGGGGCGAAGCGAATGATATTCACATGCGTTTCCTTGCAGAGAATACCTTCGCGCATCAGCGCTTCGCAATACGGACGCGCCTTGACGTCGAGCACGAGTCCGATCCAGAGACCGCGGGCGCGCACCTTGACGATATGCGGCGAGTCGATGGCGCGCAGGCGGTCGGCGAAATAGGCGCCGAGTTCGGCCGAGCGTTCGATGAGCTTTTCCTCTTCGATGACTTCGAGAGCGCGCACGGCGACAGCGGCGGCGAGGGGGTTGCCGCCGAAGGTGGAGCCGTGCTCGCCGGGCTTGATCACGCCCAGCACGGCCTTGTCGGCCAGAATGGCCGAGACGGGATAGAAGCCACCGGACAGCGCCTTGCCGATGATGACGATGTCGGGGCGGACGCCTTCGTAGTAATGCGCGAACAACTTTCCGCTGCGTCCGAGACCCGCCTGAATTTCATCGCAGATGAAGAGGATGTTGTGTTCGCGGCAGAGCTGCTCGATGCCTTTCAGGTAACCATCGGGCGGGATGACGATGCCGCCTTCGCCCTGAATGGGCTCGACCATGATGGCGGCCGTGTTCGGCGTGATCTTCGACTTCAAATCCTCGAGATTGCCGTATTCGTGCATGGGGAAGGCCTGCGTGCAGTACGGACCGAAGCCCTTGAACGACGAGGGATCGTCGGAGAAGCCCACGATGGTGGTGGTGCGTCCGTGGAAATTGCCCGAGGCCACGATGATTTCGGCGCTGTTCTCGGGGAGGCCTTTCACGTCGTAGGCCCAGCGGCGCGCGGTTTTGATGGCGGTTTCCACCGCTTCGGCGCCGGAGTTCATGGGCAGCGACATTTCATAGCCGGTCATGTCGTGCAGCTTCTTGTACAGCAGCGGCAGCTTGTCGTTGCGGAAGGCGCGGCTGGTGAGCGTTACGCGCTTGGCCTGCTCGACAAAGGCCTCCATGATGCGGGGATGGCAGTGACCCTGGTTCACGGCGGAGTAGGCCGCGAGACAGTCGAGAAAGCGCTTGCCTTCGACGTCCGTGACCCAGGCGCCTTTCGCATCCGCCACCACCACATCCAGCGGATGGTAGTTGTGCGCGCCGTATTGTTCCTCGATTGCGATGAATTCCTGAGTGTTCATGTTCTATTCCGTTTCATTTGAGAAAAATGTCTTTGCGAAAGCGGTGAGGCGCCGCGGCGCTCACTCGTTGTCGAGAAGCATGGTGAGCAAAGCCATGCGCACGGTGAGTCCGTTGCGCGTCTGCCGGAAATACGCCGCGCGGGGATCGTCGTCCACCGCGTGATCAATTTCCACCGAGCGTGGCAACGGGTGCATGATGATGGCGTTGGACTTCATGCTGCGCAGCACCGAGCTGTCGATATTGTAGGGCGAGAGGTCGATGTCCCGCTTCTGCAGGCGCGCGCGGTCGATGCGCGTCTGATACACCACATCCACATGCGGCAAAATGCCGGCGGAGTTGGAGGTGAGCTCGTACGACACTTCGTGCTTGTCGAGATAATCGAGAATATCGCGTCCGATTTGCATTTCATCGGGTGCGATGAAATACAGCTTGATGCGTTCGAATTTTCCCAGCAGATAGGCGAGCGAGCGCGCGGTGCGTCCGTGGTCCAAGGCGCCGATAAGCGCCACGGAGAGGCCGTCGAGCGTTTTGCACTCGTCGTAAATCGTGTAGAGATCGAGCAGCGCCTGCGTGGGATGCTGTCCACCGGTGCCGTCGCCCGCGTTGATCACCGGTACGTCCGATACCGACGCCGCGCGCCACGCGCCGCCTTCCTCGTGGTGGCGGAGCACAATCACATCGCAGTAATTGCCGATGATGCGGATGGTATCCTCGATTTTTTCGCCTTCGATTTCCGAAGAAAATTCCTGCGCATGCTCGGTCGACAGCACGCGACCGCCGAGGCGGTACATGGCTGATTCGAAAGAGAAGCGCGTACGCGTGGAGGGCTTGTAGAACAGCGTGCCCATGATGAAGCGCTCGTAATCGCGCGTGCCGCCACGTGCCAGGACGCGCTCCATCTGGCGGGTGCGTTCGAAGAGATCCATCAGCAACGGCACAGTGAATTGCTGTGATTCGACGAGATGGCGGAGTTTCATATTCATTCCTTTCTGTCGTCGTGAATACTAATGCACGATATGCGTGCCGTCGTTGCCATCGAGCGCCGCGGCGAGATGTTCGTACGAGGTGATGATGACCTTGTCGCCACCGCCGCGAATGAAGCGGAGAGCCGACTCCACTTTCGGACCCATGCTTCCCGGCGGGAACTGTCCTTCGTCGTAGAGTTTCTGCAACTCGTCGGCTGTAACCGTGTCGAGGCCGCGCTGTGTGGGCTTTTTGAAATCCACATACACCTGCCGCGCGTCGGTGCTGATAATGAAGAGATCCACACCCAGACCCGCTGCGAGCAAGGCCGAGGCGCGGTCCTTGTCGATTACCGCTTCAGAGCCCACGACCTCGTGATTCTCTTTCTCGATCACGGGAATGCCGCCGCCGCCGCAGGCGATGACGATCATGCCCTGGTCGAGCAGGGTTTTGATGATGTGCTGCTCGAACACTTCGCGGGGTTCGGGCGAAGGGACTACGCGGCGATACCCGCGGGAGGAGTCCTCGACGATATCCCAGCCCAGAGCGCGCTGTTTGGCTTCGGCCTCTTTTTTCGAGTAGAAGGGACCGATGGGTTTGGTCGGATTGGTGAATGCGGGATCGTCCGCATCCACGCGCACCTGTGTGAGTACGGTGAGCACCGGCGTGGTGAGACCGAGCTGGCGCAGTTCGTACTCCATGGCACGTTGCAGGAGGTAGCCGATCTCGCTTTGCGTGGTGGCCACGCACACATCGAGCGGATGGGTGTACACTTCGCCACCGGCGCGTTCGGAGCGCAGCAGGGCGGCCCCCACCTGGGGGCCGTTGCCATGCGTGATAACGATGCGCCAGCCGCGATGCACCATGAGCGCCAGACTGCGCGCCGTGGCATGGGCGTTCGCGAGCTGTTCCTCGATCGTGCCGCGTTCACCCGCGCGGATCAGGGAGTTCCCGCCAATGGCGATGAGCGCTGTACGGGACATGCGCACCTCTTATTTCTTCATCAACTGGTACATGACGGCCTTCTGCGCGTGGAGGCGGTTTTCGGCCTCCTGGAAGACCACCGAGTTCGGAGCGTCGATCACGCCGTCCGTCACCTCATCGCCGCGATGCGCGGGGAGGCAGTGCATGAAGATGGCATCCTTTTTCGCCTTGGCCATGAGATCCTCGTTGACCTGGAAGGGCAGGAAAATGCGGCGGCGTTCGGCGGCTTCGGCTTCCTGACCCATGGAGGCCCACACGTCGGTGTACACCACGTCGGCATTCTTCACACCTTCGGCGGGATCGTGCACAACCGAGATGGTGGCGCCGGTGAGTTTGGCATCCTCGGTGGCATGCTGGAAGGCGATGAGATTGGGCTCGTAGCCGGCCGGGCAGGCCACGGTGACGTCCACGCCGAGGCGGGCGCCGGCGAACATGAGACTGTGCGCGACGTTGTTGCCATCGCCCACGTAGCAGAGCTTCAGACCTTTCAGCTCGCCTTTCACTTCCTTGACCGTCAGGTAATCGGCCATCGCCTGGCAGGGATGCGAATAGTCGGTGAGGCCGTTGATGATGGGAATGGAGGCGAACTTGGCCATATCGATCACGATCTGATGCGCGAAGGTGCGAATCATGATGCCCTGCACCATGCGCTCGAGATTCTTCGCCACATCGTAGACGGATTCACGCTTTCCGAGATTGATTTCGGCGGGAGAAAGGTACAGGGAAAAGCCGCCGAGCTGTTGAATGCCGATGTCGAAGGTCGTGCGCGTACGAAGCGAGGGTTTTTCAAAAATCATGGCGAGGGCCTGACCCTTCAGGGCGTCGGCGTATTTCATACGGTCGGCTTTCATGTCCAGAGCCAGATCGAAGGTCGCCAGAATTTCTTCCTGGCTCATGTCGCGTACGGTCAGGAAATCGGTCGCTCTCACAGGGATACTCCTTTAGGGCACGACGTGCCCGAATTATGTGAAATGAGGAAAGGACAACAAAGAATGAAAGCTGCGGTCACCGGACGGTGAGGCGGAGGGGGGCGTCAAATGGGAGCGTCGGTGCAGTAATGCTTGAATTGCAGGATTTTCCGCGAACGCGTGGTGCAGCCGTGCGAGGGTTTTCGCAGACGGCGAAGCATCGCTGCAATTTCCCCCGTACCATGTCTGCTGTCGTCGCGCATTCTCTGCCTTCAATTCGGAATTGCGTTTTTCACGCATCTTTACAAAGATGCGAATTTCACGACGCGAAGGCAAGGGAAATCGGACAGACAAGGGCGGAAAAAGGAAGCGCCCGGCGGAACGAAGCGTCGGGCGCGGACAAGGAGTGGCGTTGTGGCGGCGCGCTTACGCGTTGGGCTTCACGCTGAGTCCGAGTATGATACCGAGGGCGATGCTCCATGCGGCCGCCAAACCGATCTGATATTCGGCGGGCAGGAGAAAGGTGACAGTATGCGCGGGTATCCAGAACCACACGAGCGTTTTCAGCGCCTTTTCAATGCCTGCGAAGGACCAGCGACGGAGTATGAGATTGTCCTCCACGCGATGGAAGTACATCATCTGCGGCCCGAAAAACACATTGGTGACCACGGACACGCTGAACGCCCAACCGAAGCCCTCGGCGCAGAACGCGGGCAGCAATCCATGTTCGAGCAGGTTGAGCACGCCGCCCTTCATCATGGTGAAGCCGTATTTGATGATGATGCCGAGCAGTGCCCAGGCCAGCATTTTCCCGAGCATTTCGAGTGCGGAATTCGGCAGACCGAGCTTTTTTGTGCGCAATGTGTGCGAGATGACCTCGCCCAACGTGCCGAAAATGCCGAATTGAATCGCCGCCGACAACATCGGCTGTTCCGTGACCCAGGTGATGTACCAGTGCATGTTAATGGATGTGGGTGAAAGTGTGGAGGTGAACACGCGCGCGGAGCGCTGCCGGCATCATGCCCCCATGCGAGGGAATGGCGACGCGCCGCGGCGACTGTGATCGGCGTTTACGCGCCGGGACGCCGCTTGAGCGCGGCGTAACGTCCGCCCCAGAAATTCCGGCGCACGCGCAGCAAGCCCTTGATATCGTCGATGGCGGTTTTCACGATCTTGACACGCGTGTCCAGATCCTCGATCCATTTCACCGGAACATCGAAAATGCGATAGCCGCATTTTTCACCGATGATCAGCAATTCGGAATCGAAAAACCACACATTGTCCTCTATTTGCGGCAGCAGGATATTCACCACCTCGCGCGTGACAGCTTTGAAGCCGCATTGCGCGTCGGAGAAGCGCGTGAAGAACATGGCCTTCACCATGATGTTGTAGCTGCGCGAAATGAACTCGCGCTTGAAACTGCGCGTGGTGTTTGCGCCCTTCATCAGGCGGGAGCCCGTGCCGATGTCGTAGCCCTCCCGCGCCAGCGCATGCACCATGGGAGGGAAGGATTCGAGATTGGTGGAGAGGTCGACATCCATGTAGCTCACAATGTCCGCGTCGGAGCTGGTCCAGGATTTCTTGAGTGCCCGGCCGCGGCCTTTTTGCTCGAGGCGCAGGTAGCGAACGCGCTCGTACTGCTCGGTGAGCGTGCGGGATACCTCGGGTGTGCGATCGATGGAGGCGTTGTCCGCAATCTCGATCATCCAATCATACTCCGGCAGGCGCTCGGAGAGAAAGGCGTGAAGCACCGGAATGCTGACCGGCAGGGCTTTTTCCTCGTTGTAGACTGGTATGGTGACGAGCAGTTTCATATGCGTCCATCGAATTGATGCGGCACTTTCTGCAAACTACCAAGGCAGGGAGGCAAATCCAAGGTGTGCGTGTCCGAAAGCGCGTCCGCGGCGTGTGGGCGCATCTCCCACCTTGCTGTCGTATATTGCATCCACCCTCACCACGCGGAGTAGACATGCCCGGACTTCGCCTCCTCATTCTCCTTGCATTGCTTTCGATGCTGTCCATCAGCGCGACCGCGCAGCAACAGCAGGAAGACAGCCTGACCTTCGAGTACTTTCCCTTCGCCATGTACGACACTGATGTGGGAGTGGGCGCGGGCGTCAAGACTGTGCTGCGCCACGGCCTGGGCTTGCGCGAGTCCTTCGATCTGTTGCTCTTCGCAAGCTCCAAAGGCGAGCGCCTCGTGCGCCTCGGCATTTCCTGGCCCGATGCGGAATTGCGCCAGGGCAGCACGTATGATATCGCGCTCGATCTGCTCTTCGATTACGACAAAATGATTCACACCACCTATTATGGCGTCGGACCCGGCGCGCGTTTCGAGGATCGCGAGGTGTACACCTCCGAACCGATACTGCTGCGTGCGGGACTGAGCCGGGGCTTCACCGCCGAAATGGTGGGCACAGTGCAGGCGAAGTTCGAGCGGATCTGGTCCTACGGCTTTGCCGGCGACAGCCGTTTGCGCGACGCCGCGCGCAACGCCAGCACCTCGGATCAATTTTCGCTGATGGCGCAATGGCGCTACGACACGCGCAACAGCGTGCTGCACACATCGCGAGGCATGGTGATTCAGATGGAACTGGAGCAGGCGCTGGACGTGGGTGCGCATGCAGGTGAATGGACGCGCGTGGGCGCATTGGCGCAGTATTACACCATGCTGGCATCCACCGTGCTGGCCGGGCGTGCGATACTGCAGCACATGGAGGGAGAGGACATCCCCGTGCAACAGCTCCTGTCCATCGGTGGCAACAGCACGGTGCGGGGCTTGCCCGACAACCGCTTCCTCGATCAATCTTCGCTTGTGGTGAATGTGGAATGGCGCGTGCCGCTGTGGTGGAAATTCGGCGCGATACTCGGTGTGGATGCTGGCGCGGTGGAGCGCAGCGCGGACAGACTGCCAGCGGCGCGATGGAATGTCACGCCCGTGGCGGGTTTGCGCCTGGCTTTCGAAACCTTCGTGGTGCGTGGCGATGTGGGATGGAGTCCCGACGCCGTGGGCGTGTATCTGAACTTCGGGCAGGTGTTCTGAGGCGGCGAGCACACGTCACAGCCGCGACGCCAAAGGAAGCGGGGAGCGCCGCGTTTCAGGCGCACATAGCGGAGCAATACGTCGGAAATTCGGGGCGCTATCCGGCGCGCAGTTTTTCTTCCACCGAACGCACCTTGTCGTCCATGCTCTGCGCGCGGTCGGTGCGTGTGCCGTATTTCAGTACGCAGGTGATGCGCGGTGCGCCCATCTCGTGCACAACTTCCTGGCAGCGCTTGATTGCGGCGAACACTTCGTCCCACTCGCCCTCGATGTTGGTGCCGTAGGCGTGGAGTTGTATCGTGAGCCCCGCATCCCGGAGAATACGTTCACAGGCGGCGATATAGTTCGAAACGGACAGTCCCACTCCGATGGGGACGATGGTGAGATCGGCGATGACGTGCATGGTGTTCGCGTGCTGTTGCTGAGGGATTACTTTCCTTCCACCACGGGAGCGATGGCTTCGAAATACTTCCGGATGAGTTGCTCGTAGTCGCGGGAGTAGCCTTCGTTCACCGCGCGCTGGAGATCGCGTTGCAGCCCTGGTTTGGCTTCCATGAGCGAGGGATCGAGGCGGCCCGGGCTGCGGCGGGTGATATCTTCGCCGCTGCGGGAGCGCCGTTGCTTTTCCCAATCGCGTTCGCGCATGGAGCGCGACGCATCGAGCAGGCGCGAGAGAATGCGTTCCTGCTTCTGAATGGTGTTGGGATTCACGTTGCTCTGCTGCATGTCGCGCACCACTTCCTGCATATCCTGTGCAACGCGGTCGAGATCGCCGAGCAGACGCCGGCCTTCCTCGCTTTTTTTCGCTTCCTTGTTCAATTCCTCCAGGGATTTCTGCATGGCCTGTTGCTGCACCATCATGCGTTGCATCTGCTGCGCTTGCTGCTGCGACATACCGCCCTGTTGCGGCGAGGGCATACCCTGATTGATGCTGGCCTGTTGCTGCGCCATTTGCCGCAATTGCTGCATCATGGAGCCGCCCTGCGAGCTGCCGGATTGCGATGATTGTTGCAGGCCTTGCGAGAGCTGCTTGGCCGCTTCGTTCAATTCGGCCATGGCGCCGCCCTGCTGATCGCCACCGGAGCGTTTGTCGCGGTTCTGCATGCTCTGCAGGGATTCCTGCATTTTCTTCATGGCTTTGCCGAGGTGCTCCGCCATTTGCTGATTCACGGCGAAGGTTTTCTTGGCCAGTTCCATCAATTCGTTGCCGGTCTGGCTCAGCTGTTCCATGAGGCGGGCTTGCTCACGCATGGCTTCGCGATACTGCGGTGAATTTTCCGGGAGTTTGTCCACGCGATTTTTCAGATCCTCCTGCCGCTTGGAGAGGTCGAGCGTTTCCTTGAGCGCTTTCTGAAAGGCGCGCTGCACCATTTTCTGCATATCGCTGCTCATTTTCTTTTTCACCTGCTCCATCTTTTTCTGCAGCTTGCGCAGTTGCTCGGCATTCTTTTTCTGCTGCTTCGAGGCGCCCTGGCAATTGCCACCCTGGCACATGCTGGCGGAATTGTTCATTTCCTGCTGCATTTGCGAGAGGTTCATTTCGGACATCGCCTCGTTCATTTCATCCAGCGGCATTTCCTGAGGGAATTCCTCCATTTTTTTCTGCAAATCCGCCATCTCGCGTTGCATGGCCTCGGTTTGCTGCTGCAAGTCGCGCTGTTCCTTGGCGAGCTGGTCGAGCTGTTGCTGATCCTTCGGATCCGCCTGTTCGGTGCGATTGGCGAGATCCTCTTGTTTGGCAGCCAATTCCTCGGAGCGTTTGGTGAGTTCATCCACCTTCTGCTCGATTTGAATGCGCTTGAGCAAATCTATGGTGCGCTCGATGTTCTTGCGGAACTGCTCCTCGTTGAAGGTGAATTTCTCGAGCGCCTCTTTCATTTGCTCGGGGCTCATCTGCTTCATCATCTCGTTCATGCGCTGCTGCATCTCGCGGAGTTCCGGAGTGTCCACTTCGCGCATCAATTCTTGCAGCTCCTCGTACTTTTTCACCGTCTCTTCGGAGATGACGTTCTGCTTTTGCAGATCCTGTTTCAGGTCGGTGAGTTCCTCGTTGACGCGCTGCACTTCCTTCATCATGTCCTGCTGGCGCTTCGTCAACTCCTCCATCTTCTTCTGCTGTTGCCAGCTCAGTTTCTCGGCATTCTGCTGCTTGAGTTCCTGCTGGAGTTTTTCCATCTCCCGCTGCACTTCCTCGGCCGCCTTCATCGTTTCCTGCAAGTCCTCGATGGCCTGATCCTGCGTCTTATCCGCGCGCGCGAACACTTCGTCGAGTGAGGGGAGGCGGACGGTATAGACCTGGCTGCGTCCGACCTTGGGTCCGCGCACCGCGTCGTTGTCGTACACTTCGACATAGTAACTGACGACATCCTCGGGGACGAGATTGAGGGCCGAGAGATTCCAGATATACGGGACCTGTTGGTCGAGATCGCGGGAGGCCGGCAGCGGAATGGCTACGCTGGCGTACTGTTCCTGCGGTTGCTCGTAGCGCGAGGCGGAAAGACGATAGCGCAGCACCATGCGCGAGAAGCCGTAGTCGTCGGCGATGCGCATGAGCATGGGGAGGCGCATGCTTTCATCGATGGTGCCATTCATGCCGGGCTCGAGTACTTCAACGATGGGCGAGAGATCGGGCTGGAGCTGAATGGCATATTCCACCGGGCTGGCGTTGGCTATGCCCGATGCGTCGTACACCTGTACGCGATAGGAGCCGTCGCGACGCGGCGTGAAATCCACGCTGCCTTTATTGCCCTGCACGCGTCCGGCCACCACCTGGCTGTCGTTGAGCAGCACCTGCGCACGGGCGACGTCCTTGTTGAACTGCAATTGCAGCGAGACACGCGTGCCGGCGGGAGCACTCACGTCGCCCACATTATCGTCGAGGTATTTCGCGGGAATGCGCGTGTAGGCGGGGTAGGTGAGCTTGACGCGTAGGTTGCGGACGAAGGGGCGGTCCACCACAGTGATGCGATACTGCTTGCTACGATAGCCGGCGGCCTCGGCGTAATACACCATGGAGCGGCGCAGACTCTTGAGCACATGTGCCGCTCGTCCGCTGCTGTCGGGCACGCCAGCGACCACGTCGAATTCCTCCTGTCCTTCTTCCTTCAGATGGAAGGTGATATCCTGACGCACGCGTGCGCTGGTGCTGGCAGAGAGCTCGATGCTCTCGCCTTTCACCGCATCGATGTCGCCGGGGCGCACGTCGAAGCTGAACGGTGCCGGCGGGGCGAAGTCGGAGCGGAACTGGAACAGCCGTCCCACGGCAGCCGGCAAGGTGTCGGGCAGCGTGAGGGCGAAGGCCGCGAACGCCAGAGCCGCGACGGCGGCGATGCGCAAGGAACGCCGGAAAGGCCGCGCATCCACCACCGGCTCGAGATCGAGCGATGAGAACGTATCGGCGACATCGCGGAATCCCGCATCCACGAGTGCGGGAGAAAAGGGTGGATCGGGTGTACCCTGCAGCTCACGCACCACCTGCATGGCATCGAGCAGGCGATCTTTCACGTTCGGGAAATGCGCCCCCACCTGCAGTGCGATCGCATCGTCCGATTTGCGCAGCCGTGCGGACCAGCGGCGGTACAGCGGTGGCATGAGAAAGGAGCCCAGTGCGGCCAGCATGACCACGAGCATGAGCGCGAACAGTGTGGTTCGGCTGTCCACGTCCAGATAGAACAGCGCTTCGACAAGTGCGGAAGCCAGCAGTATGACGAGAATGGCCGCGGCGGAAATCAGCGCGCCCCGCAGCACGGCGTAGCGCTCCTCGCGTGCGCGTACGCCACGCAGCGCGCCGAGAATGCGTTGATACTGTGTGAGCGTGGATGTATCGGCCATGGCGATGCCTTTCTACTGCGTCAAAGCGAAAACAATGATATTCAGGCCCATCTGCAAAGCCTTGAGGCGCACTTCCTCGGGATTCTTGTGCACGTCGGCGTCGGCCCAGCCGTCGGCGAGATTCGTTTCGTAGGTGTAGTACAGCACGAGACGTCCCTCGTGGAAGATGCCGAAGCCCTGAGGAGGTTTGTTGTCGTGCTCGTGGATTTTCGGCAAACCGTTCGGGAAGGAAAAATGCGCGTGGTAAATGGGATGGTCGAAGGGCAATTCGACCAGTTCGCGATCGGGGAACACTTTCTTGAGTTCACGCCGGAAGGGCTTGTCGAAGCCGTAGTCGTCGTCGACGTAGAGAAAGCCCCCGTTCTCGAGGTAATGCCGGAGATTCGCCGCTTCGCGATCGCTGAGATTGATGCTGCCGTGCGCGGTCATGAAGGCGAAGGGATAATCGAAGAGCCGCTCGCTGCCGACTTCCACGATTTCCTCGGTTTTCACATTCACCTCGATGCGCGTGTTCTGCTTGAGAAAGCGCAGCATGTTGAACTCGGAGGACGGGTCGTTGTACCAATCGCCGCCGCCGTTGAATTTCACGCGGGCAATGACAAAAGCGCTGTTCTTGCGCGGCGTGCCCTGTGCCCATGCATCGAGACCGATGAGGTGGCACATGCCGAAGAAGAGCAGCAGAACAGCAACGGTGCGAACGCCGCATGCTCCGACGGCGCGGGGCCGCGGGCAGGTGGAGACGTGCATGGTGGAATGCGAAAGGTGGCGAATCATAGTCGGAAAAGTTACCATGCCACCACGTATGGAGCAAGGCGAATACTCGGTACATCGCAGCGGCCGGGAAGGTCGCGTGCAACGGGTCCGGCGCGGGCTGATTTCGAGTGACGCGTTATGGGAACGGCGGCAGTTGCTTTTTCCGCACAATGTTAGCCCCGCTACTTCATGCCGCGATGCACGGCACCTGCTATTGCATGTTCAAAATCCGATGGTTAGATTCCCCTGTCCGCCCACTATGCCCGGTGCGCACATGAAGGATTTTTCCATCAAGAAACTGTATTACTCGATCAGCGAAGTCAGCAAGATCACCAACCTCGAACAGTATGTGCTGAGGTATTGGGAATCCGAATTCGATGAGCTCAAGCCCGCGAAAAACCGGGCCGGGAATCGTATTTACACGAACAAGGACATACAGCTCATCCTGTTCATCAAGAAGCTGCTGCGCGACGAGCGCTACACGATTGAAGGCGCCAAGCAGGTGCTCAAGACCTACTCGCCCGGCAGCGACGCGGATTTCGGTCGCGAGGAGGATGCGGTGGAGCAGAATCCCGCGCAGACGGCCTTGATCTTCGAGCCCGAAGGACAGCTGCGCAGCGATTTGCTCAAGCTGCGGCAATTCCTCGAGGATTTGCGCGAGCGCATTCGCGCGTGAAGCTGGTGTTTTTCGGGAGAGTTTTTCGTATATTGGAAATCTCGCCTCCGGGCGATGGACCGGAACGTAGCGCAGCCCGGTAGCGCACTACCTTGGGGTGGTAGGGGTCGCGGGTTCAAATCCCGCCGTTCCGACACAGCGACAGAATGCGGAAAACAGCACGTGCCCCGTGCTGTTTTTCTTTTCCCCTACCCCTTGATCAGGCGCGAGCTGCGGAAGTGCAGTTTCGCGTAATCGCGCAGGGCCGCCCAGCCGTGGGTGCGTACGATGTGCGTTCCCGCTGCTGCGATTCCTCGTTCGTCCGAGGCGCCGAGCGGGAGCGCATGCCCGCACTGCTGTTCGAGTTGTTTCATGCGTCGCACGAATTCGTCGCGCGCGAGCACCGAGGCGGCGGCGACGGCGGGATCGGCCTCGGCGCGCACGTGCTGATGCACTTTGATACCGCGACCGAGGGGAAGCAATGCGCGCTCGATGACGTGTTCGCCGGCGAATTTATCACAGATGGCGTGTGCGGCCGAACATCCGGCTTCGAGCAGATTTTCGATGCAGCGCGCATGCATCCACGCGAGAATACGCTGGGAATTTTTGCCAAAGCTCGTGCCTTCCATGAAGGTGTTGTATTTGGCCGGCGGCACAACCACCACGGTGCAGCGTTCGCCGCAGATTTCCCGCACCTTGCGTGCGGCGATGGTGATACGCTCGGCGCTCAGTTCCTTGCTGTCGCGCAGCAGCGCGCTCTTCAGTTTCAGCAAATCCTCGGGCGTGACACAGACGCCCGCGGCGACCAATGGTCCGAAGTAATCGCCTTTGCCCGATTCATCCACGCCAATCCAGGTCGTGATATTCGACGGGAGGAAGGCGCTCGCGAGGGGCTCGCTGCCGTGGAGTTGTAGCTCGACGCGTTGTCGCAGCGGACTATCCTTGCCCTGGATTTTGGGTGTGAGATTACCCTTCGCGTTGAAATACACGACCACCTTGACGCTGTCCTTGCCATCGCGCAGCGTGGCCTCGACATTCCAGTCCCGCGTTTCGATGTCGCCGTGGGACAGCCCTTCGCCGTCACAGGCGGCGAGAATGCGGCGCAGTTCGGCGGTGGCTCGTTGCAGGGCTTCGTGTGTGCTCATCAGAGGTGGATCCGTTGCTGTTTGTGGGCGAACGCTGCAGGGGAAATGTATCAACTCCTGGAGAATTTGTTGCTATTGCCGGGTGTGGCTGTTGCTGAGTTGGGGACCGGGTTTTTCGGGGCGGGCTGAGTGCGTGATACATTTGAAGAGGGCGCGGAGAGCGCCGAGAGCGCGGAGGAATGGTTGAGGGCGCTTCCCGCGCGCATCCTGCTGGCTGGCTGAGTGCGGGATACATTTGAAGAGATGAAAGAGAGCGGAGAGAGCGGAGAGGAATTGTTGAGGGTGCTTCCCGCTCGAATCCTGCGGGCTGGCCGAGTGCGTGATACATTCGAAGAGATGAAAGAGAGCGGAGAGAGCGGAGAGGAATTGTTGAGGGTGCGGCCCGCTCGAATCTTGCCGGCTGGCTGAGAGCGGGATACATTCGAGAAGAGCGCGGAGGATGGGTTGAGGGTGCATTGCTCGATTGGGCTTCGGGCCGTATCTTTTGATGATGGTACCGATCAATGTATTTCCCGCACCTCGACGTGAGGTTCTTTTCCTGTTCATTATAGGGGCGTCGCTGCTTTTGCTGCTCGCCTGCGCGGTGTATCTGATTCAGGATGGAGATGATGCGCCGGTGTCGGTGGACAAGGTGCAAGCGGTTCGCGACAGCATACCTGTGTTGTATGAGGATGCCGATGCGCTGGGCATGCGGGAGTTTCGTGGCGAGATTGCGCGCAACATGCCGTTCGCCAGCGCTCTGCTCGCTGCGGGCATTGATCGTGCCGTGGCCGATACGGTGCAGCGACAACTCGAAGCGGTGGGCTTCAATTTTCAGCGCTGTATGCCGGGACAGCAATTTGTGGCGCAGGTGGATAGCAACGGCGCCCTGGCGCGCTTCCGCTACGAGGTCGACCGCCTCCGCAGTTATTGGGTGTGCCGCAATGCCGCTGGTGTGCTGGAAGCGCGGCAATGGGAAATTCCGGTGCAGTCCGAACTCGTCGTGGTCGAGGGCGAAGTGCGGAGTTCGGTGTATCACACCATCATGTCCATGGGCGAAAAGCCGCAGCTCGTGGCGGATTACGCCGAGGTGCTGGGCTACGATATCGATTTCATCTTCGATCCACGTGTGGGCGATCGTTTCGGCATACTCGTCGAGAAAAAACTGCTGGACGGCGATATCGTCGGCTACGGACGCATTCTGGCCGCCTCGTACGTAGGCGAAATCACCGGCGACGTGCGCGGCTACTGGTACGATGCGGACAGCACCGTGCAGGGTTGGTTTGCCCCCGATGGAGAGAATTTGCAAAAGGCCTTCATGCGCAGTCCGCTGAGCATACTGCGCGTCACCAGCGGATTCGGCATGCGCATGCACCCGATCAGCGGGCGACGCAAGATGCACACCGGCATCGATTACGCGGCACCCACCGGAACGCCGGTGTGGGCTGTGGGCTCGGGTACGGTACAGTTTGCCGGCTGGAAAGGTGGTTACGGCAAGACCATCGAAATCCGTCATGCCGGCGGCGTGGTCACACGCTACGGCCATCTCTCGCGCATCGGCGTGTCGCGTGGACAGGCGGTGCGGCAGCATCAGACCATCGGTGCCGTGGGCAGTACGGGATTTTCCACCGGACCGCATCTGCATTTCGAATATCTGGTCGGAGGACAGTTCATTCCTCCCCGCAAGTTGAAGAATCCCCCGCTCAAACGTCTGCCGCAGTCGTCCATGGACGCGTTCACGGCGCATATGCGCACGGTGGACAGTCTGTGGAGCGCCACGCCGCGCGTAGAGGGTCGGCGTCGCATCGCCATTGCACAGGCGGCGAGCGATGGCGCGCGGAAGTCGCGTTCCTGAATCCACCCCCCGCGTGCCTTTGTGCGATGCAACAAGAGGATATGCTGTCCGTACACGCAGCATTGTCCGCGATTCGCACGCGACGCCGGGGTGACATTCCCCTCACGTTTCGACACACCGTTTTCCATCCACATACAAGGTGCTCCATGAGATCACGATTCATGGTTCTTCTCGCATTGTTGCTCACAGCTGCCGCGCGGGCACAGGTGCAACCGGGCGAGAATCTCGAAGTCAGCGGGATACCACCGATTCCCAAACAGCTCGTGGAACGGGCGCAGCAGTATCAGAACGCCCGCTCCGCGGGGATTGCCGATTGGGATGCGCACGACAAGGGCATGTACATCAGCACGCGTTTCGCCAACACCGCGCAGGTGCATCACATCGCGGGGCCGGGTATGGCGCGGCAGCAGATCACGTTTTTCGAAGAACCCGTGTCGGGTGTGTCCACCGATCCGCGTCCCGGCCGGGATGGCTTCGCCTTCACGCGTGACGTGGGCGGCGGGGAGTTTTACCAGATCTACTACTTCGACCGCGCCACGGGTTCGACGCGCCTGTTGACGGACGGCAAGAGCCGCAACACCGGCGCCTATTGGACGCGCAGCGGCGACAAATTCACCTACGCCAGCAACAAGCGCAATGGCAAGGACACCGACGTCTGGATCATGGATGCGGACAAGCCCGAAGCCGCCGCGATAGTGACCGAGCGCGAGGGTGCGTGGTATCCGGCCGCATGGTCGCCGGACGGCAAACAGCTGGTGGTGACGCAATTCATTTCGGCGCAGAAGAGCTTGCCCTTCATCGTCGATCTCGTGACGAAGCAGTTCACTCCGCTGTTTCGCGAAAACGACGGCGACGTGGCGTACGGCGACTTCTCCTGGTCCAGCGACGGCAAGCGCATTTACTACACCGCCGACGCGGGCCGCGAATTCGCCACACTGTTCGTGTACGAAATCGCGCGTCGCGAGCATCGCTGCATGCTTCCCGAGCTGCGTTGGGAAATGGAAGGCGTAAGTTTTTCGCGTGATGGCAAATGGCTGGCCTACACACTGAATGCGGACGGACGTGGCGAATTGCATTTGCTTGCGCTTCCCTCCATGCGCGAGGTGAAAATCGCGGGATTGCCGACTGGACTGATCGGCGGGCTGCGTTTCAGTCGCGACAGCCGTCGTCTGGCCCTGAGTATCAACGCGGCCGACAGTCCCACCGATGTGTACGTGGTGGATTTGCCCGCCGGCAAGCTCACGCGCTGGACGTTCAGCGAGGTGGGGGGCTTGAACACGGCGACATTCTCCAGTCCGAAGCTGATTCACTATCCGACCTTCGACAAGGTGGATGGTAAGCCGCGGGAGATTCCCGCATTCATCGCCATGCCGAAACACGCGCGCGGCAAGGTGCCGGTGATCATCGACATTCACGGCGGCCCGGAAGGACAGTCGCGTCCGTACTTCAATCCCGTGATGCAGTATTGGGTAAACGAGCTGGGTTGCGCGGTGGTGCAGCCCAATGTGCGCGGATCCACGGGCTACGGCAAGACCTATCTGGCCTTGGACAATGGATTCAACCGCGAGCATTCGGTGCAGGACATCGGCGCATTGCTGGACTGGATCGCGAAGCAGCCCGAGCTGGATGCGTCGCGTGTGGCGGTGCTGGGCGGTTCGTACGGTGGCTACATGGTGCTGGCCGCGCTCACCACGTATCCCGAACGCATCAAATGCGGCGTGGACGTGGTGGGGATTTCGAATTTCGTCACCTTCCTGGAAAATACGCAGAGCTATCGCCGCGATCTGCGCCGTGTGGAATACGGCGACGAGCGCGACGAGAAAATGCGGGAGTTTCTTCTCCGCATTTCCCCGACAACGAATGCCGGCAAGATCCGTTCGCCGCTGTTCGTGGCGCAGGGCGAGAACGATCCGCGCGTGCCCGCTAGCGAGGCGCGACAGATTGTGGAGGCGGTGCGCGGCAATGGCATTCCGGTGTGGACCATGTTTGCCAAGGACGAAGGCCACGGTTTCAGTAAAAAGAACAACCGCGATTATTTCACCTGGGCCACAATTCTGTTTTTCGAGCAGTTCCTGCTGAAATAGAAAACGCAGTAGTACGGCAACTCACAGCCGATGCGCGGCACTGCGCATCGGCTGTTTTTTTTCACACATGCATTTGCACCTTGCGGGTGAAATGCCCACCTTGCCGCGAAACCCGACAGCAAGGAGGCGGCGGTGCAGGACAGAACTCTCGAGGTGTTGCGCGCGACGGAAGTGGTAATAGCCAATCATTTCGCGCTGGAAGGCGAGACGGGCGATGAGTGGGACGACGAACGGATTTTCCGCGCCGCGCTGATCGAACGCATTGTGCAACTCCTCGAGTATCAGCTCGAACGCCTGATGCACATCCTGTACCGCATCGATGTGGACGAAGCGGCGGTGAATCGCTGCTTCCGGAATCTGCCGCCGGGCGAGGTGGCCGCCGCGCTGGCGGACTTGATCATTGCGCGTCAGAAAGAGAAAGTGCTGACGCGACGGGGCATGAAGGACAAGGGGGCAGGTAGGGAAAGCGTGGAATGAAACTCCCCAACGCGTTACGCGCGCATGCACGAACTGTGTTTCGATTTGGTAAATAAAAACGTCCGCGCAAGGTCTGAGCCCTGCGCGGACGTTCTGTGTGTTCGCCGGGATCAAATTTGTCGGGTACGAATGCGGATCTGCTTATCCTCTGTGGACACGTCGATCCTCTCCTGCATTTCCTGCAAGTGTTTTTGCAATTCCTCCTGCATTCCTTGCAGTTCGAATTGCTTGCCGTTGAGCATGAGGCGGATTCCTTCGGCGCGATCCTGAATGTCATCGATGTCGATATCGATGTCGATGTCCTCCATGTCCTCGCCCTCATCGCCGTCGCCACGGAAGCGGAGGATGTGGCCCATGCCCGGTGTGCCGAGCATGCCATGTGGCTCGGGTGCTTCCTTCGCGGTGAGATTGAGCGTCATTTTTCCGCCTTTGCGCAGGATTTCCACAGGAATGCTTTCGCCCGCATCATAGGCGGCGAGCACGGTGCGGAAGTCGTCCACGGCGGTGATGGTTTTTTTGCCCGCGCGCAGGATCACGTCGCCAGCTTTGAAGCCCGCCTTGGCGGCGTCGCTTTCCTCTTTCACGCTTTCCACCAGCACGCCCTTGCCCTCGGGAGCGCCGAAGTATTCGCCGAGTTGGCGGGACAGCGTGTTGAGGGAGAAGCCGTACACCGGCGTGCGCGGCGACCAGGCGAAGGGCGCGCTGGGTGGCATCGGTGCGCGGGGAATGCGAATGCTTTTGGAAATCACCCGGGCTTCTTTTTTCGCTTCGCCGAGAGTGACGGCGAGCGACTGCTTTTTCCCGTCGCGCAGCACGGTCACCTGCGCCTTGGCTCCGGGGCTTTTATCCTTGAGCAAGCGGACGAGATCGTCGGCATCGCTCACCGCGCTGCCATCGACGTCCACGATGATGTCGCCCTTTTTGATGCCGGCCTTGTCGGCGGGGCTGTCGTCGAGCACTCCGCTCACCTGCGCGCCTTTCTCCGCGCTGCTCTTGTCGTCGTCCGAGCGGTCGATGCTGCTCAGGCGTACGCCAAGCCAGGCGCCTTTCGCTTTCTCGGCGGAGGCGGTGGATTGTGCGTTGAGGGGGAGGTCCCAACTCACCCAGGTGCAGAGCAGCAGGAGCGCGAGGGCGGTGATGGATGTGGTTCGTTTCATGTGTACTCCGAAGCTGGTACAATCGTGTGTTCGAGTTCGAAGGCGTTTAGACGGAAAAGCCGCCGCGATGTTCCGTCGGAGAAGAGGGACATGCGCATTCCGACCTCAGCGGAAAAACCAGTACCTTTGCAGCGATCAGAGTGAAGCAACCATTTCGCGGCTTGCGGCGTCCAACGCGCGGCAGGTCAAGAAATGCACACAGACATCATCCATACGCTATCCGAGGATTATGTGAAGACAGAGGGTCACTCCGTCGACATCGCCCGTGAGTATGCGCTGGTCGAGCGCTGCAAAACGGGCGATATCATGGCATTTCGCGATCTGTACGAGCAGTACAAGCAGCCGTTGTACACCTTGGCGCGGCGTTTTCACGGCAACGAGCACGACGCGCAGGACAGCGTGCAGGAGGCGTTCATTCAAATGTACCGGGGCATACAGCGATTTCGGCACGAGTCGCGCCTCGATACATGGATGTATCGCATCGTGATGAATTGCTGCATCAGCAGAACGCGTCCGCGCAGACACGGTGAAGTGCGGGTGGATTTCAGCGGCGAGGATGCGCATCCCGACGCCACCGCGGCTGAGGAGGATGTGCTGCTGCGCGAGCTGTTGGAGCAGGAAATCGGCGGCCTGCCTGATCAACAGCGTGCGGTGTTTCTGCTCTACGCCGTTCACGGCCAGACGCATGCGGATATCGCCGAGCAATTGGGCATCAGCATTGGCACATCAAAGTCGACCTATTCTCGCGCACGGCAGAGTTTGCGCGAACGATTATCGCAGCACGGCATACACGATCCGGAGATACTGACATGAATCCCGAAGAGCGAGAGAGAGACGGGCTGGAGCGGCTGGCGTCGTCCCTTCCGACGCACGATCCACCACCGCAGCTCTGGCAGCGCATCGAAGATGGCCTGCGGCACGAACAGCGGCGCGCGGGCAAAGGCGAGCGGACACGAGAGGAGGGACGCGAGGGCCTGGCCGCGCGGCTGGCGCTGTGGTTCCGTCGACCCGTGGCCAAGTTCGCCATGTATGCGCTGCTGCTGAGCATTGGCGCGGGCATGAGCTGGTTCCTGATACAGGATTACCAGCGACGCAACTCCATGGACATCGCCCACAGTGCGAATTCCACGGACATGCTGACGGAAGCGCAGGAGGACATCGAGCAGGCGATGTTCTTCTACGAGCGCGCGATCGAGAAACTGTCGCTTGCCGCGGTGGAGCGCGAGAGCGAACTCGATCCGGAATTCCTGGCACTGCAGAAGGCGAAAATCGCCATGCTTCGCGAATCCATTGATGAATGCAAAACCGCGCTGCGAGAGCAGGGACTGCATCCGCGCGTACAGCACTATCTGCTGGCCGCGTACAACGATTTGCAATCCACGCTTCAAACCATGGTCACCGAGACGCAGCACGAAAGAAAAAGGAGCCGAGACTCATGAAACACTTCATCATTCTTCTGACGTTCACGCTCGCACTCGTGCCATCGCTGCTCGCGCAAAAACACGTGCGCACGGTCAAGGAGCGTTTTCAGGTGGGGGCAGACGCCAGCGTGTTTCTCGATGTGCGTTTCGGTGACATCACGGTGACGCCTGCGGAAGGAAATGTGGTCGACGCCGTCGTGACCATTACCGTCAATGACGGATCCCGCGACGAGGCCAAGCGCCAGGCCGAGGCGGTGGCGGTGGAAATGAAAATGCAGGGAGAGAAAGTCACACTGCGTACCAATCTCCCCAAGGGCGAGAACAAGGGCATAGAAATCGACGTGCGCATCGCCATGCCCAAGGGCGGGCATCTGTACGCGGTGACCAAATTCGGCGATGTCAATGTGAGCGGCATTGCCGGCAGCGCCAAGGTGAACAGCAGTTTCGGCAATGTGGAAGTGATACAGTCCTCCAATGTGGAGGTGGAATCCTCCTACGGCTTTGTCTCGCTCAGCGATATCGCTGAAAACTTCCGTGTGGAAGCGAAAATGGGCGATGTGAAGGTGTTCAATGTTCCACTCGGCACTATTCAATCCTCCTACGGCGATGTCGAGGTGAGCCGTCCGAACGCGGCGGTGAACATCAGTTCGTCCATGGGCGAGATCAGCGTCAAGGACTGCCGCGGCGGTTCGATCAAAAGTTCTTACGGTGATGTGGAGATCATCCTTTCCTCATCGTTCAATGGAGCGATACAGGCCGAGGCCTCGTTCGGTGAAGTGGACAGCAATTTCCCCATGGAAGAAGTCGGTAAAAAGAACAAGTACGGCCCCTCGCCCGACAAAAAGCGGGCGAAGCTGGGTTCGGGGAGCGACCGGCTGAGTATCAACAGCAGCTTTGGCGACGTGGATATCCGGCGACGATAGCGCGGCTATGGCGATGCCGACGCGCCGTCGGTGTACCTGAAGCGCAACGGACGATCCCCCCCGGATCGTCCGTTGGCGTACTGGGGCGCCTGCGACGAGGAAGTGGCGGGTTTTTTCCATGGATGCAACAAAATCGAACACCGTCCGTATGCTGGCGGGTTGGTCCGTGATCCTGTTACTGATGTGGATCACCGTCCGCCCGAACTCCATAACGACTGTCGGAGAGTATCCATGAAACGGTTTTTCGTTGTATTGTCGGTATTTGCATTGGCATTGACCTGGACCGCATCGGCCCAGAACGTGTATGGTGAGATGAAGCTGGTGTACGACCAGGGGTATGTCTTTGCCGAATCCAGCATGCCCGATGGTGGCACGGCGTGGTTCGCGGTGGACCTCGCGGTGAACGTGACCAGTGTGAGCAAGGCATGGATTGGCGACCGTGCGGTGATACAGAAGCCGCAGGGCCGCAGGGATGCCTCCGAGGGCAAGACGTACTTCGCGCTCGGTGGCGTGGGTTTCGTCGGTGATGTTGTGGGCAAGGCCACGCTGCCGGTGTTGAATGTCGGCGGCCTGGTGTTTCCGCAGACCTCGGTGAGCGTGCTGGAGAATGCCCCCACAGTGGCGGGACGCAGCTTGTCGGGCATCATCGGTACGGATCTGCTGCGCCGCGCCGAGATCGCGCTGTTCCGCTACGGTGCCACGCCCACGCTGCAGTTGAAGAGCAAGGCATCGCCGATGAAGCAGGCGCTTTCGCTGCCTATGACCGTGTCGAATGGCTTTATCGTGGTGAAAGGTGAAATGCAGGGCAAGCCTGTGGACGTGATTTTGGACAATGGTTCGCCCGAATCGTATTTCCCCGTTGCCACGTTGCGCGCCGTGGGTGCGGCCGCCGTGCCGAATTCCACCCGCGACATCACCGATCCCGAGGGCAACGTGTTGAAGGTGCGCGCCTCGAATGTCAGCGGTATCTCGCTGGGTGGCACGGAGTTCGAAGCGCCGCAATTCCACATCGCCGAACTGGGTGTGTTCACCCGCGTTCCGGGAGTGAGCAGTCCGGTCCTGCTGGGCAATTCGTTCTTCTCGACAGTACAGGCAGTGGAGATCAATTTCAGCGAGAGTACGGTGCGCGTGCAGAAATAACGCCGCTGCCGGGAGATTTTTCAAAGCGGAGGGTTCGCAAGAACTCTCCGCTTTTACATTGTGCCCATCCGTTTTCACTTCCGCTCCGTTTTCATATCCAATTCCACGGTTGATGACCGCCGGAAAATCGCGTAGGCATTCGCGACCTCACGCATCCTTAACGCAACGCTCATCGGACCCGCATGTTGAGAATCTAGATTCACAACATCCCCTAGAATCGCGGTGGCGTCTGCCATCGTCGGGAGGATAGATGCTGTCGATAACAGGATGCATACATCCGGATTTCAACATCAACGCGAGGATCGCATGAAACATGGTTTACTGTTCCTGCTCGCGGTATTGCTGATCGCATCGAATGCGATGGCGCAATCCACGGGAAGCATTCGAGGGCGGGTGACGGACGAAGACAACCTGCCGCTTGCGGGAGCCAACATTTACATCAAGGAATTGGGCATCGGTACGGCCGCCACACAGACCGGTACTTTCACGCTGTTGCGCGTTCCGGCAGGGACGCATCAGGTGTACGTTTCCTATCTCGGTTATCGGGCCGAGACGGTGCCGGTGGAAGTGAAGGGCGGTGCGACCGCTTCGATCACCGTGCGCTTGCAGTCCGGTATCATCCGCGGGCAGGAAGTGGAAGTGCTGGGAGAGCGTCTGAAAGGCCAGGCGAAAAGTCTGAGTCAGCAGCGCAGCAATGCGAACATCGGCAACGTGATTTCCAGCGATCAGATCGGCCGCTTTCCCGACGCCAACATTGGTGATGCGTTGAAGCGCGTTCCGGCGATCACGGTGAACTACGATCAGGGCGAAGCGCGCTTTGCGAACATTCGCGGCACCGAGCCGCGTTTGAACGCGGTGATGATCAACGGCGAGCGCATTCCCTCGGCCGAAGGTGAGCGTCGCGCCGTGCAGGTGGATCTCGTTCCGGCCGACGCCATTCAGTCCATTGAGGTGAACAAGGCGGTGACGCCCGACATGGATGCGGACGCCATCGGTGGTGCGGTGAATCTGGTGACGCGCGGCGCTCCGGATCAACTGCGCGTGTCGGGTACGCTGGGCAGCGGTTACAATTTGCTGTCGGAAAAGGGCATGCTCCTCAGTTCGGCCGTGGTGGGTACGCGTTTGTTCGACGGAATGCTTGGTGTGATGGTGAACGGCTCGTATCACGATCACAATCTGGGTTCGCACAATACGGAAGGCGTGTGGAGCAAGGACGACAACGATGTGGTGTTCGCCGAGGAATGGGAAGTGCGCGATTACTCCGTGCGTCGCCTGCGTCAGAGTGTGGGCGGATCGCTGGATTTACGCATTTCGCCTCTCAACACGGTGACCTTCAGTGGCATGTACAACAAGCGCAATGACTGGGAGAATCGCATGCGACTGCGTTACCGTCTGGAGCCGACGGATGCGTCCGGCATTTCCCAATCCACGGAAATCCGCCGCCAGGTCAAAGGGGGAATCGGCAACGACGAGAACGACAATGCGCGCCTCGAGGATCAGCGCATGTGGACGGCCTCGTTCAGTGGCGACCATGCCATCGCGGGTTTGCTCAAGGCCAACTGGGCGCTTGCCTGGTCGAAAGCCAGCGAGCATCGCCCCAACGAGCGCTACATGGGCTGGCGTGTGCGCCGTGTGCCCGTGGCCATGGATCTGAGCAATCTGGAGACGCCGTATCCCAATCCTACTGATCCGGCTTCGGTGGCGCTCGAGCAATTCACCTTGCATGAGTTGACCGAGGAGGAGCAGAACACAGAAGAAGAGGATTTCAACGCCCGCCTCGATCTGTTGCTGCCCTTGGTGAACAGCGGCGAGTACAAGAACAGCGTGAAATTCGGTGCCCGCATGCGCAACAAGGATAAAATGCGGGAGAACAACTTTTTCTCCTACGAGCCGTTGAGCGGTTTCGAGAACCTGGCCTCGGTGCCGAACAGTGATTACAGCAACGACAACTTCCGCGCCGGTGATTATCGCATCGGATCCTTCGCCACGCCGGAATTCCTCGGCTCGCTCGACCTCAACAATCCCACGCTGTTCGAACGTGAGGACGATCCGTCGGAATACGCAGCGGCCAATTACACCGCCAAGGAGAAGATCACCGCGGGTTACGCGCAGCTGAATCAGAATCTCGGCGACAGGCTGCACGTGATCGCGGGCGTGCGTGTCGAGCACACGAACGTGGATTACAAAGGATTCGAGTTCAACGACGATACCGAAGACATCACGCCGACCAGCGGCACGAGCGATTACACGAATGTGTTGCCGGGTGTGCATGTGAAGTACGATATCCGTGAAAACACCATTCTCCGCGTGGCGTGGACGAACACGCTGGCGCGACCGAATTACTACGACATCGTCCCCTACCGCAACATCGCCGTGGAGGATGAGGAACTGTTTCTCGGCAACGCCGCGCTGAAGCCCACCACGTCGATGAACTTCGATGTGATGGCCGAACAGTATTTCGCTTCGGTGGGCATTCTTTCGGCGGGCGTGTTCTACAAGGACATCAAGGACTTCATTTACTACTACTCCGAGAAGGACTATGTGGACGCGGTGAGTGGTGGGACGTATCGGCTGTTCCAGCCGCGCAATGGTGCGAAGGCGACATTGCTGGGCTTTGAGGCGGCTTTCCAGCGTCGTCTGGATTTCCTGCCGGGATTGCTGTCACAGCTTTCCTTCTACGGCAACTACACCTTCACTTCATCCACCACCGACAATCCTGATTTCGGTGATCGCGACATCGATTTGCCGGGCGCGGCGCCGCACAATCTCAACGCCTCGCTCACCTGGCAGGACGAGCGGTTGGTGCTGGGATTGTCGTTCAATTACTCCAGCTCCTACATGGATCCGGACGAAATGGATTTGACGCCGGGTCTCGAGCGCTTCTACGACAAGGTGACGCATCTCGATGCGACGGCCTCGTTTGCCATCACCGAGCAGTTGCGCATTTTCGTTGAAGCGAACAATCTGCTCGATCAGCCGCTGCGTTACTACGCGGGCGAAAGCACGCGTACGTATCAGGCGGAGTACTACAACCGTCGATTCACCGCCGGCGTGAAGTTCGATCTCTGATCGACGAGAGGTATTCCGGGCCGCCCCTGCCGAAGCGTGGGGGCGGCCGGTTTCATGGCGTGCGGTTTTTTCATTTTTCACAAGGATATCATGCAAGCAATCAGATCAATACTCGCGGCGCTCCCGGGTGTGGGAGCAATTCCGCTGATGTTCGCGACCGCCTTGCTGCTGACGCACTGCGGTGCGGAGAAAGCACCGAAGGCAGCACCCGATACAGAGAAGCCATCGCGTGTTGTTGTCGAGGAAGCCTGGCAATCCGAAAGGAACGAGGCGGACAATGTGGATTCGCCCGCATTCTGGGCCGGTGTCGAAGGCGAACGCTGGGTGATTGCCACGGCCAAATCCTCGGATCGACTTCTCGTGTACGATGCAACAACGGGTGCATTCATCCGCGGTGTCGGGAGCACCGGCGCTGGCAATGGACAGATGCGGCGTCCCAATGGCATTGCGACTGTCGACGATATGGCCATCGTGGTGGAGCGCGACAATCATCGCGTGCAGGTGTTTCGCCTGCCGGACTGGAAGCCGCTCGGCTTTTTCGGACAGAACGATCTTGTGAAGCCATACGGCATCGCTGTCGTGCGTGACGGGAAGGATTTCCTGCTGTACGTGACGGATAATTACGAGCGACCCGACGAGAGCATCCCGCCGGATGCGGAGCTTGGTGCGCGGGTGAAAATGTTCCGCATGAGTGTGCGGGGCACGAACGCCAGCGGGACTTTGCTACGCGCCTTCGGCGAGACCTCGGGCGACGGTGTGCTGCACATTGTCGAATCGATTTGTGCCGACACGGTGCACGGCAGGTTGCTCATCGCGGACGAGGATGCGCGGTACAACGACATCAAGGTGTACGATCTCGAGGGCACGTTTACCGGAGAGGTTGTCGGTAAGGGGTTGTTCAAGGCGCAGCCAGAGGGCATTGTGCTGTACGAATGCAATGATGGAGGCGGCTATTGGGTGATGACGGATCAGGATCATGCGAACAACACCTTTATGGTATTCGACCGCAAGGATTTCGCCCTGCTGGGGACGTTTACCGGAGCGTCCACGACGAATACCGACGGCATAGCGCTGACACAGCTTGGATTCGGGCCCTTCGTCGCCGGGTGCTTTTTCGCTGTGCACAATGACGGCAACGTTACGGCGCTGGATTGGGGAACGGTCGCGGGCTTGCTGAAGCTCGAGAAGGAATGCACGCAACGCATGCCGTAGCCACCGAGCCAAGGTAGCGAAACGCGGCGGCGCGCATCGTCGGGTGGAGGCCCGGTGATGCGCGCCGCGCATTTCACGAAATGTGCTCGAGGCGTGACTCAGGTCTGGAATTCCTCGAACTCCATGGTCGGGGTTTTGAGTTCGAACACCATGGCCTTGCCGGGCAGCAGCTGAATCTGGAATTCCGCTCCGAGCTTGTGAACTTCGGCGCCGCTCAATTCGTCGGTGAGAATGTCGAGTTCCGTTTCGAAATGCAGGGCGGCTGTGGTGGCGTGTATGCAGTCGAGGTTGGCGACAATGGCCAACGCGCGCTCACCGTCGGGACTGCATCGCAGGAAGCACAGCACTGCGGGATTGTCGCTGTCGACCACGCGCAGTGTGTGATGCGAGGGATTCACCACAAGATCGTGCCAGTCGTGGCGTATGCGTACGGTGCGTGCCACAAAACCGCTGAGTTGTTGGGGATTGTCCCAGCACAGGGCTGACTGCGAAAACAGCGGCAAGGTATGCGAGGGCAGAGCGGCGATGTCTTCGGGCGTAAAACCGAGTCCGGTGTTCACGGGGAAGGTTTCGCCCAATTCATAGCCCTGATGCAGGAACAGCACGGCCGGGAGAAACGCGTTGATCACGAGCGTGAGTCGTGAGAAATTGATGCCCCCATCCCGTCGGGCGGCGCGGGGTGTGTTGTGCGACTCCGGCGTCGCGAAGAAGGGCACGGGGACGTCCTGGGTGGAGAGCAGACGCAGGAACTCCCGCAGTTTGGCGGGAATATGCTCGTCGCTCCACAAGTACCCGACGGTCACATTGTAACCCTCCTGTCGACTGCGCGCGGAGATGGCGAAGTTCTCCTCCCAGAACGCGAAATCCGGATCGGTTTTGCGGGCCCTCTCCACAATGCTCTGTTTCAGGCGCTTGGGCAGGGCGTGGCCCATGTCGATCATCACGCCGTCGATGCCGAAGGTTTTCTGATAATGTGGAATGATGTTGATGATGGTGTTCCACAGCCCTCGGTTTTCGTTCTCGACGCTGGCGAGCCGATTGTCGTACATGCGAATCGTGTTGTAGGCGATGTAGTTGAAGCTCGCATGTTCGTAGAGCTTGAGATAGGTCACATCGTTCCATGGCGGCTGCACATCGTCGGGTGGCCAATCGGCGAAGGCGCCCGGAATGCGCACGCGGGTGCCGTCGCGAAGTATGCCGATGTAGCGGTCGCCTTCGCGCACGATGTCCTCGGGGGCGTTGCGGAACATCGCGCGATAGGCCATGCCGGGAGGCGGCAGACTGCTCATGTCGTTGCGTTTGACGCGCGTGTTGATGACGGTGAGTTCCTCCTGGCTGAAGGCGGGATTGCCATAGCCGTGCGCGTGTTCGGGACTGCCGTCGCGGTCGGGCAGTGACGCGTCGATCCAGTAGAACCAATTCGGATGTTCGGGAATCCAGTCGCTGTCCTTGGCCGCTGTGCGGAACACGAACTCCAGCACCACACGCATGCCCAGGCGATGGGCGGCTTCGACGAAAGCGGCGAATTCGATTTCAACACCGAGGCCATGAAAGGGCTCGCACAGGCGTTCGTCGAGCGTGAAAGGATTGCGTATGGCATAGGGCGAACCGAGAGTTCCCTTGTTGCCATCGCGGCCGATGGATGTGATGGGCAAACAATGAATGGTGTTGATGCCCATGCGCCGGAGATAGGGCAGCAGCAGGATGCATTTGAGAAAGGTGCCGGTTTCGCGCAAACCAGCCGGCAAATCCTCGATACCGATCACTCCGTCGCCGTCGTGATCCCAGGCGGCGGTGAGACGGGGGAACATGTTGTACACGATGGCATCGCGCGACCATTCGCCATTGGAAGTGCCGCGTACCGGCGTATCGTCCTCGGTGGCGAGAATGCCGTCGATACAGGCGACGAAGGTTTCCACAGGATCGACGTCGCGCACCCGCTCGTCGGCCGCGGCGGCGTGCAACCACAACGTGGGCAGGCGATACTGCGCGACGGCGAGTTGTCCGAGGAAAGTGGCGAGCGTGTCGCGCAACGTTTGCAGCGCATGTTCCATGAGCACTCCGCGGTGAAAGGCAATGGAGAAACGTTGCGCGATGCGGCGGCGTGCCGCATCGCGCGTTGCGAATGATGGACGAGGTCAGTCGGCGAAATACGCGGCCACCTTGTAGAGCTCGGGGTCGAGTTCCTTGATGCCCGTGGCGATCTGTGTGATGTCGATGTCGATGATGCGTGTACCCTGCAGGGCGACCATGCGGCCGAAGCGCCCCTCGTGCACGAGTTCCGCCGCGCGCACGCCATAGCGGGTGCCGAGCACGCGGTCAAAAGCGGAGGGCGAACCACCGCGCTGAATGTGGCCCAGGACGGTATGGCGGGTCTCGAAGCCGAGGCGATGCTCGATTTCCTCGGCCAGCACTTTGGCGACGCCACCGAGCATGACATGGCCGAAGGCATCCTTTTTCATGCTGGCGAGCACGTAGCTGCCATCCTCGTCGCGCTCGCTGTCGGTGGCGACTTTCGCGCCTTCGGACACCACGACGATGCTGAAGTTTTTTCCCTGCTCATGGCGGCGCTTGATGCTGGCGCAGACCTCATCGACACTGAAGGGATGTTCGGGTACGAGGATGACATCGCCGCCTCCGGCGATGCCCGAATACCAGGTGATCCAGCCGGCGTGGCGGCCCATGACTTCGACGACAAGCACACGGCTGTGGCTTTCGGCGGTGGAGTGCAAGCGGTCGATTGCTTCCATGGCGATGTTCACCGCGGTATCGAAGCCGAAAGTGAAATCCGTTCCCGGCAAATCATTGTCGATGGTTTTCGGTACTCCCACGAGCTTCACGCCTGCGGCATGCAGCTTTACCGCCACACCCAGCGTATCCTCGCCGCCGATGGGGATCAGCGCGTCGATGGCATTCGCCGCGAGTGTGTCGAGGATGCGCTGCTCGCCATTCTCGATTTTGTAGGGATTGGTCCGGGATGTGCCGAGAATCGTACCACCGCGATGGAGAATGCCGCTCACATCGTCACGGCCGAGCGGCATGGGCAGGTTTTCCACCAGGCCCTTCCAGCCGTTGCGGAAGCCGATGACTGAATGACCCAATTTCAAGGACGCGCGCACGATGCCGCGGATAACAGGATTCAGGCCCGGGCAATCGCCGCCGCCCGTGAGCACCCCAATGTTCATATGTTCTTCCTCGGAAGCGGTGAAAAATTCGGTAGACGGAACAAGATACGCATTGCACGGGAAATCCGACAGCCATCATCCGGAGCTCGATGCGCGTGGTCTATTGGTGCGATGCATCCGTGACGCGGGATCGAAAATCAGCCACGCGAATCAGCGTGCGGGGATGCGGAAGACCTCGTCGTCCGGACGCAAGCGCTCGTACATGGCGCGCAGTGCACGGTATGAAACGCGGCTTCCACGAATGGCCGCATCGCGGTAGAGGTGTGCAGCCACGCCGGGACGGGATGAGCGGCCCAGGCCCGCTTCGTAGCTGCGGGCCACCATGACATTGGCCACAAGGCAGCCGGAGAGGGCGGCCGAATCGAGCAGCGCGATAGCTCCGCCCCGCTGTTTGGTATCGCCGCGCGCCAGCACTGTGGCCGCATAACGAATGGCGCCCTCGCGCGATCCCGCTTTTGCCGCGTCTTCCCAGCAGCGTGCAGCGCGTTCGGTGCTCTGTTCGAGCAGGCGCCCGCCGGCATACCAGATGCCGAGCTGCACGAGGGCATCGGTCGAGCCGGCCTCGATGGCGCGTTGCAGCAGTTCGCGTGCCTGCGACGGAGAAAGTCGTCGATCGAGATCGAGGGCGCGCAGCGCGGCGAGCACATACTGTGCATCGGTGTTCGACGCGTAGGCGGCGGTGTACAGGCGGTCGCGCATTTCGGCGGAAGCGAGCAGCGGCGCGAGCAGGCGCAAGGCCAAAGGCAGTTCCATCCACGAGGCGCGCACATACAACATGGCCGCGCGTAAGGGATCGCGGGGCAGATGGAGACCTTGCTCGTAGAGTTTTCCCAGCAACAGCATGGCTTCGGGGATGCAGGCATCCACCAGTTGCTCGACGCGGCGAAGGGCACCATCGCTCGTTTCTGCGATCAATCCGGCCAGCGCGCTGCTGTCGGCCGCCGTTGCGGCGAAGGAGGCCAGAACGTCATTCACCAATCTGTGCACATCCACGCTTGTCCGCAGCGAATCGGGTGTGAAGTCGAGCATGGCCGGAACCCAGTCGTCGGCGTCGCTGTCGGGCGGAGCGGGGGCTGATGCGGGTTCTTCACGCAAAGTGTCGGTCGCGGGGGCGACGAGGCCGCGCTGCACTATTTCGTCGCGTGCCCGCGCCGCGGCTTCCACGCCCTGATCGGCCGCCAGGCTCATCCAATAGTGAGCGCGACGCCAGTCGAGTGCCAGGACGAGATTGTCGGTGTAAAACGTGCCCACGACATGCTGGGCCTCGGGCATGCCCTGTTCGGCGGCGCGTCGAAACCAGCGAAAGGCCTCGAAGGGATTCCACTCCACACCCCAGCCATTGGCGAGCAACAGGCCGTAATTGTAGCAGGCCGGCGCGAAGTGCTGCTCGGCGGAGCGACGCAGCCACTCGGCGCTGCGCGCGGTATCCGCTGGCAGGTCGCGGCCCAGCAGATAGCGCACGCCGAGTTCGTGTTGGGCCAGCGCATCGCCGTTCACCGCTTCGCGTTCAAGAAAAAACACATCGGCCATGCGGTTCCGGGAATCGCCGTCGGATTTCTGCTTCGGGGGACGGTAATCCCGGAACACCGGGGAGAGCGGATAGTCCTGTGCGCGCAAGGGCCAAGCAAACGGCATTGCGAGCAGGCCGATGAACAGCGACAGCGCAATCGCGGTGAAAACGCGTCGACGTGCTTGAGGCAGCGGTATCACTTCCGTTTGCCTTGTGCGACGAGGTCGTAGGAGTGATCGATCCAGGAGCGCAGCTCGGCCATCGGGATGCTGCCGTCGAGCACGACGGTGTTCCAATGTGTCTTGTTCATGTGAAAGCCGGGCCGCACCGCATCGTATTGCTCGCGCAACTCCACCGCCCGTTCGGGATCGCATTTGATGTTGATGCTGACGGGGGTGTTTTCGAGCGCCGCGAGGAGAAACATTTTACCCCGCACCTTGAACACCAGGGTGGTGTCGTCGAAAGGGAAGCACGCTTCGACGTCCACCTTGCGCAAGCAATACTGTTGCAGAGTCTCTATGTCCATGTGCAATTCTCCAGAAACTGATCGCGACCACAATATGCATCGTGACGTTGAGGGATGAAATGCCGTGGCGTTTCCCCTTTGCGTTTACGAAAACCGGGGTACGCGCGTTGGACGAATTTTGGAATTGCGGTTTCTTGCTATCTTTACATGGATTATTCTCTCCACAACAGTCCAATCAGATGGATGCTTCGTCGTCCCGCTACCTGATCATCGAGTCGAATGCCACGGATGCACAAATCCTTCGGGATCTTCTCGGGCAAGGAGTGGGGGATGAACACATCGTTGTTGCCACCTCTCTGGCGAATGCGCTGGAGCTCGGCTCGCAGCAGCGCTTCGACGTGGTGCTGCTGAGTCTTGCGTTGCGCGACAGCAGGGGCTTCGACACCTTCATCGCGTTTCGCCATCACCGTTCCGATGCGGCGGTGGTGGTGGTACTGGACGATGAAGACGTTGTGCTGGCAGATGAGGCGATGCGGCATGGTGCGCAGGATTACTTGCGTAAATCCGAGATGAGTGCGCAATTACTCCAGCGCACATTGCGGCATGCCCGCGAGCGGCGGCGCTACGAAATTGAGACAGCTCGCCAGCGCCAGCTCTACGAACTGGCATTGAACCGCATCGACATCTGGGTGCACTCCCTGGACGTTCAAGGCACGATCACGATGTGGAGCAATGGCGCCGCCCGGCTCAGCGGCTATCCCACCGAGGCGATGGTGGGGACGCGCCGGCATTGGGAATTGCTCTTCCCCGACGAGCATGTGCGTGAACAACGCTACGCGGAGTACAAAAATCAGCTCGACAACGGCAACGTTGCCAGCATGCATGATTACAGCATCCGCGCCGCGGATGGTTGTTCGCGCCTGCTGCGGTGGACGTCCCATTTGCTGCGGGACATACACGGCAGCGCAACGGGCGTGCTGGTGATCGGTTCGCTGCAGGCGGCATCGGAGCATATTGCGCAACAACTGCCCGAGTACGAGGACCGCTACCGCGTTCTCGCCGAATTGACGGGTGACTACGCCTATTCGTCAACGATCACCGAGGACGGCTCACTTCGGACGGATTGGGTGGTGGGCGCGTTCGAGCGCTTGACGTCCTACACGCCCGAGGAAATTCTGCACAGCCCGGGGGCGTGGCTACGCCTCATACTCCCGGGTGATACCGATAATTCGGAAAACATCATCCGCAGTCTGGCTGCCGGTAAAACCGTGGTCAGCGAGTATCGCATCCGGCGCAAGGATGGGAGCATCGTCTGGTTGCAGGACAACATTCACCCGTTGATGCAGGATTCGCGCCTCGTTGGCCTCATTGGAGCCGTGCGCGACATCACCGATCAGAAGGAGGAAAGCGCCGAGCGTATTCGCATGAACAACATCATGCAGACACTCATGGACGCCTCCAACGATCGGGCGTTGCTGCTGGATCTTGGGGCCCGCATTCTCTTGTGCAACAGCGCGGCCTCCGGCACACTGGGTGTGGATCTGGCGGAGATCAAAGGACGCGTGATGTTCGATCTTTTGCCCGAGGAGACGCGTGCGCGCCGTTGGGAAATTTTCCATGAAGTGATCCGCAGCAAGCATGGCAGTCGCTACGAGAGTGTGATCAACGACCGTCTCTTCGACGTGTTCATGGAGCCCGTGTTCGACGAACGCGGGGAGGTGGCCTACGTGGCCATGTTTGGCCGCGATATCACAACGCAGCGCCGCAACGAACAGCGCGTCGAATGGGAACAGGAAAAACTGCGCGGCATCATTCAGAATTCAGGCGACGGCATTACGCTCATGGACATGGAAGGTGCGTTCATCGAGTGGAGTCCCGCCATGGAACGCATCACTGGAATCGCGTCGGATGAGGCGCTGGGAAAGAAGCGCTGGGAAATTCAGGCCCGCCTGCTACCGACCGAGCAACGCGTGCCGGACATCCTTCAGCAGCTCGAAGGCCGGGTGCGCGAGCAAATCATGCGTCCCATTGAAGATTGGGTGTTGTCGCCCCGCAATTACTGGATCGAGCGTCCGGATGGCGAGCGCCGCTACATCGAGGTGCTGGCGTTTCCGGTGCGCTCGTCGCAGGGCATGCTGATCGGCAGCATCACGCGCGATATCACGGCGATCAAGATGGCGGAGATCGACCTGCATGCCGTGAATCAGGAATTGCGGACGTTGCTTCAGGGCATTCCCGACGCAGTGTATTTCAAGGATGCCGAAGGAAAATACCGGCTGGTAAACAACGCCCTGTGCGGGCTGTTCAAACGTGAGGCCGCCACAATCATTGGGCGGACCATCGACGAACTGTATCCCTCAGAGACTGCGTTGGTGATCAGGGAGCGCGAACAGAGGGTGCTCGCGGCGACCGAACCGATGGAGTTCGAGGAGGAACTGTGGACGGACGAAGGCGAATACCGCGTGTTCGATACTCTGGAAATTCCGCTGCGCAATGCCGAAGGCAAGGCCATCGGTTTGGTGGGTGTGAGCAGGGACATCACCGACAGGAAGCGTGACGCGGATGCGCTGCGCGAACACGTGCGCACTCATCGTGAGATGATCGAGGCCTTCCCGGACATGCTGCTGGTGCTCGACGCCAATGGGGTGATCGTGGATTACCGCGCCGACGAGCATCACCGGCTTTCGATGCATGGTTCGAACATCCTCGGGCGGCATGTGCTGGAGTTTTTCCCCGTCGAAGCAGGCCAGCGCTTTGTGGACGCCATCATCACCTTGCGCGAGCGGGGCGATGAGCGCAGCGGGCATGCGATTTTCGAATATTCGCTCGGTCAACCATATTACGAACGCCTCCGAGTATTTGAATCACGAATGACGGTGGTGGGACTGCAATATCTCGCCGTCATCCGCGACGTCACCGAGACGAAGGAAACCAAGCGCATGCTCGAAGAACAGAATTCCACGCTGTCGGAACGCAATCAAGAACTGGATGCCTTTACGCACAGCGTCGCACACGATTTGAAAAACCCCCTCAGTCTGATTATTGGCTACGCAGAAATTATCAGCGAGGAAGGATTGACCTTGCCGGCGGAGGAGTTGAAGGATTATGCGGACAGCATTCTCTTCAATTCCCGCAAGATGATCTCCATCATCAACGCGCTGTTGCTCCTGGCCAGCGTGCGCAAGGAAGAGGTGTCCTACAATCCGCTCGACATGCACACGATTGTGAACGACGCCCTGCGCCGTCTGCGCTTGCTGATTCGCGACCGCGGCGCATCGATCATTCTGCCGCCGGAGTGGATGGCGGTGCGTGGGTATGGTCCGTGGGTGGAGGAAGTGTGGGCGAACTATGTCAGTAATGCGATTAAATACGGCGGCGATCCCTGCGAGGTGCGCATCGGATGCGAGCGCGAGGGCGACATGGTGCGTTACTGGGTGCGGGACAATGGCGGTGGCATTCCCGAGGACAAGTTTTCGCAACTCTTCACACCGTTTACCCGCTTTTCGCAACTGGAAATAGAGGGGCATGGACTGGGTCTGTCCATCGTCGGGCGCATCGTGCAGAAACTCGGCGGCACTGTGGCCGCGAGGGCATTGCCCGAGGGTGGGTCGGAATTCTCCTTTACTCTCCCGGCGATCGAGCAGGAATAGAGCGCCGCGCTCAGTACCGCCGGAGGCGGAACACGTATTCCCGCGAAAATTCCCTCAGCTGCAATTCGGCAAAGAGGCGGATTGCGGACACGTCGAGCCCGAGATAGCGTGGTGGAAGGCAATGCAGTTTGGGGAGCGCCTTTTCGAAATGATGGCGCGCGCCGCCATAGCGGCCGATGCGCTTGAGATGCATGCCCGACGCCACCTGAATCAACGCGCGCAGGAAAATCTCTCCGTCGTCCTCCGGTCCATCCCCCATCGGCAGCCAGGTGGCTTCCCATTCCTCATGCGCATGCCAATGTTTGCCGGCGTTGAAAAGGGCGATGCCGTGCGTAAAATGCCGGAGCTGCTCGTCGGAAAATATTGGCTCGACGATGGCGCCGAGTTCGTTCACCTCGCGCTTGCGCGGCGGCACGTCAGGCGGCGCTGCGTCCGCGACGCGCGTCGACGAACGATTTGATGGCGAGAAGCAGGAAGGCCAGCGTAAGCACGGCCATCAGACTTTGCATGATCGCCGCGAACGGCCGCGCGATGTCGGCCCCGCCGAGCATGGAAAGAAAGGAGGATACGCCACGCACGGAGCCGGCGAAGCCAATGAGCGCAAGCAACGCCGCGCCGTGCATCATGTGCTTACGCAGATGCTCCTTGCGCGCGACGATGCCGAGTACGATGAACGGGATGCCGAAAAATGCAGGGATGAGTGCGGTGACGCTTTCCGCGCCGGAACCAACGTATCCGATGATGCCCATCGCGCTCAGAATGATACCCAACCAAAGAGTCAGTGCGGTCATGAATGCCTACCGTGGAGTACATGGAACAACTGCGATCCTCCACAACATTCATCTCGGTGGAAAAGGTTTCACCCCGCGTGGAGGTGCGATGCATGGTGAGGCGCGACTTATGGCGCGGGTAGCAGCCCGGCCTCGCGCAGCAGAGCTTTGGTTACGGTGTAGCGGTCTTCGGGGAAGGTGGATTTCCCGTTGGGGTCGATGAGCAGCGTGGCATACAACCAGATCTGTCCGTTGTGCTCCACGGCGCCGACCAGCCAACCGTAGCTCACCTTGTCGATGATGCCCCAACCGGTTTTGCCTCGCAGTACCACCGCTGCGTTGCGCTCCAGCACCATGAGTTCGCGCACCGCGTCCATAGTCGCGGGACGGAAGGGCAGTTGATTGGTGAAGAGTTTGCGCAAAAATGCTATTTGCTCCACCGGGGAAATACGCAACGCGCCATCGAGCCAGAAGCGGTCGATTCCTCCGTCGATACTCATGTTGCCATATTGAATGTCCTCGAGCACGTGCGCCATACGCTCGGCACCCACGCGCCGCGCGAGTTCCTGATAGAACCACACGCAGGAGCGCTGAAACGCAACGGCCATGTCCTGATCCTGCTCCCAGGATTTAATGCGATGCTTGCGTCCATCCCAGCGCAGCGTATCGTGAATACCGCGCACCGCGCCGTACTCCAGCGATATAAGAGAGTTGGGAATCTTGAATGTGCTGGCCGGGATGTAGCGCGCGACGCAGCGATCCTCGTGAATGAGGATTTCGGTCGTGCCGTCGAGCGATGCGAGCACGAAAGCCCCGCGATATCCATGGGCATCGAAGGTGGCGCGCAGTCGGCTGCTGTCGATTTGCGCGTGAACAACGACGGGAAGCAGGAGAAGCAAGGCAAGCAAGCGAAGCATGGCTGTCTCGTTAAGGGTGCAACAACTGTTCGTATACGCGCAGCGCGTTGCCGCCTGCGATCAGGGCGCATTCCTCGGCGCTGAAGCCCCGGCGCGACAAGGCCTCGAGCACAGCGGGAATGCCGGTCACATCGTGCGCGCCGGGAACGAAATCCATGTACGTCGGCGGTAAGTCGTCGCGCTCGAGCCAACGGCACATGGCTTCCATGTAGTAATCCGCGAAATCGGGTCCTAGCCCCAGATGTTCCACTCCGGCCACCGAGGCAATATGCACGGCATGATCAACGAGACGATCGAGCGTGACGCGGTCGTGCCGTTCGTCGATAAAAATGCCGAGGAAATTCAATCCCACAACGCCACCGTGCGCGGCAATGCGGCGCAGTTGCTCGTCGTCGAGATTGCGTGGATGCGTACACAGCGCCCGGGCATTGGAGTGCGAGACAATGGGCGGCTGATCGAGACGGTCCAGCGCATCGTGAAATGCGGGAATAGACAAATGCACGAGGTCCACGATCATGCCGAGTTCCTGTGCACGGCGGAGCAGCGTGCGGCCGTCGGCGCTGAGCGGGCCAGGCTGCGTCACCGAACAACCATCGGCGAAGTGGTTGCGGTGGTTGTGTGTAAGAATCAGGGAGCGAAGTCCCTTTTCAAACAATTCATCGAGCAGCGCGTGATCACCTTCGAGGCAACGCGCACCTTCGATGCCGAGCAGCAGTCCCACCGCGTCGCCCGCGCGCAGGTCCGCGAGATCCCCGCGCGTGCGCAGCACACGCAGTTCGTCCGCGTGCCGCCCGGCTGCGGCGAGCGTGGCCTGCATGCAATCGCGCACGATGTGCGGATGCCATTGCTCCACACCGTCGATATCGAAATCGCCACCCACGACCAGCACCTCGAGACGCACTCCACCTTCGCGCAGGCGCGGCAGGTGCTCGTCGTACAGGGCATGGTCGTTGCCGCGCTCACGTTGCCGCAGAATTTCGATGGCGTAATCGGAATGCATGTCCACCACGAACGGTGGCTTGCCAGTATGTTGCGCTGTGTCGCTCATGCCGATGATCCTTTCCGACTTAAATTTCGGTTACGGCGGCGTAATGGTCCACCGACGTCCCGTCGAGCGTGCGGTAGCCGCGCATGGCCTGTGCGGTGAGGCAGGAATGCACGGGCAGAATCAGCAGTGGGTCGCCAGGGCGGAGCGAGCGTAGCACCTGCTCCGGAAGGCGCAGTATGCCGTGCTCCTGGGAAATGCCGCGCACGTACGCATCCTCCACAGGCGCGCTCCAGCCCTGCTCCTCGGGAAGGCACACAAGGCCGTACATCGTCGCACCGTCGCCACGCGTCAGCGCGTCCTTGCTGAGATGGATGGCGCCGCCGTGCACCACCACCTCGCCGCGCCGCGGATGCAGCGCCACAATGGGTGCGGCCAACGCGACGGCGATGTGCTCCGCAGCGCACACACCGAGGTCACGCTGCATGCAGTCGTGGAACACGAAATTCCCCGGACGTAATTCATCCGCGCCAAGAAAGCTCTCTGCCAGAGTGCAGCCCGGTGTGTCGCCCACCGATACCAGCAGGCGCTCGTCGTCGGAGTGCTTGGCGGCCGCGCCGACGATACGCTTGAGGGACTGAGAAAACATCCGGATAATTTCGTCGGGTGAGGATGCGGCATAGGTCATGCCCGCATGCGTGAGCAGTCCGCGCAGTCGCGGATTGCGCGCAGCGCGCGCCGCACGCACGCAGGCGGCAATGGCATCGTCGTCGTTCCATTCAATGCCGGTGCGGCCGAGTCCCGTATCGATTTTTATCCATAGGTCGATAGGCCGGCGGAGATGTGTTGCCAAGCAGTGAACGACGTCCTCATGTTCGACGAGGACTTGCAGGCGGACACTCTCGGGGAAGGCGTTGACTGCGTCGATTTCGCGGGGATTGAAGGGGAAGGCGAGGGTGATATCTTCCCAGCCATCTTCGGCGAAATAGCGCGCCATGCCGAGAGACGACACGGTGATGGCGCGCACGCCGTGTTCGCGCAGCCAGGCCGCAACGACACGAGATTGCGCGGTTTTCAGATGCGGGCGCAGGGCGACGTGCGCCGCGGTCGCGCGGGCGCACATACGTGCGATATTCGCGCGGCAGCGCTGTTCGTCGAGCAGCAGTGTCGGGCGCGTGATGCGGGACCAGTCCATTTTTCCTACTCGGGATTTGCTATATTGCCGGACACAGGATCACGGGTGCGCAATGAATTTCTTCAGCTTCATGTTCGGAGACGCCGCGGCGGGTGTTTTACTCTCCGCCGTGGTGCTGGTGATCGCGGCCTATGTCGTGGGGCGCCTTTTGCGTTGGCTGCTTGTGCAACTCGCGAATAAAATAGCGAAAAAATCCCGCTCGCAGTTCGACGATATGCTGCTCGGTGAATTCGCCCGGCATGTCACCATGCTCGTCACCCTGGGCGTGGCCTATTACGCCCTGCTGGCTTCGCGGGAAGCGTTGGCACTGAACGAGGATTTCCCCGAGCAACTGACGGATGTACTAACCGAGCTGACGTACATTGTGCTGGTTTTTGTGATTGCCTGGTCTGTGACGCGCCTCATCGACACGGTGATCCGCTGGTATTTGCACGAAGTGGCCGCGCGCACGCACACGCATCTCGACGACGAGCTGGCGCCGTTGGTCAACCGATTGCTCAAAGTGCTGATTTACTCCTTCGCGCTGATACTCGTGTTGGATCATTTCGGACAGAACATCAGCACGCTGGTGGTGTCGCTGGGTGTGGGATCGCTGGCGTTGGCCCTGGCGGCGCAGGAGACGCTGGCGAATATGATCGCGGGTTTCGTGTTGATGATCGATCGTCCCTTCCGCGTGGGTGACAGGATTTGTCTGCCGGATGGTACGATCGGAAATGTGAAGGAGATCGGCATCCGCTCCACCAAGGTGATAGACGACGCGCAGGTGATGATTATCACACCGAACGCGGAGATCGTGAAGAGCCAGATCAAGAATTTTTCCTATCCGAACGACATTGTGCGTTTCGAAGTGGATTACAATGTGGCGTATGGCACCGATCTCGAGGCGATGCGCGCCATAGTCATCGCGCGGGTGAACAGCGAGGGCGACATTATCGATCCGGAAACAACGGAGGTGCGTGTGGTGGAGATGGGCGAGTCGTCGATACACACGCGGTTGATGTGTAAAATTCGCAATCCCAACAATATTCCGCGACGGAAAAGCGATTTGCTGCTGGTGATATACAACACGCTGCGCGCGCATGGCATCGAGATTCCCTTTCCACAGCGCGTGCTGCATATTGCGCGTGAAAACGGCGAGGCGTTTGCGCGGGGAAGCGGAGACGGAGCATGAGCCGGGAATTCGAACTTCTGCGGCGCACAGTGCGGTACGACGGGCGGGTGTTTCGCATCGAACGCGACGAAGTGCGGCATGTCAGCGGCTATGAAGCGGTGCGCGAGGTGGTGCGGCACGATGGCGGCGCCGTCGTGGTGGGCCTGCTACCCGGCGGCGAGGTGTTGCTGATCGAGCAGTACCGCTATCCCATTGATGGACGCATTCTGGAATTGCCCGCGGGAAAGCTGAGTCCCGGCGAGGATCCGGCGGATTGTGCGCGCCGCGAGCTGCGTGAGGAAACGGGGTACAGTTGTGCGCTGCTCGAACCGCTCGTGCCGATGTTGAGTACGCCGGGATTCTGCAGTGAGGTACTGCACATTTTTCTCGCGCGGGAATTGCACGCGGGAGAGCAGGCGCTGGAACCCGGCGAGGAGAGCATACGCGTGTTGCGTGTGCCGCTGTCCGAAGCGCTGGCCATGTGCGGCGACGGACGCATTACCGATGGAAAAACGATCACGGGACTGACGCTCGCCGCGTTGCGTCTCGGAGTGCTTGTCGTACGCGACGGAGCGGAGTGATGGGGTACTCGCCGAGAGTGGAAGAGGCGCTGCGTGTGGCCTTTCGACTGCATGCGCATCAGCACAGGAAATCCGAGCCCGGGCTGCCCTACGCCACCCATCTCGCGCATGTGGCGATGATCGTGCAGGCCTACGGCTTTCCCGAAGATGTGGTGATAGCAGCGCTGTTGCACGATACGATCGAGGACACCTCGTACACCCGCGAAAAGTTGCTGCGGGATTTCGGTGCGAAGGTCTGCGGCATCGTGTTGGAAGTGACGGAGGACAAGTCGCTGCGCTGGGACGAGCGCAAGGCGCGTTACATCGCGCACATGCGTACTGCCTCGTTCGAAGCCCGGGCGGTGTGCTGTGCCGACAAGCTGCACAATCTGAGCACGCTGCAGGAGGGGATGCGGCGCAAAGGCATGCTGTTGTGGCGGGCGTTTTCGCGCGGGCCTGAGCGCACGCTGCGCTTTTACGAAGACGTGTACGAAGCCCTGCGCACGGGCTGGGACCACCCCATGCTCCGCGAGTATGCCGCGGTGCTGGACGAGGCGCGGCGGCAGTGGAGCAAGGAATGAACGCACCGCGGAATCGCGGTGTTGAGCAACGATTGCATTTTCACTTCACCGATAACGAGGAGTTTCGACATGAAGGCAGTATTTATCGGCGTGGCGCTCGTGCTTCTGGCAATCGGCGTTCGCGCGCAGGAAACGGCGTCGACCGCCGGCAATGTGCACACGTTCACGATGACGACGATCGACGGCAAAGACGTGCAGCTGTCGGAGTACGAGGGCAAGGTGCTGCTGCTCGTGAACACGGCGTCGAAATGCGGATTCACACCGCAATATGCCGGTCTGCAAGCCCTGTATGAGAAATACCACGATGCCGGGTTGCGCATACTGGCATTTCCGGCCAACAATTTCGGCGGGCAGGAGCCGGGCAGCAATGCCGAGATCAAGGAATTCTGCAGCAGCACGTATGGTGTGGGCTTCGACATGTTTTCCAAAATCAGCGTGAAGGGCGAGGACATGCATCCTCTGTACTACTACCTGACCAAGGAGAGCGCGTTCAAGGGCAGCATAAAATGGAATTTCACCAAGTTTCTCGTCAACGGCGACGGCGAGGTGATTGCGCGCTTCGATACGCGGATTGATCCGCTCGATCCGCAGGTGTTGGCAGCAATAGACAAGGCGCTCGGCAAATAGCACAGCAGGAGCCGGCAGGCGGAGCGGACGCGGAGGATAGCGGAGAACGTGCGTCCTCGACGCGTGAAGCGATGTGAGCGACGAGGTCGCCGGGGAGTGATGCGTCACGCGGAGGCGCGCGATGCCGATAACTCAACGGCTCCGCCGTTTCAGATGAGCACGCGCTTTACTACATTCGGAGTGGTTCGAATCACTATGGAGGCGCACATGCGTCACGCAGCACCTTGGGATTACCCGCGCGGCATTCTGCTCCTGTTCGCAATCGCGCTGTTCGCGACCGCCTGCGGCGGCGGAGGCGGCTTGGAAAAAAAGGGACAACTGGAGGTTCCGGAGTTGGGAACCATCATTCAATGGTACTCCACCGATGACATCGAGGACGACGCCCGTCTGAGGGAGTTGGCCGAGAAGGAACTCGCTTCCTTGCCTGCGGACAGGAGGGTGGAGATTCTGGTGTTTGGCGACGCGGCGCTCGCCGCAAGTTTTGCCACCGATGCGACGCAGAAGGAGGAATTGCTGCAAGGCTTTTTCGATCCCTCCATCGCACTGGCGACGTCGGGTGGTGCGATGTTGGTGCGCGATCCGGATGGCGATCCCGAGTGGACGTATTTCGCGCCGCCGCGGCACAAGAAATAATCGACGCCTTGCGGGGCGTTTCGCGGAGATGTTCGAGGCGGCACACGCCACGAACCTTGCCGCACGAGCGGAGACCTGCCGGCAGTTTGAAGGGCGGGTCTTTTTTCGTAGCTTATTTGTTTCGTAAGCACCGATAGAGCACAAAGAGACTGTTCGATACACATGCTTTCCCTCATGACGATCCTCACCGGAATCGTGGTCGGTATTCTGATCACCATTCCGCTCGGACCGACATCGCTGTACATCGCGCATCGCACACTGAAAGGGGAGACGGTCAAGGCGTTGCTGGTATCGATCGGCGCTGTGTTGGTGGATGTGTTCTACTGTCTCATCATCACCATGGGATTGATTTCCTTCCTGCACCCGTACTTGCAGAATCCCGTGGTACAGGTGGTGTTTTCCGTGTTCCTGATAGGCTATGGCATCAAGATGCTGTTTTTCGAGCGGCGGCGCCATCTGGATGCGGCGGAACTCGAACAGGAAGTCGTTGCTCCGGCGCGGCTGCGCGCGCTGTCGGCCAAGTTCGGCGGCGTGGTGATCGGGATTTCGATGACGTTGGCAAATCCCACGCTGTTCTTCTCCTGGGTGGCGGTGTTGAGTTTTGTGACCGCGCATGGGCTGCTGCCGGCGACCACGGGATACAAGGTATTATTCTCCGTATCGGTGGGCGTGGGCAGCATGGTGTGGTTTCTCGGCCTGATCCTGTTCATGCGCAGCCGCAGGCATGCGATTTCGGATTCCTTTATTCGCAGGGCGTCGGCCGTGACCGCCCTTGTGATCATAGGATTCGGTGTGTATTTTACCTTCACGATTTTTCAGCATCTGCACAGCAGCGTCTGATTCGGCAGAAATCCACCACTCCCTCTGATCGTTGATTCATCGCGCACACGCTCCGGTATACGTGTTGCGCGAATTCATACATCACAACATACCGGGCTACCCTCGGGAAGGTACATATGATCCAACCATGGACACGGGTGTTGTTGTTGTGTCTTGGTGCGTGCTTCTGCGTTCTTGCCGCAACCGCTCAGCCGCGTAATATCCGACTCGATACTCCGGGTTCCAATCCGGAGGAGGTCAGCATTGCGATCAATCCGCTGAATCCGGACAACCTGATCGCCGGCGCGAATCTGCGTTACGTGTACGCTTCGTTCGACGGAGGTGTGACTTGGACGCAGGATCAGTTGCCGTTCGGCACCTGGGGCGATCCCTGCGTGCTTTTCGACAAAACCGGACGTGCGTATATCGCGAATCTGACTTACGGTTGGGACGCCATCACCGTGCGCTACAGTGATGATGGCGGGCGGACCTGGTCGCGGGGTGTGAAGCTCTACGGTCCGAGTTCGGACAGCGCGCGCGCGGGGAGTTTTTACAACTCCAGTTTGCAGGACAAGGAGTGGCTGGCCACGGATATGACCAACAGTCCCTGGAGCGGCGCGATATACGCCGCATGGACGGACTTCACGAAATACGGCAGCGAGAATCCGCAGGACAGCACTGTGATCGTCTTTGCCCGTTCGACGGACCGCGGCGAGAGTTTCGAACCCTTCGTGCGCGTGAGTGACACGGGAGGCGATGCGGTGGACAGCGACAATACCGTTGAGGGTGCTGTCCCGGCGGTGGGGGCCGAAGGCGAGGTGTATCTGACCTGGGCCGGTCCGAGGGGCTTGTACTTCGATCGTTCGCTGGACGGCGGACAGACCTGGGGCGAGGACCGCGTGATATCGGACATGCCGGGTGGATGGGACATCGACATATCCGGCATTTCGCGCGCGAACGGCCTGCCCATCACCGTGGCCGACATCTCCACCGCACCCACGCGGGGCACGGTGTATGTGAACTGGGTGGACAGCCGCAACGGGGATCACGATGTGTTCATCCTCTCGTCCACCGATCAGGGGCAAAGTTGGCGCGGGCCTGTGCGTGTGAACGACGACGCGGTGGGCAATGGGAAGGAACAGTTTTTCACCTGGGCTACCGTGGACGCCGCCACAGGAACGCTGTACGTGGTGTTTTACGACAGGCGCCGATACGAGAGCGATTCGACGGACGTGTACCTGGCAACGTCGACCGACGGGGGATTGACGTTCGTGAACGAGCGCATCAGCGAGGCGATTTTTTATCCGACACCCATGGTATTTTTTGGCGATTACAACGGCATATCCGCACACAACGGACGCGTACGTCCGATATGGACGCAGCTCGATCAAGGGCAGTTGTCCATACATACGTGCCTTATCGATACGAATCCGAATTCCGTGTCGCGGCCCGGCGATGCGCCCGGCATGGCGCTCGATGTCTGGCCGAATCCGGTGAGTATGGCGAATGGCGCCAAGGCGGTAATCTCCTTGTCCATGCACGCACCGGGGGCGGTGTCGGCCGCCGTGTACGATGCTGTGGGTCGGCGGGTGCACACCTTGCATGAAGGGCGACTCGCACGCGGGACGCATCCGTTCACCTGGTCCACCGCCGCGGTGGTACCCGGGGTGTACCTTGTGCGTGTCGGCAGTGTGGACGCCATCGGCACACAGCGTATTCACTACAGCACACGGCTCATTGTCGTGATGTGACAGCGGGCAATTTCAAATCACAGGACGCGATTTCATCGCGATCATTCAATCGACCTGAACAACTCAGGGCATATCATGGAAGATTTTTCCACGCTCACGCGCGAGCAGCTCATCGACGAATTGCGTCGACTCCGCACCAATGCACCGGACGCGGGCGACGGCAACGGGAAGTTCGACGAGGACGAATTATTCGATCTCGCCAAGGGCGTCAATGGCGATCAGCTTTTTCTGGTTACCGACACCGGGCGCTTCGTGTACGTCAACGACAGTATGATTCGTAGTCTGGGATATTCCTATCTGGATTTTCTGGACATGTCGCTGGCGCGCATCGACAAGACGAACTCCCGCGCCACGTGGCTGCACAGAGTGTCGCAGCTCAGGCAAACGCGCATGCCCGACACGTTCACGACGCAATTTCTGGACAACGATGGCGAGTGGCAGAGCAAGGAGGTCACCGCGCTGAGTGTGACCTATCGCGGCAAATCCCAGATCCTGTGCGTGGCCCGCGATGTGGACAGGCAGGCGGAACCCTCGGGCAGCGCCTACTCCGTGGCGCCGCGCAGCCGTGAGCAGATATTTCTCCAGACCACCTCGGATGGTGTGTTGATTGTGGATACGCGCGGCACCATTATCGAAACGAATGGCGCGGCCGATCGCCTGTTCGGCATGCACAAATCGGAGATGGTCACGCGCTCCTGCATCGATCCCCGCTGGCGTTTGATCGATGCCGACGGCAGTGCCATGAGCGTGTCCAATCATCCGATCATGATCGCGCTGGTGGAAGAACACCCCGTGCTCAATCGCAAGATGGGCATGATACAAGCCGACGGATCGCGGCGCTTTCTCATCGTGAATGCCGCGCCACTGTTCGATGGCGAGGGCGAGTTGACCGGAGCGGTGGGATTCATTCGACCGTTCGAGGACAGCGCCGAGCGGCACGACACGCTCAAGCGCGAATTGGCGAATGTGCGCACCGTGCTTGAGGCTATACGGATGCTGGTGGACTGCAACTCCGCGAACGATCTCGAACGCGGTCTCTGCGAGCTGTTGTTCAAGCGCGGTCACTATCCGCTGGTGTGGCGTGGTGTGACGGTGGAGAACGACCCGCGCGTGCAGCCCATTATCACACTTGGGCAAGAGGCGGATTATTTGCTCAAAATCAAGATTCGCCACGATGAGAGCGAGCACGGGAACGGTCCGATAGGACTGGCCATTCGCAATGGTGAAACGGTGGTAGTGGCGGATTTTCTCACCGATCCAGCATCGCAGCCCTGGAAAAATCAGGCGGACAAGGCGAATCTGCACTCGATGGTGGCATTGCCGTTGCAGTATCAGAACGAGAATTACGGTGTGATCGCAGTGTATCATCGCGACAGGAATCATTTCGTTGGTCCCGAACTCGAGGTGCTCAAGGATATCGCGCGCATCGGGGGCTTCGGCATGAGCATGTTGCTGCATCGTCAGGAATCGACCAGTGTGTTAAATGATGTGCGATCGAAGGTGCGCATGCTGGAGGCGTACACGCAGGAGGCACCCGTGGCCTATGCGGTGTTCGACAGCCGCATTCCCTTCCGCTGCCTCGAGACGAACACAGTGTTTCGCGAATTGCTGGATGAACCGTATCGCAGGCGCGGCATCGAGGGTCAGATGCTGAGCGATGTGCTGTTCGGCGTGTACCATCGCGACATCTATCACCACATGAGTCTGGCCCTCGAATCGCGCAAGGTGCAGCGTCGTTGGGACGATCCATTCCAGAACTGGAGTGGCGAGACAAATCTTTGGAGCTGGGCCATCGTGCCGATTCTCGACGACGAGGGCGAGGGACAGTTGCTGTATCTGGCCTGGAGCGCCGAGCGCGCAGGTGGAACGGGCGACATCGCGTTGACGCAGGAGGCTGCCTCGCCGGCAGCGCCGCCGAGCAACGTGGTGGTTGAGACTATTATCGAGGAGTTCGAAGAGTTTCCGGTGGATACACCCGTTGCTCGTCGTGAGGTGTTTACCGTACCCACCTCGGGCGTGTTGCGGCTGCACTATCCGAAGCTGAGTACGCGCCTTAAACCATCGAATCGCGTGCAGAAATTGCTGGACGAAGGCGAAATCACCTATGCGCGTCCGGTGCTGGCGGGCATGCCTTGGACTGGCGACGATTTGCCGGCCACGCCCGCCTCGGCAGTGGATGCGGAGCGTCTCGCGCCGGTGTTCGAGGAACTGGTTTCCACCAAGCATTTCCCCCATCACATGCGCTATCGCGATTCGCAGAACGGCGCATCATACGAAGTGACCATGGTGGATACGGGCAGTGAGGATGGGAACGAGGTGTGGTTGCTGTTTGCCGTCGCCTCGGAGGCGGACGACGAGTAAGCCGCGATGATGGAGGACGTGTTCAACGACGAATCCATCGTCCTGCGTCCCACGGTGATCGATGTCGATCTCGAGGCGCTGCGATGGAATCTGGCCCAGGTGCGTTCGCTGGTGGGTGGAGCGCGCATCATGGCGACGGTCAAGGCCAACGCCTACGGTCACGGGTTGTTACGCACATCGCGCGAGTTGCTGCGTTTCGGTGCCGACGAGTTGGGCGTGGCCTTTCTCGAAGAAGGAATAGCGCTGCGACGTGCAGGCATACGCGCTCCCATCCTGGTATTGGGCGGCATTATCGGGAATCAGATCGGCCATTTTCTCGAATACGACCTCGACATCACCGCATCCTCGGCGTACAAGCTGCGGCAGATCGACGAGACCGCCGCGGCCATGGGAAAGCGTGCGCGTGTGCATGTGAAAATCGACACGGGTATGGGACGCATCGGCATCAGGCCGGAGAATGCGGCGCAGTTGTTCGAGGCGGCTCTCGCCGCCACGCATTGCGATCTGGTCGGGGTGTTTTCCCACTTCGCCGCATCGCATGCGGCGGATACCACAGGGACGAACGAGCAGCTCGAACGCTTCAACGACACCGTGTCCTATTTTTCCAGCATCGGCGCGCCCATGCCCACGCGGCATATCGCCAATTCGGGTGCGGTGTTGCAGCATCCCGAGACCGTGCTGGACATGGTGCGTCCGGGTATCATGCTTTACGGCGTGTACCCGGGACCGGAGGTGCGCCGTAGCGCGGAATTGCATCCGGTGCTGTCGATGAAAACGCGGGTGGTGTATTTCAAAGTCATTCCCGAAGGATTTTCCCTGGGTTACGACCATACCTGGACGTCCACGCGGAGCACACGTATCATCACCTTGCCCGTGGGGTATGGTGATGGATATGCACGCGCGCTGTCGAACCGCGGCGAGGTGCTGTTGCATGGCAAGCGCTATCCCATCGTGGGGAGGATTTCGATGGATCAATGCATGGTGGACATCGGTGGGGATTCGGGCTACAACGGGGATGAGGTGGTGTTGATAGGTCGTCAGGACGAGGAACGCATCACCGTGGAGGAATTGGCCGAGCATTGCGGCACCATTCCCTACGAAATACTCACCATGATCAACACCCGCGTGCCGCGGCATTATACTTACGGCGGCGCACTCCGTTGATGTTGGAAGATTGACCGTCCCGGTCTATCTTGCGAACATCGACAATGCCTGTACGTTGTTGCGTTTCCTACTCGGCCTGCCAGCCGTTCGCATAGGACGAGCAAAGCGACTTTCCAATACATAGCGAGTCCCATGACATCGATTCCACGGATCCACGTGCTTCTGGTCGAGGACTACGACGCTGCGGCCCGGCTCAGCATGTCGTTGCTCGAGCGATCGGCGTCCGATTCCTACGATATACGGCTTGCACATACGCTGGCGGAGGCCATCGACGCGATGGTGCCTCTGGACGTGGACGTTGTGTTGCTCGACCTGAATTTGCCCGATTCGTCGGGTTTGGAAACGCTGTTGCGTTTCCGCGAGCACGCGCCCGTCGTCCCGGTAGTCGTGTTGTCTGCCGCGGTGGACGAGGACATGGCACTGCAGTGCATTCGCGCCGGTGCGAGCGAAGTGCTGAACAAGGGTGTACTCAGTTCTGCGGCACTGTTGCGGGCGCTTCGTTTCGCATTGTTGCGCGGCAGGGTGCTCGACGGTCAACGTTTACGCACGGGACTCGATTACTGTTTGTGCAGAATCAGCACAGACGGATGGTTGCAACCACTCGATGAAGCGAGTGCGGAGGTGTACGACCGCTGTTTCGCTGGCATGCCGCCGGAGCAGGCGCGGCTTACGACCTTGCTGGGCGACGAGGATGCACGGCGTGTGTTGGAGCTGCTGCACGGTATGACGGAGGGAAATCGGCGCGAGCAAATGGTGCTGCGCGCAGCGCAGGCAGCGCCTTTTCGATCCTTACTGCTCACCGTTGCGCGCAGTGGCGAGGACTTGCACGCACTCATCCAGCCGCTGATGGAGGAACTCGACGCGTTGCTCGACGCGCAGCAAACCGATTACCAATATCGTTCGCTGATTGAACGCAGTCAGGACGGCGTCTTCATCGTGGTGGATGGAATGTTCGTCTTCGCCAACACGGCGTTGGAAGACATCCTTGGCTTCACGCACGGCACGTTGACGGGGATGTCGTATTCGTCGGTGGTGGCTCCCGAGGATATTCCGCGCGTTGTAGAGAATTATCAGAAGCGCTTGGCTGGCGACGAAGTTGCATCGGAGTATGTGATTCGACTCATGCATCGCGAAGGGTATCGCATTCCCGTGAATCTCAGCGCCGGTCGCGTCGAGTTCCGTGGCAATCCTGCGGTAATGGGGACGGTAAAAGACATCTCGGCACAGCAACGCTCCATGCATTACCTGATGATACAGAGGCGGATTGCCCAGGAAGTGCAGGTGGTGGTGGATCATGAGGACTTGCACACTGTTGTGCTCAACGGATTGTTACGCTACGAAGGCATTGATATCGCAGCGTTGTTCGAGGATCACGGCCAGGGAGTGGAAGTGGCGAACTGGCGGGGAGTTTCGAGCGCATTGTTCGGCGAAGACACTGGCGGACGCTACGCGGACTTCTGGCCGATCGTTGCTTCCGTCGATGACATGCATGTGGTGGCCGAGGATGAATGTCGTTTCGTGAAGGAGTACGCTGCACTGTGCGCTGAAGGCGTACGCAGTTTCGCGGTATTGCGCATTCCCTCAAAGGCCGAGCACAAGCACTGGGTGCTGGTGGCTTCATTGACCACGGCGCGTATCGATGCGTCGCTTGCGCAGGCGCTGGGTACAACCGTTTCCATGGTGGGTGGGGCATTTTCCCGTGTTGAGACGCAGGAGGCCCTGCGCGAAAGTGAGGAATTGTACAAGGCCCTTGTGGAAAAAAGTCACGACGCCATCTTCATCCGTGTCGGCCAGCGCATCGCTTTTGCCAACGAACGCATGGAGCACCTGATGGGGTACACGCGCGAGGAATTGTGTGCGATGAATCCCTTCACCTTGTTGCACGCGGGAGATCGCGAGCGCGTGCTTGCGATAGCGCAGGCGCGTGGTTCTGATCCGGAAGCACCCACGCTGTATGAAGCGCGCGTGGTAAATCGGGCCGGGGACGTGATACTGGGAGAGTTCGCCTCCACGGTCATTCGTTATCAGGGCAGAGCCGCCACCTTGACCACGGTGCGCGACGTCACCGAGCGCAGGAAAAACGAGGCACAGCTGCGTCACAGCGAGGAGTTGATCCAGGCCGCGGGTTTCGCGGCGAGTCGCTTTCTCCGCAGCGGCGACTGGAACGCGGTGATTCTCGAGGTGCTCGAGCATTTCAGTGCCGCAGCAGCCGTAGACCGGGTGGGACTGCTGCGCGCCGAGGATGAGGGGAGCGCACTTGTCATGGTGGCGCAGTGGCCCCCGGCGGAAATGGATCGCGCCACGTCGCGACCCTTTGCGTTGCGTGTTGAGCGGAAAGAGATCACCGATCCCTGGTGGCATCGCCTGTGTACCGGGAGCTTGGCCATCGGTGGTTGCACCGGCCAATGGATTGCGGAGGATGAGACGGACGCTCTACCGCCTTCGGAGGCCTGTGTATACATTCCTGTATTCGAAGGCGAGCGCTGGTGGGGTTGTTTGCTGTTCGACACACGCGACAGTGGCCGCAGTTGGTTGAAGGCCGAGTTGGATGCCATGCACGTGTGTGGCGAAACACTGGGAGCGGCCATACAGCGCAAGGCTACGGAGGTGCAGCTTCTGGACTCGAAGGAACGCGCCGAGCGCGGCGACCGCATACGTCAGGCCTTCATCGCCAACATGTCGCATGAGGTGCGTACGCCGCTGAACATCATTCTCGGTTATTCGAGTTTGCTGCAGGACGCAGTGGAGGAAAGCCAGCGCGAGGAATGCGAGGAGTTCTATTCCGCCATCGACAGCGCCAGCAACCGCCTCATCCGCACGGTGGACTCGGTCCTGACCATGTCGCGTTATCAGGCCGGGGACATTCGTCCGATACTTATGCCGGTGACACTGAACAAGAATCTCGTGGACGGCATGGCGAAAATTCGTTCCGATGCGGAGTTGAAAGGTCTGCATCTTGCACTGCGCAATGAATGTGAAACCGCGGTATTGCTGGCCGATCCGCAGTTGTTGAATGAAATCCTGAGCCATCTGCTGGACAACGCGGTAAAATTCACCCGCGAAGGGAGCATTGAAATCCACGTGTCGCGCGAGGACGACGAGCTGTTGGTGGACGTCAGTGACACCGGCGTGGGTATAGCGCAGGAGAATCTCGACCGCATTTTCGAGCCGTATATTCAAGAGGACATGGGCTTTACGCGTGCATTCGAAGGCGTGGGTCTGGGTCTCACGCTCGTACGCACGTTCATGGACATTCAGGGCGGCCGCATTACGGTCGCCAGTGAAAAGGGGAAGGGCACGACGTTCCGTCTTCATTTCCCGCCACACATGCAACTCGGATAAGGCACTCTCGCAATTCTCACGCTTGTGCCCTATATTCCGGACGTCTGCACGAATTGCACCACTGTCAGTGCAGGAGGACACGATGTCTGAAAACAAGAAAGCCATATTGGTTGTCGAGGACGACGAGCAGAGCCAGAAATACATGCGCATCCTGCTCTCCCGCGAGTTCGCCGTGCACATAGCCGCCACGGGCGATCAGGCGTGGGGCATACTGATGAGTGAGCCCATCGATCTGGTACTCATGGATCTTTCATTGCGCAATGGCGAAGACGGCCTTCAGATCACCAAGCGCATTCGTTCGTCGGGCAAGCGCCCCGACATACCGATCATCGCATTGACCGCGCACGCCTTTCCCGAGGATCGCCGCCGCAGTCTCGACGCCGGGTGTAACGACTACGTTTCCAAGCCCTTTCAATGGCCGCAGTTGCGCGCGACCATGTTGCAGTTGATGTAAAGCACCCGGCGGCGCCGGGAGCGTCTGCCCTCGCACGACAATGAAACTCCGCCTGCGGGCTCAACCCCCGTGGCGGAGTTTCCCGTTTTCCGGGGAAAACCTTACACACTTTTCATTTCCATGTAAGTGCATTGTAATGCAGTTTCATTGCCTTCCGGGGTGAGACCGCGCTAAGTTTACATTGAGTTTGAGTCGTAACTAAACAACGGAAACTCTCGCTCCTTGTATCTCTCATAATCAACCTCACAGGTGTATCAATGAAGAAATTTGCCCTGCTCCTCTCGTTGTTCCTCTGCCTGCCCCTCGCGCAGGGGTTCGGGCAAGTCACCGGTTCCGTCGTTGACGAACAATTCAACATCAACGCGAACGTGCTGACAGCGCTGACGATCACGTATCAATCCGATCTGGAATTCGGCGACGTGTTCCAGAACACCACCAAGTCGGTGACCCCCGCCGGGGTGCCGAGTTACCCCGCAACGGGTGCCACGCCCAGTGCCGCAAAAATGAGAATCGACGGTATGCCCGATCGTGAAGTCATCGTCTGGTTCGAAGACCATGAAGTGATTACCTTCGGGACGAACAACCTCGACGTGGATTACACCGCGGCCGATGCAGTGTTTGTTGCCGGCACGGGTCTGCCTGGAACGGGCGTGGCGTGGAATCCCACGGCCAGCGCCACCACATCGCAGGATCTCGATGTATCCGGTGTTGCAACCATCTACCTCGGTGGAACCATTGCTCCGGTCTCCGGTACGCATGCCGCCGGTGCATATACCGCTGCTGCGTCGTTGTACGTGGGCTATACCGGTAACTGAGCGAACAATCCGCTGTAAACACGGCCTGGGTCACACCGGGCCGTTCTTTTTTCCCTGCCTGACTTGCTGTATGTTGTGATTAGTCGGTTGCAGTTTCAACATTTCTTGCCTGCCATGCGCCAACTGTACCGCTCCACGTTTCTGGCCGTTCTTACGCTCGTTCTCTTTTATGAGACCGCTTCGGGTTACATACGCGTAGGTCCGACGGCCGTGTATCTCTCGGACAGGAATCGTTCCGGAGTGATCAGTATCGCCTCTGTCGCACCGGTGCCGATCGATGTGCGCCTGGATCTTTTTTACGGATATATCACATCGGATACTTTGGGTTCGCCGATGATTTTCATCGATGAACACGATACGGGAAATCCGAAATCCTGCGCGCCATGGATAACAATCAATCCCAAGCGCTTCACCCTGCTGCCCGGTGAGTCGAGGGCCATTCGTTTCATCGCCCGCCCCCCCGATGGCTTGCAGGACGGTGAATATTGGTCGCGCCTGGTGATCGGAGTGGAGGCGAGGAAGGATCTGGATGACGGAGAAGGGAAGAAATCGATTTCCGCATCACAACAAATGAATCCAAAGACCGTCATTCCCATTTCCTACAGGAAAGGAGAATGCTTCGCTGACATCAAGCTGACGAATGTCTTTGTGCGTCCGGATTCTGCGGAAATTCATGTTGACGTGGAAATGATGCCGATGGGCAATGCCGCGTACATCGGAAACATGAGCGTGGTCATCCGCGACCAGGCAAAGAAAGAGCTCCTCTCGAAAAAGATCGAAATCGCAGTGTTCTCCACATTCCGTAGGCGCTTCAGCATCCCACTACCCAGAATGCCAAAGGGTCGGTATGCCACGGTCATAACCTACGATACTGATCGACCGGATATGGGAGCAAATGCATTACATGTCCTGCCGAAAACATATACGGTGGAATTTCAGCTACGCTAGAGTGGCGTATCTGCTGTTGCTTTTCCTCTGCGTCATTCCGGGTACACTGACAGCAATTGCCAGCGCCGATCCGGGTGGCATACGCTATAATATTGCGGCAACGTCCGGGTCCACTACGATCAAAGGTGACGAAGCGAGCGAGAATGAGATCTCGCCCGTTCCGGAAATCGTTGTTCGCGTGGGTATTCGGGGCGTTGGTGAATTGGATATCGTCGCGCTTCAGCAGGACACCATTTTGTATCTGCCGTTGCTTGAACTGTTTTCGTTCCTTCGCATTAATGCGGAAACCTCTCCGGATTTCTCCCGCCTTCAAGGATTCTACATCGCCCCGGAGCGGACGTACGAGCTGGATGCCACGCGGCGGGTGCTCAAGGTGGGAACGGCATCGTTCACTCTCGCTCCCAGGGATATGATAGTCGCGCACGCGGATTTTTACGTATCGCTGCACATTCTTCGCGCCGCTTTCGGAATACAGGCGCATTTCGATCCAGCCAATCTCTATGTGCATCTCAGCGCCGACGAGCCGTTTCCAGTGGAAAAATTCAAGGAACTCGGCAAGGTGCGTCGTATTCAAAAACGATCCGCTCGACCGGCGGATGCGCTCGTGGGACGTGATCGACGGTTGCTTGGCGGTGGAATGTTGGATTGGAAATTGAACGCCTTGCATTCTTCGTCACGTGGGAATTTCGGTACAGGAGTGTTCAGGACGGGGATGGAAGTGCTTGGAGGTGATTTCGCTGGAACAGTGACGCTGGAACAGAACAAGCCGGTGGATTGGGAACGGGCGCCGTGGCGCTGGCGCTATGTTGCGGAGGAGGCGCCATGGTTCCGGCAGGCAATCGTCGGGTGGGTGTCGAGCGATCTGGGTACGCGAACGAGCCTGCTTGGAGGATCGATCAGTTCTACGCGCGTATACCCTCGACGCGAGTACACGGAACAGGAATATCGCGGCGCAGCGCTCCCCGGTTCGATTATCGAGCTGTATGTGGGGAATAGCCTACTCGATGTGATCAAGGTCGATAGTACGGAACAGTACACTCTTCGTTTGCCTCTTGTCCACGGGGGAAATTACTTCCGTATCAGAGAAATTGATGTTTACGGCGTGAGCTCGAACAAGGAAGTCCGCATCGATGTCCCCTATGACGCATTGCTCGCGCGCGAGACGGAATATCGTGTGAATGCAGGCGTTCTCCGATCGCGCTCATCATCGGCAATCGCGGAGGCGTGGGGAAGAATCGGCCTCGGGTCGGATATTTCCGCCGGGCTTGGCGTTCATACCGTGCGCCATGGAGTGGCCACCGTGCATCCCGCGGTGTTTGTTAAAGGGCGCCTGGTGGAAAATGTCTGGTTGGATGGAACCTATATGCACGATGCCCCCAGCACTCTCCGAGCCAGTTATGTCAACGCGCGAAATTTCACCGTGCGTTTCGGTTTCAGAAATATGCCCCGCCACGGATTGTACAATCCCGGTATCGCTCAGCGCGAGTACCGCGCCTCTCTATCGTTGCCTCTGGCGTTTATGCCAATTCGGACCTGGTTATCGCTGAACGGGCAGCAGCGCCAAAGCGAGTTCTGGAACGACCGCACGCTCTACGCAATGCTCAATGTCGGCGGAGGACCGATTTCCGCCGTGGTAACAACGCAAGGGAATTGGCGTTCAGGAATTGGTAGCGCGGGTGTGGTGAATGCATTATCCGTCAATGCGAACCTGCTTCGAGGATTTGCCATCTCCGGTGGTACATCCTTTGATCATGGACTTGGCAAATTCACGGTTGCGCGAGCGTCGTTCCGCATTGCCATAACCTCGAAATGGTATTTCGACGCGGGCTGGTACGGCAACCTGATCAGCGGCGGTTCTCAGGCGCAAGCAGGTGTGTCGTTGCGCTTGCCGTATTTCTTCAGCGAGTCGCGCGCGGATTACTTCAGCGCAACCGATCACTGGCAGATGCAGCAACGATTGGATGGCACCATCGGTTGGGATGCCAATACCGCGGATGTGTTGTTTTTCAACCAATCCTGGGTGGATCGCTCGGCGCTGACGTTGATTCCTTTTATCGATGACAATGCGTCAGGCACATATGAGGACGGTGAACTGCTGCTGGATACGCCAGTGCAGGCCTGGCTGGATCGCGGGCAGCGGTATCGCGGAGCCACCGACGACCACACACGCTTCGTCAATCTCGATCAGTACGACACCTATCGTGTGTCGCTGGACCAGGCGGGCTTTGTGGATCCGGTGTGGGTGCCGATGTACAGGGAAATCGATGTGGTGGCGGATCCGAACCGCTTCAAGGCGGTGTACCTGCCGGTGTATCTCGGCGGCGAGGTGCAGGGGTCGGTGATGCACATGGCCGAAGGTGTGACGCGACCGCAACGCGGTGTGCGTGTGCTGTTCCACCGGCTGGACCGCGCCCAGCAGGATGTGCAGACCAACACGTACCTCGACGGCAGCTTCCAGTACTTCGGGCTGGCGCCCGGGCGTTACAGCGCCGCACCCGATACCGTGCAACTCGCAGCCCTCGGCTATCGATCTGAACCGCCTCAGCGGGAATTCACCGTGCGGAGCAAGGAGTCGGGCGATCTGGTCGAGGGCATCGATTTCGTGCTGTATCGCAGCGCCTTGCCCCGACGCGACACGCTCGGACCCATCGTGGAGGAGCGGGTGGAGCGTCTGCCCGATACTGCCATCATCGTGGTGCCGCCCATCGCGCAACTCGATACAGTGAAAACACCGCCGACCGTGCAACCCGATGAAGAGCCCTACGAGCGTCCCGAGATCGTCGCACGCGACACCGCTGCCGTGGCCTTCGTACCATTGCCCTTCGGTTCGTCCCGCAGCATTCCCATCAATCTCGCCGCGTCAGGCATCGACAGCACCTCCCTGGCGTGGATCGACCGGCTGGCCGAGACGGTGCGCGACTTGCGGAATTACACTGTTGTGGTGGAAGGACACGCTGACAACTTTGGAAGCTTCCAGGAAAACCAGCAGCGATCGGAGCAACGGGCGCAGCGCATACTTCAGCTCTTGACCGATCGTGGCGTGCCCCGCGAGCGCATTCAGGTGCAGAGCTTCGGTTCGCGCCGACCTGTCGCGCCAAACACCAGCGCCGAGGGTCGCCGTCGCAACAATCGCGCCGATGTGAAATTGCAGGGCACCGGCGCGGCCCAGCCGTCGCGTCCCACGCGGCAGCAGGAAACTCCCAGGCCGCCCACGAGTGAGCGGGAAGTGGATTCGCTGGTCTTCCGTCCACCCGACGTGGTGGATCCCGCTCAGGGCAGCACCGCCGCCAGCGTGGTGCTGGAAATCGAGCACGACGGTGGCGCATTGGATGCCGCGAGTCGTCGCAACATCGAGGGATTGCTGCGCGTGCTCCGCGAGCAGCCGCGCGCCGTTCTGCAGATCGAAGGACATTCGGACAACTTCGGCAGCATGGAAGCCAGTCAGCAGCGTTCGCAGGCAAGGGCGGATCGCGTGCTGGCCCATGTGCTGGCGCAAGGCGTCTCCCGCGAGCGCGTGCAAGTGCGCGCGTTTGGTTCGCGGCGTCCCGTGGCGAGCAATCGCACCGCGGAAGGACGTCGACAGAACAACAGGGTGGAATTGCGTGTGATTGTGCCATAGAGGAAAAGAAAGCGATGAGATTATGGATTTCTTGACTGTGAAATACGTACATTACGCCCTGTTGCACCTGCACCGTGATTCCGGACGCTCATGAACGCACGCATTCCCATGATCGTTTTTGCAGTGTCGCTGCTGTTCACGGTCGCGATGTGGGCGTATTTTTCCCAACTTACCGCGACACGGCAACAACGCCAGTTCGATGCGGAGTGCGATGCCTTGCACGAGCGACTCGACGCCCGCTTTTCCGAGGTCACCACACTGCTTGGTTCGCTTCAGCGGATGTTCGCCGGCTATGTCGAGGTTGTGCCGGACGTGTTTCAGCTTTCCGTCGCCATTCCGGGAAGCACCACCCCGGGAGTGCGAGTGCTGGGATTTTCCCCGCGCTTGCGCTACGACGATCTCCCCGGCTACATCACCTATGCGCGGCAGGTCATCTCCCCACGCTTCTATATTGTCCCCGAAGGCAAACGCGACATGTATCATCCGTTGGAATTCATTGCCCCACAGGAAGCGCAGCCGTCGCTGCTGGGCTTCGACGTGAGCAGCGATTCGGCGGTGCAGGCCGTGGTCGGCGGGATGACGCCCGCTGGACCAGTGTGCGCCACGCGGCAGCTGCGCCTTGGGCCGCTGGAGGATTCGGTGGTGGTGTTTCTCGTCCCCGTGTCCTTTCGAGTTGACAGCGCGGGCAGGGCATCGCGCGGCGGCATCGATGGCCTGTGCATGGCCCTGGTGGAGGTGGATGCGTTGGTGCGCGCGGCATTGACCTTTTCCTACGACAGCACGCGTATCGCATTCTCCATACTCGATTCGGACGGCAGCGTCCTCTTCCGCAGCACATCGGACGGAGGCGACGCCACGAGTGTGCGCAAGCTGCGCGTGGCGGATCGCGAATGGAGCATACATTTCGCGCGTCAGCGTGCTTTCCTCATCGGTTCCGACGGGAGCGGGGTGCATCTCACGATGCTCATCGGATTGCTGTTCAGCGTGCTGCTTTCCACGACGGTTTGGCTGTTGCTCCGGCGGAGCGTCGTTCCGGCGGCCGGAGCTACCTTTCATCAACAATGACAATGATCTTTTGAACCAATAATAGCAGGTTCTTCATGAGCGCAACGAAACATCCAAACACGATTGTCGTGATCGAGGACATCGGCTCCATCACCAAACTCCTCTCCATCATTCTGCGCAAGGCGGGATACGAGGTGGTGACTTTCGAGGCGGGCGAGCCCGCCTGCGAATGGCTACGGGACAACGAGCCGATTCTCGTGCTGTGCGACATCATGCTTCCCGGCATGCACGGCGAGGAAGTGCTCAGCTACATTCGCACGCTGCAACACGGCAAGGAGCTGAGAGTGCTCGCGGTGACGGCCCTGGCCAATCCTGGCGACAAGGAGCGGCTGCTCAATCACGGCTTCACCGATCATATCGCGAAGCCGATCAATCCCGGGACCTTCATTTCTCAAATTCAGGAATACATTCGGCCATGACAAGCAACGCCGGGCAATTCGACACGCCGCCCGTCACGGGCAGCGGCCTGCGACATACCTGGCCCGCGTTCGTGCTCCTGGGATTGGCGTTACTGTTGACCTTCGCCGCCATGCGTTTGGCGACGGAGAATGTGGCGACCAAGCGCGCTGCCGTGTTCGACACAGAAAGTGCCGCGCTTGTACATCGCCTGCAAAGCGCGCTGGACGAAAAGCAGTCCGTGCTGCACACCATGATCGGATTGTTCGACAACAACGTGCAGGTGGTGCGCGATGTGTTCGAACTCTTTGCCACCGTACCCGTCAACACGAGTGAAAGCATTTCCATGATCGCGTATGCTCCGTGGATTCCGAAGGAGCAGCGCATCGCCTACGAGCAGTACGCCCGGAATCAGGGACTGGAATATCTGAATTTCTCCATTACTCCCGCCAGCGAGGCCGCTTATTTCGCGCCGCTGGAGTACATCGTTCCTTTGAAGGACAACATCGCGCGGCTCGGCACGGACATCAACAGCGATGCCGCCCTGCGCGACGCGTTGAGCACCGCCAGCGCCTCGGGGCGCATCACCGCCGCAGAGGTGCGGAAGGATGCCGCCGGCGTGGCGCGCACGATTATCGTCGCCCCGTTGTACACGCGCGACACACGCGACGCGGATGAGGGGATGCGACGGGCGGCGCTTTCCGGTTTCTGTCTTGTGGAGTTTGCCTCGGAGATTCTGATACGCGAAGCGGTGCGTACGGAGGAGGATTCCGCCTACGTGACTGTATCGGTGTACGATGGTGACAAGGTCGATGAGCAGCGGCTGTTGTTCCGGCAGCCGGGGGCCGGCTCCGAAGATCAGGCGCGCCTTCTATCGCTGCAATTCGCCGGGCATGCCTGGACTATCGTGAGTATGCCCACAGCGCGCGTGGATGCAGCGGCCAACGCCTCGCTGCCCTACTATGTGCTGTTCGGCGGGCTCATTGTCAGTGGTCTGCTGTTCGCCTTCGTGTTCATGCTGCTCGGCAGCCGGACGCGGGCTGTGGCACTGGCTGATCGCATGACTCGGTCGCAGCGGCGCATTGTGGACACCTCGCGCGATTTGATCGGCTCCATGGACAGCGCATGGAAATGGACAGCGATGAATCCCGCTTTGCGTGAAGTGCTGGGCTATGAGGTGGCGGACATTCTGGGGCGGGACCATCTCGACGTGGTGTTCCCGGCCGATCGCGATATGCTGCGCGAGCGCCTCTCCACGGCTCCCGACGAGCAATCCATTTCCCTCACGGCCCGCTACGCGCACAAGCGAGGCGGATTGCGCTGGATCGATTGGAATATCACCTCCTCGCGCAAGGATGGTCGTGTGTATTGCATCGGCCGCGATATCACCGATGCTGTGTTGGCGGAAAAGGAAATCGTGCGCAAGAATGCCATTCTCGATCTCGCATCGGTCATCACCGATCGCGAGAACGTGCGCAAGGAACAGGCGATACGCGACCAGAACACGCGCTTCCGCATGGAAATGACGTCGGTAATTGGCTTCCTCGAACTGATTCTGCAAAATCCGGATTTCACGCCCGAGGAAATTCTCGACTACGTGTCTACGGCCAATGAAGGTGCCCAGGGCGTGATGCGCGAATTGCACAGCATGACCGAAGTGGAACTGCGCCGCATGGCGGACTTCCGCTTTGATATCCGCGATCAGGATGCACAATCGTTGCTCGATGCGTTGCGTGCCGCCGTCATGGATACCGCCGCAACGAGCCCGGTCGAGGTGGCGTCGGCCGATGCCTGGACGGGCGGCGTGCATGCGGATATGGACAAAATTGCGGATGCGGTGCGGCTGCTGCTCGCCGCGTTGCGGGATGCGGATATCCGCTATGACAGAATGGTTGTGGAGAAGGAGCAGTCGCTCACCGAGAACCGCTGCGCGATCCGGCTGCGTCTCGATGGTCTGACGGCCTTGCCCGATGCGGCGCGATGGTTGCCGGCGGCAGAGCGCGAACGCATGACGGCGGCGCAGGACGAGGCCGAATTCGCACGTATGCTGCTGCGTCCGATGTTCGACATCATGGACGCAAGTATCGATGTGCGTGTGGAGGCGGCTCAGGCGCGAGCCGTGATCTTCCTCGAGGTACCGGAGTCGACGAAGGCCTGACACTCGGTATCTGAAGAAACGCGTGCGGCACGGAATGATTCGTGCCGCATTTTTTTTCGAGCGGTCATGTGCTGGCGGTTTCCAAATGGCGCGTGTTATGCCTGAGGCCAAAACCACAGTCATTCATGTTCCTTCGTCACACCCGGGAGAATGAAAATGGTGC
>DAOSDL010000002.1:0-94590 GCA_035362335.1 Bacteroidota bacterium
CTCCCTTCTCGGTGCGGCACTGGCCAACACCGCCGCACTGTTCAGTCCCGAGGCCTTCATCCTTTTTGGCGGCCTGGCACGCGCTGGACGACTGCTTTTCGAACCCACGCAACGCGAAATGGAAGCGCGCATGCTGCCCATTCTCAAAGGCAGTGTGCGGCTGTTGCGCTCCGCCTTGATGGATCGCAACGCGGCCGTGCTGGGCGCCGCCGCCCTCTCGTGGAAATCCGTGGAGCGCGCATGATGTGCTTTTTACTTCCTCACTCACGGTCTCGACATAATGGCGTGAACGCCGCCCTCTCGTGGAAATCCGTGGAGCGCGCATGATGTGCTTTTTGCTTCCTCACTCACGGTTTCGACAAAATGGCGTGAACGCCGCTACGTCTTGGAAAAATGTGGAACGCGCATGAAACGGGATTTTTTCCTCGTACTGTTTTTTTTCCTATTCGGCGGGACGGCGATCGCACAACCGCTGTTCGATGACGGTGCAACGCGCGACGAGGTGCGCGAGGCCTTCGCATTGCGTCGCGCGCAATTGCCCAGCCTGGAGCGCAACGTGTTTTCCGTGCACGACGCCTGCACGGACGCGGTGGAGCGCGATGCGCTCGCCTTCCTCTTCGGCAGCGCACCGCTCTGGGATCTGGCGACGCATGACGGCGCATGGTTCCTGCAACAGGTACGAGCCGCCCTGCACGTCCGCTCGGCGACGCCATGGGGCCGCAGCGTACCCGCCACGCTGTTCCTGCATTTCGTGCTGCCTCCCCGCGTGAACAACGAGGCCACCGACAGCGCGCGTGCCGTGTTCCAACGCATGCTCCTGCCTCGCATTCATGGAATGGACATGCGACGCGCGGCATTGGAAGTGAATCACTGGTGCCGAGAGCATGTTACGTACCGGCCCAGCGATGCCCGCACATCATCTCCCCTCGCCACACTGCGCACGGCCTTCGGTCGCTGTGGCGAAGAATCGGTGTTCGCCGTCGCCGCCCTGCGCGCTGTGGGCATTCCCGCCCGGCAATGCTACACACCACGGTGGGCGCATGTGGATGACAATCACGCCTGGGTGGAGTTGTGGGTGGATGGATCCTGGCATTACCTCGGCGCCTGCGAACCCGAACCCGATCTCGACATGGCCTGGTTTTCCGAACCCGTGTTGCGCGCCATGCTCACCGCCACAACAGTGCATGGCAAGTATCACGGGCCTGAACCCGTGCTCGCGCGCGACACGTGGACCACGCGCATCAACACGCTCGACATGTACACCGGCACACGCGATGTGCATGTACGTGTGCTGGACAACGAAGGACGTGGCGTGGCGGATGCGGTGGTGGAATTCCGCATCTACAATTACGCGGAACTCTTCCCCATCGCCGCCACACGTAGCGATGCGCAAGGGTGGTGCGACTTCCGCACCGGTCATGGCGACGTGTTCCTCTGGGCCCGTCACAGAGGAAGCTATGCAACGGCGCTGCTTCCGGCTTCGCGCGACAGCGTGCAGCTCGTCCTGGGCGACGGAGTTCCGCCGGGCACCTCGCAAGAGTACGACCTCGTGCCTCCGAGAGATGTACGCTTGCCCGCCACCTCCGAGCATCCCGAGGCCGACGCGCATGCACGGCGCGTACAGCGGGATGATAGCCTGCGCGCGTCCTATGAGCGCGGTTTCATTGATTCCACAGGATGCGCGCGTGCCGCGCTGCGCTTGGGACTCCCGGCGGATTCTGTCTGGCATTTCGTGCACGCCGCGCGTGGCAATTGGCGCGAACTGCTCGCCTTTCTCGACAGCGCAACGCGCGAGGCCCTGCCCCAACCGCTGGCGCTGCTCCACGTGATTTCAGACAAGGACTTGCGGGACACGCCTGCCTCGGTGCTGCTGGATCACGCGCGCCATGTCCGGCGAGAACGGATCACAAACATGGAGCAATGGAAGCAATACGTCCTCAATCCCCGCATTGCGCATGAGCACCCGTCGGCGTGGCGCGTGGCGTTGTCACGGCATTTCGCCGCCGAGGCCTACGCGTATCGCGCGGATCCTCGCTTGCTTGCACGCTGGATCGCCGACAGCATTGCCGTCGACAGCAGCAATTGGGCACGCGTCCCCATCGCTCCGGAGCGCGCTCTGCTGTGCAAACGGGTGGATACGCATTCACGCGATGTGTTGTTCGTTGCCGCCGCGCGCGCCTTGGGAATACCGGCACGCATGGACATGGCCCGTATGATTCCCCAGTTCTTTCACGAGGGCACCTGGATGGATGTGCGTGCGGATGGCAACGCCGTCGCCAGCACCACCGGAACCGTGACCTTGCTGCCCGCCACTGTGTCGTCCGGCAGTCCTCCGGAGTACACGCGGCATTATACCATTTCCCGTATCCGCGATGGTCAGGCGCGTCTCCTGGATTTCGAAGGCGATGCACGGCTTGCCACGTTGCCCGCCAGCATTCCACTGGACACCGGAAGCTACATGCTGCTCACCGGCAATCGACAGCCTGATGGCACAGTTCTCGCGGAAGTGACGCATTTCGCTGTGGCGAAGGAAAAGGAGACGCGGGTTTCCTTGCGCCTGCGCGAACGCAGCGATGTGATCAACCTGCTCGGCACGGTACAACCCGAGCACCTGCCCTCGTTGCCTCGACAGGGTGCGTTGCTCGTTTATCTGGAAGCGGCAAGTGAGCCGGTAACGCACGCGGTGAACTCATTCCGTGCACTGCGCGAAGAATTCGACACCTGGGGCGGCGCGGTACTACTCGCGGCCTCTCCATCAGCCGCGCTCGAAGCTGTGCGGGCACGACACGCGAGCGCCTTCCCCGAAAGGTCCATCTGGATGTCCGACCGCGCCGATGCGTTGCTCGCCGAAGTGGCGGAACAACTCGCACTCCCGGGTGCGTTCCGCCGTCCGCTGATCGTGCTGCTTGATGGAGACGGCCGCATTGTGTATGCAGTAAATGGTTACACAATCAATGTGGCGGAACAGGTACTGCGACTCGCTGAGCGCATGCTTCGATAGATCACCCCGGTCACACACAGCAACGGAGGGCAAGCCATGGCGGTGGAACACAGTCGACGCGATTTCCTGAAAAGCGGCGGCATTCTGCTCGCTGGAGCGGCCATGCCCTCCCTGGCAACTGCAAGCAACGCGGAAGCACGCCCTCAACGTCAGCTGCGCCTGCGGGTCGGACTGTTTCACGATCCCGCCTTCCCCACCGTCGATTGCGCCGCTACAGACACCGCAGCCCTGCGCACTGCGCTGCGCTCCTGCGACATCATCGAGCTGTCGACACCCGAGCGCGTCAGGGCACTCGTCCCCTCCAACATCGACGTGCTGCTCACCATGCACGGCTCCGCTTTTCCCGAGGAGTATGGCGCACTGCTGCTGGGCTATCTGCAGGCAGGCGGCTGCTGGGTGAATATCGGCGGCACACCGCTGGCCGTGCCGGCACGATGGAATGGCGGCGGCTGGACGCTGACTCCGCGACGGACGGCCTGGCATCGCCATCTGCGCATCACGCAGAGCATGGAGTTGCCCTGTGACGAAGTCGCGGAGTGGACGGGTAACCCGGGCTTCGAAGGCATGGACGATATCGCCGCTTCGATCTCTCCCCGCGTGGCCCGCGGCATGGCCCTTCGCCTGTCCAACAGCAAGCATATCGCGAACGAGGATGGCAGCAGCGGCCCACGCGACGCGCGCGTGACCGCGTTGGTACACGGTCGGCATGAAGACGGCACCGTACTCGTCGCACCAGTTGTCATGCTGGACTGGCTTCTGGGCGATTACGCCGGTGCGCGCTGGATCTGGTACACAGGCGACACCGCTCCGGGCAGTGACGCGGTCGCACGGCTGGTGGAGATTGCGGCAAGCGGCGCCGTCGAGTTGCGCGCCTCCTCAACGTTCGCAACCCTGGCCGAGGGCGACATTCCTGAGGCAACGATCCGTATTGATCGACCCCGACGTGAAGGCGACGCGGAAGTCCTTGTCGAACTGCTTCATGATGGAACGCTGATCGAGGCGCAGCGGCAGCGCGCGCAATGGAGCGCCGCGCTCGGGGGCAGCGCGGTTGGCGTGCGCTTCGGGACGCGTCTGACCATCCCGGGGTTGTATGAACTGCGCGTTGGATGCACGCTGCGCGATGGTGCGGGCAGCGTTGCGCTGATATCCCACGGCGGCTTCGTCGTACGCGACGAGGCTTTGCTCCGCTCCGCACCGCCACTGCGCGTGCGCGATGAAATGTTGTGGCGCGGGGACACGCCCTTCGTCGTTGCCGGCACCTCGTACATGGCTGGCGATGTGCAGCGGAGTTTTCTTTTCGATCCCAATCCATGGCAATGGGACAGCGATTTCGCGGCCATGCGCGCAAGCGGTGTGAATCTGGTACGCACAGGAATATGGACTGGCTGGCGTCGCATCATGTTCGACAGCGGCGCCGTGGACGAAGGTGTGTTGCGCGCCTTCGAGGCCTTCGTGCATGTCGCCGCGCGCCACGGCATTGTTGTTATTTTCTCCTTCTTCGCCTTCCTCCCCGAAAGTTGGGGCGGAGCGAATCCCTACCTCGATCCACGCGCAGTGGCGGCACAGAGCGCTTTCATCGCCGCATTCGTGCGACGCATGCGCAACGTGCATTGGTTGATCTGGGATCTGATCAACGAGCCCTCGTTCTGCTCGCCATCGCGGCTCTGGCAATGTCGTCCCAACTACGACGCCTGGGAGGAACAGGCATGGCGCGCATGGCTGACCGCGCGCCATAGCAATGGCAACCCCGAGCAATTGCAGCGCGTGTTGGGCGATCTCTGGCGTTCCGATACCGGTGAATACGGCGCCCTTCCCCGTCTCGATGAGTTTGAGGATGCGCATCTCTTCAGTGACCGCCGTCCGCTCAAGGCGATGGAGTACCGCCTCTTCGCGCAGCAGGCCTTCACCGATTGGGCGCTCGCTCTGCGCGCCGTCATCGCCGAAACCGGCGGCGGGGCGCAGTTGGTGATGGTGGGACAGGACGAAGGCGGCACCATGGACAGGCCGAGTCCCATGTTCTTCGCCCCCGCCGTGGATATCGGCAGCATACACAACTGGTGGTTCAACGACGATATCCTCTGGGACAGTATCGTGACCCGCGCTCCCGGCAAGGCGCATCTGGTACAGGAAAGCGGCGTGATGATGTACGAACGCGCGGATGGACTGCCCTGGCGCAGCGAGGAGGAGGTGGCCCGACTGCTGGAGCGCAAACTGACGGTGAGTCTCGGCGCTGGCAGCATCGGCTATGTGCACTGGCTGTGGAACAGCAATCCCTGGATGCCGTCCGACAATGAAGCCGCCATCGGCGCGCTGCGCGCGGACGGCAGCGCCAAGCCCGAGTACGACGTCCTGCGGCGTCTGAACGCTTTTATCGGAAAACATCATGCGCATTTTCGCGGGCGACGCAACGAGCATACCGTGCTCATTCTCCCGCATGCGAATCAGTTTTCTGTGCGCGGCACGGCGGTGCGCGCAAGCAAGGCCGCACTGCGCGCGCTGGCCTACGGATGCCGCCTGCCCGTGCGTGCGATGAGCGAGCAGCGTCTGCATGCTTCGCTCACGGATGCACGACTTCTGCTGCTTCCGCATCCCTCCAGCTTCAGCGAGGAGGCGTGGTCACGGCTGCTCGAGGCGGTGCGCTCCGGCGCGACTATACTGGTGACCGGCGTCATTGACAGAGATGAACACTGGCGTGAACTGTCCCGCAGCACACGGCTCCGTGCAGGGATGCGTATTCGTCCGGTGTCGCCCTACGAAACAATTCGTATCGATGACGAAGTCCATGTGTGCGGCTATCGTGGAGAAGATCTCCAGCGTATCGATACACAATCCCCTCGCGAGGCGGAAGTGGTGGAACTCGTGGAGACGCGTCTCGGCGAGGGTCGGCTCTTATGGTGCCCCGTGCCGGTGGAATTATCGGACAATCCCGCCGCCATCGTCGCATTGTACCGCTACGCCATGGATAAGGCGGATCTACATGCCCCTCTCACCCTGCAACCGTCCACGCCGGGCGTGCTTGCACTCGTGTCGGCCTTCGAGCGATGCACACTCATCACGCTGATTTCCGAGCGTTCCGACGATTGCCGTATCACCGTCCGGCTGCGGAAACCGTCGTTCAGCGACGACGTTCGACTGCCCGCCGGAACCGCATTGTTGCTGCTCGTGGACGGCGAAGGCGAACTCATCGCCAGTACCGCCCGACACTGAGCGCCGAGGTGGATGTCACGAGATGCTGTGGGTGGATTGCAGCTCTATTCAGCCGCGTCCGCAACCGGCCATGGAATGCGCATTCCAAGACGCCGCAATTTGGACTCGAGTTCTTCGCGTTCCATGTTGCGTTTCACTGCTTCCCCTTCCGGAGGTAACAGTTCGTACTCCCGAGCCAGGGCTATGGCGCGCTCGCTGTCGCCCGTGGCGAGCGCGGCAATGATATCGCTGTCTATGCGCGTCATCTCCAACGCATTGACGCGATAGTCGAGAAAAGCCTGCCAGGCGAGTGGACACCAGCGGCTGACGATCTCATAGCCGATGATGCGCGCGTATTCGCGAATCTCGAATTGCGCATGCGCGTCCATGCGCAAGTGGAGAAAATGCAGCAGGTTGTGTAAATCGATTTTCCAGTAGGCCTCGGTGTAGGTGGCGAGGGGGAGATCCTTGCGCGCCTGCTCGCGGGCGATACCCAGATTGATGCGCTCGTTGTACACCCTGCGCGCATGCTCCTGCAAATCCAACTCTCCAGCGCTGAGGCGTTCGCCGAGTTCCGCATCGGCAAAACCCTCGCTCCCCTGGCGATTGCTCACCGCCTGCAAACGCCATTGCTCCGCGGACGTGCGTTGGGCGGCATCGATGGCAATGGAATAGCGCGTCGAATACTCGTTCACATTCGCGCTGCGATGCCGTATCCACTGCCGCCAGGTATCCATCGGTACGCGCACGTGCAGCTTCAGCTCACACATCTCGAACGGTGTGGTGTGGTGATGGCGCATGAGGTAGCGTATCAGGCCGGCGTCTTGCCGCAACTGTTTCGTGCCCTTGCCATAGGAGACGCGTGCGGCCTGCACAATGGAAGCGTCCGTGCCCATGTAATCCACCACACGGATGAATCCATCGTCGAGTACGTGAAACGGTTGACCGAGAATGGCATCCAGTTCCGGAACGGTGGGTCTATCGAGAGCTTCGAATTGCTGTGTCATGGAATGCGTGTCGTGGGAAATGAAATCGTGATGACGGAGCCTGAATGATCAAGATACACAAGCGCGGGCGTGTGAGCAACGCCAACCTCGCCGGCGCGCATGATGTGTGTCAAACGTCGAGACACTGGCCGTGATTTCTCCCTGCCCTCCGTGTTCGCGAAGCGCTTCGTGTACTCCGGGTCTGCGAAGCCCTCTCAACCCCGCTTCCGGCGGCGCGCAAGGATGAGCCAGGCGGCGGATGCGGCGACACAGAGCAGCGGCACCGCGCCCGGTTCGCTCTCCACGACGATATTCGTCACGAGCAGTGCGAGTGACAAGCCGAGCGCTACCAAGGGAAGTATGGACTGTTTCATGATGGATGTGATCGGAAGGGGTGAACGCCCCGCCATCCAGCTGCTCGGCGGGGCGTGTATTTGCGACAATCAGGAATGGTGCGGAATGCCGCGGTCGGCTTCCGCGCGCGCGGCGTGACGAAACAGAATGGCCGCTGCGAGCCACAGCGTGGCGAAAAACAGCGTCAACCCCAACAAATCGCGTGGCCAAATCGGACCCGAAGCTCCCCATCCCAACAGCAATGCGGGTACGGCGATCGCGATCTGAAACGCCGCCATGCCGATGAGCACGCGTTGCATGCCCCGGGGCTGGAAGCGTACAAACAATCCCCCGAGCGCACCAGCGGCGAGCAGGACCAGATACAGCATATTCGCGTCGTGATCCTCGCTCCCGATAATCCCCACTGCTCCATTGATCCAAAGCAGAAGAAAGCCACCGAGAAGCGCCAGTCCCACCGCCGCACGCCACGAGCGATCAGGCAGTTTTTTCGCCAGCAACTCAAACGTCCCACCCGTGACGAGAATCAACGCCGAAGCGATGACGAAATCCCCCACACTCCACTGAACTTCGTCGGTGAATTGCATGGCCACCAACGGCGCCAGCAGCAACAGTGCTCCAAAGCCCCAACCGAGGATTCGCCACCGTTGTCCGTAACCCTTTCCGGGCTGTGCTGTATGATCAGTCATCATTCCTCCTTGTAGTTGCAACAGCATCGCACACACCTTGTGGCGCGAGCGAAGTGATCAAAATACTTGTACGCACCTTTCCGTGCAATCCAGAAAATCACGCATGCACGCAGGAACGACCGCACCCGTTTGAGGCTCAACATGCTCCCTCCCACAGACAGGCAACGCGAACGGTATGAACTCGATTCCCCTTGCCACGCGCCCGTGAACTGCGTATTTTTTTATGATATTCGCAAACATCAATCTGGAGATATCATGAAACACCTTTCCATCCTGGCCCTGCTGTTCTTCCTCCCCTTCCTTGTTCACGCGCAGGAGCAGGCTGAAGTGAAACGCCTCTCCGAGCCCGTGGTCAGCACGCCGGAGTTCGAGGAATTCGGTGAGGAAATGGGCGAGCCCGGCGCGTCCATGGCGCTTCCCGAGGCGCTCGATCTGTTCCGCAGCGGACAGCAGAAGGAATTCACCATCGAAGGCCGTATCGCCGAAGTGTGTCAGCACAGCGGTTGCTGGCTCGTCATTGCCGAAGGTGAATTGACCGTGCGTGTCCGTACCAAGGATCACGAGTACTACGTCCCCACCGATTCGGCCAACAAACGCGTTCTGGTGCGTGGAGTTATGGAAAAGGTGGAGCTGTCGTTGGACGAAGCCAAACACATGGCCGACGATGCCAAACCGGGCAGCGGCGAACAGGTGACCGAAGGTCACACGGAGTACACGCTCATGGCATCGACCATTCGCATTTTCAAATAAACGCGAACCGCCTTCCCTGTCCTCCCCGCCGATCCCGACCGGATCGGCGGTTTCGTTTCACCACTTCCATTGGAGCGCGTTTCTTCGCTGTGTACCTTTAAGGACGGTATTCGCTCGCAAGCACTCATGACACCACACGCACTGCACACCGTTCTCGTACTTCGACTCAGTTCAATCGGTGATATCATTCTCACCACACCATTCCTGCGCGCCTTCAAGCGTCGGCACCCCGATTGTGCATTGCATTACGTCGTGCGCAACGAATACGCGGAATTGTTGCGCGACAACCCGTTCATCGATCGACTGATCACGGTGGATGTCACCGAGGGTCGGCGTGGATTGGAGGCGTTGAATCTCTCGCTCAACGCGGTGCATTACGATGCGGTGTTCGATCTGCACAACCATTTGCGCACGCGCATCGTGCGCAATGGACTGAGCGCGAACATGCATCATGTCAACAAGCGATCGCTTCGGCGCCTGCTTCTCGTCGGCTTGCATGCGAATTTCTATGGTCCGGTTGTTCCCGTGTCCGAGCGGTATATCGAAACCGCCGCACGTTATGGTGTGCGCGCCGACGCGGACGGTCCCGAGCTTTTCCTCTCTTCCGAGACTCGGCACGCCGTGGAACGGCGCTTCCGCCTCGACGGAGTTGACAGCTCGCGTGCCCTGATTGGACTCTGCCCCGGAGCCCGGCATTTCACCAAACGCTGGCCACGCGAACGCTATGCCGCTCTTGCAGGCGCGCTGGCTGAACGAGGCCAACAGGTGCTGCTCTTCGGTGCGAAGGAGGACGCGGGACTGCGCGAGGCGCTGCCAGCGCATGTTCGGCCAGCGGTGTTTGAATACTGCGGCGAGTTTTCGCTGCTCGAAACCGCCGCCGCCATGGAGCATTGCACGGCCGTGGTGGCGAACGACAGCGGATTGATGCATCTCGCCACCGCGGTGCGGCGTCCCGTCGTGGCGCTGTTTGGCAGCACGGTGCGCGAGTTTGGCTTCTTTCCCTACAACAGCCCCGCCTCTATTCTCGAAGTGCAGGATCTCGCCTGCAGACCCTGCACGTTCATCGGCCGCGCCTCCTGTCCGCGAGGACATTTCCGCTGCATGCGTGCCATAGATGTACCGGACGTGCTCGACGCCCTGAACACGCTCACGGCAGCCGTTGCGCCCTGAGGTCAACTCGTTGCTGAAGCGCGCCGCAGCACAGCAGCCTTTCACGCTTCACCACATCGCGATTTCCCGCATCGGCCACATCCGCGCCTGCTTCAATCATGCCGGCGCGCGGCTTCACCTTTCTAACTCGAACCAGCACGTAGCCGCCGCACACTGTTGCCATCGCTGGTGCTGCTGCTTTCCACAAGTACACACGCGGAGAATCTTTTTCAACGCAGAGTAACTTCCGGCGGTTTCGTCTGTCTCTTCTGTGTTCCCGGCCGGAACGCCACCATCGACCATGCGACACCGTACACACGCAGGTGTCGGGAATGAATACAGGAGGCGACAATGAAACACATACATATTTTTCTGCTTGCTTTTCTTTTAGGCCTCCCCTTCGTGGCCTGCGACAACGAAACCACCGCTGTCACTCCACATGAAAGCGGCGGCGACACCAACCCCGCGGGCAAGCTCGTCTCCGCCAGCGCCTGCAAAAGTGGAGCGGCGGGCGAAGGTGTCACATTCAACGCATCGAGCAGTGATATGCAGTACCGATACGATGCGGCGACGAAAACCTTGCACCTGACCCACATCAATGCCGCGTTCAACTGCTGCCCGGGCACCATCTCCGTGGATGTGGATATCGAGGAACATCTGATCACGCTGGTGGAACGCGAGAGCAGCGCCGAATGCAACTGTCTGTGCCTTTACGATCTGGAAGTCGCGGTGACCGATCTGCCGCAAGCCGAGTATCGCATCGTGGTGGTCGAACCCTACCTTCAAAAACCGGATCAGGCACTCTCATTTACCATGGACCTCGTCACTCGCAGTACCGGGTCGCACAGCGTACCACGAAACAACTACCCCTGGTCCCCGCAGTAATCCCATACCCTCGACATAGATCCGACGCGGCCGTTTCGATGCATCACCACTGAAACGGCCGCGACGCTTTTCTCCTGATCGGCAGCACTGCCTCACGTTTGTGGCGGCAATCGAAAAACGCGATACATCCGCGCTACTATGAGCGCCATCGCAACGCAATACACCGCCATGCCGAGCCAGGACCACGAGGCGAGACGCACCTCCTCTTGCCGATTCGCATGCACCGTGGCAATGAACATGAAGAGCAGCAGCGATGTTGTTGTGGCGGCAATGGCGTGAAGCACGGACTGTATGCGTCGAAAGGCCTCTTCCTTGCGCTCGGGTAGGAGCCAGTAGTCGGAATTGGGCATGTTGATCATGGACGTGGGCAGTACCTTGATGGCCCAGGCGATACCAAGCATCAGCGCGGGCAGGAAGAGAATGAGCGCCGCGAACAGGACCAGAAACTCCGTGCGGCTCGACCACCCGTCGGGGATACCGCTGAAGGAAAAATGAACCGCGACCCTGGCGGGCAAGAGCCCTGCGCAGAGGTACATGCAGAGAAGGGACAGCAGCACGAGAGCGAGATTCAGACGCATGGGATTTCGTGGGAGATTCTCGAAACACAGCTTCAAGCTACGGCCTCCGCAATCCTCGTCAAACACCACGCGTTGGGACACGTCGTTGCACACTGCGGAACGCGGCGGCGAAGTGGAATGTTACTCAAGGTTCGAATCATCCATTTCCACCGTGCGCAAGGGACATTGTCCCCGCGCGAACCCATTCCGGGCTGCCATGAAACGCATTCTCATACTTTTCGCGCATCCGGCGCTGCAAAAATCCCGTGTTAATACTCACCTCATTGATGGCGTGATCGATCTCAATGGCGTGACCGTGCACGATCTTTACGAACGCTATCCCGCGCACGACATCGATGTGCGCCACGAGCAGGCACTGTTGCTGGAGCACGATATCATCGTGTTTCATCATCCATTCTTCTGGTATAGCACGCCCCCACTGCTGAAGGAGTGGCAGGATCTGGTTCTGGAACATGGCTGGGCGTATGGCAGTGCCGGCACCGCTCTGCGAGGCAAGCTGTTCATGAATGCCATCAGCACGGGCGGACGGCAGGAGGCCTACTCCACCGAAGGGTATAATCGCTTCACCATCAGGCAATTGCTCGCCCCGCTCGAACAAACCGCGCGGCTGTGCGGCATGCTCTACCTGCCACCTTTCGTGGTGCATGGCACGCATGTCGTCACACCCGAGGCAGTACTCGAACACACGCGCTGCTACCGCACGCTGCTCACCGCACTGCGCGACGAACGCATCGAGCTGCAACACATGCGGATGCTGGATACACTCAAGTCCCCCGATATCCTTCACGACCTTCTCCACGACGACAACGAGGTGCGGCATGCATGAAGGCGGCTTCTTTTTTCAGGCATTGGTCTACCTCGCCGCCATGGTCGTGGTTGTTCCCATTGCAAAAAAGCTCGGACTCGGTTCCGTGCTGGGCTATCTCCTCGCGGGCGTTATCATCGGTCCCTTCGTGCTCGGCTTCATCGGTACCGAGGGCCAGGACGTCATGCACTTCGCGGAGTTCGGCGTGGTGATGATGCTATTTCTTATCGGCCTGGAGTTGCAGCCCGCGAAAATCTGGAAACTCCGCGCTCCAATCATGGGCATGGGAGGAATGCAGGTAGCCGGCACGGCGGCGCTGGTACTGCTGCTGGGCGTGTTCACGGGACTGCCATGGCAAAGTGCACTGGCGATCGGCTTCACGCTCGCTCTGTCCTCCACGGCCATCGTGTTGCAGACTCTCAACGAAAAAGGTCTGCTCCCCACCGACGGTGGACAACGCGCCTTTTCCGTTCTGCTGTTTCAGGATATCGCCGTCATTCCCATTCTCGCTGTGTTTCCACTGCTCGCCCTTCCCGGTCTCGCCCCTGCGAGTGCGCAATCCGAGGCGGGACATGGCGGCAACATTCTGGCTGATCTCCCCGTGTGGGGACAGACACTGGTGGTGCTCGGGGTGATCGCGGCCATCATTCTCGCGGGACGCTACGCCATCAATCCCGCCTTCCGCCTCCTGGCGCGGACGCGGCTGCGTGAGGTGTTCACCGCCGCCACCTTGCTGCTGGTCATCGCCATCGCCGTGCTCATGTCCGCCGTGGGTCTCAGCCCGGCACTGGGCACCTTTCTCGCCGGTGTAGTGCTGGCGCAGAGCGAATATCGACATGAGCTTGAAACCGATATCGAACCCTTCAAGGGATTGCTGCTCGGATTGTTCTTTCTCTCGGTTGGCGCGTCCATTGATTTTCGTCTGATACAGCATTCACCGGGACTCATCACGGGCTTGGTCTTCGGCTTGATCGTGGTGAAGCTGCTGGTGCTGTGGATCACCGGTGCGGTCTTTCGCTTGTCGACCGACAACAACCTCCTGTTCACCTTCTCCCTGGCGCAAGGCGGCGAATTTGCCTTCGTTCTGTTCTCCTACGCCACGCAGAACGGCGTGCTTGGAACCGACACCGCCAGTCCGCTCGTGGCTGCTGTCGCGGTGTCCATGGCCCTGACACCCCTGCTGATGATGCTCAACGAGCGTCTGCTCCTGCCGCGCTTCGGCACGAAACAGGCTGGCGAGCGCGAGGCCGATGTCATCGAGGAGCAGAACCCGGTGATCATCGCGGGCTTCGGTCGTGTGGGCAGCATTATCGGTCGCTTCCTGCAGGCCCACGGCGTGCAGGCCACATATCTGGACATTGATCCCGACAATGTGGATTTGCTGCGCAAACTCGGTCTCCGCGTGTACTATGGCGACGCGTCACGCCACGACCTGTTGCACGCGGCGGGAGCCGCCTCCGCACGGCTGATCGTGATCGCCGTGGACGATCCCGACAAGGGATACGAGATTGCGGAAACCGTACGCAGGCATTATCCGCAGCTCCGCATCATCGCGCGCACCCGCGGGTGGCGAGACTCGTACGACATGCTCGATCTCGGTGTGGAGGATGTCTATCGTGAAACGCTGGACGCCTCTCTGCGCATGGGTGCAGATGTACTGGCCGCGCTGGGTCACCGCCGCTTCGCCTTGTATCGGGCCACGCACACCTTCCGCAAGCACGACGAGCGCTACGTGCGCGAACTGGCTGTCATGCGCAAGGACTCCAAGTCCCTGCTCCATGGCGCACGCCAGCGTATCGCCGATCTGGAAATATTGATGTCCGAGGAAATGGATCAGCTTGGCAGAGACAAGGACAGCGGCTGGGATGCTTCGAGTTTGATCGAGGAATACGGGACGTCGCGCACACCCTGATGCGCGTAGCACGCGCCCCCGGACCATGCGATGAAGGAGAACTGCGCCACGAATACCAAGCGCGATGCATGTGACAGCGCCAGCGAGCGGTGGGTAAAAACAACGGTGAATGTACTCCGTTGTCCGGCGCCGCCAGTGCGGCGCTGCGTGCAGGATTGAATTGTGGAAATCGCTTCGATTCGCCGCCGGATGACGCGGCTTCAGTGCGGCGATGCGATGAGGGAGCGAGCGCAAAGCACGAGCAAGCCACCAGAGGTGATGTCACTTCTGCGGCATGGCGTCACGAACGGAGCACGTCACGCAAGGTTTCCGCGTTGAGCGTGGTCTCCCGGCCCGCCGGATCCCAATGACCCGAGCAGCCGCAGCCGTCGAGCAGCACGCATTGCGCGGGTATACCCTCGGCGCGCAGTTCGAGTCCGCCGGTGATCAGATGTAGCACGCAGGCCACACCCACCACACCGAGATCCCGACCTTTCGCCCAATCCCGCAACCAGCGCGTGAAATCGCTGGAGTGTGGAATAATGTGCACGCTGGCTCCCTCGGCGGCGCAGCGCTCACGCATGCGGTTGACATTGCAAGTCGCGGAGCAACCGGTGCAGAGCATGTCCAAATCCACTTTACGGGCTTTGCAGGTGGCAGCGTGCGCGCCGCGCATGCAGGCGGGCAGCAACACCGCGCGCGCTGAGGTCGCGCGATACTCGGATGCGAAGGAACGGTTCATCAGCTCCGCCCCGAGCATGCCGAGATGGTACTCTTCCCGTTTGCGCGCGACGAGAAGCGCATCCTCGCGCCAGCGATGTTCGGGCGCGGACACGCGCAACCAGCGCTCCACCTCGGCGGTGTAGGCACCGAGACGTCGCATGGAGAGATCGACCACCGTGGCCGAGAAGGCCAGCAGATTTTCGAGATGCCATTCACGTTCCACTGCATCGCAATCCCCGAGAAAATCGACCAGCAGATGCAGACGCTTCTCTTCTTCACGATACTCGCCCGTGGCTTCGAGGTACAGCAGCAGTTTGCGCAGGCGAAACAGGCAGGGCACGCCGTCGACCGGCGGCAATTCCCGTGTGCTCACGAGGAAATGGCCGGCGAGCACTCCGCGCAGCGGATCCACGCGGTGCTTGAGCGAGGGATGCGCCCGACGCAGATTGTACAGCTTGACCAGCAGACAGCACACCATGGCCGGCACCTTCTGCGCCTTCGCGCAGTGAATACGCCACAGCACCCCAAGCGTCAGGGCATCGAACAAGTATTCACGGTAGTCGCGTGGGGCTTCGCGCTCTTCCTCCGCAATCCATTCACTCCAGCGGTCCAGCAGCGGATCGATGGATTTCGACGCAAGCTGCAACACTTCATTCGTGAAGCGGGCGACATCGGCGTAGTAGGTGGAGGAATCGGCGCCTTTGGCGCAGAGGGAGTAGGTGATGGGAAGAGCTTCTGTGTTGGTAATGGTCTTGTGCGTGTACATGTGATCCTCGAAACAGCAACAGGATCATGTACGGGGGCTCCGCCACAGTGTTGCGCCAGAAATGAAAGAATTTGAGAAGATTTTCTCGAACAGCGGCCGTGAACTGGCGAGGGAGATCAGAAATCCTCTTCCTCGTCTTCGTCTCCTTCATCCATGGCATTGTTTACCTTGAAATCCGGATTGAGGAAGCTGATGATCTGTCCGACGCGTGCGGCTTCCGTGTCGTCGGACTGCTGCTGATAGGCGAGGTAAAGGTTGCGCCACATGCGCTCGAGTATATCGCGCGTGGTGACGGCGGCGAGCATTTCCGGCGTGAGCTTGATGCCGGAGGAGGAAAGCATGAGGCGACACTGGTCGCGGGTGATGATGATGCCGCTGTTGTAGGCATCCACAAAAAACATGCGCGAACCGTCGTCGTACTGCACCAGAAAATGCATGGGCATGCCGATGCCGTTTAGGCGTAAATCGAGGCGGCGGCCGAGCAGCATCATCAACACCGACAAGGTGATGGGAATACCCTTGCGGTAGTCGATAACCTTGGTCAGGAAGCTGTTGTTGGGATTGTAGTAATCCTCCCTGTTCCCGATGTAGCCGAGGTCGCTGAACAGGTAGCTGCGCATTTTCATGAAGGTGTCCAGCGGAGCGGCCCGCGTGCCGGCGAGTATGCGAATGTCCGCCGCCATATCGTCGAGCCGCCTGCGGTACTGCGAAATGTCCACTTCGGGATGGCCGAATTTGGAGATCGCCAACACACCCTCTTCGAGATCGATGCTGCCGTCGTCGTCGGAAAAACCGGCGAAGCGCCGCAACACCGCCTGCATGCGTATGTCGTTCACCAACTCGTCCACCAGATCGCGATGCATGTCACCGTGTATTTCCGTCAACTCGCGCAGACCCGACACGGCGTCCTCGCCGAGTTCGAGAATGCGATCACGCACGGCCTTCTGCACGGAGGCTTGCTGATCGTCGAGCAGTTGATACAGGGCATACAGTTCGCGGGACGGAGTCATTTCGTAAGATACCTTTCCGTCAGATTTTTGCGAAGGTAATTAAATGCTTCCTTGGGAGTATTGCAAGTCTTGAACAGGTCCAGATCCTCCGGACTGATCACGCCAAAACGCACCAGTTCCTGAAAGTTGATGACCTTGTTCCAGAACTCGCCGCCATACAACACGATGAACACATCCTTGCGCAACTTGCGCGTCTGCACGAGTGTGAGGATTTCCATCATCTCGTCCATGGTCCCGAAGCCGCCGGGAAACACCACCAGCGCCTTGGCGGGATACACGAACCAGAATTTGCGCATGAAGAAGTAGTGGAATTCAAAGTTCAGCTCGGGCGGAATGTAATGATTGGCGAATTGTTCGAAGGGCAAGCTGATGTTGAGTCCGATGGATTTGCCTCCGGCGAGATGCGCACCGCGATTCGCCGCTTCCATGATACCGGGGCCGCCTCCGGAGCAGATAACGAAGCGCTGCTTTTCCAGCGTCAGCGACCATTCGGTACACAAGCGGGCAAGCTCCACCGCATCCTCATAGTAGCGTGAGGTACTGACGAGGGATTCCGCGCGCTGCAGTTGCTCGAGCAGATGCGACGGGGTTTTCTTTTTTCCCGACTGCCGAATGGCTTCCAGCACGTCATCCTTTTCGCGTTGCGCTTCCTCGAGCGAGCGCAGACGCGCGCTACCAAAAAACACAATCGTATCCTGAATGTGCTGGCGTCGCAGGCGGCGCTGGGGCTCGAGATACTCGGCGAGCATGCGAATGATGCGCGCATCCGGACTGTTGAGAAAATCGAGATCCTTGTAGGCTTTGATCGGTTGGTCGGACATGGCGTTGCCTTCTGTTCGTGATACTGCCTGCGGTGCTGTTCAGCGGTCCATGGGGGCTCCACCGGTAACGGGAAGCACATGGCCGGTAATATACGGAGCGCGTTCGCAGAGGAAGAGAACGGCCTCGGCAATATCCACCGCCGTGCCGTAACGCTGCAACGGGAAACGCGTGGCCGGGATGTGCTCGCGCTCCTCCTCTTCCGGCATGAGAATGATGCCGGGAGCGATACCGTTGACGCGAACATCCGGCGCAAGCGCCTTGGCCAATGCCCGTGTCAGCATATGCGCACCGGCTTTGGAAATGTTGTAGGGAATGTGCCGCGACCACGGCTCGTAGGCTCCTGCGGAAACGATGTTCACCACACAGCCGCTCGCCGCGCGCAGCAAGGGCAGAACTGCCTGCGTGAGGAAAAACGGCGCCCGCGTGTTCACATCCACCGCGAGATTCCACATGTCCTCGGTCACTTCCTCGAACGGGGCTTCGGGAAATACTCCCGCGTTGTTCACGAGCACATCCAGTCGCTCGATTCGCCCGGCAACGACGCGCGCCATGTCCCGGATTTCCTCCACCGAACGCAGATCCGCCACCACGGAAAACACCTCCCTCCCCCGTGCTCGCACCTCCTCCTCCACCGCCGCGAGGCGAGCGTGCGCCTCATGGGCGTGCAGCACGATATCGTAGCCCGCATCTGCCAGCGCCAGGGCGATATGCCTGCCAAGGCGATGCGCGGAACCGGTGATGAGTGCGTGTGGCATGCTGTTTTCCCGGAAAATTTGGGAGCTCCGCGCGACGGCGGATGCTGTCACTCGACGGTGATTTCCACGGTCTCGCCGTCCACCAGACAGTGCAGAACGGTTCCCGGCGACGCCCAGGTCTTGCGAACACAACCGATGCCGATCTGAGACGAACCATCCGCTTCGGACACCTGTGTGGTGACGAAACCCGCATCGCGAGCGTCGTCCAGCAATTGTTGTCCCGGCAGGGATTCCGCGGGCAACGCCGCGTGCCAGCGGAGTCGCACCAGTTGTCGTTGCACCTTGTCGTAACTGTCGAGTCGCGCTATCACTTCCTGGCCGATGTAGCACCCCTTGTGGAAGTCCACCACGGCACCGGCACCGGCTTCCAGCGGATTGCTCAACTCGCCCAATTCATTGCCCACGGCCGGCACCAGATTGCGCACGCGCCAACGGAGAAAATCTTCCTCGGCGATCACGGGTATGCCGTGTAAGGAAAGTTCATCGAGCATGCGCCCGCTCTCATCGCGCCGGCACAGAAGCAGTAACGAAGCGCCGGTGACACGCGAGAGACGCAGCACGTCGACCGGCACGCCACCGATGTCCACGGTGCGCAACTGTCCTTCGTCCGGAACGTCGAACGGCAATGCGGGAAGCGTTCCGTACAACGCGAACTGACCGAACAGCGCCGAAACCAACGTATACTCGCAATCCTCCATGATGGTGAATTTCTCCAGCCATTGCTGCACCGTCGTTCCCCTGCCAGCTGAGCATACCAAGCGCGCACCACTGTCGGATGGCAATACTACCACGGCATCGATCACGCGGCCCTTCTCCGTGGTCAGCAAGGTTTCGCGCGCTTCGCCCACGCGCAGAGAGGCCAAAGCGGAGGTGCTGAGCCGGTGCAGTAAATCCAGCGTGTCGAGTCCGCGCACGCGGAGCACGTCGGCGTGCGACTCGTCGCGGAGAAATGTTGCGGGAAGTGTCGTTTCGGGAGAAGAAGAAAGCATGCGTTGCGCCTTTCCGTTGCTCAGGCCTTGACGAAACCCGGCGCAGCCACACCCGTGGCAACACGCAATCCGCCCACTAATTCCTGAATGTCCTCGATGCCCTGTTCCTCGCAGTAGCTCTGCATGCCATGCACAATGCGCACCGCGGCGTCGGGATCGCGAAAACTGGCCGTGCCCACCTGAATGGCCGAGGCGCCAACGAGGAGGAACTCGATCGCATCCTCCCAGGTCATGATGCCGCCGATGCCGATGATGGGGATGCGCACGGCTTTGGATACTTCGTACACCTTGGCCAGCGCCACCGGCTTGATGGCGGGACCCGATAGTCCGCCGGTGATGGTGGAAAGCTTCGGCCGGCGTGTGCGCACATCCACCGCCATGCCCACCAACGTGTTGATCAGCGACACCGCATCGGCGCCTTCTGCTTCGCAGGCGCGGGCAAAATCGCCGATATGCGTCACATTGGGCGTGAGTTTGATGATCAGCGCGCGGCCCGTGCGCTTGCGCAACTCCCGCGTGATCGCCTCGGTCATATCGCAGCGCGTGCCGAAATTCAATCCGCCCTCTTTCACATTCGGGCAGGAAACGTTGATCTCGTATCCTTCGATGCCCTCCTCATCCTCCAATCGCTCGAGCACGGCGCAGTACTCGTCCACCGAACTCGCGGCGATATTGACGATGATGGACGTGCCCACCGCGCGCAGAAACGGGAGCTTGTCGCGCACAAAAGCGTCGAGGCCCACGTTGGCCAGGCCGATGGAATTGAGCATGCCCGATGGCGTTTCCGCGATGCGTGTGGGCGCGTTGCCCTGCCGCGGCAACTGGCTGACGGATTTGGTGACGATACCGCCAAGGGCCGAGACGTCGGTGTACGGAGCGGCTTCGTTGCCGTAACCGAAGGTGCCCGACGCTACGAGCACGCGGTTTTTCAGGTGCAGGGTGCCGAGTGTGAAGGAAGTGTTCATGCGTGATGGTGTTCGTGAAAAACGATATCGTTGGCATCGAAGCAGGGACCGTCGGTACACACGAGAGAGTACTTTCGCTCGCCGTGATGCTTTTCTATCGGGCACCCCTGGCAAATGCCGATGCCGCAGGCCATTTCCGATTCGAGCGAGAGTTCACAGGGAATACCGCGCTCGATGGCGAAAGCCTGCGTGGCCGCGAGCATGGGATTGGGACCGCAGGCGAAAATCCGCGGCGCATCCACCTGATGTGCGGCCAGGTACTTCTCGAGGCAGGCGATGACCGTGCCGTGAAATCCCGCACTGCCATCGTCGGTGGCGAGTTGCACATTGGCCAGACCGCGCGTCACCGCGCGCGCCGCGCTGCGCGCGCCGAGAAAGGTCAGCACCGGACGCTCGCGGCGCTGCAACTCGCGCGTCAGATACGGAAACGGCGCCACGCCGATGCCGCCCGCGACGATCAACGCCGTGCCGAAATCCTTGTCGTACCCGAAGGTGTTTCCCAGCGGACCAAACACTCCGATATCATCGCCAGGACGCTTGCGGGCGAGTATGCCCGTGCCCTTCCCCACAACGGCGTAGAGAATTTCGCAGACGTCGCCGTCCACCGAGGAAATACTGTACGGCCGCCGCAGCAAGGGATCCATGGCCGCGTCGGTGAGGATGTTCATGAACTGCCCGGGACGGATGCTCGCGGCCAGCTCGGGTGAGGAAAAACGCAGCGCGAAGGTATCCTCGGCGACGCGTTCGTTGGAAAGCACGGTGTGGGTAGCGTTGACGACTGACATGTTACCTTGGGTCCACGGTCTTCGGTGTGAGTGTACGGAGCGTATCGCCGGGGATGCGGCCGGGTTGCCGCCGGGGATCGGCGTTGATGGGCGCCGCGTCGGGTGGCGGGGCCTCGGGTGTTTTTTTCTCGGGCTCCTCGCCCGGAAGGCGCAGCGGGAAATCCTCGTCGCGCGACGGATCGATATTCGGTGTGGTGGTGCGTGCGGAGTCGCGCAGCACTTTCAACTCGGTGTCGAGCAAGGGATTGCGTTCGCGCATTTCCCGCTTCTTGCGCTCCTCTTCCTCGGCGGCTTTCTGCTTGGCACGCTCCGCATCACGCGCTTGCCGCGTTTCCTTGTCCTTCTCGGCTTGCTCCAGCGCGGCGAGAATTTCCTTGCCGCGCTTGGAGTAGGGCGAGTTGGCGTGATTGGCCACCATGTCGCGATACATGGCGAGGGCTTCGTCGCCATGTTTCTCCTCGAGCACCATGGCGATGGCGAGGCGGGCGCGCAGCGCCTGCTCCGATTGCGGCCAGGCCTCGATCAGCTTGCGCAGCGCGGCAAGACCGCGCGCGGTGTCGCCGCGCTCCAGTAACTCGGCGGCGGCATCGTAGGCCTCGCGTGCCAGCAAGGTACTGTCCTTCGGCGGCTGTATACCTCGACTGTGCATGACACTGGCGGCGTAGCGGTTGCGGGGAAACTCGGCGACGAGACGATCCTCGAAGCGCAGGGCTTCGCTTTCGTCGTTGAGCTTGCGCATGATAGCCGCCATGGTGTACAGGGCCTGCGCTTTCATTGTATCGGGCAAGCCGTTGTCCAACGCCTTGAGGTAATACCAGCGGGCGGAATCCACATTGCCGATTTTGTCGAACATGTGCCATCCCATCTCCATCTGGAGAATGGAAACCGAGGTGCGGAGCGAATCCTGATTCAGCGCCGAGAGATTCACCCTGCGATACGTCGGACCGGCAGCGAGTACGGCCTGTTCGGTGTTCTGCATGCCGGACGCTGTGGCCTGCTGCGTTTTCTGCTTTTCCATCAACCACGGGTTGATCTTGCCGGTGTTGCGGCCGTGGGGACGCCGACGACGGAAACGCTCGGCGAATTTTTGCTCCTCGGTCATGGAGGACTCGTCCCCTTCCGCGAGGCGCTTCATGCGGTCGAGCGAATCGGCTATCACTTGCAGCGAGTCGCGCACGCGCAACGAGTCGGGATTGCGGACGAAGTACAACGTGGTGTCGGCGTCGTAGAGCTTGCGTCGCAGCTTGCGGTAATCGCCGAAAATGGTCGCCTTCTTCCCACCGAGCTGGGCGGATTCCGTTCCGGGGAAGGCCAGTTTCGCCGCATTGTATTTGTCGAAAGCGTTGTCGTAATCACGCAAATCGTTTTCGTACAACTGCCCCTTGGCGTACAGCGCGTCGGCCGCCTCGGCTGTGCCCTTGAAGGTGGTGTCGACCAGCGTGTACTGATCGAGAGCCGCGTTGAAGGCGTCGTTGGACAGCGTGTCATCCACACCGCGATAGTGGCGGAAATAGGCGAGGTACAGATTGCCGATTTCGAGCTGGATTTTTGAATCCCACTCGAGGTACATCGGATTGTCGAGCATGTCGATCAGGGTGTTGCCGGCCTCGTCGAGATCACCCGTTTCGCGCGACAGCTTCGCATAGTTCAACTCTGCCACAAAGGCGAGATCCGTAGTCGGCTCGAGCTGGAAAATGTCGCGATAGGCCTGCGCGGCGCGCTCTTTGTCGCCCAGTCGCTCGTATTCACGCGCGAGCGAAAGCTGCACCTGGATGCGGAGCCGCTTGTCCGCATCAAAGGACGAAGCGTTGCGGAAGGCCTCGATGGCATCGCTCTGCCGATTGCTCAGAAGGTACATCTTGCCCATTTCGTAATAGGCCGAGGCGGAAATGTCCGCGTCCCCCTCCTTGATCGCATCCTGAATGGCCCGGTCGAACATGTCCTTGGCCACATCGTACTTGTCCAGGCGCACGTAGGTTTTTCCCAACCAGAGAATCGCCTCGGTGCGCAAATCGCTGTCGGGATAGCGGTCGAGCAATTCCTGGAATTTGCGCTCGGCGCGGGTCAACTCCAGCTTGTAGAAATAGCTCTTCCCGATCAACACCAGAGCATTGTCCACCCACTTGCTCTTGGGGTAACTGACGATCAGTCGCGAACACTTCTCGATCACGCGGTCGAGTTTCTGAATGGCTGTGGAAGGCGCGCCGGATTCGATCAGCTGTATGTCGCGCATGATCTTGTTGCGGTCCTCGGCGGTTTTGCCAGCTACAATATCCTCGCCCGCACTGATGGACACTTTCTGCGGATCGATGGATTTCCTGAACTGGCTTTCGGCGATTTCCTCCTCGGCCTCGTTGAAGAGCTTGCGCGCGTTGTAGTAGGTGTTGAAAAATCCGGTGGCATTCTGCCAGCGCACCTCCACGAAGTCCCATACGGCGCAGCCCTGCACGATGGCCGCGAGCACGACGATCGCCAGGGAGCGGAAAAAGTGGATCTTGCCTGCTGTCAAAGGATGCACTCGATGTGGTTGTAAGACTGCACCAGCGAACAAGTTAGACGCCGGAGGCCATGGAAAACAAGTCAATAGAAAATACGTGATTCCCGCGCACACTGGCAAGAAATCCCGCCCCCGCGCCGTCTCGGGCCATGCCGCGCCGCGCCGTCCGATTGGGGGTCATCCGAGCAAGCGCTCGTAGAATCGCTCGTAGAGAGGCACGATAATGTCCTTGTCGAACACCTTGACCGCGCGCTCACGCGCCGCTGTGGAAAAGCTCTGATATTTCGCTCCATTGGTCAGCAACTCGATGGCGTAGCGCGCCATGCGGTCGATATCGCCAATCTCCGCGATGTAGCCGGTCTGCGCGTGAATGTTCACTTCCGGTATGCCGCCAATACTGGTGGAAATCACCGGCACACCGCAGGCCATGGCCTCCAGCGCCGACAGCCCGAAGCTCTCGGACTGACTCGGCAGCAGAAACAGGTCCGAAGCAGCAAGAATGTCCGCCAGAGCGTCCTGCTTGCCGAGAAAGCGCACCTGCTCGAACAAGCCGAGTTCACGGCAAAGATTCTCGCAATCCGATCGTTCCGGTCCATCGCCAATCAGCAACAAGCGCGAGGGAATGGATTTCTGCACCTGATGAAAGGTGCGGATCACATCCTGCACGCGCTTCACCGGGCGGAAATTCGAGGTGTGCACGAGGATTTTCTCTCCCGCCGGAGAGAACAGCTCGCGGTACTTGCACACTTCCTTCGGCTCGTAGGCCTTGGTGTCGATGAAGTTGTGTATCACCTCGATGTCGATGTCGAGCTGATAGGTGCTGAGTGTTTTTTCCCGGAGGAAATTCGACACGGCGGTGACGCCGTCACTGTGCTCCAAGGTGAATTTCATGAGCGGAAGGAAGCTCGGCTCCAGCCCCACCAGCGTCGAGTCGGTGCCGTGCAGTGTGGTGACCGTGCGGATGCGCTCGTGGCCGAGGATTTCGCGGGCGAGGTACGCGCTCACCGCATGCGGTATGGCGTAATGCATGTGCAGAATGTCGAGCTTCTGATACTGCGCCACTTCGATGAGCTTGCTGGTCAGCGCCAGCGTGTACAGGTTGAATTCGAACAGCGGGTAATTCGTCGTTTCCACGCCGTGGAAATACACGCGGTCGTGAAAATGATCCAGCCGGAACGGCCTGTCGTAGGTCACGAAATGCACCTCGTGTCCGCGATCCGCCAGCGCCAGGCCCAGCTCCGTCGCAACCACACCACTGCCGCCATAGGTGGGATAACAGGTGATGCCGATTTTCATGTGTGGATGACCTCCCCGAAAATCCGTAGCTTGCCTGCATGGGCCGTGCTACCGATTATGTGAACATTCATGGTTGATTCCGCAATTCGTACCAACGGCGACGCCGCCATGCCGGAGGATGCCTACCAGACCATCGTCGCCGAACAGGAAACAGAAATAAAGATACTGGCTTCGCGTTTCCTTTCCTATGCGTTTCCCTGCGCCTCGGCGGCGGACTTTCAGCAGCGACTCGACGGCTTGCGCAAGCAGCACTACAACGCCACGCATCACTGCTACGCATGGCGACTGGGAATGGATGGCGACGCGTTCCGCTACAATGACGACGGCGAACCAGCCGGCACCGCGGGCAAACGCATCCTCTCGTCCATCGACCGTCTCCAGCTCACCGATCTCGGTATTGTTGTCGTGCGCTATTTCGGTGGAACCAAGCTGGGCGTAGGCGGCTTGTCCCGCGCCTACAGTGATGCCGCCGACGCCGTGCTCGCGTTGTGCGCTATCGAGCGGCGCTTCCTCACGACGACCATCGCGCTGAGCTTTCCCTACGACATGACCAGCCAGGTGCATCATGCCATCGAACGGCACGAGGCGGAAATTCTCGACCGCGGCTGGTCGGAGCATGCGGAGTACCGCGTCCGCCTGCGACGTTCGCGCACCGAGGTCTTTCTCGTCGATGTCGCCGAACTCACGCAGCGCCAGGCCGTGGCGCGGCGTGACGACGAAATGGTGTAAGGACGAAATGGCGTGAGGGCGATGCGGTGTGAGCAGGTGGCGGGAGTGCGCGGGGCGGATCGGCTTGTGAACAATCAGCCGTTGTCGTCCACCACGTATTCGTCCAGCAACTGCTCGGGCAAGCCGGTGAGGAAGCGCGAAGGTTTGCTGAGTATGCTGCCGGTGGCACGGTCGTAAATGTTCATCGGCACAGTCATGAAGAGGCGCTGCCGCGCGCGCGTGCAGGCCACATAGAAGAGGCGTCGCTCCTCTTCCATTGACGCGTCGGTCTCGGCCGCTGCCGTCACGGGAAAGCGCCCATCCACGAGATACATCACAAACACACTGTGCCATTCCAGGCCTTTGGCGCTGTGAATGGTGGAAAGGGTGAGGAATTCCTCCTCCTGCCCTTCCGGCAACATATCCTCCACGCTCTCGTTGGGCGGCTCCAACGCCATTTCCGTGAGCATGGCCTCGAGCTGCGCATAGCGCTCGGCGATGTTTTGCAGCATTTCCAGATCCTTGAGGCGCTTCGGATGATCGTCGTAGCGCTGCCGCAGTATTGGCGTGTAGTAACGGAGCAGGCGCTCGATTTTATCCGCGGGAGAAATGCCTTCGGGCGCGATGTCGCGCAACGTGTCGATCAAACTGTCGATGGTCGGCACGCGCAGCAATTGATGCAGACGGTCGAGAGCGCGCTCGGTGAAGGGATTCAGACCGGACATGAATTCATCCGTCACGCGCTCGGCTCCTTTCGGCCCCACTCCGTCGAGTAAAAGGAGGATGCGCGTCCAGGAAATGACATCCTTCGGATTCTCCAGCACGCGCAAATGCGCGAGCACATCCTTCACATGCGCGGTTTCCATGAGTTTGAGACCGCCGAATTTCACGTAGGGGATGTTCGCGCGCGCAAGTTCGATTTCCAGATCGAAGCTGTGATAGCCGGCGCGGAACAGCACGGCGATTTCCTTCAGCGGTATACCCTCCTCGCGCAATTCGAGTATCTGCTGCGCGATGTACTGCGATTGCGTGTGCTCGCCGTCCATGGCCACCACCGCCGGCAGCAGGCCTTCCTTGCGATGCGAGTACAATTCCTTGGTGTATTTCTCCACCGCCATGCGAATCACCGCATTGGTGAAATCCAGTATGGGCTGCGTGCTGCGGTAATTTTCCTCCAGCGTGACGATGCGGCAGTTGTCGAACTCCTTCGGAAAATCCATGATGTTGCGGAAATTCGCTCCGCGAAAGGAGTAAATGCTCTGCGCGTCGTCGCCCACCACCATCACATTGTCATGCGCCGAAGCCAGTAATCGCACAATGCGCGCTTGCAGCTTGTTGGTATCCTGATACTCGTCCACCATGATATGCCGATAGCGTTCGCCGATGCGCGCGCGCACCGCTTCGTGCTTTTCCAGCAGCAGCACGAGATTGACGAGCAAATCGTCGTAATCCATGATGTTGTTGGATTTCTTGTACGAAACGTAGGTCTTCGCGATCTGCTCGATGTCATCGATCTGCGCGGCGAAATGCGGAAACTGCGCCGCCACGACAATATCGATGGGCGTGAGTGTGTTCACGGAGCTGCTGTACATGCGCAGCAGCGTGTGCTTGTTCGGAAAGCGCTTGTCCTTGCCCGCCAGCCCCAGGCGCGTGCGCAGCAGGTTGAGCACGTCTTCGGCATCGGCCTGGTCGAGTATGGTGAAATTCACCGCGTAACCCAGTTCGGCTGCGTATTGGCGCAGTATCATGTTGGCAAAGGAATGAAAGGTTCCGCCCGACACGCGTTCGGTGCGTTCGTCCAACAGCGCCGAGGCGCGGCGCAGCATTTCGCGCGCGGCCTTGCGTGTGAACGTGAGCAGGAGAATGCTCTCAGGCCGCACACCGCTTTCGATGAGCCGCGCAACGCGAAAGGTGAGCGTGCGCGTTTTGCCCGTGCCCGCGCCCGCGACCACCAGGATGGGACCCTCGGTGTGTGCCACGGCCTCGTACTGCTGCGTATTGAGTTCGTCGCGATAGCGAATGCGGAAACGGGATTCGTCCGATGTGACGAGACTCAGTGAGGATTTTTTCAGTGTGATTTTCTTCATGCGGGAATATACACGGACATGGCGCGGTGCGCCAATGCCGTGCTCCTTGCGCTGTCCCTATTTGCCGAAGCGTTCGATGAATCCGCGGATCACCGGATCCTCGGATGCGCGGAACGCCGTCGGTGTGCCGGTGAAATAGATCCGTCCTTCGTGCATCATGGCAACGGTGTGCACGATGGTGTAGACGCTGAACATGTCATGCGTCACCACGATGCTGGTGGCGCTGAGTTTTGCGGTGATATCCGCGATCAGCGCATCGATTTGATTGGAGGTCACCGGATCGAGTCCGGTGGTGGGCTCGTCGTACAGCATGTACTCGGGATTGCTGGCCAGGGCGCGCGCCAGACCTACGCGCTTGCGCATGCCGCCGGACAACTCGGAGGGCTTTTTGCTTTCGATGCCCGACAAACCCACCATGGCCAGTTTGTCGGCAACGATGCGGGTGATGTCGTCCAGCGGCAACGAGGAATTTTCCACCAGGCCCAGCGCGATGTTTTCGAACACGGTCATGGAATCGAACAGCGCGGCGCCCTGGAACAGAAAGCCGAAGCGCGCGCGCAGTTCGTACAGTTCGCGTTCGGGCAGCGCATGCACCGCCTTGCCGTCGATCAGAATTTCGCCCTCGTCCGGCTCGAGCAGTCCGATGATATGCTTGAGCAACACGCTTTTCCCGCAGCCGCTCTGCCCCACAATGGCGATGGTCTCACCCGTGGGTATGGTGAGATCCACGCCGCGCAGCACGTGCTGGCCGCCATTGAAGGTCTTATGCAGATTGCGGATTTCGATCATGCGTGTGCCGGACGCCCCTGCCTCCCCGCGTCAGGGTATCACCGCCTCGACCTCGATTTCGACGAGTAGATCGGGGTGAATCAGATGCCCGACCTCGACCATGGTGGCGGCGGGCTTGACTTTCGCGAACACTTCGTTGTGCGCCTTGCCCACGCTTTCCCAGCAGCGGATGTCCGCCAGGTACATGCGCGTGCGTACGACATGTTTCATCTCCGCGCCGGCTTCACGCAAGGCGCGGCCGATTTTGTCGAACACGAAGGTGGCCTGTTCATGGGCGTCGCCCCGTCCCACCACTTCGCCGAATTCATTCACGGCGGTGGTTCCGGCGACGAACACCATGTTACCCACGCGTACGGCACGTGCGTAGCCAAGGCGATCTTCCCAGACGGTTGGACTTTTGATAGTGACTCGTTTCTTCATGACATACTCCAGGTGACTCTCTCCGCTACCATTCTACCGAATTTCCGGCACATGCCCAAGCCCGCCACCCGCACCCTGCCGCACAGCACCTGCTCCGTGCAACGTTTCACGCAAGACGCGACACCGCCACGACGTGTGCGAGACGCGCCGTGGCGGTGTGCGTATGTGATGCCGGCTTCGATACGAAGGGAATTCCCGAAGTCCTCGCGCTTACAGAATCGAGTAACGTAAACCGAGCGCGAGCGTCTCCTTCACCTGCGTCCTGCGTGTCTGCGCTGTCTCATGCACGACCAGCACGTTCAGCGACACGTTGATGTAGCTGTTGACCTTGGCGGTGAGGGTGTTGTCCCAGCGCACGTCCCAGGTGTCGAGTTTGTCGAAAGCGGAGAACAGATTCAATTCGGAGGTGAGGAGAACGTTTTCCATCACCGTGAGCTTCAGGCCGGTGGCGGACTCGATACCGGTCTGGAATTTGAAGGTTTCGATTTCGTCGGGCGTGTCCTTGTCATCGGCGAAACCGTAGTCGGAGGAAAAGGTTTCTTTGAACGCGACACCGAGGCGCGTGAAGAACATATCCTCGACACCGTATTTGAAACCGACGGACTGGATGAGATAACCCGGATCGAAGAAGCCCGAAGTCTGCACGCGTTCGTCGAGACCGCTTTGCTCGTTTTTCACCAGCTTGTACCCCGGTGCCATTTGCGTGCGCAGCTGATTGGCGACATAGGGATCAACCGGCCAGCCGATGTTCATCGAGAACATGCTTTCCCAGTACAGCTCATCGTCGGCCTTCTCGAAATCCTTGTCGCCAAGCTTGGTCTGGCCATACATGATTTTCAGATTGTTGGCCCAGGTGTGCTCGGGCTGCTTGTAGATGAAGCGACCCATGGTCAGAAAGGTCCAGGCCAGCGTGTTCTCGCCGCCCTGCGTCCAGTTGTGCAAACTCACCTGCGTCACATTCAGTCCCGCCACGAGTGTGTTGTTCCAGCCGTCCACGAGTTTGCTCTTGTCGTCCTGCGCGGCCAGCCGACCCACTGCAACGACAAGAATGAATGCGATGAGAAAAAACGATTTGTACATGATGCACCTCGGATGATAATTCCACGTGAATGTTCTGTTCATATGATGCACACCACCGAAATATCAGTTCGGAAGCGGGAGATCAGTGCAGATACTGCATGGTCAGCGCTTTGCGGCGCACTCGTTCGGCGGCCGCGCGCTCGAACAGCAACGTCATGACAGCCAGCACGAGCAACACAATACTGGTGGCCGTGGCGGAAGGATACACCAACCGCGCCAGCACATTGATGATGATGGTCATGAACACCGCCGCCACGAGGATGCCGATAAACACGCTCGATGTGCGTTCGCCTTTACGCAAGGGCAGCGAAAACGGCAGAAAGGGATTGGTGAACACGAGCATCTGCAGAAACAGATGCGACACCAGCGTCAACATGAGCACATGCACAGCCACATGTTGGAATGACGTGAAAAAGAAGGAAAAAATCACTCCCAACGCCAGCAAATACGGTGCGATAAAATACACGACCAGCACATCCTTCATTGCCAGCACCAGCTTGCCCTTGTCCGACGGCGTGGCGTGGAAAATCCACGAGGCCCGGAACGAGTCGCTGCGCGCCAGCGACGCCATGAGCAGCACCGGGAAAAACGCCATGGCGAAGTACAGCAGATTCGCCTTCGCCACATGCCGCGCGGGATCCACAAAGGGGTCGGCCAGGCCCGTGCCCTCGGCCAGTCCGGCAATCAGATACAGCACGGTGAGAGGAATGATGGCCAGTACCGACAGCCGGAATTTCTGATCATGCTTGAACTGATTCCTGATCAGCAGCGCCGCCGCCCTGCCCTCGCCGCGGCGGAACATGGGCAAGGTGCCCCGATGCCGCGCGCTGTGCACGACGCGCTTCTCCGACACCTCGCTCTGTCGCGCCAGCAACGCTGCATAGGACAGAGACAACTTGCCGTAGGCGTACACCACAAGCATCACCGTCAGACATACGCCCAGCGTGGTGGCCAGCAAGGTCACCTCGCTCCACCGGCCCGCGGCCAGCATCATGAACCCCGTGAACCAGGTAGGTGGCAGCAGCGCGGTCCACACGTCCTGTTCGAACACCAGGCGCGCGAACACGCCTTTATCCAGGAGTGTGGAGAAAATCATGCCGCTGCCGTACACGATGAAAGACAGCAGCAATTGCATGTAGGAAAACACACGGCGTAAACGCGCCGGATGCACCACACGCAACAAATTGATGTACAGGAAGACGATGAAAAATCCCGTGAGCAGCGAAGCCCCCATCATGCCGAAGAGCGTAGCGAGACCCAGCAAGGGATTGAAGCCGTCCCGCAGCACGTACAGCGCGACGGGAATCACTCCGATCGCTCCGGTGATTACCCCGATGTACACGAAGAGATTGGCCATGCGCGCCATGAAAAAGGTGCGCGATCCAATCGGTCGATGCGCCAGAATGTGGTAGTCGTCCGGCGAAACAATCACGCTTTGAAATTCCACCAGCAGCGACATGGCCACAGCGAACATGGTGATGGTCATCACCACCGTGCCGGTAAAAAACACATTCGCGCTCTCGATGATCACAAAGCTCAGCACGAGTCCGAGAAAGCCGTAGAACAGTGCGAGTTGCCACAGGCCCGGCAGTCCCCGGCGCTTGCCTTTCGACTTCCCCTTCCGCGCGGCGATCATGCCCGTGCGGAAATCCACCATCAACGACAGACGCAGCAGCGCCACGAATTGCCGATGGTCGACACCGATCCATGTCAGCAGCCGCGCGAACATCACACGCGGTCCAGAGCCGAGATGACGTCGTCGGAGAGATCCTCGGCGGTGCGCACGCCAGTGAGCTTGCTGAAGGCCTCCTCCAGTGTGCTCGCATCGGTGTCGCGCACGATCTGCCCTGCTGTTCCTGTGATGATTTGCTGCCCCTTGTCAATGATGACGATACGCGTGCAGATGCGTTCGACCACTTCGAGTATATGCGAGCAGAAGAAAATCGTCTTGCCCTGCGAAGCGAGCTTGCGCAGCAACTCCTTCACCACCAGCGCGGCATTGGTGTCGAGGCCGTTCAGCGGCTCATCGAGAAACAGCACCTCGGGACGATGAATGAGTGCCGAAGCGATGAGCAACTTCTGTCGCGTGCCCTTGCTCAATTCCGAAATGCGCTGATCGCGATACTGCGCGATACCGAAGATCTCGATCAAATCGTTGAAGCGCGCCACGGCCACATCCGGCTTGAGATGGTAGAGACTGGACACAAAGTCCAGATACTCCATCGGCGTCAGCGATTCGTACATCGCGCCGCTTTCGGGAATGTAGCCGATGCGCTCCTTGACGCGCAGCGGTTCTTTGAACACGTCGAAACCCGCCACATAGGCCTCGCCCGAACTCGGCGTCAACATACCGGTGAGCATTTTGACCGTAGTGGATTTCCCGGCGCCGTTCGGTCCGAGAAAACCGAGAATTTCGCCCGGCTGCACGTCGATCGAGAGATGATCGACCGCGCGGCGATTCTCGTACATTTTTGTGAGTGCTACTGTGCGAATCATGCGTCCATCACATTTCTGCGCGGCACGGGTGTCCGGAGGATGGATGTGCCGCGGCGGGAGTGAATACGCGGCGTTCCGGATCGATCCGGAACGCCGCGATAAAGAGGAAGCACACCGTGCCGGCGGTGCGAAGTGTTCGCTACCAGTCGCAGCGAAGAATCGTACCGTTGTGTCCGACAACCCACTGCAGCTTCTGCGACAGCGCTGCCACGTCCATCACGCCCACATCGGCGACGGGCGGCATGCTGGTCCACGTGCGTCCACCGTTGTTGGACACCATCACCAGGCCCTCGGGACCCACGGCCATACCGTTGAGTTCATCCGCGAAATCCACGGCGGCGATTGGCATGAAGGTGTTGGTACGGCTGCGCGTCCACGTCTTGCCGCCATCGTCGGTGTAGAGAATGGCGCCGCGGCTGCCGCTCACCCATCCCGTGCGGGCATTGATGAATTGCGCCGAGAGGAAATCCGAGCGCAAATCCTCGATGCCGCTCAGGTCGACCTTGCTCCAGGTCTGGCCATGGTCGCAAGAGCGGAACATGGCGCTACTCTCGCCCACCGCAATCCAGCATCCGTCGCCCAGCGAGGCCACGGCCAGCATTTTCACGGTCTCGGGGAATTTCTCCAACGTCCACGTTGTACCGCCATCGGTACTGCGGCAGAGGCGGCCCTCGTCGCCCACGGCGATAGCGGTGTTGCTTTTGCCCATGGCGATGCCGTGCAGATTGAAGGCCTTGTCCTGTTGCACTGGCGTCCACGACGCACCACCGTCCACTGTGCGGGCAATGTAGCCACGGTAACCAGCCACCAGCGCGGTGTTGGCATCGAAGGTGTGCAGCGCCGTCATTTCGATGGCACCCGGCAATTTCGCGTGACTCCAGGTCGCGCCACCATCGCGGGTCACCGCGGTGCCGCCGTCATTGGCGAGAATGATGCCATTGTTCTCATCTGCGAAATCCACTTGATAGTAGCTCGAACGCGGGCCTTTGGACACGCTGTACCACGAGTCGCCCCAATCGGTGGAGCGCAGCAGCGTGCCTTCCACACCGAGCACGATGCCCGTTCCGGTGCCGTCCTCGCTGAAAGACACATCCATCAAATCCTTGTCGGTACCCGAATTCACCTTGGTCCACATCTCGCCGCCGTCGGTGGTTTTGAGAATCACACCGCCCTTGCCCACGCACCAGCCGTTCTTGTCGCCGACGAAGTACATGGAAATGAGCGTCACACCGGTGGGCGTGGGAATCATGCGCCACTCCTCGCCGCGATTCGTGGTTTTGAGCATGAGGCCGTTGCCGCCGCAGATCAGACGCACGGTGTTGTCCACGTAGTAGATATACTCGGGATTGCCGGGCAGATTGAAGTTCTTTTTCAACCAACTGTTGCCACCGTCGGTGGTTTCGAGAATCAGACCGTTCCATCCCATGGCCCAGCCGCGGCGGTCATCGTCGAAGTAAATGGAGCGCAGGAAGAACGGCTCCTCGTACGAGCGATCGATCCAGGTGGTGCCGCCATCGGTGGTGTGGAGAATCAAACCACCCACGCCGCAGGCCCAGCCAACTTCACGGCTGAAGAAGTTGACGGCGTACACGCGCTTGCTGGTGCGGGTGTTCTGGCGCTTCCAGGTTTTGCCACCATCGGTGGTGCGGCTGATGATGCCGTCCTCGCCGCAGGCCCAGCCGTATTCCGCGTCAATGAAACTCTGGTCGTGGAAGGAAATCGTCGTGTTGCTTTCGGTGAGCTTCCAGGTCACACCGTCGTCCGTCGAACGAATGATGCGACCCTGATCGCCCACGATCACGATGTGGTTGGATTGCGGGCGCTGAATGCTGTTGTTGGTGACCCCGTGCGGCAATGGATTGATCCACGTCCAGGTCTGCGCCTGCACCGTCGCGGTGGCGAGCAATGCGATGACGAAAACCCGCGCATGAAGGGCGCTTCCTTTTTTCAACACCGAAGCAAGACGGTTCCTCATGAGCTGTGTCCTCTTTGATTGGGATAGCGATTGGCGTAAAGCAAGGTAGAAAATACGCCCAAATTCCCTCAAATGAAAGAGAACTTCGTCCCCGGCCGCCTCGGGGAATTTTGCACCGTCTCATCCGACCGATAAAGTGGTGAAGCGTGAAGAGTAAAGAGTAAAGCGGGGACGGCGGCCCTGCGCACTTGCCCGCATCGCGGTCCGGGCTGTTCACTCGGAAAAATCTCCAGCTCCATGAGTCAATCAATCACCGCAGCCATGTACCCCAATCCTTGTGGAACTCCACGATTCATCTGTGAGAATCCGTGTTAAATCTGTGAAATCTGTGGTTTTGCCCCTGCGACGAAGAGAGAAGACTAAAGCGGGAGTTGCATGCTGATTTATCGGACATTTCACTCTTCATTCTCCACCCAACCTCACAGTGCCGCAACACGAACCCATTCCGCCTCACCCCGCAATTCCGTAAATTGTGAGAATGAAAAATGCACACGCCTTTCTTCTCGCCTTCTTCTTCATCGCCCTGCTCCAGGGCTGCACCGACCGTCCGCGGGATCAGCGTCCGCTGGTGGTCACCAGCATTCGACCCCTCGCGCAATGGATACAGGGGGTGGCCGGCGAGCGTGTGCGTGTGCTGGCAGTGCTGCCGCCCAATGCCAATCCCCACACCTTCGAACTCCTGCCTCGGCAAATCGAGGAGGCCTCGACGGCAGACATGCTGGTGTTCATGGGCGCGGGATTGGAACCCTGGAGCGAGAAACTGCTCGCCAACATCACCGCCGCCGATCCCCTGCTGCTGCAGCTCAGCGAAGGCGAAACCCTGCTGCAGGAAATGCACGATCACCACGATCACGACGGACATGCGCACGGAGGCGTACATGCGCTCGGCAATCCGCATCTCTGGCTGGATCCGCATTTCGCCATGCGTGCGGTGGAGCGCATACAGCAGGCGTTGAGCCGGCGCTTCCCCGCCCATGCTCCGGAATTCCGCGACAACGCCGCGCGCTACATCGATTCGCTGCGCGCGCTGGATGAGGACATCGCCCGCGCAAGCGCGCAATGGACGCACCGCGCCTTTGTGGCCGATCACAGTTCCTGGCCGTATTTCGCCCAACGCTACACGCTGCGCGATGCGGGAGCCATTGAGTCGCAACCCGGACGAGAGATTTCGGCACGTGAAATGGCCGGGCTATCCACGCGCTTGCGCAATGAACGTATTCGCGCGCTGTTCGTGGACGTGCGCTCCACAGCCCGCGCCGTGAATCTGCTTGCCGAGGAAAGCGGCGCCCGCGTCGTGCGCCTCGATCCCCTGGGCGGCGTGCTCCCCAGCCACAGCTATATGGCACTCATGCGCGCCAACGTCGACGCCATGAGCGAGGCCCTGCGATGAGCAAGGAAGCGGATATCGTGCTCCGCAATGTGTCGGTGCGCTACGGCCATTTGCCCGCGCTCGACGACATCAGCGTCACTGTGCCACACGGCAGCTTTTGGGGCATCATCGGACCCAATGGCAGCGGCAAAAGCACACTGGTGAAAACCGTACTCGGCCTCATCGAGCCGTGGCGTGGCGAAGTGCTCACCTTCGGACGTCGTCCCAGCGAACTCGGCGAATTGCGCGCCCGCATCGGCTATGTACCGCAGTACAGCAGCATGGATTTTTCCTTCCCCATTCACGTGCTCGACGTGGTGGCCATGGGCCTGTACGGCGCGATGGGATTGTTCCGACGCGTCGGAAAAGCCGAACGCGAACGCGCCATGGAGGCCCTGCGTGTTGTGGGATTGGAGGAACTCGCCCCGCGGCATATCAGCGAACTTTCTGGCGGGCAGCGGCAGCGCGTGCTCGTGGCCCGCGCACTCGTCGTGGAACCGCGTCTGCTGATTCTGGATGAACCCACGGCCGCACTGGATCACAGCTCGGCCGAAGGGCTGTACGAGTGGATCAATCAACTGCATGCCGCGCGCGACATGACCATACTGCTCATCTCCCACGACATCGGCGTGGTGAGTCAGCATGTGGACTCCATCGCCTGCCTCAACCGTACGCTCGTCGCGCACGGTCGTCCGGCCGATGTGCTGTCCACGCCCACACTCGAAACCATGTACGGCTGCGGCGCGGTGCTGTTCTCCCATGGCGACATTCCGCACATGGTGGTCAAGCACGGACACACGCACGAGCACGGACATACCCATGATCACGGGCGCACGCACGAGCACGAAGGAGCGGACTGACATGGACATGCTCACGCACACCTTCATGCAACGCGCGATGATCGAGGCCGTGCTCGTAGGCGGCGTATGCGCGCTGATCGGCGTGTATGTGGTGCTCAATGGCCTTTCCTTCATCGGCGCGGGCATTTCGCATTCCACGTTTGCCGGTGTGGGCTTCGGCCTGTTGCTGGGCATCGATCCGGTGTGGACCGCGCTCGCTTTTTCCATCGCCATCGCGCTCAGCATCGGTATGGTGAGCGAGCGCTCGCAGCTCACGCACGATACATCGGTGGGAATTTTCTTCGCCGCCACCATGGCGCTGGGTGTGCTGCTCATCGCACTGATGCGCAACACCTACGTGGATATTTTCAGCTATCTGTTCGGAAACATCCTCGCGCTGACGCCCATGGACATCTGGATCAGCGCGGGCATGACCGTGCTCATCGCCGTGGTGATTTTCCTGTTCTACAAGGAATTGCTCGCCTTGAGCTTCGATGCCGAAATGGCCAGTGTGATGGGTTTGCCCGTGCGCTCCCTGCGCTACTTGCTGCTCGTACTCATGGCGCTGACAGTGGTATTGAGTGTGAAATCCGTGGGCATCGTGCTGGTCTCGGCGCTTATCGTCACACCCGCCGCCGCGGCGCAGCAACTCACCACGCGCTTTCATCGCATGGTGCTGCTGTCTCTGCTCTTCGGTGTGGGGTCGTCGGTATTCGGACTCGCGTTGTCCTATTGGATCAACGTGCCTTCGGGCGCCGGCATCGTGCTCACCGCCACCGCGGTGTTTTTCCTGGCCTGGGGTGTGTCGCCCCGACGCCGCCGCGCCGTGCGCGTATAGCCGCCGCGCGAGTACGACCGCTGCGTGCTAGCGCGCCATGAACCCGGCGTACACCAGCGGTAGCAGCACCATGACGGCCGCGATGCCCAGGCGCTTGAGTCCTGATGAGCGATACTGTTCCGCCGTTTTCTGCTTGAGCGAACTCACCATGCGGTCGCGGAAAAACGGCATGAAATGAAACGGCGTCATAAGGTCGAAGAGAATAATCATCGCGTACATCAGCGCATGATACCATTGCGCCGTTTCCATGACGAAATGGATCACGAGAAAGGCCAGCGCGAGACCGTTCAGTCCGAACGTGAGAAGCTCGAACACCCCCGGCTTGCCGCTGCGGTAGAATTCGATTTCGGCATTGCGGAAGGAATCCGGCATGGCCACGGCGCGCAGCGCGCTGCCGGCGTAGGACAGGAGAAAGGTAACGAGTGCGAGCAGATCGAATGTTTGCATACAACCTTGACCAATGATGAAACCTTGCGCAATATAATGATTTCCCTTCGATGGATGGCGCCATACGCCGCCATCACCGCGGCAACCCGTTGCAGCGTGTACCTGCCAATCTGTGTGACATCCGTGCATAATCCGTGAATTCTGTGGTTTCCATATTCAAGAGCGTTCGATGCATACCATGATTCCTGTCCGCCGATCCTCCTTTTTCGCGACACCCGCGCTTACCCTCTTCCTCGCCTTCATCTTCGCGGTCGGTGCCATGGCGCAAGTCGCCGCGCCCGACACGCAGGGGCGCCGGTTGCTTCGTTTCCCCGACATTCACGGAGAGAACATCGTCTTCGTGCATGCGGGCGATATTTACACCGTCGACGCCCGTGGTGGCATCGCGCGGCAGCTCACCGCGCATGAGGGACAGGAACTGTTTCCCAAGTTCTCGCCCGACGGACGCTGGATCGCCTTCTCGGCCGAGTACAGCGGCACGCGGCAGGTGTACGTGATGCCCGCCGAAGGTGGCACGCCCCGGCAGCTCACCTGGTACAACGACGTCGGCGTGCTGCCCCCGCGCGGCGGCTACGATCATCAGGTACTGGGATGGACCCCCGATGGAGCATCGGTACTCTTCCGCGCCAACCGCCTGCCCTGGGACGATCGCATGGGCCGCTTCTACACCATTCCATTCGCAGGCGGACTCGAGCGTCCGCTGGCCATACCGCAGGGTGGCACCGGCGAGTTCTCGCCCGACGGCAATCGCATGGTGTTTACGCCCATCTCGCGCGAATGGCGCACCTGGAAGCGCACGCGCGGCGGTCGCGCACAGGACATCTGGCTCTTCGATTTCCGCGACATCTCCGCCGAGCGCCTCACAGACCATATCATGACGGACAATCAGCCGATGTGGATCGGCGACACGCTGTATTTCACCTCCGACCGTGAATTCACGCTCAACCTCTTCGCCATGGATGTGGCAACAAAGAGTCTGCGCAAGGTGACGCGGCACGACAGCTGGGATGTGTTGTGGCCCAGCAGCGGACCCGGAGGGATTGTGTATGAATGCGGCGGACGCCTGCACGTGTACAATCCCGCCAACGGCTCCACGCGCGAAGTACCGGTGCGGGTATTGAGCGACGACCGCGGGACAATGCCGTATATGAAGAACGTGTCGGATTTCATCGAGGACATGGAAGTATCGCCCACGGCCAAACGCGTGCTCCTGTCTGCGCGTGGCGACCTCTTCAACGCGCCCGCCGAACACGGCCAAATCCGCCGCCTCACCAGCACGCCGGGCGTGCGCGAGCGCGCCGTGGCATGGTCGCCGGATGGCAAGACCATTGCCTACGTGTCGGACGAGTCCGGCGAATACGACATCCGTCTGCGTCCCGCCGATGGCAGCGGTGCGGCCCGCGTGCTGGCCAGTGCTGGCCTGAGCTGGATTTCGTCGCTCGCCTGGTCGCCGGATGGCGCGTGGATCGCTTTCGCGGACAAACTGCGCGGGCTCTGCCTTCTGCGTGTTTCGGATGGCAGTGTCCACGATGTGGCGCGCGGCCGGCGCGGCGAGATCAACCACTTCCGCTGGTCTCCCGACAATCGCTGGCTGGTGTACACCGACGCGGCGCCCAGCGATTTGAACGGTATCTGGGTGTACGCGCTTGAGAGCAAGGAAAAATCCCTGCTAAGTTCCGGCATGAGCAACGACTTCTCGCCGGTGTTTTCACGCGATGGACGCTATCTGTTTTTCCTGTCCAATCGCGACTTCAACCTCACCTTCAGCGCGCACGAATTCCGCTACATGTACACCAATGCCACGCGCGTTTTTGCCGCCGCGCTGCATCCCGACACGCCGCCTCTGCGTCCCTGGCGGAGTGACGAGGAAGGTGCGGGCGAGGAGAAAAGTCCCCCATCTTCCGATGTGCGCATACAACCGGCGGGTTTTGCCGACCGCGTCGTGGCCCTGCCCGTGCCAGCAGCCGCCTATGGCAACCTCGAAGCCGGCGACGGTGCCGTGTTCTACGTCCGCATCAAGGACGACAACCGCACGTTGCTGCGCTATGACATCGCCGCGCAAAAGGAGGAAAGTGTCCTGGAAGGTGTGGGCGGTTTCGAATTGTCCCGCGACGGCAAAAGCCTGCTCTACCGCAGCGGCGGCAGTATCGGCATCGTGGCCGCGCGGCCGGGACAGAAAAAGGGCGACGGCGCCATCGATTTGTCCAAGCTCGAAATGCGCATCGATCCGCGCGCCGAGTGGCGACAGATCTTCGCCGACGCCTGGCGCATCATGCGCGATTGGTTCTACGATCCCGCCATGCACGGCGTGCAATGGGAGCGCATGCGCGAGAAATACGCCTCGCTGCTGCCCACCATCGGACGTCGCAGCGACCTCGATGTGCTTATCGGTGAAATGATTTCCGAACTCAATGCCGGACACACCTATGTGGCGGCGGGCGACGAGGCGCGCGTCAAGCGCGTGGAGGGCGCATTGCTGGGCTGCGAATTCGAGGATAGCGGTGAAGCGTACTACCGCATCGCCAAGGTGTTTCGTGGCGAAAATTGGCAAGAGCAGTTCCGCTCGCCGCTACGCGAACACGGCAGCGAGGTGCCCGAGGGCAGTTGGCTCATCGCCATCGACGGCGAGGAAGTGCGGGCGGGCGACAATCCCTGGCGTCCACTTGAAGGCAAGGCCGGACGCACGGTGCTGCTGACCTTCAACGACAGACCGAGCAAGGAGGGCGCGCGCACCGTGCCCGTACGTCCCGTGACTTCGGAGACGAATCTCCGCTTTCTCGACTGGGTGCGGCGCAACCGCGAATGGGTGGACAGCGTGTCCAATGGCCGCATCGGCTACGTGTGGATACCCAACACCGCCGTGGAGGGCAACCGCGAGCTGTTCCGCTGGTTCTATCCACAGGCGAACAAGGACGCCATGATTTTCGACGACCGCTACAACGGCGGCGGTTTCATTCCCTACAACATGATCGAGCTGATCGACCGCCCCGTGCTGAACTTCTGGGCCCGCCGCAACGCCGAGCCCACCTCGGCGCCGGACGTTTTTCACAATGGACCCAAGGTGTGCCTCATCAACCACTACTCCTCCTCCGGCGGCGATGCCTTCCCGTACTATTTCCGCAAACGCGGACTCGGCACGCTCATCGGTACACGCACCTGGGGCGGACTCATCGGACTCACCGGGCAGCCGGGCTTTGTCGATGGAGGTGGCGTGAACGTGCCCACGTTCCGCTTCTTCGATACCAATGGCAAATGGGTGATTGAAAATGAAGGCGTCTCCCCCGACATCGAGGTCATCGACGCGCCCGACCTTGTGGCCCGGGGCAAAGACCCCTCGCTGGAGAAGGCCGTGGAAGTGCTGCTCGAGCAGTTGCGCACCGCAGCGCCCCGACGCCCGCCCACGCCCGTTCCACCAGACGAATCCCGTTGATGTATTCAAGAGAATAAGGAGCGTTTGGAGAGTAAGGAGGGGGGCTTCGTTGAGCCAGCGGGCCCGGAGGGCTTCGCCAACACCGAGGGCCCGGAGGGGGTCCCGGCTGCACGTCGCTGTACCTATGGGTTGACTCGATTGCCGGGGGCTAGTCCTCGCGATTCTGTTCGCTTGGTTTCGCTATGCAGCACCCGAGACACGGGATGGAAGCACAATTTCCTCCTCGCTACGGAACGCCCATTGAATGGCGAAACGAGACAACACCCTCCCGTCTCATTGCGTCTCTGCTTCTCTGCGACCTTGCGTTCCATTCTCCTGAAGTCGGAAGGGATTTCAACGCAAAGGCGCCACGGTGCAAAGACGCAAATAGTGGCAATTCTCACGAGCCCTGTCGTTTCTTGAAATGGAAACCTCCGGCCTGCTTTCGCCATTGCAGCACCCAGACCACAAGCGGAATCCCCGTAAGTCATAGACAACATTGACACACATTTGCCATCCCAAATAGCATGGCGAAGTCAGGGTACTCCCGATCGAGTAAAAAAGCGAGCGCCAGGTTCAACACCCGGCGCTCGTTTTTTCAACAGATATCCTCTGTTTCTTTACTCTTTACTCTTCACTCTTTACTTGAATTTCCGACGTTTCACAACTCAGAATCACTCAAGTGCCCGCCGAGAAGTCATTCATGTACGCGATCTGCTCCGGAGTGAGCTTATCGATCTTGTAGCCCATCGTCGACAGTTTCAGCCGCGCGATGTCCTGATCCTGCGTCACGGGAATGTCATGCACGCCCACGTCCAGGCGCTTGCCCTTGCGGGCGAGTTCGGCCAGGCGTACCTGCGAGAGGAATTGATTGGCGAAGGACATGTCCATCACCTCGGAGGGATGGCCCTCGGCGGCGGCGAGATTCACCAGGCGGCCTTGCGCCAGCAGATACACGCGATTGCCGCTTTTCTTGATCGTGTATTCCTCGTTGTTCTGGCGGATGAGGCGCTTGCCCTTGGCCACTTTTTCCAACTCGGGGATATTGATCTCGCAATCGTAATGCCCGGTGTTGCACACGATGGCGCCGTCCTTCATCGAGAGGAAGTGGCGCTCGCGAATCACATCCTTGACGCCGGTGGCGGTGATGAACACGTCGCCGATTTTCGCCGCCTGATCCATTGTCATCACCTCATGCCCTTCCAGCGTGGCTTTCAACGCTGCTGTGGGTTTGATTTCGGTGACGATGGTGTTGGCGCCCAAGCCCTTCACACGATCCGCCACGCCCTTGCCGCAATGACCGTAGCCGGCCACCACCACATTCTTTCCTGCGAAGAGAATGCTGGTCGCGCGCAGAATGCCGTCGAGCGTGGACTGACCGGTGCCGTACACATTGTCGAAGTCCCATTTCGTCTCGGCATCATTCACCGCGATGATCGGGTACTGAAGCTGGCCCGCGTCGGCCATCGCGCGCAGACGCTGCACGCCGGTGGTGGTTTCCTCGGTACCGCCCAGGATTTCGGGGATGAGTTTGCGATGCTTGTTGTGAATGGTGAAAATCAGATCCGCGCCGTCATCCAGCGTGAGATTGGGCTTGAAGTCCAGCGTGCGCTCGATGGCCCAGTAGAACTCTTTCACGCTCATGCCATGCCAGGCGTAAATCGAGGTGCCCGCGGCGGCGAGCGCGGCAGCCACTTCGTCGTTGGTGGACAGCGGATTGCAGCCACTCCAGCTCACTTCCGCGCCCGCGGCGGTGAGCGTTTCCACCAGCACGGCGGTTTCCTTCGTCACATGCAGGCAGCCGGCAATGCGGAAACCCGTCAGCGGTTTGCTCTTGCTGTATTTTTCGCGCAGCGCCATGAGCACCGGCATGCGGCTCTCGGCCCATTCGATTTTCTTGCGGCCCTCATCGGCCAGCTTGATGTTCTTGACCTTGTAGTTCTTCGAGGCGTTTGCCATGCGTGGAATGTCTCCGTGTATGAAATGAAATTATGCCAATGCTTTCTTGATATCCTTGACCATGTCGAGACGCTCCCAGGTGAATTCCTTCTCGTCGCGTCCGAAATGTCCATAGGCCGCCGTGGCGCGGTAAATGGGGCGCCGCAGCTTCAGGCGCTCGATGATGCCGTTCGGCGTCATGTCCACATTGCGCAGCACCCAGCGTTCGATGTCGCGGTCGCTCGCGCCGTTCTTGCTTGTGCCGTGCGTGTCGATATGCACCGACACCGGCTTGGCCACGCCGATGGCGTATCCGATCTGAATCGTGCATTCGTCGGCCACGCCGGCGGCCACGAGATTCTTCGCCAGATGCCGTGTGGCATAGGCCGCGCTGCGATCCACCTTCGAGGGGTCCTTGCCGCTGAACGCCCCGCCGCCGTGCGGAGCCCAGCCGCCGTAGGTGTCCACAATGATCTTGCGACCGGTGAGACCGCTGTCGCCGTGCGGACCGCCGATTTCGAAGCGTCCGGTCGGATTCACATGCAGCTTCACCTTGCCGTCGAGCATATGCGCGGGAAAGACCTCACCCAGCACATGCGTGATCACATCTTCGCGGATGCGCTTTTGCGACACATCGCTGTCGTGTTGCGTGGAGAGAACGATGGTGTGCACGCGCGTGGCGCGGCGGCCTTCGTACTCCATGGTCACCTGCGACTTGGCGTCGGGACGCAGATACGGCATGACCTGCGGATACTTTTTGCGCAAATCCGCCAGGCGGCGCACCAGCTTGTGCGCGAACACAATGGGTTGCGGCATGAATTCCGGCGTGGCGTTGGTGGCGTAGCCGAACATAATGCCCTGATCGCCCGCGCCGCCGGTTTTCACCCCGCGGTAGATGTCGGGCGACTGCTGGTGAATATGCGAGGCGACGCCGCAGCTGTCGGCATCGAAGCGGTATTTCGGATCGGTGTAGCCGATTTCACGCACCGTGCGGCGTACGATTTCCTGCACATCCACATACGCGCTGGTGGTGATTTCGCCTCCCACCAGGACGAAACCCGTGGTGGTGAAGCATTCGCAGGCCACGCGCGCCTGTGCATCCTCGGCGAGAATGCTGTCGAGCACGGCGTCGCTGATCTGGTCGCAAACCTTGTCGGGGTGACCCTCGGAAACCGATTCCGAAGTGAAGAGATAGGACATGCCTGTATTCCGCGGTTTGATAAACAAAACGAACTGTACCTGTACGATTCCCCCGGTGATCCAGCAGCTTACAGGCGCCGTACCGGTCCGTGCCGCACAAACCGCGGAAACGTACAATCGTATTAAAGTACGGTGAATAATTTTGCGATTCAAGTAAGCTCAACCCGGCGCTCTCCATGATTGATGCGCGGGCCACGTGTAGACTGAGGGTTCAGCCTGATCGATGCTCCAGGCTGTTCGCATGGCACGATGCACCTGCTGCGCTGAGATGAGAAGGTGAACTGTGAAAGCAGATTTGCCGACTGAACCATTCGCCCCATCGCAAGCATATTCACAGGGAGAAACACACAGCTCGGATAACGCATCCAGCCCTCAGGAGCCAACCCGTACCCCCGCCACCCCCGCAGGCAACGGACTCCGATTCGCATCGCTGCTGACAGCGGGCGTTGGATTGCTTCATCCGCGACGATTCGCTCGGCACATCGCCGACTTCCACGATTCATCTGTGATAATCTGTGTGAAATCTGTGCACTCTGTGGTTTTGAAACTCTGTTGATCCGCTCCGACAGTAATCAAGGCACCTGCACCATTTTCATTCTCCCGGGTGTGACGAAGGAACATGAAAGGCAATGGTTCTCCCCTCTCGATTCTGAACTTCAGCCACCCCCGCACGGTCTGCTATCGTTTCATCCACGATTTTTCTAAATTCCCATGTCCGGAATATTTCGCTACGGCACTTCGTCACGAGCATAGACGAACGAGCATCCTTTTTTCAGTCAACGGAGACGTATCCATGAAAATCAGCAAGGAAGACGCGCTCGAGTATCACAGCATGGGGCGCAAGGGCAAGATCGAGGTCATCACGACCAAGCCCTGTGTCACGCAGCGCGATTTGTCCCTGGCCTACACCCCCGGCGTGGCCGAACCCTGCCGGGAAATCGAGAAGGACGAGTCCAAGGTCTTCGAGTACACCGCCAAGGGCAATCTCGTGGCGGTGATATCGAACGGCACCGCGGTGCTGGGCCTGGGCGATATCGGCGCGGCGGCGGGCAAACCCGTGATGGAAGGCAAGGGCGTATTGTTCAAAACCTTCGCCGATATCGATGTGTTCGATATCGAACTCGACAGCAAGAACATCGACGAAGTGATCCGCGTGTGCCAGGTGCTCGAGCCCACCTTCGGCGGCATCAACCTCGAGGATATCAAGGGTCCGGATTGCTTCTATATCGAAGAGAAGCTCAAGCAGACCATGAAAATTCCCGTGTTCCACGACGATCAGCACGGAACGGCCATCATCAGCGGCGCCGCGCTGATCAACGCCTGCGAACTCACCGGCAAAAAACTCGAGGACGTGAAAGTGGTGTACAATGGCGCCGGCGCCTCGGGTATCGCCTGCGCGAAATTCCACATCAGTCTCGGCGTGCGCAAGGAAAACGTGATCATGTGCGACACGGCCGGCGTGATTTACAAGGGACGCACCGAGCACATGAATGAGTTCAAGGAGGACATGGCTGCCGACACTGCGGCGCGCACGTTGGAGGAAGCCCTTGTGGGTGCCGATGTATTCCTCGGATTGTCCAAGGGCGGCATTATGAATCAGGACATGGTGCGCAGCATGGCGCATGATCCCGTCATTTTTGCCATGGCCAATCCCGATCCGGAAATCACTTACGACGACGCCGTGGCGGCGCGTCCCGACGTGATCATGGCCACCGGCCGCTCGGATTATCCGAATCAGGTGAACAACGTCCTGGGCTTCCCCTTCATTTTCCGCGGCGCGCTGGATGTGCAAGCCACCGCCATCAACGAAGCGATGAAGCAGGCCGCTTCGTATGCTCTGGCAGCACTGGCCAAAGAGGAAGTACCCGACAGCGTGAAGCGCGCCTACGGCGTAAAGGAAATGAGTTTCGGACGCACGTATATCATTCCCAAGCCCTTCGATCCCCGCGTGCTCACCTGGGTGGCCCCGGCCGTGGCCAAGGCCGCCATGGACACCGGCGTGGCAACCAAGCCCATAGCGAATTTCGACGAGTACAAAATGCAGCTCGACATACGCATGGGTCGCACGCAGGCCATCATGGCGCCGATATTCCACAAAGCAGCAGCAAATCCCAAGCGCATCGTGCTGCCCGAGGGCGAGGAGCCGCGCATCATCAAGGCCGCGCAGGTGGCAGTGGACGAAGGCATCGCCCAGCCCATTCTGCTCGGACGCGAGGAGCGCATCCGCGCCGCCGCCGAAGAGCATGGCATCGATCTCGAAGGCATCACCCTAATCAATCCGCAGACGCACGCGCTCACCGACAAGTACATACAGGAATACCATCGCCTGCGCCACCGCAAGGGCGTGACCGCGTATTACGCACGGCAGCGCATCAAGTATCTCAACAATTACTTCGCCGCCATGATGGTGAACCAGGGCGACGCCGACGGCTTCGTATCCGGATACACCTCGCACTACCCCGACACCATTCGTCCGGCACTGGAAATCATCGGACGCGACAAGCGCTACAGCAAGGTTTCGGGCTTGTACATCATGGCCATGAAGAATCAGACCTACTTCCTGGCCGACACCACGGTGAACATCAACCCCACGGCCGAGGATTTGGCCGACATCACCTTGCAGGCCGCCGAACTCGCCCGCAAGTTCGAAGTGGAGCCCCGCGTGGCCCTGCTTTCGTACAGCAATTTCGGCAGCAATGCCGAGGACGATTCGCCGCGCAAGGTGCGTCGCGCGTTGGAAATCGTGCGCGAGCGCAATCCCGAGTTGATGGTGGACGGCGAAATGCAGGCCGACACCGCGGTGGTGCCTGACATCATCAACGAGACCTTCCCCTTCAGCGCGCTCAAGGGCGGTGCCAATGTGCTGATTTTCCCCGATCTCAACTCAGGCAATATCGCCTACAAATTGCTGAGCCGCATTGGCAACGGCCATCCCATCGGCCCCATACTCAACGGCATGTGCAAGGCTGTGCACGTACTCCAGCGCGGCTCCGACGTGAAGGAGATCGTGGACATGATCGCCATCGCCGTGGTGGACGCCGGCACGCACGCCGAGAAAATTTGCTGACAACTCCCTTATTGTCAGCGCTTCAATCCCCGAAGGCACGAGCAATCGTGCCTTCGGTTGTTATGCTGCGAATGCATGCAATGCTGTGCTAGCGCAACGGTGCAAGGGTACGACACTATTCCAACGTGTGTCGACCACGACCACTGAATCTGTGCAAATCCGTGGATAATCTGCTCTGAAAATTGCCTCGCAGCCTGCATCCTGCTTTTCTGCACGGTGATGAGTTGAGTAACGAGTGAAGAGTAGAGGAAGTTTGACGGGTGTGGCAAGGAGTCAACCCGCACCCCCACCATCCCCGAAGACAATGTACACCGCCCGCGTCGCTGCTGTCAGCGGGCGTTGGATGGCTTTATCTGCGACGATTCGCTCGTCACCTCGCTGACTTCCACGATCCATCTGTGATAATCCGTGTGAAATCCGTGCAATCTGTGGTTTTGAAACTCTGCTGATCCACTCTGACAGTAATCAAGGTACCTGCACCATTTTCATTCTCCCGGGTGTGACGAAGGAACATGTAAGACTGTGGTTTTGAAATTCTGTTGATCCGCTCCGACAGTAATCAAGGTACCTGCACCATTTTCATTCTCCCGGGTGTGACGGAGGAACATGAAAGACGGTGAAATCCGTGGTGTTAGAACCGAGTCGAATCAGAATAATCCTATGACAGGCAACAACATTTGTCTGACCACATGGAATCGCTACATTTCAGCCGTTGAATATCGAGCACACGGATAGCGGGATATGGACCAGGTATATATATATGATCGCGTCTTCGAGCACTGCGATTTCACGACCACCGAACTCGAGAGGGGCGAATACGAGTGCTGTCGCTTCATCAACTGCGACTTCTCGAAGGTGGACTTGTCCGACTTCGTGTTCAGCGAATGCGCATTTTCGGGATGCAATCTCAGTCTGGCCAATCTTGGCGGAAGCGCTTTCCGCGAAGTGGCATTTCGGGATTGTAAAATGCTCGGACTGCACTTCGACACGTGCAATGAATTCGGGCTTGCGTTCAGCTTTGACAATTGCATCGTGAATCATTCGTCCTTTCACAAGACGAGGATCAGGAACACACTGTTCAAGGACAGCTTGCTGCACGAGGTCGATTTTACCGACAGCGATGCGACGGAAGCGCGTTTTGATTGCTGCGACCTGGCACGAGCAACATTTCATCACACAATTCTGGAGAACGCCGACTTCCACACATCGTTCAACTATGCGATCGACCCGGAAATGAACCGCGTGAAGCACGCGGTGTTTTCCGTCAACGGACTCGCGGGTCTTCTAAGCAAATACGATCTGGACATACGCGGATGATCGAAACCAGAGGAATTTCTCGCACGAAAACACATGGAAACAACAGGCGGCGAGTTGTCTGGGCGAGGAACGTTTGACGGTAGTCAGGAGTCAACCCGCACCCCCGCCGTCTCCGCAGGCAATGTCCGCGTGTTTCGCGTCTCTTTCGACAACGGGTGTTGGATCGCTTCCCCTGCGACGATTCGACCGGCACCTCGCCGACTTCCACGATCCATCTGTGATAATCTGTGTGAAATCTGTGCAATCTGTGGTTTTGAAATTCTGTTGATCCGCTCTGACAGTAATCATGGCACACGCACCATTTTTATCCTCCCGGGTGTGACGAAGGAACATGAAAGACCGCGATGTTCCTCCACCGCCTCCGACGCAACGGCATCGCACCCCAATCAGTACGTCGTTTCACCATTATTTCAATAGGACACCATGAATATCGCGATTATCGGGGCAGGTGGGGTTGGCGGATATTTCGGAGCGCGCTTGGCTCAAGCGGGACACACGATCACCCTCGTGGCGCGCGGGGACCATCTGCGCGCAATACAGCGCCACGGATTGAACGTGGAGAGCATACTCGGCGATGCGCATATCGAGAGTATCCGAGCCACGGACAGCATAGCGGATATCGACGAGGCCGAGCTGATCATACTCGGGGTCAAAGCATGGCACATCAAAGAGATCCGCGAGGAACTGCGCACGGTGTTGCGCGACGACACCGTGATCCTTCCTCTGCAGAATGGTGTGATGGCGCTGGACGAATTGTCCGAGGTGATAGACGGCAAGCATCTCATCGGCGGACTCTGCCGTATCATCAGCCGTATCGCGGCTCCCGGGGTGATCCAACATACCGGCATCACTCCCACGATCGTGATCGGCGAACGCGACAACAGACGCTCGGAGCGCATTCAGCGCATCCACACAGCTTTCACGACAGCGAATATTCTGACAACGATATCCGAAGATATCGACGCGGATGTGTGGAAGAAGTTCATGGCCATTTGCGTAAGCGGCTTGCTGGCCGTTTCGAGGACGAGCTACGGTGAGTTGCGCGAGTTGGAGGGCACCCGCACGATGATGATCGAGCTGCTTACCGAGATCCAGACTCTCGCTCACAGGCTCGGTGTGCGCATCACGCCCGAGCACGTCGACGCGGCGGTGAAGCTGATCGACAGCTTCCCGTACGATTCCACCTCTTCGTTGACACGCGATGTGCTGAACAATCGGCCATCGGAGATCGAGTATCAGAACGGCACGGTGGTACGGCTCGGAGAGGAGTACGGCATTGCGACACCGGTGAATCGATTTGTGTATCAGTGTATCATGCCCGGAGAGCGAAGGGCGCGGAATGTGCTCGCCACGCCACTCCCCTTGCCCCCATCACCATAACCTGGAAGTGTGAGTGACGGGTTAACCATGGATGGAAGCGAAGATCCAACCTGTGAAGCTCTGCGCATTATCTGCTCTGAAAATAGTCTCGCTGCCTGCATTATGCTCATCTGCGCGATGATGCATTGAGTAAAGAGTGAAGAGTAAAGAGTAAATTTTGCCGGACGTAGCTGGGAGTCAACCCGTACCCCCGCTGCCCCCGCAGGCAATGGACACCGATTCGCATCGCCGCTGACAGCGGGCGTGGGATTGCTTACGCAACACGCGTTTCTACTCAATCTCGCATGTCAAACACATTTGACATTGGCCGAATCACGCAGTATATTCTTCCCCATGAATGAAGCCGGATGCATTGCCAATGATGTGCGCACCTTGCGGCTGGCCGCGGGATGGACACAGGCGCAGCTTGCCGAGCGCGTCGGGGTGAGCCGACAAACCATCAATTACGTCGAGAACGGCACCTACTGCCCGAGTACGTATCTGGCCCTGCGCATCGCGCGGGAGTTGGGTGTACGGGTGGAGGATGTGTTCCGGCTCAAGGAGGAGGAGTGAGTCATGGAATTTCGACCGGAACGCGACGAGCGCCTCAAAGCGGTGATGGCCCGCGCGGGCATGTACGCCTGGTTTGTGTCCTTTGGCATGTTTTTCATTCTCGGAGCGCTGTCGCAAACGCTGGACGACGAGCTGCTGCGCGATGCAAATTTCATGTTGGTGTTGCCGTGGTTTGCGAGCACGATGGTGTTCCTCGGCATGCTGTTGCATGGCAAGTATTATAGCAGCATTCGCGAGGAGAATGCGCGCGCCTCGGGAGGGTCCGCCAGGGGACTCGGGCGCTTGCTGTTGTCCACCCTGCTCTTCGCCACTATCATGTTCACATTGAAACACTTCGACATACTCGACCGAAGTACTGAAAACTGGCAAAGCGACGCCCTGGACTCGGCTGGCACGGCGGTGCTGTGGGGAGTGGTGATGTATTTCATTCTGCTTCGAACACCACGGCAGAAAGACGACGAACGCTGACGTGGAACGGCGCAGCGCATGCTCTCGGTGGCAATGCCCTTCCGGCATCCAGTCCTCCCCCCCCGTCTCCATACCGCGGATTAGTGGGCAGAGGATTCGCCACGGATGAATGCGCAGATCCAATCTGTGAAAATCCGCGGATTATTTGTGAAATCTACTCTGAAAATAGTCTCGCCGCTTGCATCATGCTGATCTGCGCGGAAATGAGTAAAGAATGAAGGGTAAAGAGGAACGTTTGACGGTAGCCGCCAAGAGCCGATCCGTACCCCCGCCGCCCCCGCAGGCAATGGACACCAATTCGCATCACTGCTGACAGCGGTCGTTGTATTGCTTCATCTGCGACGATTCGCCCGGCACCTCGCCGACTTCCACGATCAATCTGTGATAATCTGTGTGAAATCTGTGCAATCTGTGGTTTTGAAACTCTGTTGCTCCGCTCCGACAGTGATCAAGGCACCTGCACCAATTTCATTCTCCCGGGTGTGACGAAGCCACATGAAAGACTGTGGTTTTAAAGCTTGTTGCTCCGCTCCGACAAGAATCACGGCACCCGCACCATGTTCCGCACTGCGGCTTCTCTCCGCTGTTCCATAAAAGAGGAGAGAGAAAACGATGTGCGGAATTCCGAGCCTTGCAGGACGGATGCTCGCAGCCGGCCGGGTGCGCTTTGCCCATCGCCGTGCCGAACAGGTGGCGTTGCCGTGATTGCCGTCCGCGATAATTAACAAACGTTATCGTGGTTGTTGAACATCCCAGCGTATGTTGCATGGAAAAACTTTGAAGCGTGGCACGGGGATATCGCGAATGAACAGGAGCATGCATACACGCTATGTGACTCTCGATACTGGCAGCTGCGAGGCATGCTGGCGTTGCGTGGACGCGTGTGTTCGCGGGGTGCTGGGCCGCATCCGTCTGCCGTGGCACAGGCATGCGCGGATTATCAACGGTGAGGTTTGCACCGGATGCCTGCGCTGCGGGAGAGCCTGCACCACGAACGCCATTGCTCCACGGAGGGTGTGAAATGATTCGTTTTTCCTCGCGTTGGGATGCAGCGCGTCTTCCACTCAATCTGGCACTGCTCACCTCGGGCGCTCTCGTGATGTTCACAGGACTGCTGCTGCAAGGCGGCTTTCATATGGGCAACCATGGCAGTATTGATCCGCGGATCTCGGTGCTCGGATGCTGTTACGAGGAGTGGTCGCGCTACCACTTCTTTGCGATACTGGCGCTAAGCGCGTTCATGCTTGTGCATCTCCTCCGTCATCGGTCATGGTACACGTCGCTGCGACCGAGACATTTCAGAGGCAAGAAGCGACAGGTCATGATACTTTCGACGTTGTTCCTTGCCGTCGCCGTTACGGGTTACCTTCCCTGGTTGATTCACGTCTGGGGTGGCGATGCTATGCTGCGGAAACTCTTCATTGAAATTCACGACAAACTGGCACTGCCTCTCTCGGGCTATCTCATCTGGCATATCGTGACGCGGCGCGCGGCTTTGTTCAGGCTGGCACCGCGAAAGGAGCGGCACGACATACCGGGAGCCGCACGCTGGAAACGAAGCGCTGTTTGAATCCTGCGCATGGGCGTGTAATTTGCTGCCGTGCGGAACCGACTCCTTCGCCCGGATGCCGGATACAGAATCCGCAAACGCGTCCGAGTTGTGGATCAATTGCTGACTGCGACAGCGTATGCTCCAGCTTCTTCTTGACATCGTACGAAAGAACGACGAGCACTGGTCTCGCTTGCAGTCCAGCCTGATCGAGCGATGCATTCCAGCAAAAACCGTTCTGCTCCATGCCGGCGAAATTTCCCGACACCTTCACATCATCCGACACGGCTGCCTTCGGATGTGGTACAACGCGGATGGGAAAGACATCACCTTGCAGTTTTTTTTCGAGGGACAGCCCGTGGCATCCATCGACAGCTTTCTGGGGGCGGAGCCCAGTTTGTTCAGCATCGAAAGCATCGAAGCCTCGGTGATCACTTCGATCACCAAGGAGGACTTCGAGTGGATACAGGATGTGTATCCCGAAGTGCGGAAAGGGATGAACGAGTACCTGCTGCGGCGCTTCAGGAATTACGCCGAGTTGTTCCTCTCCCGCATCAAGGATTCGCCCAGGCAGCGGTACGACGATCTTGTGAAGCATCATCCGGAAATCATTCAGCGCGTACCGCAGCATTACATCGCCACGTATCTCGGAATCACTCCCATTTCGCTCAGCCGAATCCGCAACCGACGATGAGCGTCACTTCACGGTGCAACGGAAGCTGGCGCGCAGCGCGTAGACCTTGCAGCAGCGTACGCTGGCGGTCCTTTCTGTGTACAGTGATCACCTTCAAGCGCGGGCAGCGATGCCGTGCTGTGCCTCGTGGACCAATGTGCCGCGGCGCGAATGCGTCTGTGATCATGTGTGGAGTATCCGTGAGATCCGTGGTTCTCACACTCGGTTCACGCGCCGCACGCATGTATCCCATCCCGTGTGGCTGCATGCAACGATAGCCTTCGACGGCCGTACAGATGAGTCTGTGGCGGAGAGGACATTCTCCATCCGACACGCTTCCATTCACAACAGAGAAACAGAGCACCGATATGAACGTGACCGTACTGCGGGTTGAGAGCATCATTGACGGCGAGAGCATCGTCATTCATCCCGTATTGCTGCAGCGCGGGCAGAGCAGCTATCTGGTGGATTGCGGCTACGCAGGTGGTTTCGAAGCCCTGGAGCATGCGTTGCTGGAAGCGGGTACATGTGTGGAGGATATTCGTGGCGTCATTCTCACACACGACGACTACGATCATTTGGGAGGCATGCGTTGGTTGAAGGACCGCAATCCCGCGCTACAGCTCTACTGCGGTGAGCATGAGCGCGATGCGGTGTCGGGCCGGGTGAAATCGGAGCGTCTGCTTCAGGCCGAGTCGCTGCTCGCGTCCATGCCCGAGGAAAGCAAGGATTGGGCTCGCGGATTCATTCGCATGCTCGAAAGTGTGCATCGCTTCGAACCGGGGCATGCGTTCACGGACCAGGAGATTTTCGAACAGGACATCACCATCCTTCACACACCGGGTCACACCCGCGGACACATTTCCCTGTACATCGCAAGTCAGAGCACATTGATCGCTGGCGACGCGCTGGTAATCGAGGACGGCGCCTTCGACATCGCCAACCCCGCTTTCACCTTGCACATGGATGCGGCGCTGCGCTCGGTGCGGCGGATTCGACAACTGCAGCCCCGGCGCATCATCTGCTACCACGGCGGCATCATGGATGAACAGGTGGACGAGCGCCTGCGGGAGCTGATCGAGCGGTACAGCGAGGATAGACCTCCGGCCGAAGTGCTATGAGAAGATACAATCACCGCACCCCCTCCGCCCTCGCAGGCAATTGACACCGATTCGCATCACTACCGTCAGCGGGCGTTCGATGGCTTCATCTGCAACGATTCGCCCGGCACCTCGCCGACTTCCACGATCCATCTGTGCTAATCTGTGTGAAATCCGTGCAATCTGTGGTTTTCCCCCTCCGTCACATCCACTCCAACAATAATCATGGCACCCGCACCGTTTTCATCATCCCGGGTGTGACGAATGAACATGAAAGACTGTGGTTTTAAAACTCTGCTGATCCGCTCTGACAATAATCGAAGAGCGCTCCGCACCGGCGGCGCGGAGCGCCCTGACAGCGATTACGCTTCCCCGCGCTCGGCGAAACTCACCATCCAACCCACACCGAATTTGTCGACACACATGCCGAAATATGCGCCCCAGAAGGTGGTTGCCAGAGGCATGGTAACCTGTCCGCCCCCGGAAAGCCCTGCGAAAATGCGCTCGGCTTCGGCTTTGTCGTCGGTGTTGACGGAAACCGCGAAGTTGTTGCCCTGTGTGAAGGCCGGAGCCCATTCGCCCCCGGTATCGCTGCCCATGAGCATGGTTTCGGCGCTGATCGGCAGGGAGACGTGCATGATCAAATCCTCCATCTCCTTCGGCAACGGAGGCATGCCTTCCTGCGGGGGCATATCCTTGAAGCGGCCGACGTAGGGAAATTCCCCACCGAACACTCCTTTATAAAACTCGAAGGCTTCGAGACAATTGCCATTGAAATTCAAATACACATTGACTGTCGTCATGGACACACTCCTCCATTATGATTGGTTGTGGGACAGATCTTTGACAATTTCCAACGCCGCTTCAAACGTGTCGCGCATGAAATCCAGATACTCCGGCTCGACATCCACCGACACGTCAAGGCGTACACCACCCGCCGTGGACGTGAGGCGGTAACTCTCCCGCGCATCGCTCCAGGCTCCCCCACTCTGCGCCGGCGGGACTTCCTCACCCTCCGGCGAGAGAACTCCCAGATGACGAATCACAAGCAGCTCTCCGGGTACGCAGTACTCTATATCGCTGTACATGCCTCCCGGTTCGGATGAAAGGAAATGCACGCGCTCACCGAGGGCGAAACGTCCCTTGAACGTGGACCCCGGCGAAAAAGGCTTGGTCCATTGCTCATAGCTGTCCTTCTCGAACAGCACATTCCACACGGTTGCCGCCGACGCGGCTATGTCGATACTGAACGTGAGTGTCTCCATTTCGTATACTTTCGACTATTTGTGGCGAAATGATGGAGGGGAAGTGTAGTGAAAGACGCGGAGAATTTCAAGGGGAAACTCCGCGCCATCGAGGGCGAATGAGGAGAACCCTGAGGGATCACGGGAGGGTGCGTATTGCCATGAGGACGGGATAGATCATGCCAGCAATGAGAAGCAGGACGATGACGGGGCGATTGATGTTCTGCCAGGCATAGTTGCGACGGCGGATGGCATCGATGCCGTGATTGACGCCGGAGAAGAAGAAGAAAAAGATGAACGCGAAGAAAATGGTGAGTTCGGCCACGAGTCCCCACTCCAGCGCCCACACCAGCACGGCTACGACGGCGTAGGACAGCAAGGCGATGGCGGACTGCCTCTGATAGTTGCTCCCCTGCTCGTAGCCCTTGATTGCGGCCGCCTTGTCGCCGAACAGCAGACCTTCCAATCCGGAAATTCCGGCGATGGCCACGATCACAACAGGAATCATGAAATGCAGTTGCGCCACGGCATCGTACCCGCTTTCCGCAAAACCGATGGAGTACCCGACATAGAACGCCACAGCGACAATGAGTATGCGAAGACTATCGAGGAGATTGAGCCACATTGCGTACCTCGGATTTGTGAAGTAGCAATATAGCATGATTTGATCGTGAATGCGTGTCTGGATTTGCTGAGTACGTGATACATTTGAAGAGAGCGCGGAGAGCGCAGAGGAATGGTTGAGGGCGCACTCCGCCTGAGGCATGCGCCACGCCGCATTCGAGCCAACGCAAGGGCGCAGAGACGCAAAGCCCGATTTCTCCGGGCCCTCGGTGTGGCGAAGCCCTCGAATCCTGCGCCTCGCCGCAATCAAGTCAAAGCAAGGATGTGGTGACAGATGGCCGCGATTCCTCCGGGCCCTCGGTGTGGCGAAGCCCTCCGGGTTCTCCGTGTCAGCGAAGCCCTGTGTTGGCGAAGCCCTCTGAGTTCTCTGTGTCAGCGAAGCTCCCCCTCCTTACCCTCCTATCCTCCTTATTCTCAATCTTCTCATTCTTCACTGGCTTACGCAGTGGTCTCCGCTGTGCAGCGCACCAGCACGTTGCCACGCTTCCGCCCGCTTTCGACGTAGCGATGCGCCTCGCGGAGCTGATCGAGCGTGTAGATGCGGTCGATGAACGGCGTGATGACGCCGTCGCGGAGCAAGAGTGCGAGCGCGTCGAGTGTTTCGAGCGATTCCTTGGTCGGATAGCGCACGCTGAGAAAGCTGCCGCCTGATGTGAGCGCAGCGCGACAGGAGCGTTTCGACAGTGTGCCCACGGCGTCGACAACGACGTCGTAGCGCGTGCCGCCAACGCGGAAGTCTTCGCGCGTGTAATCCAGCACTGAGTCGGCACCGAGTGAGCGCAGGAGTTCCGCATTCGCCGTGCCGCACACCGCGGTAACGCGAGCGCCGCGATGTCGCGCCAGTTGCAGCGTGTACATTCCTACGGAGCCCGACGCGCCGTGAATGAGCACGCTGCTCCCTTCCGACAAGGTCACCTTGTCCAGCAGGTACGCAGCCGTCATCGCGCCGACGGGCAGCACGGCGGCCTGCTCGTAGTCCACGCCGTCGGGAATGTGTGTGACGACGCCTTGCTTCCACTGTTCGGGCACGCACAGATACTCGGCATTACCACCGTGGCGCAAACCGGAGGCAGTGCCGAATACGCGGTCGCCCACGCGAAAGCGGCGCACGCCAGCGCCCACCCGCAGCACTTCGCCAGCGTACTCCACACCGGTGATGTCCATGGGCTTGAAACCGAGCAGCAAGCCCAGTGGCACGAGAATCGCCCGTGGAATGCGCCGCAGCTTCACATCGCCGCGCGTGACCGAGGAGGCGTGCACGCGAAGGAGCATCTCGTCCTCGCCCGGGATGGGGATGGGTCTGCGCTCGATGTGGATTTTATCCGGACCTCCCGATCCTTTGCATACTACGGCAAGCATGTCCTGCGCTACTTCCATGAGGTGCTCCATTCGATGGTTGATGATGTCCGGTTACTCCGCAGTTCCGCTCTGCTCACCTGTAACGCGAGGAGCTGTTCGCTCCGCTGATCATACAGCGCGATGCAGGCACGGCGTACCAGCAGCGGATGCCAGCGATAAAGGATCGATACGGCCGGCATGGATGAAAGATGCATGCTGTGTGCGCACCCACGCGATTGGCAAACACTGCGCAGCATCCAACCGCTCACGATTCATGTCACAGCTCGGCTCGGGCCCCATTGCCAGTGATGTTCCGGTACAAGCCCAGAAGTGTAACGGCACAGGTGAACAGCATAGCAATTGCCAGCGAAACAAGCAGTACGGTGATGACGGCCTCCACGGCCGGCGCCCCTTCCCTGCCGCCTGCGATCGGCATCATGGCGCCGGCGCCGGTAAATGCTGCCAGGAGTACAGCCACGATGTTGGCGAAGGCGCCGTACAACACAGCGTAGTAGGCAGCGCTGCGTACCTTCTGTCCCACGCGGAGGCGCGGCCAGAGCAGTCCGAGAATAATGAGGAACATGCCATTCATCACGCCCTCGAGATGAGCGGAGAGTCCCATGCGGGCATTCACCATAAGAGGAATGAGCAATCCCACGAGCAAGCCGAGCGTGAAGAGCGCCATGCCCAGAAAGAGGAGCCAACGCTCCTGATACTGCGCGCGTGCGGAGTCGTCGCTGTATGTCATATCCAGATTCCTTTCGGTGGATTGATTGAGGGGATGTTCTGCTTGAGAATGTGCTGCACGCATCGTGCCTCCGCGAAATCGCCGTCCGCCACAAGCATCATGCTTCTGGCAGACGGAACCACCGCTCGCGGGGGTGGAAGGAAGTGGTAGCTACCGCGTGGATCGACTTTAAAATAATACGGTTTTGATTTTATTCAAGCGCTCTGTCATCCCATCCGTGGCAGAAAAACGCGCTGTCGCACCGCTCTCAACAGAGGTTGTCCCCATCACTCCCGTGGTTGTCACCCTCGTCCTTGGTGCCACGGCAGGGACGAATTCGCCATCCTGGCAGACAGGGGGATGGTCAAGACATCCACAGCAACCCTGTCATCAAACACAAGTACTCCGGCACGATCCATGCTCTATCTCAGGCAGGCTCCTGCACATCCCCTGCCGTCAACGTCTGCGCGAAGGCGAGCACATGTCCGTCGGGGTCGGAAAGGTAGCCCACGATGTGGCCCCAGTCGCGCCGGCATGGTGCGTCGAGGATGCGGGCACCACAGCGACGCGCATGGTCGAAGGCCTCGTACACATCGTCCACATGCAGGTAGAGTTCGCAGCGCGGCACGCCACCCGCTTGCGCAGGATGGGTGATGTTCGGCCCAAGCAGACGCGCGATGCCGTCTTCAGGCATGAGGCCGAGTGTGCATTGTTCGCCAAGCCGGAACTCCGTCATCCCCGGCACATCCAGAAGGGGTTCGCGCTGAAGCACCGCGCGATAGAACTGCGCGCTGCGTTGCTGCTCGGCGACATACAGTATGATTTCCGCGTGGTTCATGACACTCTTCCTCCGCTATGGAAACTCGCAAATGCGTTGCGCATGCCCTGTCCCGTGATCCATCCCAGCACCGGACCGCCCGCGAGAATGAGCAACAGATTCACCACGGCAAGCACCAGGCCCCAGACTGGCGCTGGTCGAATCATCATGGTGGCATTGATGGCGAGGAGAAAGAGCGCGGCGAGTGTCCAGCCCAGCAGCGAGCGCCGGCACCAAGCAACGCCGGTAATGCCGCTCCTGCGCAGAAGCATCTCCTGCATGCAGGACAACAACGCAGCACCGGTGAGAACACAAATCGGCAACGTGTACCAGGCGGCGGACGGCAGCAAAAAATGGGAGAGCACGAACGGTACGGTGAGAGCGAACACGCTTGAGGCTATCCAATGCAGCGCGGGTACGGATAGGCGGCGGAGAGCGAAGGCCTGGACCACGCCCACGGCGAGCCCCATGCCCAAGCCGATGTGAAATTGCCAGTGCTCGATTCCCACCGCATCCAGCATGGATGAAAGCATGATCACCGCAACAACGCCCAGCAACCAGCCAGCGCTGTGCAGCCATACCCATCGCGTGAGCGTCATGGTGGGACTCATACCTCGCCCTCCACCCAGCGACTGCTCTGCTTGGCGCTCAGCGTTTCGATGCGCAGACGCAGGATCACCATGCGCGCCATGCTGTGTTCGTCGAAGTCCACAAGCTCGCCCGCACCATGCTGCGCCATGAGAACGGCGAGACCGTGGCGCTTGTCTTCTTCCGTGGTGAGAATGTCCACCGTGCCGTAGCCCACAATGCTGCGATACCGTGTGGACCAGCCGCAGGCGCGCTCATGCTCGATGATGCGCACGCCATGCTCGATCTCGAAGCAGACCCGGGGATTGCGTCGAAGGATGTCGAGTTTGCGTCCCTCCGGCGCGGCATGGATGTAAAGAAATGGAGCTTCGTATCCATAATTGAAAGGCAGTACATAGGGCTCGCCCGCGTCCACCATGCCGATGCGGCAGACGGTTTCGCTCGCGAGCAGTTGCTCGATAATTGCTTGATCGGTGATTTCCTGATTGCTCTTGCGCATGATTGCTTGTTTGTGGTTGAAAAATCCAGAGCCGAGACGCGATGCTTATATTTTCAGAAACGATGCCTCGATGGAGTTCCGCAAGCGCGCCGGAACACCCACCTCATCGGCATACTGCGTCCAATGGGACAAAACGTCACGCACTTCGTCGACTATAGCCAGCGCGTGCTTCACTCCGGCGAGGCGGGCTACTTCGAGAAGATCGGAGCGCGTATGGTGTTCACGTTTACCATTGGCGCTCAGGGCATGGCGGCTGACCCAGGGACTGTCGGGGCGCCAGGCGTGGCAAAGATCGTAGGCCGGGGCGAGTTCCCAAGCTGCGTCCTTTCGCAGCAAAAACGCGGTGTTCTTGGTATGATCGTCGCAATTTCTCGCGAGAATATTGAACACCATGCGCCGGAACTGCTGTTCGGCGGCGCGGTAGTCGAGACCGAGAGTGCGCAAGGTCTGGAAGAGCATCTCATAGCTGTGTCTATGCACGTCATTGTAATCGAGATGTTGCATGCCGCACCAGGTCAGCACATGATGCCGCTGCGCGCCGCCTGCGCGATCGAAGCGACGTGTCATGAAATGCGCCCGACCGCCTTCCTCGAGAAGACGACAGGGCATCATTTCTATTCCGCATGCCACTGCCATGCGATGGTAGGCCATTTCCACACGACCATATCCCTTGGTCGAGCGCAGCGTGGCATCACGCACGCCATCGAGTTTGATCAACCAGTGCTCGAAGCCCTGCGGAGCGTTGCCCTGACCCGAACGCACTTCCCCGCTGCGGGGATTCCATGCGATGACGGCTTTCGCGCGGGCACCGCCGGCGGAAGTCCCGATGCGGATGATGTCGCGAAGCGCAGCGCCATCGTCGCCCCTGAACGACGTGCGAAGCGATGAACGACGACGCAGGACTTCCTGGGCGAGTTCGACGAGTTGATCGATTTCCACGGCGCGAGTGCGCGAATCCGCAGGCAGGAGCGCAGGTTCGAATTCCAGCGCTCCCATGGCGCGCGAGCCGAGAAAACAGAGCAATTCCACCGGATTCACATCGGAGAGACTTCGTCCCGAACCCGCGAGCCATGCCTGAATGACTTCCGTTCCAAAGCGATCCGGAAGCGCATCCGCCAGCAGACCGGGCAAGCCGCGAAAAGTGTCCCACGCCGAATCGCGTCGGGCCCGAAGCTCGGGGAAGCCGTACACGCGCTCGGGCGAGCGAATGGGCATGGTAAACGGAGCGATATCCCAGCCGTGACGCTCGAACGACGAGTCGTACTCGAACCACGCCATCGAGGTCGCCACGTCCCACGATACTGCGCCCACCAGTTCGCCCCACATGCGCACGAAGGCGGCCGTGATCATTGCTGCTCCCTGGCAGCGGAATCCTTCCGGCCCGCCTTGTTCACGCGGATGCGCTTGCGCGCGCTGCGTTGCATACGCGCGATGGCGAGTGGACTCGGGGTTTCGGTGACGACGAAGACGTCCATCACATGCAGCAATTCCAGCACACGAAGCACGCGCAGCAATGAGAGAAGTTGCACGGGCTCGCCACGTTCAAGCAGGCTCACGGTGGATCGGCTCAGCCCCGCTTTATCGGCGAGCATATCCTGCGTCCACTGCCGTCTCTGCCGCGCATGCCGGACGAAGGCGCCGATATTGCGTGCCAATGCGATATCACTCATGGTTTGCCAACGTGTGTCGTTTTTTTCATTCACTACCATGGCATATTCCAATTTGTGAATGATTACTCATGCAAAGTTAGCGCGACTATTCGCTTATGTCAAGCCCGCACACCGATCGCGATGGAGAGAAAGCTCATTGTCCTGCGCCGCCGGACGTCAACCACCCGACTTCGGGCCGATGCGCAGCGATGTCATGGTGAGCGCGCCGGCGACGTACTCGTCGTTGAACAGCGCGGCCTCCTCCCCTTCCTCCTGCAACGCCAGTGTGTACAGCAACGGGAGGAAGTGTTCGGGCGTGGGAACGGCGAGTTTGACCGCTTCGCTTTGCGTGGCGTAGCGTTGCAGCGCCGCATGATCGCGTGCACGAATGGCGGCTTTCATCCACTCGCCGGCCTCGACGGCCCAATCGAAACCGAAGCCCGCCTCGCCAAGCCGATCCCAGGCCACGCGCCGAAGATTGTGCACCATGTTGCCGCTGCCGACGATGAGTATACCCTTGCGACGCAGCGGCGCCAGACGCCGCGCAAGCGCGTAATGTGCCTCCGGCGATGCGGTGTAATCGAGACTGAGTTGCAGAACGGGCACGGTGGCATCGGGAAACATGTGGATGAGCACGCTCCAGCATCCATGATCCAGTCCCCACGAAGTATCGAGCCCGAGTGTGGAGGCACCGAGCATGCCGCGCATCTCCTCGGCCACGGCGGGTGCGCCGGGCGCGGGATACTGCACCTGATAGAGCGCCGGCGGGAAGCCGCCGAAATCGTGAATGGTGCGTGGCTGCGGCATGGCAGTGACGAAACTGCCGGGGGTTTCCCAATGCGCCGACACGCAGAGCACGGCGGCGGGTGCGGGAAGCGTGCCGGCAATGGTGCGGAAGCCACGCGTGAATGCATTGTCCTCGATGGCATTCATCGGACTACCATGTCCCAGAAACAGCACGGGCATGGGCTCCGTGCTTGGAAGGGATTCGGCAAGGCCGCGCAGTTCACGCAGAGCCAGCGGAGTGGCGAATGGCAGCGCTGCCAGAAGTTGCAGGAATTCCATGCGCTTCATGTCCTTTGCTTTCGTTGTGCGTTTGCATGCAAACCGTACAATACACAGATTTTTCGTCGAAATCCATGTTCCACGACGTGCCCCATGTTTGCATGCGTGCACGCCTAATCAAGCAAGCGGTTGAAGCCCGTATAGGGATGCAAGGCGGTGCGGGAGAAGCGGATACGCCCTTCGCGCACCAGCGGCAGCATGTCCAGAACCCGCCCCGCTTCATCGGCGTCCGCGCATTCGAGCACGAGCACGGCACAGTGACGGTCGTCGAAATAGATTTCACGCAGCAGTCCCTCGTTGTGCAGGCGCAGCACCGCACGGGCTTCCTCGCGCAGCAGCTCCGCATCGACCACGGCATCAATGGGGAGCAATTCTTCCTCGATAGCCAGAAATTTCATCGATACTCCATGGTCATCATGCGACCGCTGAGGCGGACGGTTCATCGGAAACAATGACACTCACAGCTGACAGGGCTTGGCGCCATCACATTCACCGAGCGTGGTGGCATTGTTCGATCGTCTCAAAAATACAGCGCATGCCAGCGCACTTCACCTGTGGAGCGAAACTCCAGCGTGGGCAGTGGTACCTTGAGGAAATTCAACGCGTCGAGCAAGGTATTGAGCAGCGCCGAATCCGTGCGCAGCGCGCTCCAGTCCACGTCGAACGAAAGCAGCACGCGCCGATATCGCTGCACGGCAGGCAAGGCGACACCTTGATACTCGGTGATGTTTTCATATTCGCCAAACATCCCTCCCGCCCCGTAGCCCACCGATATCGCGAGCCAGGCGGGCAGCACTCCGGTGTGCAATACGGGCTCCAGTGGCAGCGAAAGCCAGTAGCTGTGGCCGTTGTAATCCTTGAGCAGGCGATCCACCGCGGAGCTGCCGAGAAAGCCATTGGCCTGCTCCGCGAATGCGGATTCCGTGTAGCTGAATTTGAAACGCAACACCTGCCGTTCGAAAAGCAACTCCTGCCCGAACACCAGACTGGATCCAAGTGCATTGGCCAGCATGTCGTACCAGGAAAATCCGTAACCCTCGTGAATGCCGTCCATGATTTCCACCGGGGTTTGCAACAGCAACCCGAGCGCGCCGCCGAAGAACAATGCTTCTCCACGCGACATGCCGCTATGCTCGAGAGTGCGCAGCCCGATGCTGCTGTACACGTAGGCGCCGAACGCGTGTCCGCATTTGTCCACCTGCATGTAGCCGCTCCCGTCGTTGTAGAAATGAAACGGCACCACGGAGCGATCCTTGTACCAGGTGTGTTGCAGCACGTACATGGCCACACCGTAGTACGCCGCGGTGGCACCGATGGCGAGCGGCCAATTGCCGCCGGAGTCTGCGCTGTCGGCAGTGCGCAGCGCAAGCACGGCTCGCACGGGTGGCATGAGTGTATCCGACGTTGATTTCGTGTTCGCCTCCAACGGTTGCGCCGCTCCGATGTCGGAGAGCAGGATGGCGAGGACAAGCGAAAGCACTGCGCGAAGCAACATCTCAGGGAAGCTCCAGCATATCGCCTCGCTCCATGGCGCGCGTGAGCGCACGGATGAAACGCGCCATGGGAGCGCCATCGATCACATCGTGATCCATGAGCACGGTGAAATTCAGCACATCGCGTATCACGAGCTGATCGCCGTGTGCCACGGGCTTACGCAGCACCGAACCGAGGCCGATGCACAATGGATGCACGGTGAGCGGAAGAAACCAACCGTTGATCGCTCCCGCGGAGGTGAGCGAGGTCACCGCAACGTTTCCCATCAGCGCATGTGTGCGCTTCGGTGAAGCCAGCAACGCCCTCCATATGAGTCGGCGCAAAAAGGCCGGAAGCAGAACATAGATGCGCTCCCCGACCGTGGAGGAACGATGGAGCACGAGATCGTTCGCAACGACGCTGCTGTCGATCGCCTCGCGCAGGCGCAGCGTGATATCGGTCGGCGACAGCGTATTGATGTCGGGTAGGAGCACGGGCAGCGGCACCACCGTTCCGTCCACTTCTTTTTCCACGACAATGGAAATGGAGACGCTGTCAGCATACTGCACGCGGCGGCGCCCGGCGCGAAACGCAGCGACCTCGGGGTGCTCCCGCACCGTGGCGCCGATCACCGCCAGCGCCCATGCGAGAAAGGAGAGTTCCCCGACCTCGCGACGCCATACGCGTATGCGCTCACGCGCTGTGGTGACGTCCACCTCCAGCATCGCCGACACATGATGGCGCGACCTCGCGAGTGCGCCGATATCGATGGTGGCCAGACGCGATGGTGGAAAGACTCGGGAGTGAAACATGGCTGCACTTCGAGGCATCACCGTGCATCGTCGGTTGCGAGAAAGCGACGCAACTGTCGTTGATGCCGCAGTACATGCACGATGGCATGCTCCATGAGTTGTTCGACGTCGTAGACGCGACCGGAGGGCACCGTGACGGAGCGCAGTTCTTCCATTTCCAGCAGCGACCGCATCTCCCGCTGCTCGAAAAAGCGCACCGCCGCCTCATGCATGCCGCGCAGATCCGCGATGTAGGACATCGGGGTGTCACGGAGACGGCGCACGGGGTAGTCCACCTTTTCGCCCGAAGCTCGCCGCAAGGAAACAATGTAGCCGTGACCGGAGCACACAACATGCGCGAGAAGCGAAGCGATGGAGCGGCAATCCTCATCCTCCGTCTCCGCATCGCGAATCGTGCTCAAGGCCACGGCGTCGAGATGCTGTATGTCGACGATCATGTCCTCGATGCAGCGCAGGTATACTTCAAGAACACCGCGCACATCCGGAGCGAGAGTATTCGACATGGGACTCCTGTTTACGTTGTCCGGACCGTTTCGTGCAATGTACGCGAGTTTCCGTAAAGTCCCGCGCACGAGGGCTGCTTCAGCGCAGAATGCGATGAATCGTCACTGCACTGCGCGTTTCAACACGCACGGTGTACACGCCCGGCGGCAGGGCGCGCATGTCCACCTCACTCCCCCGCTCGCTTGCCACGAGCACCCCAAGCAGGGTGAATACCTGCACGCTGCGCACGTCGTCGGCTACGACGTGTACCATCCCGCTTGTGGGATTCGGATACAACCGCGGTGCGTCACCCATGGCTGGCGCTGCAATGGATGATGGCTTCACGCAGATATGCGTTTCGAAAAATTCGCGCGTACGCGCGAACATGACACTGTCCTGCGCGAGTCCCGCATGCGTGACGCCTGGGTACACGTGGAACTCATGCGTCACTCCGCCGTTGGCCAGCACCGAGCGCAGCAACTCATCCATGGCGAGGGGTACGACGTTGTCGGCATCGCCGTGGTGGATGATGTACGGGCAACGGATAGCGGCTGCCTGTGCGGCGCTTGGCGCTGTCGCGCCATCCTCGGGACTGACGCCTCCCGCGGTATGTCCGGCGCAGGAAAACATGGAGGGGAAAGCAGCGACCACACCAGTGCTCGTGAATGCGCCGCGACTATGACCGAACACGGCGAGGCACAGCGTATCCACAACGCCCAGCGCGGCGAGGATGTCGCGGCATGCAAGTACACGGCGGTAATTGCTCTCGCTCGCTCCGAAATTCGCCAGCGTGCTGTCGCCCGGACTGCCGATGGGAACCCCGCCCGCATGGCAGAGATTGGTCGCGATGCACACGTAGCCCCATTCCACCATGCGTCGCGCAATGGCGCGGCTGTAGCCGAAGGCATTGCCGCCCGTGCCATGGTTGATGATGACAGCCGGAAAGGGAGCGCTGCCTTGCGCGGGACGGAAGAGTATGCCACGCAGATCATACGCCACGCTATCCACGGTGCGCGTGTATGTCCAGGTCGCACCCGCCTGCGACGCGGGGTCGCCGGTGATGGTCAAGCCGGGCAATTGAGCGCGCGCAGGTTCCGTCGCGAGAAGGAGCAGCATCGGGACGCATAGGCGAACAATCCGTTTGGCGAGAGTCGTGCTCATAGTTTCGGTGTTTGCAGCATGCGTTGAATGGAATGCCGCACGCCGGGCGACAAGGTGTCCATGTATTCTCTGCGCGTCAACAACGCGACTTCGGCGCGGAGTTCTGGATACTTGGCGGCGAGTGCGGCGATGAGACGAAACGCGTTGTGGCGCACGGAAGGCGGCTTGCCGATGCTTCGCCAGAGATCGACGCATGCATCGAACAGTGGTCCTTCGTGGCGCGTGGGAATGTGCATGTTCTGGAGAATCTTCAGCAGTTCGCGTTGCTCGCTGTCGCGGCGTTCGCGCAGGATGCGAATGATGCGCGGAATATGTTTCCGGATGCGCGCATCGTTTTTCTCCATGACGCTCCACAGCACCCAGGAGGCGCGCCAGGAATAGGGTGAACGTTCCGCGAGCGTCAAGGCCAGCGCCTCGTCGAACGCCTCGGGGTGCAGGCGCATCCAGGCGATGATGTCCGCCTTGTAGTTTGCGTTCAGCAGGTTTTCCAATTCCGTGGGCATGCGGCTCACCTCGATAGCTGAATCACGGCAGATCTCCGGCCACCGCGTCCATCGGTGCATCGAGTGGCAGCATCATTTCGAATTGCATTCCCTTTCGCGGAATGCCGCAGGCCGTGAGGAAGGCCAGCGTGGCGCTGTCGCGGGCATCGACGTTGATCACCTTGAGCAGCCCGGCGCGGTTTGCCTCGAGCATGGCACGCAGCAGCGCGCTGCCAACGCCGCGTCGACGAGCCTCCGGATTGACCAGGAGTTGCGCCACATCCCCCGTAGCGGGCTCGAACAATGCGTAACCGAGAGCGCGATCAGACTGAAAGGCACCGAGCAGGACAAAGGTGTCCGCGCTCCGCCGAATCGAGTCGAGGCTGTTCTGCCAGGACGGCTCGTAGTCGGGCACTAGGCCCGATCCGTTCAATTCCTCGAAGGAGATCGTGCGTATGCTCACCTGCTCATTGCGCAATGGGGCCGGACGAATGGCGCCGAGATCGCTTTGCACGTGATAGGAGAATTCCCTGCTCGTCGTAAAGCCCAGGCGCTTGTACACCGACACCGCCGCTTCATTGTGCTGCAACACTTCGAGTACGTAGTTCCGCACGCCAGCGCGCCACAGTGTGGGTAAGGACGCAGTAAACAAACGCGATGCGAGCCCCTGCCCGCGGAAGTCCGGCAGGGTGCCCGTTCCGCTGTCGTAAGCGCAGCGCTCGCCGGCGAAGTCGCCGATACCGTTGAAGGTGAAGGACACGAGGCGTCCGTCGATACGCAGACCGAAGGAGAGCGCGGGATCGAAGCCGCGGCGCCGGAGCATGCGGCGCAGACCGGGTTCGTCCACCTGCACTTCATAGTCCGCGAAGGCGGCGCTGAACGTGGCGAACAATTCATCGAAGGTACAGCTGTCGAGTGTGACGAGGGAGGCGGGCGCGCTTGTACCGCCCGCCTGCGTGTATCGCTCACCAGTACTGCTCATTCCAATCTCCCCTGCACGCGCTTCCATGCGTCGGTGGTGAGGAAGCACTGGTCCATGGCATCCACCATTTCCGCAAAGCGTTCGAAGGCGAAGCTGAAGGTGAGCATGTTCTTCGGAATGTATGGCCGCGCGGTGGGATCGAACATGCCGATGAAGGCGCGTGTGGGGTCGAGCAAGGGTTGGCTGAACACCGTATTGCATCCGGCGCCGAAGGGCGTGCGCACGCTGTCGTCGAAGAAGTTGCAGTAGGAAAACCAGGTGAACAATCCAGAGAGCAGATCGGGCGTCGCGAAAAAAATCAGCAGCTGCGGTGCATCCTCCTCGCGCAGCGCGTCCCAGCGGCGCAGATGCAGGAAGCGCTGATGGAGCGGAAGAAATTCCTGACTCGCCAGCCAATCGCGCACCATTTCAGGCGTGCGCACATAGCGTTCCCCTTTCATCTGCTCATTGCCGCAGGAGAGGAAGTACTCGAAATTCGGACGCAATGTATCGCTGTAACCGAGGTAGCGCTTTGCTCCCATGCAGGTCAGAGACGAAGCATTCATGCACAACGCGTCGCCTGCGCGCACGCGGGCGAATTCGCCCATGACGCAGCAATGCCTGTCCTTGGGGGGATGCAATTCCTCGCCCTCGGGTGTGTCGGTGAACCACGCTGCGATGGGGAGTTCCGAGGCAGCGAAATAACGTTCCCATTGCTGTTCGAAGTGCTGTTTGAGCCGCATGTCCATGATACTACCTGCGATATGTGGATGAGTGTCGACGGGCCTCCCGGGCGCACAGCGGATCGGGAAGCTCCACGTCGACAACAAAGATACGCATTTGTCCGATTCCACTGCGGGGCGATGCCGTTGGCTTTGCAATCGACGCGGTGGTGGCATACGATGGATTTGGAGCGATGTTGCCGCGTGCATCAGATAATCCAGAGGCGATTCTCCGAATGGCAAATCCGCTGTCCGAATAATCGGGCTTGGGACTCGGATCCACACGAGCGTACCGCGTCGAAACCCAACCCGTGGTCCAGCCAGGGTTGGACTATCACGCCCGATCCAGCATCGCATTTCCAGCATCGCATCCGTCTCACTCTCGCAAAGGCGGCGCGGAATTCGTATCTTCATGGATGCGGCCTGCGGGCCCTCCATCCCTCCTCCACAATCGATATGCGCGTATGACAGCAACACAGGACAAACCGCGGTTGAAGGATTTCCCGAAAACCTATTGGGTGGTGATTCTCTTCGAGTTTTTCGAGCGCGGCTCGTACTACGGCATGATGAGTATTCTGTCGGTGTACATGACCGACATTCTCGGTTTCTCGAAGGAAGGTGTCGGCGTGATCAAGAGCACGATACAGCCGCTGCTGTACTTCCTGCCGATTTTCACAGGTGCGATCGCCGATCGCGCGGGCTACAGGAAGACGCTCATGGTGGCCTTCGCGCTGCTTGGTGGCGGCTATTTCCTCACCTCGCAGATGAGCACGTATGGCGCGGTGTTTTTCGGTCTGGTGATCATGGGACTCGGCGCGGGCACGTTCAAGCCGGTCGTGTCGGGCACGATCGCCAAGCTCACCGACGAACGCACAAGCACGCTGGGCTTCGGGATTTTCTACTGGACGATCAATCTCGGCGCCTTCCTCTTCCCGCTGATCATCGTTCCCATGCTCAAATCCATCGCCTGGCATTACGTGCTCATCGCCTCGGCTATTGGCACGGGTGCCATGCTCATCCCGACGATTTTCCTGTTCAAGGAGCCGTTGGAGAAGCGCACGGAAAAGGAATCGATGGGCAAAGCCATGCGCGACATTTTCACGAAGCTCGCGATGGTGTTCACGGACTGGCGCTTCATCCTGTTCATTTTCATCTACTCGTGGTTCTGGATTCTGTACTTCCAGATGTTCGACAGCGTACTGTGGTATGTGAAGGCCTTTGTGGATGCCACACCGCTGAATTCCTTCATCAACTCCACGCTGGGTATCAACTGGAAATTCGATGTGGAGCATGTGACGGTGATCAACGCGGGCACCATTATTCTGCTGCAGTTGATGATTTCGCGCATTGTGAGCAAAACCAAGGCGCTGCCCACGATGATCACGGGTATTTCGCTGGGCACGCTGGGCATGGCCATTCTGGCGGTGGACACGAATATCTGGGTGTTCATGATCGGCATCATCATGTTCTCCATCGGCGAAATGACGGCGCATCCGAAATTCATCAGCTATCTGGGTTTGATCGCGCCGCCGGATAAAAAGGCCACGTACATGGGCTTCGGTTTTCTGTATGGTGCCTTCGGTTCGCTGATCGGCGGCGTGCTGGGCGCGAAGCTGTACGTGCTGTTCATCGACAACCCGATGATCGCTTTCGTGAAGAACCGCGTGGTAACGGGCGGCGCAAACATCGAGTGGCCGGAGTCCATCACCATCGATCAGGCACTGGCCATCGGCGAGAAGATAGGGTTGACAAAGCTCGAAATCGCCGCCGCGGCGAGTCCCAGCGAATTGTGGCTACTCTTCAGCGGTATAGGCGTGGTGTGTATCAGCGGCTTGCTGCTGTATCAGAAATTCATCGGAGCGCGTTCGCATTCCTGACACGAGTCCAGGCAACGCACACTGCGTTGTACCAGTGAGTTACGAAAAACGCGGAGAGCACGGCGCATTATTGGCCGTGCTCTTCAATTTTCTGGTTTGAGAGGATCAGCACGGGGAGATTGACACACTCGACGGCGCGGAGCAGGGAGATATTACTCCGTTACAAGCAGGGAGCGGAGGATTCTTTTCGCGAGGATTTCGTTGATCTCGACATGACGCGGGATAGGTTGCGTCATTCCATTTCGAGAGTTGTGGTACAGGTCGTGACGACCTCCATTATGCAGCAGTATACAGCCGGCGGCTTCGAGTCTTGATATGAGTTCGCGCCGTTTCACGCGACTTCCAGCTCGGCTTCCCTTCTGATACCGGGGAAATCCTCCGACCGAAACATGTCATGCAGTTCCCGAAGATGTTCCTTCAAATCTTCCAGGCTGCTCCCTTGCGTCCAGTGCTCCGGATACTCGTTCAGATATCCCAGGTACATTCCGTCGCGCTCGCGCCAATATGTGAATCGGATTGTCATTGCGACCTCGATCTACGGAGTGCGGTGAAAGCTTCTACAACCTGTGTCGCAGGAAAAACACGATAAAAATTTCGAGCTTTTATCACTCAATCGCAAGGCATGGAATCAGCACCTGTAGCGCGGATAACGACGTGCTGTACAACCTGGAGAGCACCAGGTAAAGAGTGAAGAGTAAAGAGTGATGAACCCGAAATCACGGAGGTCGATCCCGTTCGAGGCGCCCGGACAGCGCCCCCGCTTTACTCTTTACTCTTCACTTTTCACCTACTCCATCCACTTCCGCACCGCACAACGACGCCTACTTGACCAGCGCCATCTTCCGCACGCTGCGCTCACCATTGGCGCGCAGTTCGTAGAGATAGCTGCCGGCCGGCAGATCGGAAGCATCGAAATGGAGGTGATGCGTGCCGGCGTCGCGACGACCTTGCGCAAGTATGCGGAGTAGTTTGCCGCGCGTGTCGAACACGCGCAACGTCACTTCGCCGGCCTTGTGCAAGGTGAGGGGGATGGTTGTGGAGGGGTTGAAGGGATTCGGATAATTCTGTCCGAGGGCAAAGGTCAATGGCGCGCGCGAGGCATCGTTTGAGAGCACGATGGACGTCATCCACATTCCACGGCCATGGGTGGCGGCGTAGATCACATCGTCCTCGGTGATCTTGATGTCGTCGATGACCACGTTGGGCAAGCCATCGCCGAAGGGTTCCCAGTTCAGTCCCGCGTCGTAGCTGACGTACACTCCGACATCGGTGCCCGCGAAGATGACGTCGGGTCGCTTGTCGTAAATGGCGATGGCGCCCACGGGAATACGCGGCAGCGATGTGGTTTCGCTCGCGCCACCCATGAAGGTCCAGCTCGTACCTCCGTCGGTGGTTTTATACACACCGGAATTGGCGGAGAAGGCCATGGTGCCCACATAGGCGATATCGGGATTTGTGGGATGCACGGCGACGGCCGACAGGAAGAGCGACGGCAGTCCGTTGTCCACACGCGTGAACGTCACGCTCGCAGGAGCGGCCATGGCGTTGGTACTTTTAAAGACACGAACGGCATAGCCCGCCACGCCGTACACCACATCCGGTTGGGTTTTGCAGATGGCGATGTCCTGCATTTGCCGCGACCAGCCCGAACCGCCGGTGAGTTCCGGCGAGATGGGTACCCACAAGGTCGCGCCGTCGTCGGTGCGGTAGAAGCGATCTCCGCCGATGAAGAGCGTACTGTTCCGCGTGGGATGCATGACGAACGGCGCCACGAAACTGAACAGATTGTTGCCGCTGCCATCGGTGCGCGTCAGACCACCGGTCGCTGCGCGGAAGTTCGTGCCACCGTTGGTGGTCTTGGCGAGATTGGCGTATTGCGAGGACACGTAAAAGACGTTGGTGTCGGCATGGTCGAAGGCTACATAGCCGCCGTCTCCACCCCAGGAGAGACGACGCCAGCCCAGCGGATTGGTGGAAGAACCGAGATTGTTGCGCCTGTCCTGCGTTCCACCGGCAACACGACGGGGATTCTGCCGCTGATAGTCCATGCCATAGAACTGCATGGTGGCAAGTCCGTTGTTGATTTCCTCAATGAATACCGACGCGGCCGTGCAGTCGAGCGTCATGAACACTCCCCCGTCGCTGGCCATGACCATGCGATTGGGCTGCGCGGGATGGAAATCGATGTAGTGCATATCCACCCAGGAGCTGTTGTTGGCTCCGTTCTGACTGGAGATGCGCGAAAACGCATTTCCTCCATCCACACTGCGCCACCACTCGATGCCGCCGAGAAACACGGTGTTCGCATTGGTGGGATGAATGCGGATGTGGAGATTGTAATCGCCCTGCGAACGCAGCGCCTCCCGCATATTGTTCTGCGTGGATGATTGCATGCGCTCCCAACTGCTGCCATGGTCGGTGGAGCGGAACACGCCGAGAAAATCCTGATTCTCCGTGGGAGCGAATTTCGGCGCGCGCTGCATCGCGCAGACGATGACGCCGGCGGTGGAGCGGCTGGCGTCGATGACGAGATTGCTGATGGAATCGGCGGCGGGGAGATTCTGCGTGATCTTGGTGAAGGTGAAGCGCTCGCCCAGGGAATCGGACACATAGATCCCGTTGCTGCTGCGTCCATTGTAGGCGCCGAAGGCCACGATGACGCGATTTTTCTTGAACGGATCGATGAGCACGTCGCGGGCGGGACCGTTGAGTACCGCGCGCCATGTGGCGCCGCGGTCGGTGGAGCGGAACAATGCCCCGCTGCCCCCGCCGTAGGTGGCCGCGACGTAGATGAGGTCGCGGTTGTCGGGATGCACCTCCACATGGTTGATGGCGAAATCACCGTCGCGCACCAGATCCTTCATCATGTTTTCCCAGGTGGCGCCTCCATCGGTGGAGCGGTACAAGCCGTCGCCGTACACGCGATCGAAATTGATCGATCCCTCGCCCGTGCCGATGTAGATGATGTCGGGATCCACGGGATCGAAGGCCAGATGTCCGATGGCCAGAGTGGGCAAATGATCGGTGAGTGGAAACCAGGACGAGCCCCCGTTCGAGCTTTTGAACAATCCACCCGAGGCGGAACCGGCATAGAGAATATCGCCGTTGGTCGGATGGTACTTCACCACGCGAATACGTCCTCCGATATCAGCCGGACCGACGAAGCTCCACTGCGAGGAGAGACTTGCCTTGCGCATGGACAGCTGTTCCTGCTTGAGCGCACTGGCCTCGCGCAATCCCTGCGAGATACTGCGATCGGCATTCCACAGGCGCGGGAGGAAGTAGCGTTCGAGATGGGGCATATCGTACAAGCCGCCGCTCCGCAATTGTTCGCGGATTTCGCGCTTCTCCGCGATGCGCTGAGCGCGCGCGGTGGAGAGCACGGGGAGCGGATCGAGCGCCATGTTGTGAGTGGTGAGCAGAAGAGCGCCCGCGGTGGCGGCGAGCAGTCCTATGGCGGAGAAGGTTCGCATGATGTGGTACCTCGTTGATTTGCCGGCATCGCGTCGGTGAAGGGACATGACTCCGTGCAAACCGTTTCTTATATTCCGGAAATGCGCCAGCGGCGGTCAATCAGCATCGAGCGCAGGTGTACGCCCAATCATGAAAGATAGATGCGGATGTCGTGAAAGGCAATGAAAATCGAACGCCCCGGAGCCCGCGATGAACGCGGATAACATTGTCCCGCTGGCCGCACGGATATGCGCGGTGGCCCGCGCCGTGGCGGTGGCGGCGATACATGGGCGCAGCGCTCCCCCACGTGCGGAGGACCTGGCCGACATTGTCAGCGAAGGCGTGTTCGTGACGCTGCGTATCGGGGGGACACTGCGAGGCTGCATTGGTCTGCTGACTTCCGCGGAGCCCTTTCCCATGATGCTGGCGGAGGCGGCGAGGCGCTCGGCGACGGAGGACCTGCGATTTCCCCGCATCACGGAGCGCGAACTGGAAAACCTGCGTGTGGAAGTGACGCTGCTCGGAGCGCGTGAGCGCATCGAGGACGCTGAAGATTTTATTCTCGGTGAACACGGCCTTGTGCTGGAATGCGAGGGCCGTCGAGGGCTGTTGCTCCCACAGGTCCCGCTCGAACAGCGCTGGGACAAGCGGGAATTCCTCCGCGGGCTCTGTCGCAAGGCCGGCGTGCCCGATGCCGCATGGAACGCACCCGGCGCACGGCTGTACCGTTTTCGCGGGACGGTGCTGCGGGAAGATTCGGATATCGTTGTCGATGATGCACAAGGAGCGGGAAGCTCATGAAAGCCATGCAAATACGTCCTCCCGCCGTGAGCGGTTTGTTTTATCCCGCGGATCCCACACTACTGGCACTCAATGTCGACGGCATGCTCGAGGCACAGACGGTCGCGGCGGAGCATATCGCCGGCCGCGATCTCACCACGCCTCCGCGTGCCATTATCGTGCCCCACGCGGGCTACGCCTACTCGGGCCCCACGGCGGCCGCGGCCTATGCCAGATTGCGCGGCTATGCGTTTCGCACCGCGGTGATCGTCTCGCCCAGCCATCGCGAGTATTTCAGCGGTATTTCCGTGTACGACGGTGATGCGTACCGCACGCCGCTCGGCCTGATCAATGTGGACGTGGAGTTGCGGGAACGCCTACTGATGCAGTTCAAAGGTGTGATCCGGCAATCGCAGCTCGGGCACAGGGACGAGCACGCGGTGGAAGTGCATCTCCCGTTTATTCAGCGCATCAATCCCGAGGCCAAAATCCTTCCGATTGTCATGGGTGACCAACGCGGCGAGTATTGCACCATTCTGGGCAAGGCGCTGGCGCGCATCGCGGACGACGACGGCGTGTTGCTGATCGCGTCGAGCGATCTGTCGCATTTCCATCAGCAGGAGGAAGCAGAGGAACTGGACAAGGTGGTCGCCAACCACGTACGGGAAATTCAGCCAGCGAAGTTGTTGGACGATATAGCCGCGAAACGCTGCGAGGCCTGCGGCGGCGGACCCATCGCGGCGGTGCTCTCCGCCTGCCTGCAACTCGGGGCCAGCAACGTCTCCATTCTCCACCAATGCACGTCCGGCGACATTTCCGGCGAGACGCGGCGCGTGGTTGGCTATCTCTCCGCAGCCATTGCCGCCGATACCGCGGGCAGGCGTCCATGAGCGGCCGCTCCCCGCGCATAGCGCTTGTCGGCGCCGGCCGCGTCGGACAATCCATGGCCGCACATGCCATTGCGCATGGCGCCGAACTGCGCTGGGTATTGGAGGCGGCTCCCCGAGGCGACACCGCCGCCCTGCAAGCACCGTGGTATCACGCTGTCGCGGAAATTCCTCGAGTTGATGTGGATCTCTGCATCATCGCCGTACCCGACGCAGCGATAAAAGGCGCGGCGCGGGCATTGGCGGAGCACGGCGTATTCGAGGTGGGAACGATGGTATTTCACACATCCGGCAGCAGAACCTCGGAGGATGTGCAGGCACTATGCGAGTCGGGGATGATCACCGGCGGACTGCATCCGGTGCAGTCCTTTTCTCCCCTGCCGACGCTCACCAGCTTGCGGGGCATCACCTGCGGTATCGAGGGTGGAGACGTGTTTGAGCAGGAGGCGCTGGCGCTGGCCACGGGCTGGGGCTGGCACGGCATACGCATCGATGCCGCACACAAAGCCCTGTACCACGCCGCTTGCGTGCTCACGGGAAACTTCCCCACCGTGCTTGCCGAAATCGCCGGCGAGGCGCTTTCCGTCGCCAGCAAGGATGGACTTGCCGCACCGTGGCAGGCGTTTCTCCCAATGCTGCACGAAGTACTGCGAAAACTGGAGGCGGCTCCGCCAGCAGAGGTATTGACCGGCCCGGCGCGTCGCGGCGATGCGGACACCCTGCGACGCCATGCGGATGCACTGCGAGAGCTTTCGCCGGAGGCTGCAAACGTGTACGACGTACTCAGTGCGCTCATCCTGTCGCGCAATCCCCGGACATCCTGACTGCTCCGCTTTTCAGTGTGCCGCGACTAAGACGCCGTGGGGACGGCGAGCGAGGCGTAATTTCCACGATAGTACAGCAGTGGAGCGGCATCGTCGCGCAGCACACGCATATCGTGCACCTCGGCGAGAAAGATGCTGTGGTCGCCACCATCATAGCGCGCGGTGACCTGCACTTCCAGATACGCCAGAGACCCTTCGATCACGGGCGAGCCACCCGGCGCTTCGTGCACGGTGACGTGACGAAAACGCTCGGCGGGCGGCGCGCCACTGAATATGGTGGAGAGCAGTTGCTGATCCTCGGCGAGAATATTCACCACGAAGCGGCCGCTCTCGGAGATGGCGTCGTGCGACATGGTGTGCTTCGCGATGTTGATCTGAATCAACAGCGGTTGCAGCGAGACGGAGGTGAAGGAATTGATGGTGAGACCGAAGTACTCGTCGCGCCATTTGGTGGTGACGATGGCCACGCCGGTGGCGAACATTCCGAGAACCTGGCGAAACTGTTGTATTTCCTGCGTCATGATAATCCGTTGGGCTAAGGTGCGAAAAAATCGGGGGACGCGAACGTCCCCCGTATAACACCGATTCACGGAAAATCGCGCCCGGCATCAGATATCGAATTTGATGCCCTGCGCCAGCGGCAACGTGGTGCCGTAGTTGATGGTGTTGGTCTGGCGGCGCATATAGGCCTTCCAGGCATCGGAGCCGGATTCGCGTCCGCCGCCGGTTTCTTTCTCACCACCAAACGCGCCACCGATTTCCGCACCCGAGGTGCCGATATTGATGTTTGCGATACCGCAATCGGAGCCAGCGGCGGAGAGGAAGTACTCGGCTTCGCGCAGGTTGTTCGTGAACATGGCCGAGGACAGACCCTGCACCACGCCATTCTGCAACTTCACAGCTTCCTCCACGCCACCGCTGTAGCGGATGAGGTAGAGAATCGGAGCGAACGTCTCCTCCTGCACAATGTGGTAGTGATTTTCGGCCTCGACGATGGCGGGACGCACATAGCAGCCGCTTTCGTAACCGGGACCTTCGAGCACCTCGCCACCGTGGATCACGCTACCGCCTTCTTTTTTCGCCATTTCCAGCGCCTGCGTGAACATGCCCACGGCAGCCTTGTCGATAAGCGGTCCGACATGGTTGCTCTCGTCGAGCGGCGTTCCGATGCGCAGCGAACCGTAGGCCTTGACGAGGGCATCTTTCACCTTGTCGTAAATGCTATCGTGAATGATCAGGCGGCGCGTGGTGGTGCAGCGCTGACCGCAGGTGCCCACGGCACCGAACACCACGGCGGGGATAGCCATTTTCAAATCGGCTTCGGGACTGAGAATGATGGCATTGTTGCCGCCCAGTTCGAGAATGGCGCGGCCGAAACGGCGGGCGATCACTTCATTGGCATGACGTCCGACAGAGGTGGATCCGGTGACCGACACCAGGGGCAGGCGCTTGTCGTTGAGCATGCGCTCGCCGATGGTGGAACCCTTGCCGATGACGAGGGAGAAGAGACCTTCGGGCAGATTCTGCTCGCGCAGCACTTCGGCCACGATGTTCTGACAGGCAATGGCGGTGAGAGGCACTTTGGACGAAGGCTTCCACACATTCACATCACCACACACGGCGGCGATCATGGCATTCCACGACCACACGGCCACAGGAAAATTGAAAGCAGAAATGGTGAGCACAATGCCCAGCGGATGGTATTGATCGTACATGCGGTGGTTCGGACGCTCGGAGTGCATGGTGAAACCATACAGCTGGCGTGACAAACCCACGGCGAAATCGCAGATATCGATCATCTCCTGCACTTCGCCGAGGCCTTCCTGCAAAGATTTTCCCATTTCATACGATACCAAGGTACCGAGCGGCTGCTTGTACTCGCGCAATTTCTGACCCATGAGACGCACGATTTCGCCGCGCTTGGGGGCTGGCACGGTACGCCACCACAGGAAGGCCTCCTCGGCTTTCGCCATTACCTTCTCGTAGTCCTCCTCGGTACATTGACGCACCGTGGCGATGTACTCACCGGTGGCCGGAGACGAGATGCGCAATTCGCCGCCGCCTTCCGATCCCAACCACTGCTGACCGGTGGAGGCGCCATCGTTACTGTCTTTGATGCCAAGAATCTTGAGAAATTCCATGATACAACCTCGGATAAAGTGTTGATATGTAAGATGTTGACAATGGCTGCCGAAAGCTTGTTCCGTTGCCTGCCCTTGGAGGATGCCAGGCTTGCGAGCAGTTATTCTTCCTGTTGTGTGGTGCTGCGCAGTACATCCGCGATGGTGATATTGCTCATGCTCTCTTCGATTTCCACTTGCAGTTGCTCGAACAGTCGAAGGAAAAAGCCGTTCACCCGGCCCGACAGCGCGGCCGTGCCTTGATCATTGCGTGTCACATCCAAGTGGAAGGCCTTGCGGGTTTCCACCGCGCAGTACACTTCCTGGAGATGCAGCTCCTCCGGACTGCGAGCGAGCGTGAAGCCCCCTGCCAGTCCGCGATTGCTGAGCACGAGACCGTTTCGCCCGAGCTGCGAAAGAATGCGTCGCAGCCGCACCGAATGGATTCCGGTACTCCGCGACAGTTCCTCGCTGGACATGGCCTGACCATCCGTACCAGCCAGCAGACAGAGCACTTGAACAGCAGTGGAAAGTTTCGTCGAAGCAGACATTGCACCTCAATTGTAACCGAGCCAGTTACAAATATGAAACGGCGGAGGAATTAAATCAAGAGCCGCGCGATGCACGCGCCGTCCTGCACGTCCCAGAACTGTGATATGGGGGAATAACAAAAAGGCACAGGACCCACCCCGCGGCCTGCCTTCGCGGGATGAGTCCTGTGGTCCGATCGCCGGGTTCACATGACGCCGGCGAGCAGTTCCTCCATGGTTTTCATAAGCACGGCATGGTCGACCGGCTTGGAGAAGTAGCGGTTGCAGCCCGCGCTGAGGCAGCGGTCGCGATCAGAGGCGAAGGCATGCGCCGTTACCGCGATGATGGGTACGCGGGAGAATCGCGGAATTTTTCTGATATCCGTCACGAAGTCCAAACCGCTTTCCTCACCTCCGAGGGAGACGTCGGTGATAATGATGTCGACCTCGCGGGACTGGATGACCTCGTTGGCCTCCATGACATTCTCGGCGGTGAAAACGTTGAAATTTTTCTTCAGCGTGATGCGCATGAATTGCCTCGTGTCCGCATCGTCCTCGATCACAAGCAAATTGGGCAGCTTGCGTTCCACCACACCGGTGGTGGGTTTGGGAATGACGAGCTGGCGGCGCTGGCGCGACATGCCTTCCACCGGCAGGTCCACGTCCACGATCATGCTTTCGGGCAGGGTGATGGTGAAAATGGATCCCACGCCACGGGCGCTTTTGATGGTGATGCGTCCGCCCACCTGTTCGAGATAACGGCGCACGAGCGCCAGTCCGAGACCCACGCCTTCGAAAGCATGACGGGCGCTGTCGGTTTCGACGGCGTTGAGCTGGAACATCTTCATCTGATATTCCTCAGAAATGCCCACGCCGGTATCCTCGACGTCGATGGCAACCTCGCCGGTGTCGCGCTGATACAGGCGCACTTCGATATAGCCCTTGCGGGTGAACTTCACCGCGTTGTCCAGCAGACTTTCGACGGTCTTCATCAGGAAGCCCTCGTCGGCGCGCACGGTCGCATCACCGAGTTGATTGTCGAAGGTCATGGCCAGGCCTTTTTCCTCGGCCTGATTGCGCATGCTTTGCACGCGATCCTCGATCAGGCGGCGCAGCGACACTTCGCTTTCCTGAAACTCGATATTGCCGGTTTGCAGGCGCGAAATGTCGAGGATGAGATCGATGGATTTCGTGAGTTTCTCCGCCGCTTCGAAGACGAAGCCGAAATACTTTTCCTGCTCCTTCCCCATCGAACTTTTGAGTTCGGCGGAGATATGGTTGAGATAACCGATCATGATGTACAGCGGCGTGCGGATACCATGCGAGATGTTCGCGATGAACGCATCCTTGAGTTTGTCGGCGGCTTCCACCGTCTCCTTCGCATCGATGAGCGATTGCTCGATTTTCTTGCGCTCGCTGATATCGTTCTTGATCGCCACGAAATAATTGATGGTGCCGAAGACGTCCTTGACCGGCGTGATGGTCTGCTCTTCGAAATAGCTGCTGCCGTCCTTGCGCGTACTGATCAGTTCGCCCTGCCAGACGCGTCCGGATTGAATTGTTTCCCAGACGTGATCGTAGGCGGCGGGATCGCTTTCTGGCGCTTGCAGCACGCGGAGGTTGCGACCGATAGACTCGCTCATCTTGTAGCCGGTGAGCTGCGTAAAGGCGGCATTGACCCAGATAATGGTGCCTTCGTCGTCGGTAATGGCGATGGAATTCGCTGCGGCTTCCAGTGCGGCGCTTTGCAGATGCAATTGCGCCTCGGCCTTTTTGCGATCGGTGATATCGCGGACAATGGTCACGGTCTGATCGATCCCGCAGGGCGCGATGCGGGCTTCGAAGTAGCGAGTACCATCGAGAAAAGGAATGGAGTATTCACGAATCTGCACTTCACCGGTTTCTAGCGCGGCATTGAAGGACAACTCGAATTGCGCCATGAGATTCCACGCGTACTGTTCGCGCGTCATCTCGGTTTTGAGTTGACCGGGAGGAATGAGCAACACCGGATCGGGCGAGTAGATGCCGCTGCCGTCGCGGAGCAGCATGAGATCCGGCAGAGCGCTGAGTACCGCGCGCTGACGCGATTCGCTTTCGCGCAGGGCTTCCTCGATGCGGCGGCGCTCATCCACCTCTTCATTCAATTCACGGGTGCGCTCCACGACGCGTTCCTCGAGCGTTTGGTTTGCCAACTCGAGATCGTCGTAGGCATTTTTCAGATTGCCCACCATCTGGTTGAAGGAAAACGCCAGATGCCCCACCTCGTCCTGCGACGAGACTTGCGCGCGTTCCACCAGATTGCCGCTGGCGATTTGCTCCACGGTTTCCACCATGCTGCGCAGCGGATTGGTGATGACGGTGGATACACCGATGACGGTGAACACACCGACGAGGAAGATGATGAGACTGATGATGGCGATGCTGGTCTGACTGTCGGCCACATCGCGGTGCACATCCCGCAGCGACATTCCCACGTAGACGGTACCGAGCCGCCTCCCTTCGCGCATGATGGGTGCGGCGGATTTGCACACGCGTTCATCGGCGCTGATGGGCGGTTCGAGTTGCTTGTAGCGCGCGGCTTGCGCCTGCGGCTTGCGCAGGGCGTGCCGGACATTGCCCGTGGCGTCAGCTATGACGGCGTACTCGAGCAGTGTATCCTGCGCAGCCGACTGCAGGCTGAGTTCCAGCGCGCCTCTGTCACCGAGTTTGGGGGATTGCGCGGCGAGCAATGCGGTGGAAGTGGACAGGGCGCGGGCGCGTTGCAGGAGGGTCTCCTGCGACAGCTCTTTGAGGCGCCAGGGGAAAAAGATGAAGATGAAAATAGAAATCGTCCAGAACAGCAGTGAAATGACCGCCGTCAGCTTTGCGCGAATCGACAGATTTGCGAATAGTTGCATGGACAGTCACTCCTCCGGACGTGAAATGGAAACACTACACCAAACTACATGCCGCCGGCAGCGTTGGACGCCACCGGCGGAACGGAGATCACATCAGCGGTTTTCCCGCGCGGCTTCGATCTGGCGAAGAAGATTCAGCCGCAATTCCTCAAGGCGCACCGACTCGTTGCGCAAGGCCTGTTGGCCGCTGCGGATTTCCGTCAGTTTCTGCGCCACACGTTTCTCGATGGACGGCACGACCGAGGCCTTGAGCACGATGATCAATTCCTTTTTATCGATCGTGGTCTCTTCATAGCCAAAAATATAGCGCAGACCGAAGACCCACCATGGCAGATCCCGCAGAAAAGGTACACCGCGGCGCACATTTTTCGCCTCATTTGTCACCAGACCACCGACCACGGTTTCCTCGCCATCGATGAGGATGACGGAGGTATTGGCCACGGTTTTATTCACGATGGTGGTCACCGGATCGGGTTGCGCAGTACTGCGCTCGGCGGTGATTTTCAGATGCACGAATTCGAGTGAATCCTGAATGAGCACTTCCGGCGTGACTTCGATGATGGTACCCGTGGAGAAAAATTTCTCGGTGGTGTTGCCGGCGAAATCTTTTTGCTTGATGGAAAAATCCTGTCCCACTTGAATGCGGCCGGTTTCGCCGGAACGCACGGTGATGTTGGGACTGGAAATGAGTTCACCGAGATTTTCCGATTGAAAGGCCTTCAATGCGGCGAGCAATTCCACAGTGCCGTTGCCATAGGCCAGGGTGGTGATGGAACCAACCTCGATCTCGGTTTCACCTTCGGACCCGCCGCCGTCTTCATCCTGTCCGAAGCGGCTGGTTCCGGTGGTGGACGTCAACTGGCCGAGGCTGACCGACGGCGTGGTGTTGGTCAGATACCAATCGAGACCGAGCCGTTCCAGTTCGGTGCGGTTGGCTTCGAAGAACACCGCGCTGATCTGCACTTCGCGCGTGGTCATGGCCTGTTTGGCCTTTACGCGGGAGGTGTCGCTTTTGCCACCGGCCATTTTCGAGAGATTGTACACGCGCACGAAATCCTCATTCTCCACGTACCAATGCCCCATGGCCTTGAGCACGAGTTCGAAGGCGTCCAACCAATGCATATGCGCGATGTTGATGCCGATTTTATCGCGGACATCACCATCGTAAATGATGGGCTTGCCGCGGAAGCGCTTGTGCGCGGTATTGAAAATTTCCACCGCCTGTATGAAGGTGGTGGTCGCCTCCATGGAAATCAATTCCTCGGGAGCGGTGTATTCTCGCACCGGGAGGCGTTCCTGTGCGCTGGCCGCTGTGGCGAAGCACAATCCCAGGAGCAGGAGGAGTATGATGGATTTGGTCATGGAGGACCTCATTTCTTCTGTGGACCGACATTCTGATTATCAAGACGCAACGTCAGCATGAAGCGTTCGATGATTCCGCCTTTGTTGAGAAGGAAGAGTACCTGACGCCGCTCGGGCATGATTTTCGACACATAGCCGAGATACACCTCGTCGCCTTCGCTGAGCATGACGAGCTGATTGTTCTGATCGCTGATGAAGGCCTTGCCTTTCATGATGGCGAGCAGCGTGGATTGCTCCACATTCGGAAGATCGAAGGTATTGGGTGGAATTTCCGGTGTGACCAACGAGCGGAAAGGATCGTGGGTGAAGACCGGGAAACTGGTATTCGCCAGCGACAGTGTGGCCAATGTATCGGCGAAGGGTTCCTGTTCAGAGTAGTAGGCGAGCACGTCCACATCGAACTGCACGGTGTGCTCGATGCGGCCCATGTCGTCGTTGACCTTGTGCAATTCGCGGATATCGAAATTGTTCAACTTCATCAGGCGCGGGCCGAATTCGAGATACTGCACCATACGCCCGAAGCTTGCGAAAGGCCCCTGCCCCGCGAGGTGGTAACGGATGTAGCCGCAGCCCTCCTGCTTGACCTCCTCCTCGGTGAACACGTTCAGATCGAGATCGGGACAATAGGCGAGGATGTCGTTGAGGTATTGATTCGTGCGGCTGGCGATTTCCTGCGTCGGCAGGGTTTTGGGGCGGCGGCGCCAGGAGGCGTTGAGCATTTCCACGCGTTCCTGCACAGCTACAAGACGATCAAAGAGCGCGTTGGGATCGCCCAACTGTTGCTGCAACTGCTGGCGCTCTTGGACGAGTTGTTCGAGTTTTGGTTGTTGCTCGAAGTAAATGTAGCCGAAGCCCGCGCCCCCTGCGAGGAGGACGAGTACGGCGAGAATGATGCTATTGCGAACGACATATGGCATGGTTGGTCCTCCCGCTACTTGTCTTTCGCGCCCTTCGCCTGCTTGCCCTGCGCTGGCGGCGTGGCGTTGGGTTTGGGTTCGGGTGCGATGTCTCCGAGTGCGCTGCGCACGGAGTCGTGCCAGCGCGCGGCACGGGAACCGCTGTTGGGATAGAGCATGTCCGGGAAGAGTTGCACGTCGTAGCGGAACACTTTGAGTTTGCCGATTTCCTGCACGGAAACCTCGCGCAAGCGCGTGCTACCGATGAAATTCGTCAGCGCGGGAATGGGAGGACGCTGCAGCGAATAGCCGATGACGGCCATGCCCCCGTCCTTGTCCACTTTCATCTCCGACACCCAGATATTCCCGATCGAGGCTGTACCTCGTGCGAGCGTATCCAGCGTTTCGGTCCACAACTCCGAGCCCACGAGCAGGGTGTCGAGCGTGGTGGTTGCGGTGCGAATGGCCTGGGAGCGTGCCTCGAGCTCGGTGATCTGGTCCACGATTTGTTGCTGCTCGGCGAGTTGCTGTCGGTCGAAGGCCATCGCGTTCTCGATGGTGTCGATTTCGGCCTGTCGCTCAAGCACGTTCATGGTGACGTACACCACGAGTCCGAAGAGAAGGATGAGCAACAGCACGCCATGCCAGGCGAGTTTGAAACGCTTCTGATCTTCACGGATTTTCGGCGGTGTGACATCGAGACGGTAGAAATGCGGGAATTTCGGCAGTAACGCTTCCCACGCCACGGAGATGGGCACGATGTAGCTGTTCATCTCGCGCAGCAAATCCTTGTCGTCGGAGTGCCCGATGCGTAAGCGGCGGAGCGAATGGAAAATGACGTTCGGATTGTTTTCGAGGATTTCCTCTTTCAATCCAATTTCCTCGGCCTTGCCGCTGAGCACAACGCGGTCGGGATTGAGATAGCCGGCGTTTTCGGCCACGAGCTCGATGCGATTGTACAGCGTGGACACCAGATGCGCATCGTGGGCGCCTTGCTGAATTGACGGACCGATATACTCGAGGTCGTTGCCCTTCATGACGTAGAAGCGCGTCACGTCCTCATCCACGTGAATCACCTGCATCATCTCCGTGGGCTTGGCCGGATAGTGGGCGCGCACCATGTTGATGAGGGCGATATCTGTGCTGGTGGTGAATTCGATGCGCGGCGATCGCTTGCTCGTCCCCTGCGGCGTGGTGCAGAGTTCGATGAGCGGCGATTGTTCGAGCTGCGCGACGGCAATCACATTGCGGTCGCCGGTTTTCTGCAGGGCTACGGACTTCTTGTTCAGTTCGACGTTGAGCGCCTTCTGAATTTCTTCTACCACACGTTGCCGGATTTTCGCGGGTGTGTCCTTCTTCTTGTCAAAGGGCACCAGCGACGTGCGCAGATAGGGTTGCTCGAAGGCGAGCGAGAAAGAAGCTCCGGGCGCATAATGCGTGGCGATGAACTCGCGGATGGAGCCGAAGTCGATGCTCTCGGCGCCATCGCTCTCGCCACCGCCGCCGCCAGCCGAATCGAAGGGATTGTCGCTTTTGGGCGCTTCGTCCTCAACGCTGCTGACGAACTGTTTCACTGGCAGCGGCATGGATGCGAGATCCATAACGTTGAGCTTTGTCCCGTTGCGGCCAACGGTTGCCAGGCGCAACGTGGCTCCCTCGATGGAGAGTCCGATGCAGACTTGCTGCGGTCGTGGCGGTTTACTCATAGGCAGGCAGTCGTATTAGGGTGCGGCGCGCCACTGCGCTCAGCCGACCTGTTTATTGATCAACTGTCGAATCCGCTTCTTGTTGTTCGCGTGGTTCACCGCTTCATCGACACTGATGATTTTCTGCGTGTAGAGCCGGTACAAATCCTGCTCCATGGTGATCATGCCGAGAGCGCCGCCCTCGGTGATCATCTGATAGATCTCGCTGGTGTTGCCGTTCTTGATCGCCGCGCGCACCGATGGAGTGACGATCAGCACCTCTTTGGCGAGGGTGCGTTTCCTGTCCACTGTGGGCACGAGTTTCTGCGAGATGACGAGGCGCAACACATCGGCCAGACGATTGCGCACGCGCTCCTGCTCCACCGGTGGAACCTCGCCGATGATGCGGTCGATGCTTTCCACCGCCGAGGACGTGTGCAGTGTGGAAAACACCTTGTGGCCGGAGTCGGTGATTTCCAAGGCCGACATGATGGTCTCGGGATCGCGCATTTCACCGATCATCACGATATCGGGATCCTGGCGAAGGGCCTGCACGGTGCCATCCTTAAACGATAGCACATCGCGGCCCACCTCGCGGTGGCGTATCACCGAGCGCTGCGGCTGATGCACGTATTCGATGGGCGCGCCGATTATGATGATATGCGAATCCACCGAACTGTTGTTGGCATCGATGATGGCATCGAGCGTGGTACTTTTGCCCGAGCCGGTGATGCCCGTGACGAGAATCAACCCCTCCTTGGTGTGCTTGAGGTTGACGATGTTCGTGATGTTGGGATGAAAATTGTAGCTCGAATAGGGCCGGATTTTCGCTGTGATGGCGCGCATGTTCATGCCCACGGCGTCGAGATCGAAATACGCGGTGCCGCGGTAGCGGTACATCTCACCGTCGACGATGGTCTGGTAGGAAAAATCCAGACTGCGCTGCTCGAGCAGCACCAAACGCTGCTTGGGCAGCACGAGCGATTGAATCAGCACATCGGCGTAGGGGGATGCGAGCTCGGGCAGGTTTTTCTGCGGTAGCTTATTGCCATGCACACGGAACCAGATTTCGCCACGTGTACCAAAGCTTCCGATATCGATATCCGATGCTTCGATGTCGCGCATGCGCTTGAGAATGTGTTCGTAGAACACGCGCAACACCTGTATGGCCTTGTCATCGAGTGTTTCGAGCTTGCGTGTGATGAATTCCTGGCGCTCCGTGCCGAAGTAATGCGGCGGCATGTCGCGCACCACGAATTCCATCACCTTGAACGCATTCGAGGCGATTTTCTCGGGGAACACGTACTCCCCCGCCGGACGTCGCGGCGTCTCCGCGGCGGCGACGGGATTCCTGGCGGTATCCAGCTGTAACTCACTCATGCAGGCCACAATCGGTGAAGTGGTACAGTCGCACGCAACCCCGGCGCAGTGTTGCGCCTCCGCCACGCGGAATGTTGGATGCGTAGCGGCAATATACTATGAATTCAGGACTAACGGAATATCGTCTCATAAAAAACTTTAACACCGGGGGTGTTACTCGTAGTACTTGTAAATTTCCACTTCCAGCAAGCCGAGGTTGGCCAGAATGGTCGTAAGCGCCTCGTAGCTGTAGCGCACGTCGGGCGTACCGTTCACATGCACATTGGTGGTTTTCGAAGGATCGGTGGTGCCCACCCACACTGTTCCGAGCAGCGAAGGTGTACCCGTGCCGCCCAGTTCGAGTTTGACATCGCCGGAGAGAGCGAGGACGATGCCCACCCAACTCACCTTGCCTTTCATGACCAACTGACCGTCAACCACAAGAATGCCGGCACCGGAAATCACGCCGCTCCATTCGAGATCGCCGGGGACATGCACGATTTCGGGATTGGCGGGAGTGCCGAATACGGCGTTGTTCGCGTACTTGCCAGCAGGCAGCAGTATCGTGCGCCTGTCCTTATAGAACTGCTGCAATTGGAAAAGATTCGTCGTGCCGAAGGTACCAACACTTGGCGTCGAGCCCTTGCCCATCACGTTTGATGCAACACCATTGGCGGTCACTTGCTTCTCAACATCGCCTTCGATTTTCGATGTCTGCACACCGATACCATGTACCGACGACGCGGACGCGACTCCCGAGAGATCCATTTTCCAGTCACGTCCGTCCACCGTCCAGGATTTACCCGAATTGGTGAAGGAGACGGAGTCGCCGAACACAGCCAGGGCGCTCTCGACGGTGGGGAAGATTGAGCTGAGCTTTGCCTCGACGAGAATCGGATGCGTGAAACCGTTGACGGTCCCCTGCGACTGAATACGCACACTGTCCACACCGATGTCGGTGATGCGCACAGTGACGCGGCCGCCCGCGGCGAGAACGTTGGTGTAACCGGTGCGCCAGGTCTTCTGCCGCCGCAACTGTGTAACCGCCATGTTCACACCGCTGCGCGCCACGTTCAAGGCCTGTTCGCGTTCGAAGAATGACGCGGTGGCCTCATTGGAGTTGTCCCACACGCCAAGAAAGCCGAACAGCGATATGGAGAGCAGAAGCGACGATAGCGCCACGATGATAAGCGATTGCTGTCCCATGCCGCACCTCCTATTTTCTCAGATTCCTGGGGTTCACCGTAAAATCCGTGCGGGCGTACTGGCATTCGCCGCCGGTTTCGAGCTGACTTTTCACACGCATCTGCACACCCACTGCCCGCACATCACCCGCATATGTGGTTTCCACCAACTGCTGCTTGGTATTGTAGTTGTAATAGGTGAAAGCGAAGCCGACGATACCGATGTCGGCACCCTGCCCTCGACGTCCATTGACAATGCGGTAGAGGCGACCGCTCTGCGTGCCGGGAAACAATTGCTGATTGTCGGGATTCATGTACACGTAGGTGATGGTGTCGATGCTGCCGTTGTTGTCCATGTCGCTGCGGAAGGAGAACAGCGTGGGAGTCGCACGCAGCACGCGGAACGTGTCCACACCGTAGCCCGCCTTGAGAATGTCGTTGCGCATCACCGAGGTCCAATCCGTCAGATCGCCCTGCTGGGTGATTTTGTTGGATGAGGTGATTTGCGATTGCTGGCGTTCGCCCATGAAGAAGGCGAAATTCAGGATGATCATGCCAGCGATGATCACCGAGCCGATAATATCCAGTTGGCTGTTCATATTAATATGTAGCTACGTAGGACATGCGTAAAGTGTCGCGGGAAAAGTCGTTCGCGATGCGCAGGGACACGCGCTTGGCGAAGGTGTAGTACGAGGTGCGAACCTCGGGATTGTTCTCGGCCACGTATTCGACGGTCACCCAGATCGTGTAGCCCCAGGTGTTCCACAGCGACCGTGGAGTGGCCGTGGTGGGCGTTGTGCCCTGTGCCGGGCTGCGGAAGGTCGAACGGTGAAAATCGTCGAGGTCGTTGAAATTCGGATACACTTCACCGGAACCCGCGCCGCAGGAAGTGAGATCCGTGACCTTGAGAATTTTCTTACCACCGGCGATCACGGCGTCGAAGGGTTTTTGCGAAATCTCCTCGAGCAGCGAGCGGCCTATTGCCACGCCTTTCTGCGTGTACTCGTTGGTGTCGAGCACGTCTTCGTTCTCGAAATTGAGCGCGCGGTAATTGAGCATCACCACGCCGAGCAGCATGAAAGCCGCGATGGTCAGCGCCATCTGTCCAGAACCCATGGTTACCTCCCGCGGGTCCGCACGTGCGGCTGATGGTGAAATCTATTGCGTGACATTGAGTTCATGGTGCACCGTCTCCTGACATGAGGGACATTCGTGACAACGTGTTCGCCTATTCATCGGACATGGTGGCGGCTATGACTTCGGCCACGGAGGTGACGCCTTCCTTGACACGCTCGCGCGCGGAGGCGCGCAGGGTGAGCATGCCCTCGCTGATGGCGATGTTGCGCACGCGCTCCTCGTCGATATCGTCGCCGGATTCGAAAATGGCCTGCCGCACGGCCTTCGAGAAGAACAGGGCCTCATGGATAGCGGCGCGGCCCTTGTAACCTTTCACACAGTGATTGCAGCCCACGGCCTCGTAGAACGTGGTCGTCCGGATTTCCTCTTCTGTGAAGCCCACGTTGAGCAACTCGGGGATGTTCGGATCGTGCACCTCGCGCTTGCACTTCGGGCACAGGCGTCGGAGCAGTCGCTGCGCCACCACGAGGTTGATGGCGTAGGCGATGAGGAAGGGTTCGATACCCATTTTAAACAGACGTGTCACCGCGCTGGGCGCGTCGTTGGTATGCAGTGTCGAGAAGGTCAAGTGACCGGTATTGGCCAGCTTGATTGCCACGTCGGCGGTGGCTTTGTCGCGCATCTCTCCCACCATCACGATGTCGGGATCGTGACGGAGAATGGCGCGGATGGCGGCCTCGAAATCCACTTTGTGGCTGATCTTGATCTGACGCGCGCCGTCGATCACGTACTCGACGGGATCCTCGACGGTGAGCACATTCACTTGCGGAGTGATCACCGAATACAGCGCGGCCACCAGCGTGGTACTTTTACCACTGCCGGTGGGACCGGTGAGAATGACCATGCCTTGCGGCTTGCTGATGGAGGTCTGGAACCATTCGTAGGCTTTGGGCTGAAAGCCGATTTTCGAAATGTCCTTGATCACCTTGCGGCTGTCGAGCACGCGGATGACGATACTCTCGAACTTCTGCGCGAACTCCGAACCCGCGATCGGCAATACCGACACGCGGAAGCGGATCACGGTGTTGTCGATGGTGCGCTGAATGAAACCGTCCTGCGCGGCATCGCGCTCGAAACGGTCGATGTTCATGCTTCGGTCCTTGACCACGGCGAGCACGGCCTCGGGGCGCGTGCCTTCCACCTTGTTCCACACATGCAGCTTGCCGTCGCTGCGGAAGTGGAATTCGGTGGTGTTTTTTGTTGTCGGGAAAATGTGGATGTCGCTCACGCCCTGCCGCGTGGCCTCAACGAGGCAACCCTCGAAGAGGTTGACGAGCATGCTCTTGTTGATCTCGGCGTCGAGTTCCGCTTCGTCGATGCCGTGCTCGGCGTCGTCGCCCGAAATCTCGGCCTCCATTTCCTTGATGCTCTCAAGGAACACATTGTCGGCGCGGAGGATGTTGTCGATATGCGGCTGCAAGCTCTTGAGATCGGCGTAGTACACCTCGTATTTCAGCGCGCGGAACAGGTTCGCCACGCGCGGAATGTCGCGGTGAATGGGCAGGGCCGAAACCAGGATGAGCTTGTCGGGCGTGCGCGTGTCGAATTGCAGCGGCAGCGTGCGCGACTTGTAGAGCAGCGCCTTCTGCTCCTGGTTGAGCGGCTCGATGAGCTGCTTGATCACGTTGATGCGCCGCTCGGTCATGGCCTCGTCCACCTTCAGCGTCTTGAAGGCGTAGATACGCGCGACTTCTGAGAACACGAGATTGTGGTCGAGTTTGAACTCGTCGACCAGTATCTCGGCCAGACTGCGATTGCGCGTGCCGGATTCGCGCTCCTTCGTGGTCATCGCCTGGGAGAGTGTCTCCCGATCGACGATGCCCTTGTGCAGGAGCGCGACGCCGACCTTATCGACTTTGCGTTCCAGTAAGGAGGAGGCGGCATCCATGGAGGAAGTTCCTTATACGTTCGATGAACAGACCCGATGTTGCAACGAGCATGGTGTAGTCGCCGAGGCCGCCCATGCCCGGTGCGCTCTTCGGCTTGATGACGGCGGTTTCGGACGATACGATGGTGATGGCGGTCATCACGATCATGATAATGAGGGCGACCCAGAGCTGCATGAAATCCACCACGGATTTCAGCTTGTAGGTGGTTTCGCGCTCGTAGTAATTCGCGAGTTGCAAGGCGGTTTCGCGCACCATACCGGTTTCGGCACCGGCGTGGAAGCGCGACAGCGCGGTTTTGGTGAACACCCCGGCCGCCTCGAAGCTCTCGTGCAGACCTTTGCCGTGTTTGAGCATCATGGGGATGGTGGTGCGTTTGATCTGATTTTCGAAATAACTGTTACCCGTGGCTTCGGCGGCGGTCTTGATGATGTCGATGTTTTCACCCGAACCGCTGTACATGCTGTAGAACACGCGGCAGAACACCTCGATGGCGGTCTTATGAATCAGTCCGCCCATCACCGGGATGCGGAAGGACTGCTTGTCGAGCCATTCCCTTCCCTTGGGATTGCTCCAAAACATCACGCCGCCAGCCACCATGCCGGCGAAAGCGAGAATGAACCAGAGGATATTGGCAACCAGCCAGTCCGACATTTCCAGCGTCGCCTCGGTCATCGGCGGCAGTTCGATACCGTACTTGAGGAACATGCGCGCGGTTTCGGGGAAGATGTAGGCCACGTAGAAAATGGTGGCGAGAATGAGCAGCACCAACGTGATCATGGGCATGAGCATGGCGCTTTTCATGCTCTTCTTGAACTCCATCCGCCTTTCGAGGAATTTGGCGGTCGAGTCGTACATCTCGGCCATATTGCCGCTCTTGGACGCCAGACCGAGCATTTTCGCGGTGAATTTTCCGAAGATGTTTTCGTACTTGGTGAACACGCGTTCGCTCTCAGCACCTTTGCGCAAATCGGTGTTGATATCCTTGAGCGTTTCGCGCAGCACCTTGTTGTCGATATCGTTGGCGAGGAGATTCAACACCTCGTTGAACGGCAGCTTCTCGCGCAGCAAATCCGCGCTCAGGCGCACGAAGGTGATCACATCCCCCACCGGCGGTTTGCCGATGCTGACGCCCACTTTCTTGCGCACGAAAACGACTTTGTACCCCATTTGAACGAGGGCGTTGACCACCTCGTCCTTGGAGTAGGCCTTCTGTTCGCCTTCAAGGACCTTATCACCTTTTTGCGCCTTGTAGACGAACGTGCCGCGTTTCTCGAGTTTATCGAGACGGAAGGAGCGACCTTTGGAGAGGTCCTGAATCTTTTTCTTGGCCTCGGTCGCGTTGCCCGCGGTAATCGTACCTTGTACGATTTTCCCCGATGGTACCACCCCCTGGAATCGAAAATCCGCCATTGTCGTATTCCTTTACGTTCCTTCTTCCTCACATGACACCCCGCGCAAGTTCCGCTTCGCAGGGTTTCTCCATGTAAGTTAGGGTGCCATTCTTAACGGCACCTTAATCGTGCATTACAAGCGTGAAAGGAAATGGGAGGGGGTGGGTATGGAATCGGCGCCACAGTTGCGGCGGTCTGCAGGGAGATGCTGCCGGATTACCAGTTCTCGTAGGAGATCGTCAGTCGCTTCTCCTTGGCTACCGACATGTCGATGCTGATGGTGACGGTATGCGCTGGATCGGTAATGGAAGCTCCGGTGATGGAGAACACATCCTCCGACGCTTCCGCGATATGATAGGTCCCGTTGATGTTCTCGACTTGTTTAACCGAACCACTGGACTCCGCACCACAATCTTCCAGCGTGATACGCTCGAAGGTGCGTCCTCCCCCACCGAGCATGCGTGGTTTGCGATAGTATCCCTCCGCGGCCGACACCATGCGGAGTATGTCCTGTGTAATGGCATCCTTGTTTGCTTCCTCGTGATTGGACCCGAAAATGGAGGTGCCCACTGCAACGGAGATGCCGACGACCACCACGCCAACCACAATAAGGAGGAGCTGAATAGTACCCATGACGTAACCTGTTCATCAAAGTATCGGGGCGTGAAACGACCGGAGCGAAGGCAGGCGACCCGGGATCGGGCTTCACAATCGAAATCTAACATCACAACCTTTCAGCATCCTGAATCGGGAATTACAAAGCTGTAATTCAGCCCAATCCCCTTCCTTTCCCGCACCCGTACGGGCGGACCTCCGTGTCCGCCCGGACCTCCGTGTCCGCCCGGACCTCCGTGTCCGCCCGCCTTGCCGCACACTCGATCCCTGCCAGCCCATGCGAACCATCGCCGTACGGGCGGACCTCAGTGCCCGCCCGCCTTGCCGCACACTCGATCCCTGCCAGCCCATGCGATCCATCGCCGTACGGGCGGACCTCCGTGTCCGCCCGCCCTGCCGCACACTCGATTCCTGCCAGCCTATGCGATCCATCGCCGTCCGCCCGGACCTCCGTGTCCGCCCGCCCTGCCGCACACTCG
>DAOSDL010000002.1:94690-95515 GCA_035362335.1 Bacteroidota bacterium
CCTGCCAGCCCATCCGATCCATCGCCGTCCGCCCGGACCTCCGTGTCCGCCCGCCCTGCCGCACACTCGATCCCTGCCAGCCCATCCGATCCATCGCCGTCCGCCCGGACCTCCGTGTCCGCCCGCCTTGCCGCACGCTCGATCCCTGCCAGCCCATGCGATCCATCGCCGTACGGGCGGACCTCCGTGTCCGCCCGCCTTGCTTCACACTCGATTCCTGCCAGCCTATGCGATCCATCGCCGTCCGGGCGAACCTCCGTGTCCGCCCGCTGGACCTGATTTCCCCATTGCAGCACCCGAATCACAACCTGAATCCGAGTATGTCATTGAGAAAGATGACTCACATGTGCAATCCCAATAAGCATGGCGAAGTCAGGAATATGTCGGCGCGGGATACTCGCGTCTGCTCCAGGAGTTGGGCTTGGCTATTCGCTGAATATGTCTGGCCGGGGATGCTCGCGCGGCTCCTGGATGCGGGCTTGGCTATTCAATGGATTCCCCGGCCGGGGATTCCCGAGTTGGTCGCGCGGTCGAGTTTGGCTATTCACTGAATCACCCCGGCCCGGGGCTGGAAGCAAGGCGGTCGGGCTGGACGTGGCTATTGAGTGAATAGCCCTTGCCCGGGGCGAGAAGCTTCGCGATCGGGCTGGACGTGGCTATTCAGTGAATAGCCCTTGCCCGGGGCGGGATGCGAGGCGGTCTGGCTGGATTTGGCTATTCAGTGAATCACCCCTGCCCGGGGCGAGAAGCTTCGCGATCGGGCTGGACGTGGCTATTGAGTGAATAGCCCTTGCCCGGGGCGAGGACGCGGCGCGCTCGGCGCGG
>DAOSDL010000002.1:95615-260992 GCA_035362335.1 Bacteroidota bacterium
ATTTGGCTATTCAGTGAATCACCCAGACCCGGATCGGGACGCGGCGCGCTCGGCGCGGATTTGGCTATTCAGTGAATCACCCAGACCCGGATCGGGACGCGGCGCGCTCGGCGTGGATTTGGCTATTCACTGAATATCGCGGCTGGCAATTCCCGAGTTGGCCCCAGGGTCGGGCTTGGCTATTCACTGAATCACACAACCAAGGTTTCACCCCGTCTGTACGTCCAAGGATGACGCTTTTTGTCAGAACCATCCGTCGGCCTCAGGTGACCGCTCCATGCTGGATCTCATGCTGCTCATGGAGAGGTTGCGGCAAACGGGCGGGGGCAATTCCTTGGGAGAATTTTCAGGCGAATCCTTGGAGAGAGATTTCGGGGGAACCCTTCGGAGAATTTCCGGGGCGGCAACACGGGCGGACACGTAGGTCCGCCCGTACCGGGATTGGGGGGGGTGAAAAAAATGGCCGCCACCCGGAGGAGGTGGCGGCATTCGAGAGAGGAGGGAAATTCAAGCGGCCCTCGCCGCGGTGTGCTTACCAGCCAGCGTAGGTCACGGTCACGCGGTCTTCGTCCGTGGTCTGCGTCATGTCGACCGCAACCACCACGGTTTTGGCCGCATCGTTGGCCGATGTACCCGTGATTTCGAAGGCGTCCGCCGCAGCACTGGTGATCGAGTAGGTGCCGTTCACGTTCTCGCCGGCGCCGGAGCCGTTGTCGCTCATACCGCAGTCGGTGATTTCGATACCGTCGAATGCGTTGTTACCGCCACCGAGCATGGTCGGCTTGCGATAGTAGCCCTGGGCGGCCGAAGCGATGCGGAGGCAATCCTGCGTGATCGCATCCTTGTTGGCCTGCTCGGCGTTGCTGCCGAAAATGTTGATACCGACCACCACCGCGATACCGACGATGATGACACCAAGAACGATGAGAAGCAGCTGTTGAGTACCCATGACAAATCTCCTGTGAGAGTGTTGAGAGAGAGAGTGAGTTGGTGATTACTTCCGAATACGATCCTGAACTTTCTCAGTGAATTCTGAGATCAAATTTAGGAGGGCATTCTTACAGGAGACTTAATCGTGCATTACAAGAGTGAAAGGTAAATGCGATGCCGGGGAGGAGGGTGCGAGGAAGGTTTATTATTATCTGAGTTTATACTCTGCTATTCCTCTACGGGAGGCGCACGGCGAACTCGCTCCATTCGCCGAACGCGCTATAGACAGAACTGACGCCGCCGTGATTCTTGATGATCGATTGCACAAGGTGCAAGCCCAGCCCGGTTCCCTTTTTGGCCGAGGCGCCAGAATCAGAGAAGAGACAGCGGAAGGATTTTTTATCAGAAATTATACTCCCCTATTCCTCTACGGGAGGCAGACGGTGAACTCGCTCCATTCGCCGAACGCGCTGTCGACGGCAATGGAGCCCTTGTGATTCTTGGCGATCCATTGCACAGGGTACAAGCCCGGCCCGGTCCCCCCCCTTTTTGGCTGCGGTGCCAGAATCAGAGAAGAGACAGCGGAAGGATTTTTTATCAGAAGTTATACTCCACTATTCCTCAACGGGAGGCGCACAGTGAACTCGCTCCATTCGCCGAACGCGCTGTCGACGGTGATGGAGCCCCCGTGGTTCTTGACGATCCATTGCACAAGGTACAAACCCAGTCCGGTTCCCTTTTTGGCCGCGGCGCCCGAGTCGTTGACGCGGTAGAATCGTTCGAACAGCCGTGGCAGCGCTTCGGGGGGTATTCCAATGCCGGTATCCTTTATGCTCACAGCCACCATGTCCTCCTCGCGTCGCATGGAAATCGACACAGTGCCATTCTGCCGATTGTACTTCACCGCGTTGTCGACAAGGTTGAGCAGCACACGACGAATACGCAGCGGTTCGGCGTCGATCCACGCATCCACGCTCTGTTCGAGGATGAAACGTACACCTGCCTGCTCGGCGTAGAGCGAGGCTTCGTCGGCAATTTCCTCGACGAGCTCACGCAGATCCACGGGCTGTGTTTCGAGGGGGCGCTCGCCGATTTCGGTTTTGGCTATGAGTAGAAGGTCGTCGAGAATGCGGGAGAGGCGGAGGATTTCCTCGAGCAGACTACCGAGGAGATTCTGATATTCCTCCACGGTTTTGGCGCGGCGCAAGGCCAGTTCGATTTCACCACGCATAATGGTCAGGGGTGTGCGCAATTCATGCGAGGCATTGGCAGAAAAATTCTGAATTTGCTCGTAGGCCGTCTGCATGTTGCTGATGGTGCTGCGCACGCTGTGCATGCGCTCACGGAACTGCGCGGGATCACCACCGTCCGCAGGGGCACCTCCAGGTGAGGTGGTGATGGACTGGCGGGGCCGGCGCGGATACAGCTCTTGCGAAATAATCCAGCCGATGGCGTAGGCGAAAAACAATCCAGCCGGAATGAAGAGTATTCCGATTCCGGTGAACATGGTCTTGTAGCGCTCGATGACGCCGGGATCGAGAATGTTGAGCGTGTAGAAATGTCGGGAAAAGACGGTGATGATCAACAGCAGGATAAGAGCGAACGCGCCGAAAATCGTGGAGCCGTACAGCAACACCGCCCGTTGCCGCTCCGAGATTTTCATGCGCTGTCGTCCTTGAGTATGTAGCCCACACCACGAATGGTGTGGATGAGCTTCACTTCGTGATCATCGTCCACCTTCTTACGCAACCGTGTCATGTACACGTCGAGCACATTCGTACCTGTGTCGAAGGTGATTTCCCAGATGTGTTCGATGATGGCCGAACGAGTGAGCACGGTGTTTTTATTGCGCAGGAGATATTCGAGCAATTTGAATTCTTTCACCGTAAGATCGATCACCACGCCCGCGCGACGCACAATGTGCTGAATCTGATCGAGCTCGAGCGTGTCGGCCGACAGCGTGTTGCTCGGTTTATCCATTTGCGAGCGGCGAAGCAGCGAGCGTACACGCGCGATGCACTCCGCGAGAGCGAAGGGCTTGGTGAGATAATCGTCCGCGCCGATATTGAGCACCTCGACCTTGCTCTCGAGCTGCCCTTTGGCTGTGAGCACTAGCACCGGGGTGGATTTTTCCTTGCGCAATTCCTTCAATACATCCACGCCCGAGCGCCGCGGCAGCATCAAATCCAGAATGATGCAGTCGTAGCTCTCGCTCAAGGCAAGGAACAACCCCTCCTCCCCGTCCGCCGCGGTATCCACGGAAAAGAGTTCTTCCTCGAAGCCCTTTTTCAAGAATTGCGATACCTTCGCTTCGTCTTCGACAATGAGGAGTCGCATCGATGCCCGCTCTGTTGTGACAGGATACATGCAAGTATACGGCGCGGCAAGGCAATATGCAAGCATGACAAGAAGATGCGCCAGCCGCCTCATGTCTTTCTTGAAGAGAGAGTAATGAATCGAGAAGAGTAAGGAGTAAATGTGCCGGGCGGACAGAATCGGAAGAAACGAGGTGGATCCCGAGGACGAGTAGACTCAGGCCTTGCGTTCGCCCCCAACGCAGGGCTCGGTCTAGCTTCGGTCCGCTGCCGTTCTCTTGAGTCAGAGAGTTGCGATGGCAAAGGTTGACAGACCCACCGCTGGCAGAGCGCAGGTTACGATGCGCCGTGCAGGGGAAGCTGGAAGCTGAAACGTGAACCTTTATCCACCGTGCTTTCGACCCAGATCTTGCCTCCGTGTTTCTCCACGATGGTTGCAGCAATGGCCAAACCAAGTCCAGTGCTTTTTTCCTTTCCGGTGGGTTTGACACTGGTGGTGCTGAAGGGCAGGAAAAGTTTGCGGATTTCTTTTTCCGGAATACCGGGACCGTGATCCTGCACGGCAAAACGCAGTTGTTCACCGTCGCTGGTCACCGCCACCTCGATCACCGATCCGGGGAAGGAGAATTTGATGGCATTGTCGAGGAGATTGTTCATCAACTGCTGCAAACGCGCGGCGTCGAAGGGAAAGGGCTCGATCGAAGGCGGCTTGCTCACCGTGATTTCTATGCTCTTCTTGCCAGCCACGAAGCGCTGCATATCCACCACGCGGTCGAGTTCCTGTAGAAAATCCCCTTCCGCGATGTTGAGAGTGAAATTGCCTGTTTCAATGATATGCACATCGAGCAAATCGTTGATCATCTGCACCATGAAGGCGCTGCTGGACTGTATGGCGGCGACAATGGTGCGGTGCTCCTCGGCGAGGGGTGGCTCCTCGTGCTTCATGAGGAAATCGCTGTACCCTTCGATGAGATACAAAGGATTGCGCAAATCGTGCGCGGCCATGCCGAGCAGCATATTCTTCTGCTCGTTGAGGCGCAGCAAGGCCTCGTTCGAGCGCTCGAGTTCCTCCTGTGCCAGGCGCAGTTGTTTGTTCGCCAGCTCGAGTTCGCGATTCTTCTCCACCGCGTTTTCATAGGTGGAAAGGAGGAGATCGATGATCTGTATGCGCTCGGAGGTGAGGTAGTGTTTTTTGTTGGCGAAGTAAATCTCGATGCCCATGCCCGTGCGCATGCGCGTGCGCACATCGAGATTGATCAGAATGTACTTGATGCGTGAGAGCAACCCCTCTTCGCTGTAGGGTTTGTTCAGAAAATTGTCCGCCCCGCTTTCCAGACCGCGAATGATGTCCTGTGGATCGGACAACGTGGTGAGCAGTATGACGGGAATGTCCTTGAGTTCGGGATCCTGCTTGATGCGCGTGCAGAGTTCATAGCCATCCATTTCCGGCATGATGACATCGGAAATGACCAGCGTTGGCCGTTGCATGCGGATGGCCTGCATCCCTTCGACGCCGTTCACCGCGAGCCGCACCTGATACTCCTGCTTCTCGAGGATGTACTTCAGGCGCAACGCCTGCGTGGGGCTGTCCTCCACTACGAGAATGTCAATGCCTGTCACGATCAGATCTCCTCAAGTCTGGAAACCGCATGCACCGAGCCGCTTTTTTGCGATGCGAATACGGTGCCGCGTTGTGCGAACGTGTGTAGTGCGCTGGCAATATGCTGAATGGGCAATACATAGCGCACCGCCCCGAGTTTGATAGCCTCGCCGGGAATTCCGTGGATGAGCGAGGATTCCTTGTCCTGTGCGATGGTGCGCGCACCCGCCTGATGCAGAACACGCATTTCTGCAGCTCCATCCGTGCCCATGCCGGAGAGCAACACCGGTATACATGCCCCACCAAATGCCTCCGCAGCGCTGGCGAAGAGCATGGAAATGGATGGCCGGAATCCATTCACCGGCTCCTGATCGAGCAAGGCGATTCTCCGTGTGTTCGAGATCACCAGATGCCTATCATCGGGAGCGAGATAGACAGTTGCGGGAAGTAATTCCTCATCGTGACGAGCAACCACGATACGCAGGGCCGATTGATCGGAAAGCCAGCGAGCCAGTCCTCCAATATACCCACCGGCGATATGTTGGACAACCAGCATGGGAAGGGAAAAATCGGCGGGTAATCGTGAGAGAATTTCCTGCAGCGCCTTGGTCCCCCCCGCCGACGCGCCCACCACCACCACACGCGCATCGCGCGCATGTGGCTCGTGCGGCTGCGTATCGGCCACTGTCGCGGCTGTGGCAGCCATCAAGGGACCGCGCCTGCGGATCACCTTTACCTCACTCAGTAACTGCAGGCTGCGGATGGTCTGCTCCCAATCCTGGTTGCCGTAGCCAGGATGCTCCAACACAGCATGCACAGGCAAGGCGTTCGCCTCGATGTGGCGACGCAAATCTTCCAGCGACGAGGGAGGAGTGAGAAGCACCAAGGGAATGGGACGATGCTGTATGATGAAGGCGCAGCAGCGTATGGCCTCATCTGTTGCTGCGCTGGCATCGAGAATGACAATGCCGGGCTGCTGAGCGTCGATCAGAGTCAGTAGTGCCTCGTCGCCGTATGAAGCGCATGAAACCTCTTCCACATGCAACCGGCGCAACGCGTCCCGAATCGGCGCGGTCTCCCGCGGACTCGCCGCAATCACGAGGACGTGCGAGAGCGTCACAGCAACCTCCCGATGGTTTCCAAAAGATTGCTCTGATCAAAACCGCTTTTCACCAGATATGCGTTGGCACCGGCATCGAATCCGCGCTCCTTGTCCTCCTGCGTCTCCAGGCCGGTAACGAGTATCACTGGCAGTTCATGTAAATGCTCGTCGTCGCGCACAGACCGCGTCAATTCGAAGCCGTTCATGCGCGGCATTTCCACGTCGGACACCAGTACATCGAACCTGTCCTCGCGCAATTTGGTCAACGCATCCACACCATCCACAGCGGTGGTGACGCGGTAGCCGGCGGAGACGAGAATGTCGTGCAGCAGCACACGCGAGGTGATGGAGTCATCGGCCACGAGCAACGAATACACCCGTGGCGCCTGTTCGGCCGGACTTTCCTGCGTCTGCGATTGCGACGCGCCACGTGTGATATCGAACAAGTCCGGAACGTGCAGCACGGGAACGAGTTCGCCCGTGGACAGCATGGCCGCGCCGGATATGGCACGGACGCGTGCCAGTGGCTCGGGAAGGGATTTCACCACGACTTCCTGCTCCCACAATATGCTACCTACGCGCAATGCGATGAGCGCGTCACCCATGTTCAGAACCAAGGCCGCTTCGGCCCCGTCCTCGTCTTGCTGCTGCGCCGGCATGCGCAGCAAATCCTCGAGGCGGTGGAGTGGGATGGTTCTTCCTTCGAATGGAAGCGCCTGCCTGCCATCCACCGCGATCACATCCTCGGGATGCAGCATGATGCCGCGGGTGATGAATTGCAGCGGAAGAATGTACATGCGTCCCGAGGTACGGACAAGAACTCCCCGTGTATTCGAGAGCGAGGTGGGAAGCACCATGCGAATGCTCGTGCCCCTCCCCTCCTCGCTGCGCAGCGATACCTCGCCGCCGAGTGCGGTGATGTGCTCCCGCACGATCGCCAGACCCACACCGCGACCGGACATATCCGTCACCTGTCCGGCTGTGGACAGTCCGGAGTGGAACACAAGGTTCCGGATGTCATCATCCCGCATTCCGCGTGCCGCCTCCGCCGTGAGCACCTGCTGCTCGACTGCCTTGCTGCGCACCGCATCCACGCCGACCCCACGTCCATCGTCGCGCAGCGTGATCTCGATACGATTGTCCTGCGTGGTGGCTATGGCCATGACTATGGTGCCAATGGCGGGTTTGCCGCGTCGGGCGCGTTCGACCTCGTCCTCGAGGCCGTGATCGAGACAGTTGCGGAGCAAATGAATCAGCGGATCTTTGATTCCTTCGAGAATGCGCTTGTCGATACGCACATCATCGCCGGTGACGGTGAATTCCGCGCGTTTGCCTAGTTCGCGCGCGAGTTTGGCGACCACCGCGGGCAAGGCGTCGGTGACCATGGAAAACGGCATGAGCAGGAGGTGCTTGCTCTGTTCGAGCAGGCCGGTGGAAATGGTGTCGAGAATGTACTTGGTTGCCTGACCTTCTTCCATGCCACGCAGCATCGCCGATTCAATACCCTCGATGCGGCGCGCGGACCATTGAATAAATTGCCGCATGCGTTCTTCGCGTGCACCACGTGCGGGTTCGGACGTGCCGTGTTTCTCGGCCACGTCAAACGCGGCGAGATTCAGTTTCTGATGTTCGCGCAGCCACTCCTCGCATTGCTCAAGTACGTTGCGCAATTCCGTCGAGGTACGCCCGATCATGTATTGAATGGTGCTCAATTCCTCGACCTGCCTGTACAGAGCGTCGAGTTCCTGAATGGAGACACGCACCGTATCGCGACGACCGCGGGTTTGTGCTGCCCCCGCAATTGGTGCGGCGCCCGCGGGAGAAGACGAAGCTGCATCGCCGGCGTCGCTTCGCAACGGAGCCGCGAGATCCCCCACACCGTTTCGAGAGGATTGCGGAAACATGCGTTCCGCCTGTCCGTTGCCATCGCGGCGAGGGCTTTGCGTTGTGGAGTCGCCCGCGACGGCGGACAAGGAGCCGCCCGCTGCGTCGCCCGCAGGCAAGGTCATCCGTGCCTCCACCGAAGGTGGGAGTTGCGGGATACCCGCAAGCAGCGATGGCGGCGGCTCCATCGCATCCTTGTGACCATTGCCATTGAGCGGAGTCGCTATGAATTCCGCTGGCAACACATCCGACGTTGGTGCGGCCGATCCATTGCGCCCTTGCTCGCCCGAGGCGCCGCCCGCTTGCCCCAATGCGCGCAGTCGCTCCATCATTTCCTGTAGCGATGGATTGGAGAGCGGCCAAGGTTGCTCTGCCCGCAGCAATTCGTCGAGCACGTCAAGGGCATCGGCGCTTGTTGCGCATTGCTCGGCGGTGATGGTGGCGGGATTGCGTTTCCAGAGGGCGAACAGGCCTTCCATGATCTGGCAGAGCGCTTCAATATCCGAGCGACCCACGGCACGCGCGGCGCCTTTGAGGCTGTGCATTTCGCGAAAGATGCGTTCGACCCCCGCGGGCAGGTCGACCGGACCGAGGTGTTCGATCTCGGCCAGCGTCTTACTGATGACCGCGTAATGTTCGTCGGCCTCCAGTTCGAATGCCTCGTGCAGTTTGCGAAGGAACTCTGCTTCATTCATGGCGCACCGTGATGGGTTCGTGCTTGCCGTCAGAGTTTGTAACGTTCCACGAAGCGTTGCAGGCGCGTTCCCAACTCTTTGAGATTCTGCGCGGTGATTTCCACCTGATGGATGGATTCCACGTTCTGCTCGCTCGCGGTTTTGATATGCTGGATGGCCGTGGTGACCTGATCGAGGCCGAACACCTGTTCCTTGGCCGAGGCGGCAATATGCAACATGGCTTCGGCCGCCTCATTGATGCCCTTCATCACTGTCTGAATGGCTTTGCCCGACACGGCGGAAAGCTGGGCGCCGTCCTCCGCGAGTTTGGTGCCGCGTTCGGCCACCATCACCGCCGAGGCAGTGGCTTTTTGCGTGTCGACGAGAATGGAGCGCACACGCGAGGTGGCCTGTTTCGACTGTTCGGCGTGATTGCGGATTTCCCGCGCCACCACGGTGAAGCCGCGCCCGTAATCCCCGGCCTTTGCCGCTTCGATGGCGGCGTTCACGGCGAGAATGTTCGACTGCTCGGCCAGATCGTTGACCGAGGTGACTATGTCGCCGATGGCCTGCGACTGTTCGCTGAGTTTGATGATACTCTCGGCAATGCCGCGCATTTGCTCGCGAATGTTCTCCATGCTATGGATGCTTTTTTCGATGGCGTCCACACCATCGCGCGAGACGCGCAGGGTTTGCTGCGTGTTGTCGGAAATGGTTTTCGCCTTCTGATTCGAGAGCTGCGAGGCCTGTTTGACTTCAACCAAGGTGGAGGCCGTGTCATTGACCGACGAGGCGGTGTCGCGCGCGCTGGCTGCGATCTGCACCATGGTGGAGGAAAGTTCGGCCGTTGCAGCGGCGAGCACGTTGATGCCTTCCAGCATTTCGCGAATCTGCGTGCGCAGGCGCTCGACCATGGTGGAGAGGGCTTTGCCCAGTACATCTTTGTCCGACAGCGGTGTGATGTGCACGGTGAGATCGCCATCGGCGATGCGCGCGGCGAGCTGGGCCTCATGGTCGGAATTGGCGCGGAGTTTCTCGAGCGTGCGCAGCAGTTCTCCCACTTCGTCCTTGCGGTTGGTGAGAATGGGGACGGTGGTATCGCCCTGACCGAGACGTTCGGCAATTTTCGTGGCCTCGATCAACGGTGAGGAAATCAGTCGAGCGATCAATGTGGAAAAGAAAATCACCAGCAGAATGCCCACGCCGAACACGATAATGCGCGCAATCATCGCGGTGTTTTCGATGGATGTGATGCGTCCCTGCGCGATGTCGACGAGCGATGCCAGCTCAAAGTGATACACGTCGCTGTTGCCCCAGTAATTGGCTGCATTCTCATCGAGCCGCGTGCGTAACTGCGCGAACCCAGGTAAATCGCCGCGCTCGATGGCGGCGATGGACAGCGCGGCGAGTTCGGCGAAGTCGTCGTGCAGCCGCGTCATTTTTGTCAATTGCTTGCGCACATTGCCAAGGGCCTGCTGCACCTCTTCGGCATCGCTCTGTTCCTGCAGGGTTTGCAACGCGCCGTTGAGGCGGATGATATCGGCCTGGATGCGGCGCTGCTGCTGCACGAATTGTTCACGTAGTTCGCTGAAACTTCCACCGGCCAGATCGGGCGATGCGTAGGTCCGGAGCTGCTCGAAGAGCAGACGCTCATGCAACAAGCGCTTGGCAAGTTCCTGGCCGGCGCTCTGCACGGGAATGTGCAATTGCGCGAGATCCTCGTACTCACGAAGCGATCGTGACGATTGCACGCTTTCGATACCGATCAACGCTAGGAAAAACACGATGACGGCGCCGAAGCCGACCACCAGCTTGTGTTTCGTACGTAGATTCGCAAACCAATTCATTGCAGTGTTCCGTGTTTGGTCGTGAGTGAAAGATCAACGTGGACCGAACTCGTCGAGCAGCGCCGCGGAGTGCAGCACCAGGGCGCGATCGTCGGTGAGACCACGGAAGAAACGCGAGCGCTCGTCGCCCACAAGTTCGGGTACCTTGCGCAACGTGCTCAGATCGATATTGCACATGCCTTCCACCGCGTCCACCAACATGCCAAGCATGGAGCGGCCGTGGCGCAGCATGACGATGCGATGCATGGTAGTGAGGTTGGTGCCGGGAATGCCAAGCACGCGTTTTGGATCCATCACCACGAACAGCATGCCGCGATGACTGGAAATGCCGATGATGCTCCCCGGGGTGTAGGGCAAAGAAACGAGATTCTGCAGCGGCAGCACCTCTTCGATGTCGGAGCACGGCAACGCGTAGCTCGCCGTCCCGAGACGGATGAGCAACACTTCCTCCACTGCGGCCTGCTCTTCCTCCTTGCGGGGCCGCGCGTAGGCGCGAGCACGCGCGTGCAGAATTTCCGCATCGCCCGCCGCCCCGCGTTGGCGATCGGTCACCTCCTCGCGCACGCGCGCGAGCATGGAGCGAATGCTGCCCCAGGCATCCTCGTGTGCGGTCGACATGGTGTGTTCCACGCTATCCATGCTAGGCCTCCAGTGTGCCGAGCATGTCGAGCAAGGCGCCAGCAGTGAGATCGCTCAGCGGTACGGCGGCATCGCTCCCACCCAGGCGCAGCAACAGTCCGCGTGCCGTGGCGATATGCCGCCGCGCACGTTCGGCGCGACCGAGCATGCGTTGCACCGACGCCGCCGCCACATGCGCCACGATCATTTCGTGATCCAGATACAGTGCCCGGTCGAAGGCGGCGGCGGCCGCCGAGGTTTCGCCCATTTCGCGCAGTATCGTTGCGAGCACGAAATGCGCCTCGGGTTTCATTTTCTCCAATTCCACCGCGCGCGCGGCAAGTATGCGGGCCTGTTCGAGCAAACCGCTGTCGGCAAGCGCGAGAGCTTCACGCAGTAAAGCCTCACTGTCCCCGCTGTTCAACCTGCGCTCCTGATCTCCTTGCTCCGTGGCAGCGGAGTGCGACGGGGAGTATTCTCGTGTACCCGCTTCGGCGTGAGAATCCGCAGTGTCAGGCACGGTATCCTCCGCTGGAGTTGCGTTTTCCGACAACGTGGTGTCGACATCCTCGCGCAAATGCAGCAGTGATGCGAAGGGATTTCGGAAATGGTAATGCTCGTGACTGTCTTCGGAGCTTTCCTGCTCCGCTGCTTCCTGCCGCGTGAATTGCAGTAGTGTGGCGATACGGTTTTGCCGCGTGAACAGCGTGACCTCGCCAAAGCGCCTGCTTTCCAACCCAGGAGCATTCACCAAGGTGACTTCCGTCATGCTGGGCACCAGCCAGCCGTCGTCGCGCAGACTGCGCCTGAAGGACTGCACGATGCGACCCACCACATCGCGGGTGAAATACATCAGCACATTGCGGCAGAGAATGAGATCGAAGCCCGTCGGATACGTGGAAACATCCACCAGATTGAGCTGTCGGAATTCCACCATGTCCCGCAGACGGGGGTGCACGGCATAGCGTCCCGGCATGTCCTCGGAGAACCACGTGTTCACGAGTTCCGTGGGCATATCGCGGAACGACCAGTCGCGATACACGCCCTGCCGGGCTCGGTCGAGTGCCGTGGAATTGATATCCGTGCCGAGGATGCGGACGCGCAGCGGATCATCGTCCTCCAGCATGGACGCCACCATCATGGCCAGCGTATACACTTCCTCGCCGGTGCTGCAACCTGCGCTCCAGATGTTGAGCGTACGTTCGCCGCCACGGGCCTTTCGTTCCAGAATCTCCGGGATCAGCTTCTCCCGCAGTACGGAGATCACGCCGATCTCGCGAAAGAAATACGATTCGCCAATGGTCAAATGCCGGGCGAGTGCATTCACCGCGTCCGCATCCTGCGCGCCGTACTCTATCCACAGCAGGCAGGCCTGCACGCTCTCGAAGCCCAGCTCATCGGCCACGGGTCGGAGCAGGCGCAGGAGATCGGACCATTGATGCTGCATGTAGCGCAGACCGAGCAGCGCTTCGAGGCGGGCGATCACGCGCTGGGGATTCACAGACATCGCTTGGTTCACCGCGGATGGCTGGCTACTCATGGCAGCACCTCCTCCACAAACCGCTGTGCTTCATCGACATCGATACATAGTCGGTCTGCGCGCATTTCTTCGAGTAGACGGGCGATGTCGAGCACAGGCACAGGTTCTTCCTCGACCAAAATCACCGTCGAAAAGGATGCAAGGCTCTGTTGATGCGTCGATCCCACGTTGCCCGTGGCTTCCACCAAATCGAACACCTCATCGGCAAGCAGCGCGCACGATGCTCCGGCATTGCCACACACGATGTAGGTTTGCCAGGTGGAAACATCTCCTCCGCGTTCCATGCAACGATGCGCCGGATCGAGCAACGGGACAACGGTGCCCCGATAGTTCAACATCCCCAACACAACGCCGCCCGCCGTTGGGAGACGCAGCAGCGCATACGCGGGTACCACTTCCACAATGTCCAACAAGTCGACGGCGAAGCGAAATTCGCCGGCGGCGAAGGGCAGGACAAGCCGAGGTGCGGATTCTTCCATATGCAAATCGTTGATCTTCATCGTCTTCCGTCATTCAGTACCGTTCCACAACGCGAGCCCGATGGTGGCACTCGAGTGTTAGGCACAAGTTAGCGATCCCTGCTTACAGCGGTCTGAACTATGGATTAATAAAAGTTAATGGTGAGCACTCCCCTATTGCATGGCAAGCATTGCATACTTCAGCAAATCCACCCCGCATTCTTCCAAAAAAACAAGGGGAACACCGGCGAAAATCCACGCCAGCATTCCCCAAAAGGAGCGTCGAGTCGGAAATATAGGGAGCTACAGTCCCAGACGCTCGAAAATGAAGTCGACGTATTTGGTGCTGCGCGATGGATCGAAGCACGCATCGAGCTCGGAAGCGGACAAGCGCGAGGTGACTTCCGGATCGGCGGCGAGCAGAGCGCGGAGGTGCACGTCTTCGCGCCAGACGCGCATGGCATGCGACTGCACAACGCGATAGGCGTCCTCGCGCAGCATGCCGGCTTTGGTCAGTGCCAGCAGCACCTGCTGCGAAAAGATCAGGCCGCGCGTGCCGTTGATATTGCGCAACATGTTTTCGGGATAAACGAGCAGCTTCTCCACAATGCCCTTCATTTTGGCCAGCATGTAATCGAGGGCGATGGTGGCATCGGGCAATATCACCCGCTCCACCGAGGAATGCGTGATGTCGCGCTCATGCCACAACGCCTGGTCCTCGAAAGCGGCAAGTGCGTAGCCCCGCAGCAAACGCGCCATGCCCGCCACGCGTTCGCAGGTGATGGGATTGCGCTTGTGCGGCATGGCCGAGCTGCCTTTTTGTCCGGGTGAAAAATACTCCTCCGCTTCCAGCACCTCGGTTTTCTGCAAGTGACGGACTTCTGTGGCGAATTTCTCAAGTGAACCACCGATGATGGCGATGGCGGAAAGAAACTCGGCGTGACGGTCGCGTTGCAGCACTTGCGTGGAAATGGGTGATGGTTTGAGTTGCATTTTTTCACAAACATAACGCTCGACGAAGGGATCGATATTCGCATAGGTGCCCACCGCACCACTGAGTTTGCCAAAGGAAATCGTCTCGATGGCGCGGTCGATGCGGACAAGGTTGCGCTGCATTTCCTCATGCCACATGGCGAGCTTGAGGCCGAAGGTCATTGGTTCGGCATGAATGCCGTGCGTGCGGCCCATCACCGGCGTGTACTTGTGCTCGCGCGCGCGCACGGCGATGGCATCGCGCAGCGCCACCATGCCTTCGCGCAGCAGCAAACCGGCCCGACGCGTGACCGAAGACAGCGCGGTGTCCACCACATCCGACGAGGTAAGGCCCAGATGCACGTAGCGGGAGTACTCGCCCACATGCTCCGCCACATTGGTAAGAAAGGCGATGACATCGTGGTTGAGCGTGCGTTCCAGCTCGGCGATGCGATCCACGGAAAAATCCGCCTTCTCACGAATCACCGGAATGGCTTCGCGGGGAATGAGACCGAGTTCGGCCTGCGCCTCGCAGGCGTACAGTTCCACCTCCAACCAGGTGTGGAAGCGGGACTCGTCGGTCCAGAGCGTACCCATTTCGGGACGCGTATAGCGTTGAATCATCGTTGTGCTCCGTTAATCGAGTTTCAAATCCAGGGTGCGGGAATTGCCGTTGCGCATGATGTCGAGGCGGATGACATCGCCCTTGATGGAGTAGCGAATCATACTCTCGAGCACGGCAATGCTGAACACGGGCTCGCCATTGGCGCGCAGAATGATGTCGGCCTCCTCGAGCCCGGACTTGCGCGCGGCGCTGTTGCGTCCGGTGATGCGCGTGACCACCACGCCTTCCACCTTGTCGAGGTTGTAGGCGTGTGCAATGGCCTCGTTCACTTCCTGCGCTTTGAAGCCCGGGTCGAAGTCGCGGTTCACCTTGCCATCATTGCGCAAAATGTCCACTATCTCCTTGACGCGATTGATGGGCACCGCGAAGCCCACGCCCACGCTGCCCTGATTCGGCGTGTAAATGACGGTGTTCACGCCGATGACTTCGCCGAGGCTGTTCACCAGCGGACCACCGCTGTTGCCCGTGTTGATGGCGGCATCGGTTTGCAGCATGTTGCGGTACACGCGTCCTTCGCGCTGCTGAAGGTACATGTGCGTGGCGCTGATCACACCCACGGTGACGGTGGGCTTGGCGCTCGACGAGAACAGGCCGAAGGGATTGCCGAAGGCGATGCTCCACTCGCCCACGATCACATCGTCGGAATTCCCGAGTTTGAGATAGGGAAAATTCTCTCCGCCCTCGACTTTCAGAAGCGTGATGTCGGTGACCGGATCGGTGCCGATGATTTTCGCGTTGTGCTTGGTCCCGTCGGTCATGGTGATCACAATCTCTGTGGCGCGACCGGCCACGTGATCGTTGGTGATGCAGTAGCCATCGGGAGAAATGATGAAGCCGCTGCCCGCGCTCTGGAATTTCTCGCGGTACACGCGCTCGCCGTAGAAAAACTGCAGCCACGGATCGAGCACCTGCTCGCGGATTTCCGAGACGTTGATGCCGACCACGGCCGGACTCACTGCTTCGATGGCGCGCGTGATGGCGTTGCGGCGGGAATTCGTGATGTCGTCACCTCCGGAGGCCGAAGCCATGCGCTCGTATTGCGGCGGCGTGCCCTGGGGAATGACGGAATCGTCGCGGCTGCCACAGGCACCGAGCAAGGTGACATTGAGAAGAATGACTGCGCAGGTGAGAATAGCGGAGCGTAGCATGTCGTTATCCCGGAAAAGTAGAGATCATGAAGCATGGCCGCGGCGTCGCAACAGCGTGCGCAGCGGGCCGAGGTGTTTGAGAAAAATCAGCACGAACATTGCCGCGCTGGCCACGACCAGAGATATCGTCTGCGGCACAGGAAAGAGCGTCGCGGCCTCGAAGGGTGCTGGAACAATGAGCACGATGAAGGGCGACAGCACCGTGGCGGCGATATTGCCGAAATGCACATCGCGCGTTTTGAACCAGCCGGCCAGCCACAACACCCCCCACACCGCGGGCAGCAATGGATTGAACAGCAGCGCGGCACCGGCGGCGGGCGCAAGTCCCCTTCCGCCCTTCCAACCTATCCAGGGCGAGTAGTTGTGCCCGAGAATGACGGCGAGCATGGCCACAACCGCCACGACGAAGGAATCCGCATACAGCGCATGCGTGAGCGCGATGGGAAGTGCGCCTTTGGCAAGGTCCACCACCAGCACAATCACGCCCACCCGTTTGCTGTTCGACACCTCGTAGGCGTTCAGCGTGCCGATATTGCCGCTCCCCTCGAAACGCAAGTCCTTTCCGCTGTGCCGGCGCACCAACAGGTACGCCGTGGGAAAGGAGCCGATGAGGAACGCGACAAGAAAAACGGGAAGGATTTGCGCAAGATGGTCCATGACGACAATATACAGGTTAAACGGAAAACGTTAAACGTTCAACGTGGGTCGGTGGCGCGTTGCAATTGTCTGTGCCGCTGGCGCGTCGGTGCAATGTGAAAATGGCGAAAAGGAAACCGGGCCTCGCAGCCTCGACCCGGGACACTGACGGGGTCCGAGTCCGGGGAGCACGGCCGGAATGTCACGGCGGCAATCACGGTTGACTCGCATGCGCGATTTTCGTAACTTGGTGATCCTCAATAAGTTATCGTACATGAGGAACATGAGTACTGCAAGTAAATGGATTCTTGGTATTGTGATTGCGTTCGCGGGCTTCGCCCTGCTGGCTTTTGCCATGGGGTTGTTCATGATCGCCTCGGCGCTGACGACGGCATCCACCGACTCGTATGAGGAAAGTTTCGGGGGCAGCACCGCCGAGCGTGTGGCATTGATCACACTCGAGAGCGACATTACCACTGCCGAGGACATCATCGAGCAGCTCAGGAAGTATCGCAAGCGTTCGTCCGTGAAGGCCATTGTGTTGCGCCTGGATTCGCCCGGTGGCGCCGTTGTGCCGAGCCATGAAATTTACGAGGAAGTGAAGCGCACGCGCAATCTGGGCACGCCCGTGGTGGTGTCCATGGGCTCGGTGGCCGCCAGTGGCGCCTACTACATCGCCTGCGGCGCCAGCAGCATTGTGGCCAATCCCGGCACCATCACCGGCAGCATCGGCGTGGTGGCGACGTTCACCAACGCCAAAGGACTGATGGACAAAATCGGCATCGAGCAGACCACGGTGAAATCCGGCGAGTTCAAGGATGCCGGCAGCCCGGTCCGCCGCATGACCGACAGCGAGCGGCAGTATTTTCAGGAGACCATCGACAATGTGTTCGGACAGTTCGTCGACATCGTGGCCGAGGCGCGGGGCATGAGCACCGACAGCGTGCGCATCTTTGCCGACGGACGGATTTTCACCGGCGAACAGGCCTACGGCTATGGACTGGTGGACACTCTCGGCACCTTGCAGACCGCCATCGCCATTGCGGGAACGCTGGGTAAAATCAGCGGCGAACCCCGCGTGGTGCGTGAACTCCCCCGACAATCCGTGTTGGACCTGCTTACCGGCGAGCAGGCCAGCACCGCCCTGAGCACGATAGGCAGCGCGTTGCGGGGCGCGCCTCCCGTGCAGTACAAACTGATGTTTCATTAACCACCAGTATCACAGGTGCCACAGTGACAAAAGCCGATATCGTCGACAATATCGCCGCCGCCACGGGACTGACCAAGGTCGAAACCGAGGCGGTGGTGGATGGTTTTCTCGCCACGGTGAGCCAGGCGCTCAAGGATGGGCATTCCATCGAAATCCGCGGCTTCGGCAGCTTCAAAGTGAAGAAACGCAAGGCGCGCATGGCCCGCAATCCCCGCACAGGCGAGGAAGTCTATGTCGACGAGCATTTCGTCCCCATTTTCAAGGTGTCGAAGGAACTTCGCGCCGGTGTTGATGCCAATCTGAAGTCGCAGGAAGGATAACGCGTGAGCAACGACGAACTCCTGCTCTGCCCCTCCTGTGGTTCGCGCCTCGTCGCGGGCGCCGCGCATTGCGACATCTGCGGAGACGATCTCAGCACGCCTCTGCCCGAGGAGCGCATCTCGCCCGAGGAACGTCCCGCGGCCGAAGAGCGCACACGTCCCGAAGCGCGACCCGCGGCCAGTACGAAGGCGCCCCCGGCCACGGGCACGTCCGGTGCTGCGACTCCCGCTCCGCGCGCCGGCGCCTACTGCGTGATGTGCGGCGCCGCCAACGACGACAGCCATCTGTTTTGCCATGCCTGTGGACAGCCGTTGAAAAAACGCCCGGGCGCAGGCAAAGGCAAGCCGCAGCAGCAAAGCAAGCGCGCGACTGCTCCACAGGCGATGTTCAGCACCTGGCAGTGGATCGTCATCGCTGTGGCCTCGTTCATCCTCGGCGGCGCGCTGACGGCGACGTTTTTCCCGGCCAGTGGTCCGGGTACGGCGGCGACGGGCGGCGAGAGCGGCCCAGCGGCGGCACAACAGCAAGCACCGAAAGTGTCGCTCGAGCAGGTCAATGCAGCACGCGACGCGGCGCAGGCCAATCCTCAGGATATGCAGGCGCAACTGCGCTACGCGAATATCCTGCACGACGCCATGATGCTCGATCAGGCCATCGCGCAATACAAATTGTATCTCGCCAGCGAGCCCGACAATCCGGATGCGCGCGTGGACCTGGGAATTTGCTATTTTGAGCAGAAGAAGTTCGACGAGGCGATAGCCGAGATGGAGCGCGCCGTGGCCGGCGCCCCGGATCATCAGCTCGGAAACTTCAATCTCGGCATTGTCAACGCCAATGCGGGCAACAAGGAAAAAGCCATGGAGTGGTTCCGCAAGGCCCGCGACATCGACCCGAATTCCACGTACGGGCGCAACGCCGCCGCCATTCTCACCGAGATGATGGCGGGTGGAGCGCAGCAGTAAAACGGACAACGAACATCAGTTCTCCCCTTTCACCCTAACTGGAGGTATCTCCCATGCCCTGTGGCAAGAAGAGAAAACGCCATAAAATGGCGACGCACAAGCGGAAAAAACGTCTTCGCAAGAATCGGCATAAGAAGAAAAACCGCTAGACGGTAGAGCATGGACAGACTCTGGTCTCCGTGGAGATCACGATACATACAGTCCTTCGGAACGGATCAGGAAGCGACGGGCTGCGTGTTCTGCGCAGCCCTCGCTTCGGACCGCGACGACGAGCGGTATGTTGTGCGACGCCACGAACACTGCATCGCCATGCTCAACCTGTATCCGTACAACAGCGGTCACCTGCTGCTTATCCCCAAGCTGCATGTGGCCTCGTATCACGATCTGCCGCTGGACGCCTACCGTGAACTCACGGATCTCGTGCGCCAGTGGCTGCGCGTATTCGACGCGGTGATGCATCCCCAGGGATACAACATCGGATCGAATATCGGGCGCGTGGGTGGTGCGGGCATCGACCAGCACATCCACATGCACATCGTGCCACGGTGGAATGGCGACGCGAATTTCATGCCGGTGGTCGCCGACACCAAGGTCATTTCGGAATCGCTCGACGACACCATGCACCGGCTTCGCCAGGGCTTCGACGCGCTTCCGCCACTCGAATCATCCACTCACTGACGGGAAGGATCGTCATCATGTCAGACAACACCACCCGCAACCTGCTCATCGGTTTCCTCTCCGGTGCCGTCGTCGGCGGAGTCATCGCGCTGCTGTACGCCCCCAAGCCGGGCAAAGAATTGCGCTCCGACCTCAAGCGCAAAGGCGGCGAACTCGCGGAGGACATCGAGGAATACTTGCAGGAAGCCCAGGACAAGGCGCGCACGCTGATCAACGAAGGCAAGGAAAAATCCTCCGCCTTGATCACCGACGCCAAGCGCAAGGCCGACAGTCTGCTGCAGGACGCCGAGCACATTCTCAGTGATGCGCGTTCGCGCGTGTCCGAAGAAGGCTCGCGCCTTAAAACCGCGGTCAAGGCCGGCATCGACACCTACAAGCAGGAAGTGGAAAAACCCGCCTCCGACACGCAGGCCTGAATTTCACTGCATCCGACGCCGCCTTTCGCCTCACCTTGAGGCCGGAGGCGGCCATTATTATGGAGTAACCCGAGAGGAGAAACGCACATGGAGACCGTACAGGACATTGCCTGGATCGCCTTACTGCTCAGCGGCGTGGTGCTGGTCGTTGTCGTGATCACCGTGCTCCTCCGACTGCGCAACAGCATTGATGTGCTGTTGCAGGAAATTCAGCGCTTCGGGCAACGCACCGAACCCATTCTCGACAAGCTCGAGGCCGTGGCCACCAAAACCGAGGAAGCTCTCACGATGATCACCGAAAATCGTGAGGCGCTGCGCCAGGCCACAGACAACCTCCGCACGGTCACCGCCAACATCCGCAGACTCGAAACAACGCTGCAGGAGCAGATCGAGCCCGTGGTGGTGGGTGTGGCCAGCCGCCTGGCCGGCATTCGCAACGGTATCGCGGCCTTTCTCGACACGTTGAGAAAGCGGCGATGAGCACGCCAACAGTCGCTCCTTCCGTACGTCCGTCGCTCCCTGCGATGCTGCTGCGGACCATGCGTCCGAAGCAGTGGATCAAGAACCTCTTTGTGCTCTCGCCGTTGATGTTCTCGCAACATCTCTTCGAGTTGAGCACCCTGCTGCTCAGTCTCGCGGGCTTCGCGGTATTTTCGCTCACCGCCAGCGCCATTTACCTGGTCAACGACATATTCGACGCGCGCACCGACCGCCTGCATCCCGTGAAGGCGAAGCGTCCCATCGCCTCGGGCGCGCTGGGTTTGCCCGCTGCCTGGACGACTGCTTTGCTGCTTGGCGCCCTCGCGCTCGCGCTGGCCCTGCTCGTGGGCGGCGATCTGGCAATAGTGATCGGCGCGTATCTCGCCATGAACCTGGTGTACTCCGCCTTTCTCAAGCGCGCGGTGATTATCGATGTGATGACCATTGCCGCATCCTTCGTGCTGCGCATCGTGGCGGGCGCGGTGGTAATCGACGTGCCCATGTCCGAATGGCTGCTGATCTGCACCTCGCTTCTCGCGCTGTTTCTTGGATTCAGCAAGCGTCGGCACGAGATCACGGTGCTCGAGGAAGACGCGCATATTCACCGTCCGGTGCTGCTGGAATACAACACATACTTCCTGGACCAGATGATATCGCTGGTCACCGCGTCAACGCTGATCTGCTACATTCTGTACACCGTGGCCGACGACACGGTGTTGAAATTCGGATCGAAGAATCTTCTGCTCACCACACCCTTTGTGCTCTATGGACTGTTCCGCTACCTGTATCTGGTGCATCAGCGCAACACGGGGGGCGATCCCACTTCGGAATTCCTTTCCGACAAACCGCTCGTGCTGAACGTGGTGCTCTGGGCCGCGAGCGTGGTACTCATCATTTATTTCCGGTAGTTTCCCATGCGCAGCAAAGTCGCCGTTCTCCATACCACACCCGCCACCGTCCTGCAGGATTACATCCGCCTCGCCGAGCTGGCAGGCATGCGCGAGGCACTGGATCCCTCGGCAACAACCATTCTCAAGGACAACATTTCCTGGCATTTCCCCTTTCCCGGTGCCAACACAACGCCGTGGCAGCTCGAGGCCACCATACTCGCCCTGCGCGAGGCGGGCTGCATGGACATCACCTGCGTGCAGAATAAAACCGTGGTGACCGACGCCTTCAAGGGAGAGGATCTCAACGGCTACGTTCCCATTTTCCGGCATTACGACATTCCCGTGCTTTTCAATTTCAAGGACGAGGACATGTCCTGGGTGCGCTACGAACCCAAGGCCGACATGCTGGTGCTGCCGCGTATCTATCCCGAGGGCATTTACATACCGGATTATTTTTTCGGTAAAAACATCGTGCACCTACCCACGGTGAAATGCCACATCTACACCACCACCACCGGAGCGATGAAAAATGCCTTCGGCGGATTATTGAACACCAAGCGGCATTACACGCACTCGTGGATTCATGAAACGCTGGTGGATTTGCTCGCCATTCAGAAGGAAATCCACTCCGGCTTGTTCGCCATCATGGACGGCACCACGGCGGGAAACGGCCCCGGTCCGCGCACGATGTATCCGGAAATCAAAAACGTGATTCTGGCCAGTTCCGACCAGGTGGCCATCGATGCAGTGGCCGCGAAAATGATGGGCTTCGATCCCCTCGCCGATCTCGCCTATGTGCGCCTCGCGCATGACAAAGGCCTGGGCGTGGGCGATACACGCGACATCGAAATCGTGGGCGACGATATATCCAACGAACAGTGGGGCTTCGAGGTGGGCGACAACGGCGCGAGCCGCATTGGCGATATCATGTGGTTCGGTCCGCTCAAGGGCTTGCAGAAGCTCTTTTTCCACACGCCGCTGGTGCACGCGTTTGTGGCGGGTTCGGAAATCTACCACGACTACTACCGCTGGCCGCTCAAGGACAGGAAGACGTTCGAGAAATGGCTGGGGAGCACGGCCTGGGGCGGGCTGTTCCGCGACTATCGCGCGCACGGCATCCATCCGTCGGCGCTGGGCGGCTGAGAGGCGACGCGTCCAGCGGATCGGCTCCGCTGGCGGTCACACCATTTGCAGACTGAAGGAGAAAATGCTGCCTCGTCCCGGTTCGGACGAGACGTGCAATGATCCGCCGTGCAGGGAAATCAACTCCTTGCAGAGAGTCAGTCCCAGACCCGTTCCCTTTTCCTTTTCCGTTCCCGGCGTACTTTTCGTTTTCGCAATATCGAACAACGAGGCGACAGTGGCGCTGCTCATGCCCACACCCGTGTCGATCACGGAGATGTTGAGCGTGCTATCGCCCGCGCTGGCGTTGGCAGCAACGATCACGCTACCGCCTCGCGGTGTGTATTTGATCGCATTTTGTACCAGATTGCGCAGCACCGTGCCGATAATCTGCGGATCGGCATGTACCTGGATGTGCACATCGCCGGTGAACTCCAGGGTGATGGATTTCTGCGCCGCCTGTGTCTGCAATAGACCGGCGATGGGATCGATGATGTCGGCCATGGGAACTTCCGCCATAGCAACGGCGATAGTACCGATTTGGATGCGCGACCAGTCCAGAAGATTTTCCAGCAGGCGGTACACACCGCGGCCGGTGTTGCGCATTTCCTGCATCAGCGGCAGCATGTCTTCACGGCTCACCTCATCGAGGTTGTCGCTTAAATACTCCGAAATGCTCATGAAGCTGCCGATGGGACCACGCAGATCGTGTGCGATGATGGAGAAGAATTTATCCTTGTCGAACAATGCCTTTGCCAGCGCCTCGCGCGAGCGCTTGAGTTCCACATGTACATGCACGCGGGCCAGCAATTCGAGGCGGTTGAAGGGCTTGGTGATGTAGTCCACCGCGCCCATTTCCAGTCCGCGCAGTATATCGCCGGTATCGGTTTTCGCCGTCACGAACACGATGGGGATGTCGCGCGCGCCAGGCAGCGCCTTGATGCGGCGGCAGGTTTCGAAGCCATCCATACCGGGCATCATGATGTCGAGCAGAATGAGATCGGGGAGCACATTCTCCAGAATCATCAGGGCCTGTGTACCGCTCGTGGCCACCGCCACGTCGTACTCCTCTTCGCGCAGGAAATTCCCGAGAACCTGGATGTTCTTCGTGACATCGTCGACGACGAGTATGAGCGGACGGGACGTATTCATGATATGCCTGGGGAGATTGTTCAATCGATCGTGTTGATGGAGGCATCGACTATGGAGCGCAGGCGGCGATGCTCTTTCTCGAAGTGATCCAATGTATGCGGCAGTTTGTCCATATCAAAACTGCCGACCTCGCGGAGCAGCTTTTCGCTCCATGAAAGCAGCGGTTGATACTGCGCATCGCGTGCCAGCGCGGCGATGGTTTCGCCGAAGCGCTGGATTTCCTGCAGCACGTAGCGGTTGCGCAATGCGAGCCACTGCTGCCGCTGCTCGCTGTCAATGCTGTGCAGCAGCGAGCGGTACGCCGCACGTTGCGCGCCATCCAGCGGCATCGCAAGCTCCGCGGCGTCTTCGACGGGGACTTCGGCGTCGCCGGTGTCGGTATCCTCCGCGGGATGCGCCGCCACGATGTGGGGTTCTTCAGCAACCGTGATGCGCGGAAACTCCAGAATGAAGCGGCTGCCGCTGCCCACCTCGCTCTCGACCCGAATCGCGCCGCCCATGATTTCCACCAGACGCCGCGTAATCGCCAGACCCAGACCCGTGCCGCCACCGGCCTTGTTGGCCGAGCGTGTGCCCTGCTGGAAGGGCTCGAATATCCTGTCGAGCAACGCGGGTGGAATGCCGCTGCCGCTGTCCTCGACCGTGATGTGCAATGTGCATTGCTCGCCATCGATATCCGTGGCCGTTACATGCACGGTGACATGACCTGTGGCCGTGAACTTCACCGCATTGCCCACGAGGTTGAGCAGGATTTGCCGAATGCGTACCTCGTCGAGCAACAGGCGCGCGGGCAGTTCCTCGCCCACGGTGCAGGACAGGCTCACCGGCTTGTCGCGCACCGACCATTCGAACAGGCGCAGTACTTCACGCGCGATCACGCGCAGATCGGTGCTGCCGTAGCTCAGCTCCATGTGCCCGGCCTCGATTTTCGAGAGATCGAGGATGTCGTTGATCAACTGCAGCAGCGTGTTGCCGCTGAGGTAAATGGATTCGAGATGATCGCGCAGCGAAGGTTCCTGCACCTTGGCGCGCAGCAATTCGGTGAAGCCGAGGATGGCATTCATCGGCGTGCGGATTTCGTGGCTCATGTGTGCGAGGAATTCCGTTTTCACGGCATTGGCGCGCGATGCCTCTTCCTCTGCGAGGCGACGCTGCTCGATTTCGCGCATGAGTTGCTCGTTGGCCTGTGTCAGACGCAGCGTGCGTTCCTCAACCAACAAGGCGAGCCGCCGCTCCTGCGCCTGAATGGCGGCGACGCGCCAGCGGTACACGCCCAGTATCACCAGTACGAGCACAATGAACATCACGATGCGGAACCACCAGGTCTCGTACAGCGCGGGCATCACCACCACGAACAAGCGCGTCCCCTGCTCATTCCACACTTCGTCGTTGTTCGAACCCTGAATGTGAATTTCCCACGTCCCCACCGGCAATCCCGCCAGCAGCACTTCGTGATTGCTTCCGAGTTCCTCCCAGTGATTGCGCAGGCCGGGAATGCGGTAGCGGAATTGATTCTGCTCGGTACGATAGAAATTCAGCGCGGCGAAAGCGACGGTGAGTTGCGGACTCCCCGGTTCCACCACCAGCGTGTCGCCATCGAACCACTCGCGCTCGACGGTGCGCGATCCGAGCCGCACCTGCGTCACGACCACGGGCGGCACGGTGTTGTTCCGGCGGATTTCACTGGGGTGAAACCAGGTCACGCCGTTCACCCCGCCGAAATACATCGTGCCATCGCCATGCCGGAACCACGCGGCTCCGTTGAATTCGTTGCCCTGCAAACCATCATCCACTGTGAAGGCTGCCAGCACCCCGCCCTGCGGATGCACCAGCGCCAAACCCTTGTTGGTGCTGATCCAGAAGCGCCCGGCCTCGTCCTCCAGAATCGCGTACACAGTGTTGTTCGGCAATCCCTCGCTCGTGGTGTAGGTGGTGAACACGCCGCGCGTGCGATCAAAACGGCACAATCCGGCAGACGTTCCCAGCCAGAGTTGCCCGTTGCTGTCCTCATGAATGCAATACACGGTGTTGCCCGGTAGCGAAGTGCTGTCTCCGGGATCGTGGAGGAATTGCGTGCCATGCCGATGCTTCGCATCCAGCATCCACAATCCTGTGCGATCACATCCGATCCACACCCAACCGCCACGATCCTGATACAGCGCACGCACGGCATCGCGCCCGCTGGCGGCGTCGTTGCGGAATAATTCTATGTGACTCATCGCTCCACCGCGCGCTTCGAGCACGGTGATGCCGCGTTCGCTGCCTATCCATACCGCGCCGTCGCGCAGTGCATGCATGGAATGAATGCGCGCTCCCCACACCGCGCCGGGCGTGCGGGTCTGCGCATGCCGCAGGCGGCTCACCCTTCCGCTGCGCGCGTCGAAACGATACACGCCGTCGCCTTCCGTGCCCAGCAACAGCGAGTTGCTTCGCGCAGGATCGGGCTGGATGACGTAAATGTTCATGTTCAGCGGATTGTCACCACCGCGCTGCTGGAATTGCGGAAAATTGGTGACCCGGTCATCGGGTCCCACGCGATTCAGTCCGCCGTAGCCGCCAACCCACAATGTTTTATCCGCCTCGACGTACATGCTGCGCACGCTCTGAAACGTGAGCGAATACACACCCATCCCCGTTTCACGAAGCAGATGGAAATTCTTGCTCACCGGCGAGGCGTAACTGATGCCCCTGCCGTTCAGGCCCACCCAGATCACACCCTGCGCATCACGATACAGCGTCCGCAATCCATCGGCCGCCAGCGCTTCGGGCCTTCCCGCCGCATAGCGGACGCTGCGCAGCGCCTCGCTGCGCGTGTCGACGAGCATAAGACCGCTGGATTCCGATGCGCACCACAGCAGTCCCTGACTGTCTATCACCATCGCGTTGATGGCTGTAAAGCGATGTGGCCTATCGGCCAAGGTGGGAAAATTCAGCGCGCGCCAACTGCGGGCCCGCACGTCGTAGCGCAGGACGCGCCCGTTTTCCGTGCCAAACCAGACCACGGTATCGCCCTGAACGGCGACGGACACGATCATGGTATCCTGCGCACGAAGGGTGGCGGGCAGCATAGTACGGCTCGTGCCGTTGCGCAAGTCGAACAATTCCACTCCACTCCCACGCGTACACAGCCACATCGCGTTCGGACCAGCAGGCGCAATGGCGTTGATCACATCGCTGCGCAATCCCGAACGCGCATTGTCGTCACGCGAGAAGCGTTTCCAACGTCCTTCCGAAGGTCGGTAGCGATACAGGCCGCTGCCATACGATGCCACCCACACGGCGCCTTCGCGATCCGTCAGCACGGCCGAAATGCCCTCGCGGCGCTCGGGAATACGCGAGGGAATCTGTATGGAATGCCTGCGAAAGTCGCCGCTGCGATGATGGTAGGAGAACAGTCCGTCGTCGGTCCCGATCCAGAGCTGCCCGCGTCCGTCGTCCGCGAGCGCGGTGATGATGGAATTCCCCAACGCGCTGCTGTCGCCCGCTCCGCCCCGAAACACGGTGAAGCGGTAGCCGTCGAAACGGTTCAACCCGTCGTTGGTGCCGAACCATAGAAAACCGCGATCATCCTGCGTGATCGCCCGCACGATACCCTGCGACAATCCATGCTCGACCGTGTAGTGGTCGAAGCGCGGATTGTACGTCACACCGCCCCGTCCATTACGCTCCTGTGCATGCGCTGTCGCACAGCACAGCACGACTGCGACAGTGCAAATGAAGCGCAACGACAAAGGCATACGGCTGGATCGGGCTGTGATGGAGGAACGAACTTGTACAAAATAGAACCTACGACTTTGGGAAAAAACGGGGAAATGGTGAAAAATGTGAAAGGTACGCCTGAAACTGTCCCGAGAGCATCAGTCAGGCACAGCATGAGGTGGCTTCGGGCTCCCTCCCGATGTTCCAGAGCCCATGGAATCCCGTTCCGCACACAGGCGCGAGTGAGCGATGTAAATGCAGACAGCAATCCGTTGACGAGCGGATTGCAGCAGAATCGCAGGGATGTTCGCGGATTTCCACGATTCAGCTATGGAAATCCGCACGATCGGGGCTTCGATGCGCCCGTGATCGGGGCGCACAGTGCTCCGCAAAAACTCGCGCATTCCCGGCCACAGCACACGACCGATGCGGGACAGATGAAGCATTGCCCTTTTGCCAGACCCCACGGGATTGCCCGTCACCTCACGTCCCCCGCGCTCCACCACGCGTGCTTCGAGCGGAATGCTACGACAAAGGGCGGGAAAACCCGCCCTTTGTACCCGAGTGCCGGAATTCCTTACACAATCATGCTCTTCATGAAATCCCGCGCGCTGTACTGCTCGCAGGTGAAGATGATGTCCTTTTTCGCCACCTGCGCCTCGGCAGTTAGGAGCTTGGCGGACAACGCATTGAACTTGTTCTCGAGGTCCATCAAACTCATCGGCTCGCGCGGGTCGCCCTTCGGATACTCGAGGTATTCGCTGAACTCGCGGCCGTCCTTGGTGCGCACCACGACTTTCGAAGGTTGCTTGGCCGGAAACATTTTCTCGAATTCCTCGGATGCCTCGCCCTTGATGCGGTCGATCACTTCCCAGATGCGCGGATCCTTCAGCTTCTCGTCGGAGAAGGATTGCGTGGTCACCTTGTGGTCCACCAGCGCCGCGGCAATGCAGTACGGCAGCGAGTGGTCTGCGGTCTCGCGCGAATCGGGACGGTATTTGTGCGGATCGAAGAGGATGTCGCAGGCGCGTGCGATGGTGGTGATGCGCACTTCCTCGATCTGATCGTGGGAAATGTTGTTCTCCGTCACCGCCTTCAACGTGCAGGTGATATGCGTGTGCGTGAGCGCTTCGGTCGGGAAGGCCTTCATCGAACATTCGAGAATCTTGAACTTCTCGCCGAGGCCGCCTACCAGCTTCTCCACATTCCAGTCGGGTCCGAACACATCCATCAGGCCTTCCTTGCCTTCGAATACCGCTTCGGTGCCGGTGTATCCGCGCTGTGCGAGCAAGGCCGCGAACACGCCGGTTTGCACGGCCATGGGATCGACAGTGTTCTTCATCATCGTCAGCTTGCCCGCGGTGGGACAACCGATGGTGTGATTGTGCGCGCCGTTGATGCCAATGGCGTTCACCATTTGATCCTCGGTGAGGCCGAGCATTTTGCCCGCCACGATGGGCGAAACGAACTGCGTGAGCGTGGCGTGATGCCATTTGCGTTCGCGTACGCCGGGCACGGCGAATTCGCACAACCGCTGCTCGAATTCATAGGCCAGGACGATGGCCACGATCACGTCCTTCATCGAGGCGTTCACCTTCTCGCCCACGGCCAGCGCGGCGGGAATGATGTCCGACGGATGCGACGGGTCCTCTTTCCAGTAAATGTCGTTGAAATCCAGCGCGCGAATCATGAGCGAGTTCACCAGCGTGGCATTCACCGCGGGCATTTTGTCGCCAAAGCCCAGCACAGTGGCTTCTTCGGCGCCGCCTGTCTCCAGATAAATGTCGCGGACGATGTTCACATCCTTCGTGTGACTGGCGCCATAGGCGCAGCCAATGCTGTCGTAGAGATAGCGCTTGACTTCGAGAACCACATCCTCCGGCAAATCCTCGTATTTCAGGCCGACGGCGAAGCGCGCGATCTGTCGTGATAACGAAATGTCCATGATACGTCCTTGTTGTATGAAAAAAACGTCGTTCGAGCGTGTTTATCCCAGGTTGCGGGTCACCCAGGCCTCGAGGCCGCCGACCAGGACGAGTTCCTGCGCGGCGGGACCGATCGGATCGATGCGGTATTCCTTGCCATCGGCACGAATGAGCGAGGCGCGGAAATCGATTTCCGCATCGATGCCCGTACGTACCGTGGCCTGCGCATCGCCGAAACGCTGCTTGAGATCCTGGGCCAATGCGGGGCATTCCACGACCAGGAAACCGTTGTTGATGGCATTGCGCGCGTACGTCTCGCTCAGCGAACCGGCGAGCACCAGACGAATGCCGCGATACTTCAGCGCTGTGGCCGCTTGCTCGCGCGAACTGCCCGTGCCGAAGTTGAAGCCCCCCACCAGGATGTCGCCCTCACGGGCCAAGGTCTGGAACGCGGGGTCGTAATTCTCCATCGCCACCGCGGCTTGCTGCTCGGGGGTGAAATCATCCACGTACGTGTATTTGCCGGGATAAATGCCGTCGGTGTTGAGATTGTCCTGATGGCAAAACAACAGCTCGCCTCGCAGAACCGGCTCGAAGCCATCGATCACCAGTGTCTCGCCCCGTGCCACATCCACGCGCGGCGGGAGTTGCATTGTACCTGCCGGTGCAATCGATGGCATGTCCATGGGCATGGCGATGCGTCCCGCCACCGCCGACGCCGCAACCACCGCGGGCGACGCCAGATACGCTTGCGCGCTCGACGATCCCATGCGTCCTTTGAAATTGCGGTTCGTCGCCGAGATTCCCGTTTCACCATCCTCCAACAATCCCACACCCAGGCCGATGCAGGGTCCGCAGCCCGGCGGCAACAGTAGCGCCCCCGCCTGTTCTATCGCCTGCCAGTCGCCTGCTTCTTCGAGCGCGCGTTGCACTTCGCTGGATGCGGCCGACACGTACAGCTGCACGCCCTCGGCCACGCGCTTGCCACGCAGCACCGCCGCGGCTTCGCGCAAATCCTCGACACGACCGTTCACGCAGCTCAGAAGATAGGCCTTGTGAATCGGAATGGGCTGTTCCCGCAGTGCGGCCACGGCCGTCATCACCTTCACGTGATTGGGACCGGACACATGCGGCGTGACGGTGGCCAGATCGAGTGTGAGTACCTTGGCGTACACCGCGTCATCATCGGCTCGGGGAATGGCCTGCTCGAGTTCGTCGATGCGACGGGCGTTCATCCGTGGATGCGCGCCAGCGCCGTCGGCGTCGCTCGGAACGCCAGCCAGGCCACGCTGCGCGACGAAGTCCGCGCGCGTACGCAACCACGCTATCGTGACCTCGTCGATGGGAAACACGCCGGCGAGCGCGCCCCACTCCGTGGTCATGTTGGCGATGGTCAGACGCTGATCGATGGACAGCTGCCCCAGGCCGTCGCCGGCAAATTCGATGGCGTGATTGAGCACTTCGTCCTTGTTGAACACCCCGCACAGCGCGATGATCACATCCTTGCCGGTCACGCCCGAACGCAACGCGCCGTGCAGCACCACCTTCGCCACCGGCGGAACTTTCCACCAGGTGCGCCCGGTGGCCCAGATGGCCGCTGCGTCGGTGCGCACGATGGGCGTGCCGAGGCAACCGAGGCCGCCGTACATGTTGCTATGGCTGTCCGATGCCACCGCCATGCCGCCGGGCCAGGCATAGCCCTCCTCGCACATGATCTGATGGCCGATGCCGCGACCCGCAGGATAAAAGTCGATACCATGCGTGGCAGCGAAGGCCTCGATCTTCGCGTACTTCTCCAGATTTTTCTCGCTCGTGTCCTGCACGTTATGGTCGAGAGCAAAGACCGGCTGCCGCGTATTCGCGATGCGTGTGGCGCCGATGCCCTTGAATTTCGGTATCACCGCGCCGGTATTGTCATGCGTCATCACATGCGCGGGTTGAATGTAAAGGTAGTCGCCGGCGCGAACGACATGCCCGGCCTCGAGGCCGACGGCAAAACGCTGCGCGAGCTTCTCGATGAGATTCTGCGGCATGATGAAGTGCTCCGTTTACGAAATGAACAGCGGACGTTGCTACTTGACCAGTTCGAAATCAATGAAATCGCAGTGGTGGAAAATGATGCTCTCCGGCAAGCGCTTCTCGCCCTCACCCTCTTTGGAATGCGTGGCGATGATGTGCATCACTTCCGAAGGAAGGCCGTGCTTGAAAGCCAGGCCGACGCCACTGAAGGGATGGCGGATGTGCTTGCCGTACACGGATTTCACCGGCGTGCCGTTCACGATTTCAAACTCGAAGAGCTTGCCCGCGTCGGCCAGCAGGGCGCCGGCGATCAGATAATCGCGGTTCACCGGCGTTTTCTTCTCCTTGTGCATCAGCGTGAGCACGTCGTCGGTGGCTATGCACATGAGGCATACGGCGCGCACGTGGTCCAGAAAAGAAATGGACACGTTGTCGGCCAGCAGTGTGAACGGTATGGCGAGCAGCAAGTCCTCGGTCCAGCCGCGAAAGTCGATGGCTTCCTGCCAGCAGGCGGCAACCTTGTCCCGCAACACGGGATCGCTGATTTCATTGATTTCGGGAAGCAGTCGGTAAACGAGTTCGCTCATGGTATCCTCGGCAATGGTCTATGATGGCGAAAGGTGGTTGGCGCTTCAGACGCTCGATCGCACGAGCACGATGGTCAATGTCCCGGGACCATGCACGCCCGTAACGAGCACTTTCTCGATGTCCGCCGTTTTGCTCGGTCCGCCGATCAGCGTCACCGCCGACCGCGCATCATCGACGGCGAGTCTACGCAGCAGCGTGGCGGCCTGATGCAACGAGGGGACGATGCGTGCGACATCGAGAAATACGACGTGTTCGTCCGGCAACAAAGATACGGAACGGTGTTCATCCGGTGAAACCGCGCAGAGCAGAGAACCCGACGCGGCGATACCCGCGAGCGCCACGGTGATGCCCAGATCGGCGCCGCTGAGCCCGCGCACCTCCTCGGTACCGCCCTGTGTCGCCGCGCTGACGTTCGCACCGGACTCCGCGAGCACACGATCGATGCCCAAGGCCGTGAGCAACGCATCGGCACTCGCCGCGACGCGCTCCTTCCCACGAAGATGTCCGCGCAACCAGCTGTCGGCTTCGCCAGCGCTGCAATCCACGACAACACAACCCGCCTCGCGGGCGCGTTGTGTGAACAAGTCCACTCCGCCTTCCTGCCGCGTCCATTCCAATGCGGCGATGCGCTCGCGCAATTCCCGCATCCGCCCTTCGCGCATGCCCGAGGCCTCAGTGCTCATGCTCACGTTCCCTCCACAGTTGCTTGAAGGACTTCGGTGGCGGCGGAGCCATGTCGCGCGCGCGTCCCCACAGAGGCACGCGCAGTGAACCGCGCTCGTCGGTCAGCAGTGGCGCGAACAGGCGGAACAACCGCCCCATGCCATCGAAACGCCACGGGCGCGCGCACACGAAGGCGTAGACGCGCATGAGCAGACGCTCGGCCAGTGGCGTGTGTCCGCCTTCGACAATGGATTTGCGCCACCACAGCAGGCCATGGTGCAGGTGGATGCGCACCGGGCAGATTTCAGCGCAGGCGCCGCACAGCGACGATGCGTAGGGCATGGCTTTCGCGCGTTCGATGCCGTGAAACACCGGCGAAATGATGCTGCCGATGGGTCCGGGGTACACCGAGCCGTAACCGTGCCCGCCGATTTTCTGATACACCGGACAGATGTTCATGCAGGCACCGCAGCGAATGCAGTACAGCGCTTCGCGCAGTTGAGCATCCTCGCGCATGGCCGTGCGGCCGTTGTCGAGTATGACAATGTGCAATTCCCTCGGCCCGTCCACTTCGCTTGCACGCGCGGGACCGGTGAGCACCGAGGTGTAACAGGTCAGCCGCTGCCCCGTGGCGCTGCGGCCGAGCAGGTTGAGAAACAGCCCCAGACTTTCGAAATCCGGCACCACCTTCTCCATGCCCATCACCGCGATATGCACCCGGGGCAACGTGGTGCTCATGCGCGCGTTGCCCTCGTTTTCGACGATGCAGATGCTGCCGCTTTCGGCCACAGCGAAATTCACTCCCGATATGCCGAGATCGGCGCGCAGAAAATCCTCGCGCATGATGTCGCGCGCCACGCGCGTGAGGCGCTCGGGATCCTCGCTGTACTCGATGCCGAGACGCTCGGCGAAGAGGCGGCCGATTTCCTGCCGATTCTTGTGCAATGCCGGCGCGGTGATATGCGACGGCAACTCGCCGGCCAGTTGCACGATGTACTCGCCGAGATCGGTCTCCACCGTCCGCATGTCGGCTTCCTCCAACGCATGCGTGAGTCCGATTTCCTCGGTGGTCATGGATTTGCTTTTCACGACAAGCCGCGCGCCCGCCTCGCGCGCGAGACGCAACACCAGCGCGCGCGCCTGCGCGGCGTCGCCCACGCGGTGCACCGTAGCTCCGGCGGCCGTGGCATTGCGCTCGAAATCGGCGAGGTAGTCGTCGAGATGCGCGATCACATGCGCCTTGATGTCGTGCGCCACCGCGCGCATCTCCTCCCAGTCGCCGAAGTCGTCCACCACCAGCGCGCGTTTGTGCAGCGACGTGCCCGTGGCGCGCGAGATGTTGCCGCGCAAGGTGCTGTCGTGAATGCGCTCGGCGACGAGCGTTTTGAGAAATTCCGGTCGCAGCGGCGTGCTCATGTCCCGCTCCCGCTTGCGAGAATGTCGGCCAGATGCATGGTGCGCACCGCCGATCCCCGTCGCCGCAGCACGCCGTCGATATTCATCAGGCAACTCGAATCCACGCCGGTCACCACCTCCGCTCCGCTGCGCTCGATGCTGTCGGCTTTTTCCTCGGCCATGGCGGCGGAGAGATTCTCATGCTTGACCGCGAACGTCCCGCCGAATCCGCAGCACACCTCGGCCTTGTCCATTTCCACAAGCTCCAGTCCGCGGACCTGTGCCAGCAGAGCACGGGGCTGGCGCTTGATGTGCAGCTCCCGCAGCGCGTGGCAGGAATCGTGCACTGTCACGCGCGCATGCAACTCCGCACCCACATCCGTCACACCCAGCACATCCACCAGGAAACTGCTGAACTCCCGCACGCGCGCGCGTACACGCTGCGCCTTCTCCCGATACGTTGCGGGGAGCGTGCCGAGATCGCCGTAAAACACGGTGACCATGCTGGCGCAGGAACCCGACGGCGCCACAATGTACTCCGCGTCGTCGCCATCGAAAATATCGAGGAAGCGCATCGCCATGGCGGCCGCCTCCGCATGATAGCCCGAATTGAAGGCGGGCTGTCCGCAACAGGTTTGACGCGCATCATAGTGCACACGCACGCCAACGCGCTCGAGCACACGCAGCATGTTCATACCGGATGCGGGAAACAGTTGATCGGTCAGACAGGGGATGAATAGCGAAACGCGCACGCGCGGCCACGGCTTCGTGAGACAATCGTTCACGAATCTAGCACTTTTCCCGCTGAATCTCCTTGCGCGAGCGAAACATTCGCGCGAATGCCGCCACTACACCGGAAGGTCGAAGAGCAGCACTTCACTCGCCGATGCCGCCTCGATCAGCAACGCCGGCTCCTCGCGCAGCAACAGGGCATCGCCACGCCCCAGATCGTGGCCGCCCGCATGCACCCCGCCATCGATCACGAACAGGTACGCTCCGCGTCCCGCCGCCAGCGTGTGCGACACGTGCGCTCCTTCATCGAGTGTGGACAGGAAGAGGCGTACATCCTGATCGATGTGCAGCACGCCAGCACCACCGAAATCCGATACCGCCTCGAACAGTACGTTGCGCCGCTCATCCACGGGAAGCGTGCGCTGCTCATACCCGGGTTCGGCACCCAATTCACGCGGATGAATCCAGATTTGCAGCAAGCGCAATTCCTCGCTGTCGCTGGCGTTGAACTCCGAATGCATGATCCCCCGGCCCGCCACCATGCGCTGCATCTCGCCTGCGCGAATCACGCCATGTCCGCCGGTGCTGTCGCGATGTTCGAGTGCACCGTTGGTGACGTAGGTGATGATCTCCATATCCCGGTGACCATGCATGGGAAATCCCCCGCCCCCGGCCACGAAATCATCGTTGAGCACTCGAAGCGCACCGAAATGCGTATGCGCGGGATCGTGGTAGCGATTGAACGAAAAGCTGTGAAAGCTCCGCAACCAGTCGGTGCTGGTACTTCCCCGTTCATTGGCGCTGCGTACCTGTGTCATGTCGTTTCTCCAATATATTTCAAATTTGAAATACTTATTGAAAAAAAACAACACTCACTCCTGCAGCGAGGTTCCGAGCTTCTTGAGAAGATGCGCGAGTTGCGATTGCTCTTCGGGAGTGAGCGCGCTCACCGCGTTGGCGATGAAGGCGGCATGTTGCGGAAACAGTTCCTCGAGCAAAGCCCTGCCCTTGTCCGTCAGCGCCACAATCACCGAGCGGCGATCGTTCGCATCATGCTGACGCTCCACCAGACCATCCCGCTCGAGATTATCCACCACGCAGGTCATGTTGCCGCCGCTCACAAGCATTTTTCGCGAAAGCTCGCCTATCATCATCGGCCCGAGATGCCCGAGGCATTCGAGCACGGCGAATTGCGGCTGCGTGAGACCGTAGCGGCGGATGTCCTGTACCGTCCCCTTGTTGAATGTGGAATACGCGCGGGCGAGTTTGACCCAGAGTGCCAGCGCGCGTTCCTCACTGTCGCCGTAGTATCTGCTCCTGCTCATTTTCCGTCCCCTGCCCCGCTGTGCCTGCGTGCCTGAATGTGGAAACCCTCACGCGCGAGTCCTCGCCGACGCCGCGCGGTGGTTCAAGTTCAAAATTCCTCTTCAAGTATAAGTGCCACACCACTTCCACGCAATCGCATTTGATATTCTGCCTTGCGCGGACACATATTACTCGATAGAGAACGTGAACACGATCACAGAAGATATCATAGACGAATTGCGGCGGCGCGGAAATCCCGCTGTTCGCGAAGGAATGCGGCGCTATGCCATCGGCGCGGGCAACGCGTTCGGTGTGTCCATTCCTGTGCTGCGAGGCATGGCGCGCGCGCATGCGGACGATCACGATCTCGCCGAAGCACTCTGGCGCTCGGGCTGGCATGAAGCACGCCTGCTCGCGGTGTTTATCGATGATCCACGGCAGGTGACGCGCGAACAAATGGCGCGCTGGTGCGAAGACTTCAATTCCTGGGACATCACCGATCAGGCCTGCAACCACCTGTTCCGCCGCACGCCGTACGTGGATGAGTGTATTCGCGAGTGGGCCTCGCGTGACGAGGAATTCGTGCGCCGCGCCGCATTCGCGCTCATCGCCGGCATGGCGGTGCACGGTAAGCGTCTCCCCGACGACGCGTTTCTCCCCTGGCTCGCACTCATCGCCGAGGCAGCGTCGGATGAGAGAAATTTTGTGAAAAAAGCCGTCAACTGGGCCCTGCGACAAATCGGCAAGCGCAACGCGGCTCTGCACGCGCGCGCCATCGCCGCGGCCGAGGAACTGCTCGCGCTGCCGTCGCGCAGCGCGAAGTGGATTGCCCGCGACGCATTGAAAGAACTGCGCGATGAACGCATCATCGCGCGCATCAACACACGAGCATCCGTGTAAGTACGCAACGATGAACGCACGACACTCCGCATACATCCTTCTCTGTGGCCTGCTCCTCGCGCCCGCGCTGCCGCGCACGATGCGAGCGCAATCATTTTCCACCTTCGTCTCGTCGCTGTACGCCTCGTCGCCGCAACGACAGCAACAGCTCGCGGATAGCTTTTACAACGCGCTGCCGCAAACGCCGTACGTGGAGAACGACACGCTGTGCCACATCCTCTATCGCGGCAGTGCGCAGACGGTAAGCCTCGCGGGTGACATGAATTCCTGGAGCGACACGCGCTCGCTACTCACCCGCCTCGGGTCGACCACGCTGTGGTATCGCAGCGATCGTTTCGAACACGATGCCCGTCTCGACTACAAGCTGGTGGTGGATGGCAATTGGATACTCGATCCACGGAATCCCCTCACCATGGCGGGCGGCTTCGGTCCGAACTCCGAGCTTCGCATGCCGCGCTATCAGGAACCGGGCGAAGTGCTGTCGAACACCGGCGTACCCCGCGGCCGCATTATCGACACCACGCTGTCCATACCGGAACTCGGCAATCAGCGGAACATGCGCATTTACCTGCCGCCCAGCCATGGCGCGCCGGACGAACGCTATCCCCTTGTGCTCTTCCACGATGGCCTGGACTATCAGCGCCTCGGCAATGCCGCCACCGTGCTCGACAATCTCATCGCGGCGCGCGCCATTCCGCCGTGTATTGCGCTGTTCATTCCCGCGGTGGATCGCACCGAGGAGTATGCCGGGTCGCAGCTCTCCACCTATGCCCGTCATCTCGCGGAAGTGCTGCTTCCCGCCATCGACGCACGGTACAACACACGCACCGACGCGGCGTCGCGCGTGCTGATCGGCTCCTCCAATGGAGGCAACATCGCTCTGTACATGGCCATGAGCTGGCCGCAGCTCTTCGGCAATGTGGGCGCGCAGTCCAGTAACATCATTCCCTCCATCGCGCAATTCTTCGCGGCGGCCCCCGCGCTGCCACTGCGCCTGTACATGGATGTAGGCACCTACGACATCCCCGTCCTCATTCCACGCGTACGGGATTTCGTGCAAATTCTCACGCTGCGTCAATACGATGTGCTGTATCGCGAATACAACGAGGGGCACAGCTGGGGCAACTGGCGGGCGCATATCGATGACATGTTGATCCGTTTTCTCGGACATCTGGTCAATGCCACCGATGCGACGCCACCGGCGCCTGAAATGTTCGGCATCGGCGCGCCCTGGCCCAATCCCGCGCGCGATCTCGTGTCCATTCCGCTCACGCTCCCTGCAGCCATGCCCGTGCAACTCACGCTGTACGATTCACTGGGTCGCAGCGTACGCGTGCTTTCCGAGCGCTCCCTCTCCGCCGGCACGCACACCCTCGAAAGCGATGTGCGCGGATTGGCCCCCGGCACCTATCACCTCCGCGCCACTGCCGGAACGCGCGTCGCTGGCCGCCTTCTGCATCTGTACTGAGTGGATTTCCACGATTCATCCGTGTGAATCTGTGCGAAATCCGTGCAATCTGTGGTTCTCCCCCTCTGTACGCTCCGGCATCGCCCTCACAGCGGAATATTCCCGTGCTTCTTGCGCGGATTGCTGTCCACCTTGCTTTCCAGAATCTCCAATGCGCGAATGATGCGCGGGCGCGTACTCGACGGCTCGATCACATCGTCGATGTAGCCGCGCTCGGCGGCGATGAAGGGATTGGCGAATTTCTCGCGATACTCCTGAATTTTCTCGTCCAGTGCCGCGGCGGGATCGGGGGCCGAGGAAATCTCTTTTTTGAAAATGATTTCCACGGCGCCTTTCGGACCCATCACGGCGATTTCCGCCGATGGCCAGGCGAAGTTGAAATCACCGCGAATGTGCTTGGAATTCATCACATCGTAGGCGCCCCCGTAGGCTTTGCGCGTGATGATGGTGATTTTCGGCACGGTGGCTTCGGCGAAGGCGTAGAGCAATTTCGCTCCGTGGCGAATGATGCCCCGCCATTCCTGATCGGTGCCCGGTAAAAAGCCCGGCACATCCTCGAACACCACCAGCGGAATATTGAAGCAATCGCAGAAACGCACAAAGCGCGCCGCTTTCACCGAGGCGTCGATATCGAGCACGCCGGCCAACACCGCGGGTTGATTCGCGACAATGCCCACCGAGCGTCCGTCGTAGCGCGCGAAACCCACCACGATGTTCGCCGCGTACTCGCTGTGCACTTCGAGAAAATCGCCGTCGTCCACGGTCAAACGAATCACATCCTTGATGTCGTAGGGCTTGTTGGGATTGTCCGGGATGATGTCGTCGAGAGCGGACTCGCAGCGGTTGCGGCTGTCGCGACTCTCGCCCCGCGGTGCGCATTCGGCGTTGTTCTGCGGGAAAAAGGAAAGCAAGCGACGTATTTCATTCAGTGTCTGCACCTCATGCGCGTGTGTGAAATGCGCCACACCACTTTTACCCGCATGCGTGAGCGCGCCACCCAGCTCTTCCGATGTCACATCCTCGTGTGTCACCGTTTTCACCACGTTGGGACCGGTCACGAACATGTAACTGTTGCCCTCGACCATGAACACGAAATCCGTGATGGCCGGCGAATACACCGCGCCGCCGGCACAGGGTCCGAGTATGGCGCTGATCTGCGGAATCACCCCCGATGCGAGGGTATTGCGGAGAAAAATATCCGCGTAGCCACCCAAGCTCACCACACCCTCCTGAATGCGCGCGCCGCCACTGTCGTTGAGCCCGATCACCGGCGCCCCCACTTTCATGGCGATGTCCATGATCTTGCAGATTTTCGCCGCGTGCGTTTCGGACAGCGATCCTCCGAATACCGTGAAATCCTGACTGAACACGAACACCAGGCGCCCGTTGATCGTCCCGCTACCCGTCACCACGCCATCGCCGAGGATGCGCTGCTTGTCGAGTCCGAAATCCCGCGAGCGATGGGTGACGAAGGCATCGATCTCCTCGAAGCTGCCGCGATCGAGGAGAATGTCGACGCGTTCGCGCGCGGTCATTTTCCCTTTTTCATGCTGCGCCTGTATACGCTCGGCGCCTCCGCCGAGGCGCGAAAGAGCGCGCATTTCCTGCAGTCGTTTGCGATTTTCCTCGGACATGGCTTCTCCTGTTCAGGACGGTGAATCGTTGCTCAGGCGCCGCGTTTCCTCCGCGTCGCGCAATTCCCTGTCGAATAATCCGGCGAATGAACTCTCGATGGCGCTCACCGTGCTCTCGGTGGTGCCGATGTCGCCCAGCAGGCGGTCGATCTGCTCGGTCATCTCCTCGGGGCGGCGCATGGTCAGCGCCTGCTCCTTGAGCAGCACCATGGTTTCCTCCAGTGTGTCGATTTGCGCGGCGAGAATGCGGCGGTCGCGTTCGGCCGTGTCCAGCCGCTCGAGCCGCTGTAACAGCACATCGCGCTGCCGGAGACGAATTTCCCGCAACTGTTCGTCCGCAGACTCCACCTCGGCATCGAGCGTGCGCAGACGCTGCTCCACCTCGCCACGGCTGGCGGCCGCCAGGTGGCGGTCGTACTCCTGCTGGGCGGTGAGCAGGCGGGCGTATTTCTCCAGCATTTCATCGAAGCGCAGCGCCAGGCGGTCGAGAAACACGCGGCTGCCCTCGTTGTAGGTGGCGTAATTCTTCCGCACCTCGTCGGCCAGCGCGGCGAAACGCGTGCAGCGCGCACGCACGGCGTCGGGCAAGGCCGCAATCAGGCGGTCGCGCGCGCTCTCGGCGTCGATCGCCGCATGCCGTTCCATTTTCCTGTCCACCAGACGCCGGTAGGCGGGCGTCAGCGGCGCCACAGCCAGCCACGCGGCTTCGCCGCCAAGGCCCAGCAGCAGCGGCCACACGTTGCCGGAAATCAGACTCACCATTCCGATTCCCCCCAGCAACAGAAGGTTGATTTGCGACAACAGCGCCGCTTTCAGATACGACCCGTACGAACCCATTGTACACACCAAGGATGATAGACCTGGATTGAGCCAAAATATATCCAAATTCCCGCCAGCCCCAAAACGCACGCCGTCTCGACCTTCGGCCATCGTCCGCCGCGAGTCCCGCTCGCGCGAGGCATCCCGCGATGCACCCATGCCGCGACGCATTGCACCGAATAGCGATTGCGGACTAACTTGTGACTTGGATGATCCGTTACGCGATCAACGTTGTGGGTACATGGACAAATTCATCATTCGAGGCGGAAACCGCCTGAGCGGGACTGTCGGCATCTCCGGAGCGAAAAACGCTTCGCTGGCCCTGATCCCCGCCACCTTGCTCTGCCAGGGCGTGTGTCGATTGCACAACACGCCGCGGCTGCGCGACATCAGCACCATGTCGGCCTTGCTCGAAACCATGGGCGTGGTGATTCGCCATCCCGGCACCACGCTCGAGCTCGACAGCAGTGCGGTGCATTCGCACGAAGCGCCGTATGAACTCGTGAAAAAAATGCGCGCCTCCTTCTACGTGCTCGGACCGCTGCTCGGCCGCTACGGCCGCGCGCGTGTGTCCTACCCGGGCGGCTGCGCCTGGGGACCGCGCCCGGTGGACCTGCACCTGAAAGCCATGCAGGCCCTCGGTGCCGAAGTGGACATCGACGCCGGCTATGTGGTGGCCAAGGTGGATCGCTTGCGTGGCGCGGAAATCACCTTCGATATTTCCAGTGTCGGCGCCACGGGCAACGCCCTGATGGCCGCCGTGCTAGCCAAGGGGACTACCGTGCTCCGCAACGCCGCGACGGAACCCGAAATCGAGCAACTCGCGCAATACCTCGTGCGCATGGGCGCGCGCATCGACGGCATCGGCAGCAATTGCCTCACCATCGAAGGCGTGGACGATCTCTCCCCCGCCGACGACGAGAACATCCCCGACCGCATCGAAGCGGGAACCTTCCTCGCGGCTGCCGCCATCACCGGAGGAGAAATCACGCTGCGCAATGTGGAAGCCGCGCATCTGACCGCCGTGCTCGCCAAACTACGCGACGCCGGCTGCACTATCACGCTCGGCGAGCGCAGCATTACCCTTCGTGCGCCAGAAACACTCTCACCGGTCAACGTCACCACTGCCATCTATCCCGGTTTCCCCACCGACATGCAGGCGCAGTGGATGGCCATGATGACGCGCACCACCGGCTCGTCCGTCATCACCGACACGGTGTATTTCGATCGATTCAACCACGTTCCCGAACTCCAGCGCCTCGGCGCGCGCATCGACATCACGAACAATACCGCCGTGGTGCGGGGCGTATCGACGCTGAAAGGCGCCACGGTGATGTCCACCGATCTGCGCGCCAGCGCCTCGCTGATCATCGCCGGTCTGGTGGCGCAGGGAAGCACCGAGGTGCTGCGCGTGTATCACATCGACCGCGGCTACGAGGCCATAGAACTGAAACTGCGCGACCTGGGTGCGGATATTCAACGCGTGGACAGCGAGGAATACTGATGCGATCACTGCTGCTTCCGCTGTTGTCTTTCATCCTGTTTGCGCCCGCCCTTGCGCAAGGCCAGCAGGCTGAAACGATGTACGTCAGCTTCTATTACGCTCCCCCCGCTTCCGGGGCCTCGCGCGGGGCTCCCGTGTATCAGGGTCTGGCTGTGAGCAGCGATCGCGGCGTGAGCTGGAGCAACCGCGGCTGGCAAACCAGCGCGGTGAGTGGCATTGCGCTCCATGGGGCCGCCGGCGACACGCTTTTTCTCGCTACTGATTACGGCGTGTTGCGCAGTACCGATCAGGGTGCGCAATGGAAACTGGTGACGGAATGGAACGTGCCCGCCGTGCTGGCCGTGCTCTCCGAACGCGGTCGCCTGTGGGCCGCGAGTGCGCGCGGACTGTTTCTCTCCACCGATGGCGGCGAAAGCTGGGTGTTGCGCAGCGGTTCACTTACTCCTCCCAATGCGACGTACATCAGCGGCATTGCGGCGACGCCGCATGGCGTGATGATTGCCACAGCCGACGGCCTGTACCGCAGCAGCGACCAGGGACGCAGCTGGTTGCGCAGCGGCTTGCAGGGCACAGCGGTGACACGTCTGTACGCGCATCCGACCAACCCGGCCATCATGGCGGCGTGCAGCGAGGAAGCGGGTGTGTGGATTTCGGAGGATGGTGGATGGAACTGGCAGTTGCGCAACGAAGGCCTGCGCACCAAGGCCGTGAAATGCGTGGCGTTCAATCCGCGCGAACCCGAGTCCATGCTGCTCGGCACGCGCGACTCCGGTACGTATCGGTCCATCAACCTCGGCCGTCGTTGGGAAATCACCGGTGGGGGCTTGACAAATTTCAACATCACGACCTTTGCGTTCGACCCCGACAATCCCGACCGCGTGTACGCCGGCAGTGAGAACGGCTCCTTCGTGTCCAACAACAAGGGCAGTTCCTGGCAGGCATTTTCCATACGCCTCGGGTACGTCAGCAGCATCATGTTCAGGTGACGATGAAAGCAGCACATTTCTTCCTGGCGGCCGCTCTGGCGATGAGCACGGTCGCACACGCGCAACTCAGCTTCGAGGTGCGAAAGGATTCGATCGTGACCTTCTTCGCCTCCGGTCAGGCGGAACCGGATTACGCCACAGCCACCGCCACCATTCTGCACGGCCCCGACACCGTTGCGGGCCTGGAGTTGCTCTACGACCTCACCTCGGTGGTGTCTCCCGACATCATCGAGCGTTTCCGCATGACTTCGGCCTGGCTGCTCACGCGGCATCGGCTGCCCGATTCCATCAGCACACGCATCGCGGAGGTGTGGAGGCAATTTCCCGTGCGTCCGGCGGAATCCGATCATGAGCACCTGCTGTATTACACGGCGCTGTATCTCGCAACGAAACACCTGCCGGCGGAAAGCGCGCTGTTCAATGGACGCAGTGTGCAGGAAAACGAACGCGACGCCCGCTCCTGGCTGCAACAGTGGATGCGTGTGAACACGGAGGAAGGACAGGAGGAATTCGATTCGCCCACCTACGGCGCAGCGGTGTTCACCGCTCTGCTCATGCTGCGCGACCATGCATCGGATACACTGCTCGCCCGACGCGCTGACTTGATGGCACATTGGTATCTGGCCGACGCGGCGCACGACTATCTGAGCGGGTCCTTCGCGGGCGCGCATGCGCGCGAGAATCTGCTCTCGGCCATGCAACCCATTTCCTCGGATATGACAGCCATCGCATGGCTGTACTTCGGCGATGGCGTGCGCGTTTATGGACGCGATCAGCTGTTCGCATCACTCAGCAGCTACGAGCCCCTGCCAGAAATAGTGCAACTCGCCACCAATCGCGAAAAGGGCTATGAGTCCTGGGAAGTGAAAAAGCCCGCCTCAGTGCTGCGCGACAATGGCATGGTGCGCCGCGGACCGGTGGTGAAATACATGTACATGGATCCGCTGTTCGCCATGGGTTCGGTACCCGGCGGTCTGCTGCATCATCGCGAGCAGCACAGCTGGGATGTGACCTGGACCTCGGCGAATCCCGAACTGCCCGCGACACTGTTCCTCATGCAGCCCTTTTCCGACGTCGCCGCGTTACTTCCCTTCGTGCCGCACACCGGCGAGATCGCCCTGCGCAACACTTCCATTCTTGATCCCTACTTCCCCACGGTGACCCGCATGGTGGGGGGATCGCCCTACGAGGATGTGTTCCAGTACCGCAACACGCTGATCGCTCTGTACGACATTCCGCAGCAAACGCGCTTCCCGGTGGTTACCGGCTTCCTTCCGCCCGCGGATGTACACACCGATATCGATTCGCTGAAATCGGGATGGATCACGTTGCGTTCAGGCGACGTGTACATCGGTTTCTATCCATTCAAACCGTATCGCCTCGCCGATGGTGTGTTCGGACGGCATTTCATCTCGCAGGAGAGGGTGAATGGCGCGCTGGTGTACGTCACCGCGAAGCACACGGTGGGCAGCTACGAACAATTCCTGCGCAAACTGCGCGCGACACGGCCGGATCTTGGCCGCCTGGATACGGACAAATCCGTGAGCTACACCACGATTACCGGCGACGTGCTGCGCATGAGTTTTGCTGGCGAGCGCACAGTGAACGGCGCCTCCCCTCCCGCGCCCCCGTCGAACACGCTGTTCTCCAGTCCCTGGCTGCATTCCGTGCGAGGCAGTGGCGTGCTCACCATCAAGGGCGATGCTTCCGAGGTCGCTATCGACATGGGCAAGATGGAGTTGCGCAGAAGCGTTCCCGCGCGGCAAAAGTAATCCACATTCACCGACCCCTCTTCACGCGGACAGCGCAATCGAGCGATGTCCGCTTTTCCTAAAGCAATCCGCAGGTGCATGCCGATTTTCCTTGCACGCGTGTGACAGGAATGTGAAATTTGAAGATGCGTTTCGTGCATACTCGACGATGTGCGGACGCGCCTCCCTTGTCGCACTCGCCCGGCATCGCCATGAAGCTTGTTTACGCCCTGCTCGCTCTCGCCACACTCACCGTCACCTTCACTCCCGCGTTCTCTCAGGACAGCGCCCCGTTCCGCAGCGTTGAACCGCCGGAGCAATTGCGCCTGTACCGCGACAGCGAACAGTGGATACGCGAGCGCTTCCGCTGGTTCCGCGATCAGCGTGTCGAGCCCGACGGCAGCATCCCCGACGGAGTGCGCGAGCAGGCGTGGCGCGAGAGCGCGCGCATGTCGGTGTACAAGCCGGCGGCCACGCTCGCCAAAGGCGCAGCGCCGCAGTGGATGCAGCTCGGTCCGGTGAATATCGGCGGACGGCTCACCGGCATCGCCATTCACCCCACCGATCCCGACATCGTGTATTTCACCGCGGCCGACGGCGGCGTGTGGAAATCCATCAACGGCACCAAGCTCTCCGCGTCCTTCACTCCCGTGTCCGACGATTTGCCGACCCTCGCCACAGGATCCATCTGCCTCGATCCCTCCAATCCCGACATCGTCTACCTTGGCACGGGCGAAGCCAATGGCAGTGCCGACTCGTATCCCGGCGTGGGTGTGGCGCGTTCCACCGATGCGGGCGCGACGTGGACCGTGGTGGGAGGCAGCCAAATGAAAAGCATCGGCGCGATTCGCGTGCACAATACGAAAAGCAACATTCTCGTGGCCGCTTCGCGACAGGGATTGTACCGCTCGGTGGATTCCGCGCGCACCTGGACGCAGAAAAAGTCCGGCACCGCGCACGACCTCGTGTTCCATCCCACCATCGACTCCATCATGTACGCCGGCATTCAGGGCGTGGGCGTGTTGCGCTCCACCGACGCCGGTGAAACCTGGACGGAACTCGATCTTGGCGTGGGCCGCGACAGCATCGGCCGCCTCGCGCTGGACCTTTGCCTGACGCAACCGCACGTTCTCTACGCCGTGCTGGTGGGTTCGAAAGGTACACTTGCGAATAAAACACTCGCCGTGGTGAAATCCACCGACGGTGGCGACTCCTGGGTGCGCACCACACCCGCTGTGAATCCCATCAACTTCTTCAGTACCTACGGCTGGTACAATTGCGAAATCGGCGTGCATCCCACGGATCCCGACAAGCTGCTGGTGGGCGGCGTGGGTCTCTACCTGAGTCTCGATGGCGGTAAAAATTTCCAGACACGCGGCGGTGTGCACGTGGATCAGCACGCCATCGAGTATTCGCCCTCGCACCCGGATGTATGTTATCTCGGTAACGACGGAGGCATGTATGTATCGGGCAATGGCGGCATCACCTTCACGAGTTTGAACGACAATCTGCCCATCACGCAGTTCTACGAATTGGGAATCGCGCCACAGCAGGCGGGGTTGATGATGGGCGGCACGCAGGACAACGGTTCCAACACGCGCCATCAGGGCGATGAAAGTTGGGTACACAGCACCGGCGGCGACGGCGGGTACTGCGTGTTCGACTACACCGACCTCAACTACCGCTACGCCGAATATCAGAACGGCTCACATCTGCGCACCACCAATGGCGGCCAGAACTGGGTCGGGGCCAACAAGGGCCTGTACGGCAACAGTCCGTGGGTCACTCCCGTGGTGATTCATCCGGCCGATCCGAAAATCCTCTTCACTTGCACCAACAAGCAGTTGTACAAATCCACCGACCGCAGTGCAAGTTGGTTCGCCTTCCACGGCAACATGGATTCAAGCAGCACCATCAACGCCATTGCCGTTTCTCCCCTGCGTCCCAGCCTCATGCTCGTGGGCTATCGAAGCGGTAAAATCTGGAGGTCGGACGATGCGGGTGCGAGTTGGAAGGACATCAGCGCCGGACTGCCCAATCGCCAGATCAACGACATTATCTTCGATCCACGAAACGACTCGGTGTACTACACTTGCGTTGCAGGATATGTGCGCGAGAGCGTGTTTCGCAGCGACAGCGGTGGGAACAAATGGGTGAGCATCTCCGGCAATCTGCCTGCGATTCCGACCAACGCACTCGAAATCAATCCTGCCAATCCGCGTGAGCTTTACGTGGGCACGGATTTCGGTGTGTACGCCACGACGAACGGCGGCACCGAATGGCAGATTCTTGGCGAGGGAATGCCGAAGGTGGTGGTGGTGGATCTCGAATTGCATGCACTCAGCGGACAGCTCATTGCATCCACACATGGACGCAGCAATTTCGGACTGGTGGTGACCACCGGACTGGAGTTGCTCTCCTTCAGCGCCTCGCCCGACAACGGAGCCGTGGCACTTCAGTGGAGAACTGGCACAGGTAGTGGCCTGCGTGGCTTCGCCGTTGAGCGCTCACTCGACCATCAGCCATGGGAGGAAATTCGCGCCATCGATGCGCGGCCCAGCGTCAGCATTCAGAGTTACGATGCGCTTGATGCGGCCATCCCCTCCTCCACGCTTCTGGCCCGCTACCGTCTGAAGGTTGTGCGCAATGATGGCGGTGTGGAATACTCGCAGGAAATCGCGGTGGATTTCTCCTCGCGTCCGGGCGATTTCACACTGGAACAGAATTTCCCGAATCCGTTCAATCCCGGCACCACCGTGCGCTACAGTCTTCCCCGCCGCGCGCACATCACCTTGCTCGTGCGCGATGCACTCGGCAACATCGTGCGTACGCTTCACGACGGCGTGCAACAGGCCGGCGCCCACGTGCTGTATTTCGATGCAAGCGGACTGCCGAGCGGCACGTACTTCCTTCAGCTCGAACACGAAGGCCGCCGCGCCGTGCGCAGCATGTTGCTGCTGAAGTAGAGTCGCGCGCGCGGGGGATTCCCCCGTTTTTCCGGGCTGGCTGAGTGCGTGATACATTCGAAGAGATGAAAGAGAGCGGAGAGAGCGGAGAGGAATGTTTGAGGTCGCTTCCCGCTCGATCCATGTGCCCCGCGGCAATCGAGTCAACGCAAAGGCGGAGAGTTGCAAAGCGATCCCTCCGTGCCCTCGGTGTGGCGAAGCCCTCCGTGTACTCTGTGTTCCCGCGAAGCGCTCCGGGTACTCTGTGTTCCCGCGAAGCCCTCGGTGTTCTCCGTGCCAGCGAAGCCCCTCCTTACCCTCCTTTCCTCCTTACTCTCATTCTTCACTGGATTACACCACAATACTCACCCCACCCCATTGAACCATACGCCCCGCGCGCTTGTTGTATGGGCTTGACATGTTGAACGATCGGATGTGGCCATGCGCTACTGGCTTTTCAAATCGGAAGCGGATTCCTACAGCATCGATGATCTCGAACGCGACGGCACAACGCACTGGGACGGGGTGCGGAACTATCAGGCGAGGAACATGTTGCGCGATGATATCGCGGTGGGCGACGTGGTGCTGTTCCACCACAGCAATGGAGATCCGCCCGCCATCGTCGGCAGTGCCATGGTGACGCGCGCGGGTTATGCCGATCACACGCAATTCGATGTCGGTAGTCCGAAATTCGATCCGAAGGCCACGCCCGACAATCCCCGCTGGTTCATGGTGGACATCACCTTCCGCTCGCGTTTCTCAGCGCCGCTCACGCTGGACATGCTGCGTGGTGAAGCCGCGCTCGCGAACATGGAACTCCTGCGCCGCGGCAGCCGTCTCTCTGTGCAGCCTGTGCGCGAAGAGGAGTACCGCGCCATCGAGAAGATGAGCTCTTCGACTCATCACTGATGCGTTTGTAACACGTTGTTCTTCAGCTATTCCTCCACGGTCTCCCTCACCGCTGTGCTTTGCCGCTCGACGTCTCCCCTTTCCGAAGCGCTACTTCAATAGACGCAGTGGCCGCGCAAGCATGGCGCCGGGTGTGTGCAGCACGCACCAGTACAGACCCGATGGCAACGCTCCGGCATCGAAAGCCACGCGATAGGCGCCGGGCTCGACTTCCGCCTGAACCAACAACGCGACGCGACGACCGAGCTGATCCAGCACTTCCATGCGCGTGTTGCCGCGCTCGATCACTTCGTATTCAATGATGGTCGTGGCGTTGAAAGGATTCGGATGATTGGGTCCGAGCCGCAGCGTGCCACTGCCATCCACCAGACGCTCGCCACCCTCACGGCAGATCGGCATGTCGAAACGCCCATCGATGCGCGTCACCTGCACTGTGCCGTTATCCCAGGCAAAGCTTTCGATGCGCAGCGGAGTGGAAGCGGCATTGCCAAGGGTGGCAACGAAACGCAACTCGCTCAGCACCTGCATGCCCGACGAGAAATCCGCCGCGATATCGATCACGCGATCGCCGTTCTCGATGCGGCCGGCAGGTGTCCCGTCCACCGGCACCAACATGGTGTGATTGAAGCTGATGCGCGCGGCATAGCTGCGCACACCGACTTCATCAAGATATTCGGATGCGAGCAGGCGCAACGGAATGATGACACGATCCCCGGGCGCCGCTTCGAGTTCCGGCAAACCCACGGTGCTGCTGGCTACACGCCCCACGCGGTACGGGTCCGACAACGCCCAGCAACCGAATTCCGTCTCCACGCGCACACGATACCACACACCGGGTTCGTAACGCAACTCCCGCTCTGTCGCGCCATCGACCGAGCGCAACACGCCCGCGTCGTCGACGAACCACTGCCAGGCGAACGCGTCGCTGGCACGCAGCATCGTCCCCTGTTCGTCAATCACCGGCTTGGGAGGTAAGGGATGCACCACGACGCGCAGCGCGACAGCTTCGGCCTCGCAGCCTTCGGCGTTGTGTACGCGCACATTGTACACACCGCTCGCGCGCACGACAATGAACGAATCGATCGCGCCATTGCTCCACAGCCAGGACGCGTACGCTTCCGTGGTGGTCAGGCGCACGCTGTCGCCTTCGCAAAATTCCAGCGGTCCATCAGCCACGATCACCGGACGCGGCAGAGGCAGGATACGCAGGTCGAGTGTGTCGCTCCAGCCAGGACAGCCGTCCAATGAACGCACCTCGGCCCATACGCGCGCGCTTGCCCGCAACGTCAAGCGGCCGGTCGTATCGCCGGTGTTCCAGCGCCGCGAGGCGAAGTCGCCGGGCAACTCCACCACCATGCTATCGCCCTCGCAGACCTGCGGCGCAGTGAGCAGACGCAGCCGAGGCGTCGGCGTGGGGAGCATGCCGACCAGCACCTCGGGCGAGCTGCCGCGGCATCCCTGCGCGGTGACAACAGTCACCGAATACCGTCCCGCCTGACGCACCACCAGGCGTTCGCCCTTTTCGCCATTGGACCATTCGTAGTCGGCAAATCCGCCCGGTGCCGCTAGCACGACGCTGTCGCCAGGACAGAGTGTCAGCGGACCTCCCGGCGAAATCACCGGCGCGGGCAGCGGAAGCACACTTACATTCAGTATCGTGTCGCCACGACAGAGGGCCGAGCCCAGCACGACATCCACGCGTACGGACCAGGAGCCCGCATCGTCCCAGCGTACGCGCACACTGCGCGTCCCTTGTCCATCCACGATGAAGCCGCCGGTCACCGTCCATTGATACAGCGCCGCGCCGAAATCACCGGTGCCGAACACCGCCTCCTCGCCCACACACAGCACAGTCGGTCCACTGATGACCGGTGCGGGTCGATCCACCACGCTGATGGTCACGGTGTCGGAACTGACGGGGCAACCGTCTCTGGTCACACCGTCGAGCCAGTACACGCCCGCCGCGCCAACTCTGATGCTCCTCGTCGTGGCGCCGGTATTCCAGCGGTAGCTGGCCATTTGCACATCGGCTTCGAGTGTGATGCTGTCGCCGGTACACAAGGTGGTGGGACCACCGGCCGCCACGCGGATGCGCGGCGCGGGATACACGGTCACACGCACCGAATCGTACACCACGCAGCCACTCTGGTCGATCACCGACAGGTGATACCAGGTGGACGTGTCGGGCGAAACCTCAGGTGTGAGTATGGTGGCATCGGACAAACCCGTGGTCGGCGACCAACGGAACACATACGGCGGTCGGCCGCCACGCACGGTGGCACCGAGCTGACGGGTCTCGCCGGGACACATGGTGATGTCCGCACCCGCGTCGGTGAACAGATCGGACACCCGCACAAATACCGTGTCGCGATCGAAGCAGCCGCGCGCGTTGGTGGCCGTGACGATGTACATCATATCGCGCGGAGGTCGGGCGTTGGGCCTGGGACTGCTCGGATTGTCCAATCCCGTGGTGGGCGTCCAGGCGTAGGTCACTGGACTGTGCGTCCATCGCGCGATACCGCCAATGGTCACCGTCTCGCCGGGACACACCGTGGCGTCGGGACCGGCGTCGAGTTCCACCCACGACACATTCACGCGCACACTGTCCACCGCCTCGCAGCCGTTGCTGTCGGTGACGCGCAGCACGTACGTAGTCGAGGTGTCGGGCAAAGCCAGGGGTGTTGCCACGTTGCTGCCGGTCAGACCCGTCGCGGGCGTCCACTCGTAGGTGTACGGAGGAGTGCCTCCACTCGCGGGACGTCCAATGCCGACGGGCACACCGCGGCATACCAGCGTATCGGGGCCGGCATCGGCCAGCACCTCGGCGATGCGAATGGTGATGGAATCGTAACTCACACAGCCAATGGCACTCACCACGCGCAGCACATAGGTAATGTCGCGCAGTGGTTTCGCCACAGGCATGGCCACATCCGTGGCGCTGAGCCAGGTGGCCGGCGACCAGCTATAGGTGAAAGGCGCGCTGCCGCCATAGGCGATCGAGCCAATGCGCAGCGAATCCCCATAACACAGCAGGGTATCGGGGCCCGCATCGATCACCGGCAAGGAATCCACCCGCACCGTGACATCCTTTGTCACCAGACAACCCGTCAGCGAATCATACACGCTGAAGCGGTACACTCCTGCGATCACTGGATCGAGTGTGAGCACGGTGTCGGTGCTGCCCGGCGGTGTCCAGTCGAAAGAAAACGGTCCCCCACCGCCGCGCAGGCCGGGGCGGAGCAGCAGTTGCGAGCCCTCGCACAGCAGCGTATCGCTGGTCAAACTGATTACGACCTCGGGAATTTCCCGAATGTACAGTGTGTCGCGAATCAATCCCGTGTTGCAGAAATCCGGGATGTACAGTATCACCATCTCGTAATCGTCCGACACGGCATCCTTGAGCGCATCGATGGGCACAACGATGCTCGTCTGACCCGCGAGAAAATTCAGCGTCTTGTTCACGGTGCTGTAATCCGTGCCTTCCGTGGCATCTCCCAGCAACTGCACCGTCACGGCAATGGGTTTGCTGATGTCGCCACCGCGCGTGACCTGGAACAGCCCGGGCTGACAGCCGTTTTCAAACGCATCTCGAATCGCAACCACGTCGAAAGCGTCTCCCGCATTGAAACTGCCGGATTTGAGAAACACGCCGCTGTCGAGAATGGGATCCATCACATCCGAAATCGCCAGCTTGAGCCGGTAGGTCTGGCAGGGCGTGACTGGTGAGACGGCGCGCAGCACCTTGGTGAATCCGTCGTACTCGATGGTCTGCCCGCCATTCGCAGGTCCCTTTGGCGGCGGATAGTTGTCGACATACCAGGCGGTGTTGGTCAGATGGTTGACGTTGTTGATCGCCACGGGCGTGCCTGTGCCGGGCAAGCGGGCGATATTCTGTTTGCCGGTGATGCCAGGGCCGCTGATGAAAAAGGCGAATACATCGTTGAACGCCGAGCCCACGTACTCGTCGTACTCCTCCGAAGCGAAGACGTATTCGAAGCTCACGGTATCCTGATAGGGCACGAAATCGAATTCGATGACGCAGGCGTCGAAGGTAAGTGCCGATATCTGCATTGCCAGATCTGCATCGCCGCCGGTGAACGCCGCGAAACCCACATCGTCCCAGCGATTCGGTCCCGGCGCGTATCCCACCCAGCCGGAGGTGAGCATGATGCCTTCGTTGATACCGAGATTGGTGTTGCGTCCATCGAAAAAGCCGCGCGACCGGGGAAATCCCCTGCCCGTGATATTCGTCACATTCGCTCCCCCGCCGATGAAATGCTTGCGCACCAATTCCTCGAGAGGAATGGAGTCGTTGACCACCAATTGCGCGCGCGCCGACATCGCGGGCAGGAGCAGCAACACGACGAATACCCCCGCGCCGGCGACGCGGAGGGGCTGTGTCAGGGCACGCGATAAAACAGACGTGGTACCAACTATCATCGACTACCTCAACGGACAAGATACAGGAAATCTCCTCACGATGTAAGTATTCCCAAACCCTACTGTCACGTCACCATGGGGTCATAAAAAAATGCCCTGAAAATTGTTCCCAACACCTGCAACCCCTGTTTGCAGGCGACGTACACCCCTTCGTTGTTCACAAAGACATTCCAACGACACCGTAGGCAGGAGTCAGTCATGAAACGCATCCTGAATGTATCGCTCATTGTCATGGGAATGCTGCTGTTCGCCCAGACCATGCACGCCGGCCCCGTCAACCCACCTCTTTCGGTGGAGCGCCAGAATCTGATCGAAAAGAATATTCTCGCCGGCTTGCAGCACTCCTCGCAGGAGGTGCAATGCGAGTACATTCAACTCGTCATCGATCTCAAACGCGCCTATCCGAAATACGATTTCGACTACGCCATCATTCCTTTGATGGACAAGCTTAAAAACGAGAGCAATCCCTGCGTGCGCATCATCGCCGCGTTGGCGCTGTACGAGTTCCAGGACTCGCGCCTGAGCCGCTTCGCCATTCAGCAAACCGCCATTCACGATTCCTCGGTACGCGTGGCTCGTCACTGCGGCACGCTGATCCGCAAATGGAACGACCGTGCTCCGCAGCCCGTGTATGTGGCCCATGTGGTGTATCCCTGGGACAGCCAACGCTAACATCGCTCAACTTCATACGTCACTCCCAGGACGCCGGGGTCCGGATCTCTCAGGAGAAACGGACCCCGGGGTTTTTGTATTCGTTGTGAAAATGGCGTGATGTGACGTTGAGCGTCGGGCGACTGGCGTTTCAGCGCTTGTCCGCATGCAGGGAGAGCAGCGACAGCACGTTTCGGATCAACAGCGCAGTCGCTCCCCATATCGTTTCGCCGTCATAGTGGAAAAACAGCACCTCGCGGTCCACCCCGCGATAGTGCATCATGCGGCGTTCGGTGTTGCTCTCTTCCGCGAAGAAGCACAGCGGAACGGAAAACACCCGCGACACTTCGGCGGGATTGATGCGGAAACGGGCATCGCGGGAGATGACGCCCACCACGGGCGTGATGATGAAACCCGACGGCGTCCAGATGTCGTCGTGCAGACCGAGCAGCGTCACCTCGCCGGAATCCAGCCCCACTTCTTCCCAGGCCTCGCGCAAGGCCGCCTCTTCTGGCGATTCCCCCGCATCAATACTGCCGCCGGGAAAGGCGATTTGCCCCTGATGATGCGGAAGATCGTTGTTGCGCCGCGTGAGCACGAGCTGCCAGCCCGCATCGCTGTCCATCAGCGAAAACAGCACGGCCGCCCTGCGGTACTCCGTCCGCGCATCCACATGCCGCTCGTGGGAACGCAGTGCCCCCTGTATATCGGCGATATCGAGGCGGCAGGCGCGGACGTGCAGCGCTGCGCTCATGCCTGCTGCACGATGTCGAAGGAGATGTCGAGTGCGCGCACCGAATGTGTGAGCGCGCCGATGGAGATCATGTCCACGCCGGTTTCGGCAATGGCGCGCACCGTACTCTCGTTCACATTGCCCGAGGCCTCGATCTGAATGTCCGGACGCCGGTGACGAATGATGTTCACCGCCGTGTGCATGTCGTCGATGGAGAAATTGTCGAGCATGATCACGTGCAGGCGCTCGCAGGCCAGCGCTTCCATCACCTGTGTGAGTGTGTCGGTTTCCACTTCAATGCGCAGCGTGCTGTCGGCCGGAAGCCGCGCGGCCACCAGTTCCACGGCCGAGCGCAGGCCGCCGGCGGCGGCAATGTGATTGTCCTTGATGAGCACCATGTCGTCGAGACCGAAGCGATGATTGCTGCCCCGGCCGTGACGTACCGCCAGTTTGTCGAAAGCCCTCAGACCGGGCACGGTTTTGCGCGTGTCCATGATGCGCACCTTCGTTCCCTCCACCAGCTTCATGTACGAAGCGGTGGCGGTGGCAATGCCGGACATGCGCTGCAGATAATTGAGTGCCACACGTTCGGCCGTCAGCATGGAAGCCACCGATCCTCGCACGGTGGCGATGGTCATCCCGCGCAGCAGGGGCATGCCGTCGTCCAGCGCCGCTTCGACGCGCAGGCCGTCGTCGACAAGAGCGAGCACGGTGGCGGCCACTTCCAGACCGGAGAGCACGCCATTGGCCTTGGCGATGAATTTTCCCGTTCCCGGAAGATCACTCGGCACAGTGCATTCGGTGGTGATATCGCCCATGCCCACATCCTCGCGCAAGGCGAGTTGCAAGCGGTCGAGCATGGCGCTGTCGTGCAGTATGGAAAGACTCATAGTCTGCCGCTCCGGCGGTATTCGTGATAGGAGGTGAGATCGAGGCCGCGGTCGAGATCCTTGTGCCGACGGTACTGCTCGACGTAGTGCAGATAATTTTTCGCGGATTGGCGGATGTGCGCGCGTTCCTCGGCGGTGAGTTCGCGCACCACCTTGGCAGGCACGCCGGCCACGAGCGTGCCGGGAGGCACCACGAAGCCCTCGCGCACCACCGCGCCAGCGGCGATGAGCGATTCACTGTGTACCAGCGCATTGTCCAGCACTTTCGCACCCATGCCGATCAAACAGGCGTCTTCGATGGTGCAGGCGTGCAGAATGGCGCCATGCCCGACGGTGACGTCGGCCCCGATGATCAGTGGGTATTTTTTCCAGGTCTCGTGCAGAATACAATTGTCCTGAATGTTGCTGCGCGCGCCGATGCGCACGCTGTTCACATCGCCGCGGATAACGGAGCCGAACCAGACGTTCACATCCTCGTCCAGGCGCACGTCGCCGATGATGGTGACGCGGGGAGTGAGAAATACGGATGGATGGATGTCGGGGTAGCGCCCTTCGTAGGGGTAAATCATGTCGTCCTCATGATGTCAATTCGCCGCGCGCGGCGGTTTCCAGCCCGCGCGTTTCCATTTGATCAATTCGATGCGCACACTGCCGATGAGCACGTGCATTTTCGCTACGATCGGCACCGAGGCCTCGTCATCGCTGAACCAGCCCTCGAAGCCGCCAGTCAAACCGAAAATGCCGGTGAAGCCGGTTTCGCCCTCGAGCTTCATCACACGAATATCGTGCTTGACCGCGTCGATGTCCACCTCGTCGCGCTCCACGCCGAAACGTATGCTGGTGGTGGCCTTGCTGCGGTACATCAACACGGGAACCTGCTTTGCGCAGCGCGCGTGTGAAAACGCCCGCGCGTAGAAAAACAGCGAGAGACCGTCCTGCCAGCGCTTGCCTTCGAGGTCCAGCGTGTCGCGCTTCTCCGAACCCGCCACGTTTTCGATGTACTCGTTGATGTACACGACATCCTTGCGCGCTTTGTAAATGTACTCGATGTACTTGAAAGCGTTTTCCTCGCTGCGGAATTCCTTGTTGCGAAAGGCCGTGGACGCCGGCGCCTCGTCCATCACGGTGGAAAACAGCGTATTGAGTGTGACGAAGGGTACGCCCTTGTAGGTGCGAATGAGGCAGTCGGCATGCACGCGCACTCCTTCGCGCAGTGTGTCTATCCGCGTTACGCGCGTGGAAATGCTGCCCAGGGCCACGCCGAGGTAGCTGACCTCGTATACCAGTTCCTCCCCTTTCGCGAACACGGAGAATTCGGGTTCGCAGGAGGATTGACGAGCATCCTGCGCCCACAGCGTGGAAATGGGAAAGAGCAATGGCAACGCGCACAGCAGCGCACGCAGCGCCCCCTTGCCGAAATGGGAAGCGTGGTCTTGTGAAAGACCACGCTTTTCAAGATGGAAATACGTCTTCACGATCGTGTCGGTCAGCGCAGGCCCGCGATTTTCCTTGCCTCGGGGAACAGCGTGAGGGCTTTCTGGAATTGCGGATCCACTTCGAGTATGGCGCGGAACTGCCCCTCGTTGCCGTAGAGCGTGCGCGACACCTGGGCTTTGACCTGCGCCTTGAGCCAGTCCTTGTCGATCAGATATTCATCGTTGTTGAACGTCACACCCTTGGACGTACCGTAGTCGATGAAGTCCTTCATCATGCCTTCGCTGATGTCGAAGTTTTTGACGAAGGTTTCGCCTGTCACGCCGTCATACTTCTTGCGCAGCGCGGCGCCGTTCTTGTCGAGATACGTGGTCACGAACTCGAACACGTGAATGCGCATTTTCGCGGCGTAGGGTTTGAGATTGTCGTAGCGGACAATGTAGTCCGGTGTGATACCGCCACCGCCGTACACCGTGCGGCCTCCGGCCGTGGTGTATTTCGGACGCGACGTGTCGGCTTCATGGTTGTGGGTGATGTTTTCGCCGCTCTCTTCGTCGCGTTCGTAGGCGCCGCGATAGTAGTCCTCCTCGGTGCCATCGTAAGGGCGTTGGATGATGCGGCCGCTGGGCGTGTAATAGCGCGCTGTGGTGAGGCGGAATGCCGAGCCGTCCTGCAAATCGAATTGCCGCTGCACCAGACCCTTGCCGAAACTGGTCTCGCCCACAATCAGGCCACGATCATGATCCTGCACCGCGCCGGCCACGATTTCGCTGGCGGAGGCGGACCCATTGCTGAGCATGATAATCAGCGGCACGTCCTGGAATTCACCACCACCGGTGGCCACGAAATTCTCGTCGAAGTCCGCGCGGCGACCCTTGGTGTACACGATTTTCTGCCCCTTTTTGAGGAATTCATTCGCCATGCGGAAGGACTGCTCGAGATAGCCGCCGGGATTGCCGCGCAAATCGAGCACCAGCTTCTTCATGCCCTTGGCCTTCATGTCGCGCAGACCGTTGATGAATTCGTCGTAGGTGTTGGCCGCGAAACGATTGATGCTCATGTACCCCGTGCCATCCTCGAGCAGGAAGTACGAATTCACGCTGTAGAGCGGAATCTTGTCGCGGATGATGGTGAAATCGATGGGATCGGTCACGCCCGAGCGCAGCACGCCCACCACCACCTTGGTGCCTTTCTGTCCGCGCAATTTTTTCTGCACGTCGTCGTTCTGCAGCTTCACCGCGGTCTCGTTGTCGATCTCGACGATTTTATCGCCGGTGAGCAACCCCACTTTCTCGCTCGGGCCGCCGTAAATCACATTCGCCACCGTGATGGTGTCGTTGACGATGCGAAACTCTATGCCAATGCCATCGAAGCTGCCTTTGAAGTCCTCCTGCACCTTTTCGAGTTGCTTCGGACTGATGTACACGCTGTGCGGATCGAGGGACTTGAGCATACCCTCGATGGCCGAAGTGACGAGCGTCGAGACTTTCACCTCGTCCACATAGTACTTCTGTGTATAGTTGAGTACATCCTTGAACTTGTTGAATTGCTCATAGATGTTGTCCTCGGAGATGGCCCGTATCTGCGTTCCCAGAAACAACGCGAACACGATAAGCACGAACACGCTGACGAGGGAAAATTTCTTTCTGAGCATGGAAGCGCCTCTATCGAGAGAAAGGGTGAATCGAAACTTCCGTGAATTCTAGTGAAAGTCCGCAAGGAAAACAATGCGCGAATTCATGCCCCGGCGGACATGCTGACATGAATGTCTGTTCAAGCGAAATCGTTCCCGCGCGCCCGGGTCCGGGCGCCGTTCGAGAATTTCCCCGCGGTGTACGGAAAGGAACGCCGGGTCAGGGTCTGCGCACCAGGCGCACACCCACATCGATGCCGCGGAAGGCCGGAGCCAGCATCGAGCGGAAGGACGAGCGGCAGCCGTACTCGAACACGAACCAGGAACCGCCACGGCACACGCGTTCGGTACCCGTGGCGGGGCCGGTCGGATCCGTGGTGGCAGCGCCTTTGTAAGCATCGTTTTTGTACCAGTCCCAGCACCATTCGAACACGTTGCCATGCATGTCCTGCAAGCCGAAGGCGTTGGCCGGCTTCTGCCCGACATCCTTGCTGCTTCCACCCGCATTGCCGGAATACCAGCCCACGCGTTCGAGATCGGCCTTGCCGTTGCCCGAAGAGTATGTGGTGGTGCTGCCCGCGCGGCAGGCGTACTCCCACTCGGCTTCGGTGGGCAGGCGATAACCCGTGGCAAGGAAATCACAGGTCACGTTGTTGGGCAAGCCGCTGTAGCACGGCGTGAGGCCGTCGCGCTCGGAGAGTTTGTTGCAGAATTCCACCGCTTCGATCCAGGTGAGGTTTTCCACAGGACGGCCGTCGCCCACATTCTTGCTGGGATTTTTCCCCATCACATCCGCGTACACTTTTTGCGGTACCTCGGTTTTGCTCATCATGAATGCGCTGATGGTGACGGTGCGCGAGGGACGCTCGTTGGTCTCGAACTGGTTATTGGCGTCGCCCATGATGAAGGTACCCGCCGGCACCTGTATCATCTCGAGCTTGATGGTTTTCGCATCGTCGTCATCACTGCATGCGCCCAGCATGCCGAGTAGCAGGGTCGCCGGGAGAAGAATGGCAAAACGCAGGCGATACATCGGAATCGTGTGCATACATCAACCGCAATTGTTACGAGGACTGCCCGAGCAATATACTGCGTACGGATGTGAGACGGAAAAACTTCTTCAACGCACGGCTTCCCATTCCTCGCTGGAGGAGGAATTCCGGAAAATCACCGCGAGCGCATTGCGTGTCCATCCCCACACGATATGCGTGTAGCCGTATTTACGGAAGCGTCGCGGGCTTTCATACACCACCACGTCGGGCAGCATCACGATGCGGCCGAGTTTGCGCACGCGGCGGAACAGGTCGTAGTCCTCGCCCGCCACCATGTGCGGATTGTAGCCGCCCACGCTAGCGAACACCGCCCGCGTCAACACCTGACATTCACCCCGGCCCATCCCCTCGCCGATGAGGTTGAGAAAGCGCACATAGGCGTTGTGGACGAAGTGAAAAGCGCGGTCGGACAAGCGCTCTTCTTCGGGAAACACCTGCACCTCGGCAGTCGCCGCCACCACACCTTCGCGGGCCAGCACGAGTGGCACAGTTGCGAGAAAGCGGTCGACATCGTTGAGGCGCACGTCGGCGTTGAGAAATACGAGAATGCGCCCGCGGGCTATGGCGGCCCCGGCGTTGCGCCCTTCGGCGATGGTCTGACGATGCGTGCCCTCATGCCGCACCACGGGCGCACCCCAGCGCTCTGCAATGGCGACGGTGTCGTCTTCACTGCCGCCGTCGCTGACTATCAACTCGGTGCCATGCCGTTCGAGCACGGAGTGGTCGAAGCGCGCGAGGAAATCGGGCAGCAGCTTTGCTTCCTGCAGCGTGGGAATGACGATACTGATTTCGATGGACACGCCGCGTTCCGATCAGAAATAAAAACCGTACGCCACGTAATTCGGGGAAATCCGAATGGCGGGTGCCGGGAAGTGAATGTAATTGAGCGCCTGTTTCAACGCATGCAGAAACCAGCCGTCGCCGGGCAACTTGGTCATATCGTAATCCAATGCCAGTATGATGTTGCGCGTGCGGTTGTCCCACTGCTCCATGTCGCGAATGCTCACCCCCACGGCTATGCCCAGCCAGTCGGGCCAATAGGGTTTGAGCGAACTCGGCAGCAGTCCCTCCACATGCAGTCCCAGCCAATACGTCTGTCCCTCGTAATCGTCGATGGCATTGCCCTTGTGTGTGCCATCGCGCAGGGCCTTGGAAGGCCAGTAGGAAAATTTCGGTTGAACGTGTTCGGCGTACGGCACATAGGCCTGCGCCACAGGCCACAGCGCACCCGCCACATCGGCGATTGCATCGCCCGGTGAGAAGCCCCAGTCGCGCGCGAAGCCATCCTCGAACTCCACGTACAATTCGAACAGCGCCCCCATGGCGAAACCGCCCCATACGGAGGCGTCGCGGGAGAAACCGGACCATTCGAGCGATTTCTGTCCCAGAAAACTGCCGAACGCGCCGCCAAGCACATGTCCCGCCTTGTCGACATTGAGCGCGTACTCGGGGTCGTTCACAAAATGGAAGGACGTGCGCTGATCCTTCCACCAGGCGTTTTGCTGGTAAATGTGAATGCCGGTGACCAATGCCGTCAGTACGCCTCCGACCGCCGCGGCGCGTCCCCACCGCACGTCGCTGCAACAGGGATCGTAGCCCTCGAAGGGCAAGGGATTGCCGGCGACCTTCGAGCGCAGGGTGAACACGGTGAAGTCTTCGTACAGGTAGGTGGTGTCCACCTCGGAGCCACTCGGATACGGCGTCGAAACAGGGACGCTGGTCGATTCGAATTCGGCCACACTGTCCACCTGCGCGCGCAGCGCGGGCACGATCGCAAGCAACACGATAATGACGACGACGAAGGATGAGAGACGGCGCTGGGTGCGTGACATCATGAAGGTTCTGGGATTGGGAAACAGCGCAAACCCGAATCGTTAAGATAGGCGCATTTGTGGAGGGGAGCAAGGTTTTGCGCGACCTGACGCGGTGCTGGCTTAGATCTCAATACATTCGAAGAGCGCGGAGGGCGCCGAGGGCGCGGAGGAAGGGTTGGGGTGCCTCCCGTCCATCCGTGCGCCCCGCCGCAATCGAGCCAACGCACGGGCGTAGAGACGCAAAGCCGCAATCCCTCCGAGTTCTCCGTGTTGGCGGAGCCCTCAGTGTTCTCCGTGTTCGCGAAGCCCTCAGTGTTCTCCGTGTTCGCGAAGCCCTCAGTGTTCTCCGTGTTCGCGAAGCTCCGTGTTCGCGAAGCTCCGTGTTCGCGAAGCCCCTCCTCACTCCATCTTCATGTGCCCCGGCGGGTGCGGGAAATCCAATAGCCCCAGGCGACGAAGAGCCATTGCGCGAGGCCAACATAGCCGATGGCGTGCGCATTGGGCGGCGGCGGTGATGCGAGGTTGGAAACCTGGATGAGCGCGAGAACGGCGACCAGGCTCCAGAGCGACCAGTGACCCGCCTTGCCGGTGGCGCGGGTTCGGCGCGCGTAATAGATCACCGCGGCGACGAAGATCAACGCCTCGAGAGTGATGGCGATGGCGGGGTGATTCCACAGACCGAATCCGACAAGGAGATCGGTGCCCGGTATCAGGGGAAGATCCGGGCGATGCACCAGCAGATCCAGCAACCAGTGGCTGAACACCAGTCCGCCGATGAGCGCGGCGTCGGGGAGGGATTTTTTCCGCGCGTAGTGGACGCCACCGAGCAGGACGGACCAACCCAGCACCGCCAGCATGCTGTGCGACCAGGGGTAATGCTGAAAATCCAATGGCGTGAGAACAGTGTTGCCGGGATCGATGGCCACGCGCTCGAGCCCGAGCAGCAGCAGCAGCGGCCAGATGAGATCGATCCACTGCGCCGCCATGATCAACGTGCCGAGGGAGGGACGTGAAGTACGCGCGGTATCGGCGGCGTACGCCCCCGCCGCGAGACCGGCACCGAAATGTCCGATAAACAAGACTATGTCCTTTCGTGGAATTATGGAAACAACGCCGGACGGGAAGCTGCATGCGCGCGCAGTCTCGCGCAATGCGATGCGTTCACATTTGCCCGATCATCATAATCCACATGAATACGATGGCGAAGATCAAAAGATACAGCGGCAGCATGATCACAAGACTCGCCACCAGGTAATGACCGAGCACTGCGAAGGCGCGTGTCATGAAACTGCCACTGAGCAATTTGGTCTGCGGCAAAGCGGGCATGGCGTCCACACGCCCGCGGAGTTCGCGCATACCGCGTTCGAGCGCGGCAATACTCTCCGCATCCTCCGTCGACCGCCGTGGCGGCGGCTGCTCGCGCAACGCGCGCACTTCCGTCTCCAGCGCTTCACAGCGGCGCTGCAGTTCGTCGACGCGGAGTTGCAGTTGAAAATCCTCCATGGTTCACCTCTCTCCAGGTTCATCAAAGAGTATGCGATGACGGACAGGCCACGACAAGCGGCCGGTACAACATGGCTTTCGCTTCATCCGCGTGGGCCCGGGTACAGCACAGAAAGCGTCCCGCAGTCACGGGACGCCAACGGTTACATGATCGAGGGCACCGAACGCGCCGGTGCGGCGAAGGGAATCAGTCGCAGTGGGTCAATAGCGCGACCGATTGTTGGGAGCCGCTTCGCGGGGACGCGCCTGGTTCACCTTGAGATTGCGACCACCGAGTTGGGCGTTGTCGAGTGCCTTGATGGCCTCTTCCGCCTCTTCCTCGTTGGGCATTTCGACAAAGCCGAAGCCCTTGGAGCGGCCTGTCTCCCTGTCCTGAATGACGCGTGCGCTGCTGACCTGACCGTACACTTCGAACGCGGCGCGGAGCTCATCGTCCGACATTTGGTAGGAAAGGTTTCCGACGTAGATGTTCATACCACTGACCTTGAACTTGTGACATGCCATTGCAGAAAACAGATCGGGAACACCTCAATGGCACACAACTGTGTTCCGATACGCCGCGATGGTGCGACGTTTTCCGCCAACACACGCGTCACGTGTCTTCCTTTTACGGGACACGCCCGCGAGGTTCGCAGCACGACCCTCCCGACAGGCAAGGCTCGTGGGCAGCGAACAGGCACGCACATCCAAACCTCGGGGAGAAATACGCGTGCAAATTCGCGCTAAGGAATTGGAAATGCAAGTGTTTTTCCGTGCAACGTGAGAAAATTCCACACGGCGACGAACCGGACACGCTCTCCATCCACTCCGTGCGCCAGTAACCCGAGCGTGCTCCGCCGCGACGTCCATCCTCTCTTCGCGACCGAATTTGGTAATCTGGAGAAAACACCCTAAATTGGTCAGCAATAAAGACTGCTCTATCTTTATCTCAGGCAGACCCTTCGAACCCGGGTCGAACATTCGGAATGCAACGCGTTTGTGGATTTGATATCGAACTCTCCATAATCTAGAGAAAGAGGATAAGCTTTGGCGCAAATCTTCCCAAAGTGGACCAATTCCCTGCCGGGGAAAATCGCACTTTCCGGGGGAATTCTCGTGATCCTGCTGGTGGCGGGAATCTGGTACTATTGGTCACCCTGGTTCACGGATGTGGGTTACGCCCCGCAACAGCCGGTGCCCTACAGTCACAAACTGCATGTCGGGGAGCTGGGGCTGGACTGCCGCTACTGCCATGTCGGCGTCGAAGTCTCGCCCGTGGCCATGGTGCCGCCGACGCAGACCTGCATGAATTGCCACACCCTGATCAAGCCCGAGAGCGAGAAGCTCGCTCCCGTTCGTGAGAGCTGGGAAAAAGGCACGCCCTTGCGTTGGGTGCGCATTCACAAGGTGCCGGACTACGCGTACTTCGACCACAGCGCGCATCTCCGCGCGGGCGTAGGTTGCGAAAGCTGTCACGGCGATGTCGCCGCCATGGAGGTCGTTTCCCTGGACCAGCCCTTGAGCATGGGCTGGTGTCTGGATTGCCACCGCAATCCCGATCCGCATCTGCGGCCGAAGGAAGCCATCACCGTCATGGGTTGGGTGCCGCCGGACGATCAGCCCGCGCGCGCCGCCGCCATCAAATCCTCGCTCAAGCTCAATCCCCCTGAAACCTGTTCGGGATGCCATCGATGAACAATCGGTTACCTGTCGCCACATCACACAAGAAAGAATACTGGCTCAGCCGCCGCGACCGGGACAACACACCGGAGTATCAGGTGCTGGTCCGGAATGAATTCGCGACCGAACCGCCGGACGCGCGCGGCATCGACCGGCGCAGCTTTCTCGGCATCATGGGCGCATCCATGGCCCTCGCGGGTCTGACCAGCTGCCGCCGTCCCGAGGACCATATCGTGCCGTACGTGTCGCGTCCCGAGGACATCACGCCGGGCAACAGCCTGCATTACGCCACCAGCATGCCGCTGGGCACGGAAAGCGAAGCCCTGCTCGTGGAGACGCGCGAAGGTCGTCCATTCAAAATCATGGGTAACGCGCTCGCCTCTCCCATCGGCAGCTCGGCCAGCGTGTGGGCGCACGCCTCCATTCTCGGCCTGTACGATCCCGACCGCTCCATGCATGCGCTGCGCACAGGCGAAGCGAGCACGGTGGGCGCCTTCGCGGAATTCTGGAAAACGCGCCGCGAGGAGTTTGTGAAAAATGCCGGCGAAGGCCTGGTGCTCATGACCGAATCCTTCGCTTCGCCCACGCTCTCGCGCCTGCTCGAGCTGTTCGTCGCCACCTTCCCGAAAGCCATGGTGGTGACGCATGAAGCCGTGTCGGATCGCGCGATACTCGATGGCCACGCGCTGGCCTTCGGCACGCCCATGCTGGCGCGCTACGACTACAGTGCGGTGGATGTGCTCTTCGCCCTCGATGCCGATGTGTTCGGCACCGAGCGCGGCGCCTTCGAGCATGCCCGCGCCTTTACGCGTGGACGGGCCGTGGACGAAGACGCCAAGCGCATGAACCGCTTCTACCTTGCCGAGAGCAGCCTGACGCAGAGCGCCGCCATGGCCGATCATCGCCTGCGTGTGGCAGCTTCGCGCATACCGGCGGTGCTCGCCGCTCTCGCACGGGAACTCGCCGCCAACGGCGTGATGCTCCCCGGCGACCTGCTCGGCCGTCTGCCCGCCCCGAAGGATGTGGACGCCGCCTGGATTGCCGCCGTTGCGAAGGATCTCGCGGCGCATCGCGGGCGCTCGTTGCTCGTGGCGGGCCGCGGTCAACACGCCTCGGTACACGCCGTGGTGGCTGTGCTCAATCACGCACTGGGCAACACCGGCAGCACGGTGCGCTACGTAGCGCCGCGTCACACACGTTTTGCCGATGACAGTTCGCTGCCTGCCCTGATGACGGCGTTGAAGGAATCGAAAGTACAGATGCTGCTGATGCTCGGCGGGAATCCGGTGTTCACCATGCCCGCCGATCTCGAATTCCGCACCGCGCTGGAAAGCGCCGGCAGCAGCGTGCATTGCTCGCTCGCGGTCGACGAAACCTCCGCGGCCTGCACCTGGCATCTGCCGCGTAGGCACTATCTCGAAAGCTGGGGCGATGTGTCCTTCGCCGACGGCCGCCTCGGCGTGATACAACCACTGATCGCGCCACTGTTCGACGACGGCGTCGCGGATGTGCAATTGCTGTCGCTGCTGTGCACTGGCACGCTGGACAAGGACGGCGACATTGTGCGCGCCACCTGGAAGGCGCTGTCGGACGACGCCTGGCGCTCGCTGCTGCACGACGGATCGCGCATGGAAGAAGTTCCGCCTGTTGCTCCCGTGCCGAACAGTGCCGCAGTGGCTGCGGCGGTGGATGCGAAGCACTTCAATCGGAACGCACCCTCGCGCGGCGACATGGAGGTGGTGTTCCGCCTCTCCCCCACCGTGCACGACGGCCGCTTCGCCAACAACGCCTGGTTGCAGGAATTTCCCGATCCCGTCACCAAACTGACCTGGGACAACGCTGCGCTGATGAGTCGCGCCACGGGCGAAGCCCTCGGACTCAAGGATGGCGACCTCGTGCGTGTGAACGTGAGCGGCCGCGAAACTCCTATGCCCGTATGGATGGTGCCGGGGCAGGCCGAGTATTCCATCACCGTGCTCCTCGGCTACGGACGGCGCAGAGCGGGCCGCGTGGGCTCGGGCGTGGGCTTCAATGGCTATCGCATTCGCGGAACGAAGTACCCGTATGTTGCGCGCGGTGCGCGTGTCAGCCCGCCTTTCGGCACGCACGCCCTGGCTTGCGTGCAGGATCATCACGGTCTCGATACCGAGCGCATGGCGCGCGAAGGGGTGCGCGAACGCGTGCCCATGTTGCTGCGCGAAGGCACGATCGAGGAATACCGCAAGGATCCGCATTTCACCGAGCATATCGTGCACATGCCGAAGTTGCGCAGCATGTGGAATGAGCACGAGTACGGAAACAATCCGCAATGGGGCATGAGCATCGATCTCAACGCCTGCATCGGTTGCGGGGCCTGCACCATCGCCTGCCAGAGCGAGAACAACATTCCCGTGGTGGGCAAGGAGCAGGTACTCAACGGCCGCGAAATGCACTGGATTCGTATCGACCGCTACTACAAGGGCGACGAGGACGAGCCGGGCGTGCGCGTGATGCCGGTGGCCTGTCATCATTGTGAAATGGCGCCGTGCGAGCAGGTGTGTCCCGTGGCCGCCACCACGCACGATGCGGAAGGTCTGAACGTGATGACCTACAACCGCTGCATCGGCACGCGCTATTGCTCGAACAACTGCCCGTACAAGGTGCGGCGCTTCAATTTCCTGAATTACACCGGCAAGCTGCCCGAGATCATGAAGAGCGCGCAGAATCCCGATGTGTCCGTCCGTTTCCGTGGCGTGATGGAGAAGTGCACGTACTGCACGCAGCGCATTGAGCGCGGCAAGATCGCGGCCAAGCTGGACGGACGCGCGCTGAAGGATGGCGATGTGCAGTCGGCATGTCAGCAGGCCTGTCCGACACTGGCGATCAGCTTCGGCGACATACTCGACCGCGGCAGCGCCGTGGCGAAGGCCAAGGAATCGCCCCGCACCTACGCATTGCTGGGCGAATTGAATGTGCGCCCCCGCACCACCTTCCAGGCGAAGATTCGCAACCCGAATCCCGCCCTGGAAGACAAGCGCCCCGCCTGAGCCGGGTCGCCGTTCGGAACATCGATTTGAAATAATTGCCATACACCACCAACACGCAGAAGCAACGTGAGTGTGAACACAACAACAACGAAATCGGCAGCGGCGTCTGCCGTCCTGGATGATCCGCCGCTGGTGCAAGGCGGGCTGGGCTTCCACGGCATCACGGAAAAAGTCAGCGGCATTGTCGAAACCAAAACCCCGCAGCTCTGGTGGATACTGTTCTTCCTGGCGCTGTCGGGCGTGCTGGTGCTCGTGGGTTCGATCGGCTGGCTTGTGTACGAGGGCACGGGCATTTGGGGATTGAACAATCCCGTGGGTTGGGGCTGGGCCATTGTGAATTTCGTGTTCTGGGTGGGCATCGGCCACGCGGGCACGTTGATCTCGGCCATCCTCTTCCTGCTGCGGCAACGCTGGCGCACGGCCATCAATCGCTTCGCCGAGGCCATGACCATTGTGGCGGTGATTTGCGCGGGCATTTTTCCCGCCATTCACGTGGGCCGCATCTGGATTGCCTACTACATGTTTCCCCTGCCGAATCAGATGGAAATGTGGCCGAACTTCCGCAGTCCGCTGCTGTGGGACGTGTTCGCCGTCGGCACGTATTTCACCGTCAGTTTCCTGTTCTGGTTTGTCGGACTGATTCCCGATCTGGCCACCTTCCGCGACCGCGCGGTGAGCAAGGTGAAGAAGGTGGTGTACGGCGCGCTGGCCCTGGGCTGGCGCGGAGCAAACCGCCAGTGGCGCAACTACGAGCTGGCCTATCTGATGCTCGCGGGTCTGGCCACGCCGCTGGTGCTGTCTGTACACTCGGTGGTGAGCACGGATTTCGCCACCAGTCTGATTCCCGGCTGGCATACCACGATTTTCCCGCCGTACTTCGTGGCGGGCGCCATTTTCTCGGGCTTTGCCATGGTGCTGTCGCTGGCCATCATCGCTCGCAAGGTGTTCAAGCTCGAAAATCTGATCACCATCGATCATTTCGAGAAAATGAACAAGATCATTCTCGTCACGGGCAGCATGGTGGGTTACGCCTACATCATGGAGTTTTTCATCGCCTGGTACAGCGGGAATATCTACGAGGTGTTCGCCTTTGTCAATCGCGGCTTCGGCAATTACGCGTGGGCGTACTGGATCATGTTCCTCTGCAATGTGATCACGCCGCAGCTGTTCTGGTTCCGCAAGATTCGCCGCAGCATACCGATGATGTTCATTCTCTCCATTTTCGTCAACATCGGCATGTGGTTCGAGCGCTTCGTGATCACGGTGACTTCGCTGTCGCGTGATTTCCTCCCGAGTTCCTGGGATTACTACTCGCCCACCACCTGGGATGTGCTCACCTTTGTCGGAAGTTTCGGACTGTTCTTCACCCTGTTCCTGCTGTTCCTGCGTTTCCTGCCGTTGATTTCCATGAGCGAGGTCAAGGGCGTATTGCCCGAGGCCGATCCGCATCACGGCAACACACATGCGCATGCCGAGGGGCATGAAGGAGGTGCCGCATGACCACGCACGGGATACTGGCGGAGTTCTCCTCTCCCGCCGCATTGATGGAAGCCGCGCGGCGTTTGCGCGAAGCGGGCTACGCGAAGTTCGACTGTCATTCGCCCTTCCCCATACACGGCATGGACGAGGCCATGGGCCTTGGTCGTTCGAAGGTGGGATTCATCGTGGGCGGCATGGCGCTGCTCGGTGCCACCGTGGGCTTCACCTTGCAGACCTGGGTGGCCACGAGCGCCTATCCGCTGGTGATCAGCGGCAAGGAATTCTTCAGCTGGCAGGCCTTCATCATCATCACCTTCGCGCTGTTCGTACTGTTCGGCGCCTTCGGGGCGGTGTTCGGCATGCTGCGGCTCAACCGCCTGCCGCGCCTGCACCATCCGCTGTTCTATTCGGATCGTTTCGCGAAAGTCTCGGACGACGGCTTCATGGTGAGCATCGAGGCCGAGGATCCGGGATTCGACGAAGCGAAGACGCGCGCCTTTCTCGAGTCCATTGGCGCGAGCAACATCGAAGTGATACGAGGTGACGTATGAGGCGCTGCATTCCCCTTCCGCTCATCGCCGCGACGGCGGCGCTCGCATTGCTGGCGGGATGCCGCGGCATGACCAGCGAGGATCCGCCCATACACCCGAACCCCAACATGGACACGCAGGCGAAGTACGTGGCCCAGCGCGGCAGCGACTTTTTCGCCGACGGTGCCGCCATGCGCACGCCTCCGGCGGGCACGGTGGCGCGCGGACAGCTCCGCGAGGACAAGGGCTACAACACTGGACGCCTGGCGGATTCGAGTTTCGTGGCACGCATACCCTTCACCGTCGATGACGCGGTGAAAGCGCGCGGCAGCGAACGCTTCATGATCTACTGCTCGCCCTGTCACGGCATTTCCGGGGACGGCAAGGGCAACATCATGAAGTACAAGTACCCCATTCCGCCCAACAATCTGATGGAGCAGCGCATCCGCGATCTGAGCGACGGCGCGCTGTTCGAAGTGATTTCCAACGGCATACGCAACATGCCGTCGTACAGGCAGCAGATTCCGGTGCGCGACCGCTGGAGCATCGTGGCGCATGTGCGCCACCTGCAGGCCACATCGCCAGTAGCGCCGCCCGCAGGCGCGCCCGCGGGCACGCCCGCCGCCACCACAACCCCGACCACGGCTCAACAGTAACCAGACGCGAAACATCATGGCAGCAATCGATACGACACGCTACACGTTCACGAACAAAGGACGCTTCGGCAGCATCGCATTGGCGGTGGGAGCCGTGGGACTGGTCCTGAGCATTGTCGGGTATTTCGTCGACAGCCGGCAGTTCATCACATCCTGGCTGATGGCCTTCGCCATGTGGACGACCATCGCGCTGGGCTCGCTGTTCTTCGTCATGTTGCAGCATGCCACGGGAGCCGTATGGAGCGTGGTGACACGCCGCGCGGCCGAGGCACTGAGTCAGGTGTTTCCCCTGCTGCTGCTCTTTTTCGTGCCGGTGGCCTTGGGAGCGCATACGCTGTTCCACTGGTCGCACAGCGATGCCGTGGCCACGGACAGCATTTTACAATGGAAATCGCCGTATTTGAATCTCGGCTTTTTCATCGGACGCGCGGTGGTGTTTTTCGCCATCTGGATAGTGCTGGGCTGGCTGCTGCTGCGCGAGTCGGTGGCGCAGGACGCGGACGGTGATCCCGCGCACAGCAAGCGCCTGCGCAAGCTGAGCGCCGCGGGTTTGTTCCTCTTTGCATTCAGTGTCACCTTTGCCGCCTTCGATTGGCTGATGAGTCTCGAGCCGCACTGGTATTCCACCATTTTCGGTGTGTACGTGTTCGTGGGCGGCTTTCTCTCCGCGCTGGCCTTGCTGACACTGCTGTTTCAATGGATGAAAAAGCAGGGCGTGCTCACTCGCGAAGTGAGCATCGAGCATTACCACGATTTCGGGCGCCTGCTCTTCGCGTTCACCGTGTTCTGGGCATACATCGGCGGGTCGCAGTACTACCTGATCTGGTATGCGAACATTCCGGAAGAAACGGTGTGGTATCTCGCGCGTTGGGACAACGGCTGGTGGCTGGTGAGCGTGCTGCTGATTCTGCTGCATTTCGCCGTGCCCTTCCTCACGCTGTTGTTCTATCGCATGAAGCGTACCGAAGCCGTGCTGCGCGGCATAGCGCTGCTCATTCTGGTGATGCACGCGGTGGACATGTACTGGATTGTGATGCCCACGTTCAAGGCGGGTTCGCCCATGCCGTCGTGGATGGACATCACGGCGCTGGCCGGTATCGGCGGCTTGGTGCTGTGGCTGTTCTGGCTGCGCTACACGGCCAATGCGGCGATTCCCGTGCGCGATCCGAAACTGGAGGATTCCATCGCGCACCGCGTGTAAGCGGGCGCGGGAAGGATTGCGGCGATGATCGAACCACATCCATTGCGATTTTCCGGGCAGTCGGTCGGCTCCGATGGGAAGCCGGCCTGCTTCCATTGCGGAGATCCGTGTCACGATACGGACATCGCTCTGGGCGAGAAACTGTTTTGCTGCAATGGCTGCAAAACCGTGTACGAATTGCTGCACGAGAAGGAGCTCTGCGATTACTACGCCATCGATCAGGGCGTGCGCGGACGCAGTCCGAAGGATCAAACCTACGGCCGACGCTACGCCTATCTCGACGATGCGGATGTACAGCGGCAGTTGCTGGATTTCAGCGATGGCGACCGCCGTCAGGCCACATTCTCCATTCCGCAAATGCATTGCAGTTCCTGCGTGTGGCTGCTCGAGCGCCTGCGTTCGCTGGACGAAGGTGTGATTTCCTCGCGGGTGAATTTCCCACGCAAGGAAGTGACCGTCACCTGGCACGCCGAGCGCATGAGTGTGCGCGAGGTGGTAATGCTGCTGGCCTCGGTGGGATACGAGCCGCTGATCAGTTTGCAGAGTTTGGCCGAGAAGCGGCGCGACACGGGCAATCGCAAGCTGTACTACAAGATCGGCGTGGCGGGTTTCGCTTTCGGCAATGTGATGCTGATGAGCTTCCCCGAATATCTCGCCGGCAATGGTCGGGTAGACCCAACGTTCGAGCTGGTGTTCCGCTACCTGAATCTGGCGCTGTCCCTGCCCGTGTTTTTCTACAGCAGCCTCGAGTATTTCCAATCCGCCTGGACGGGTTTGCGGCAGCGTTTTCTCAATATCGACGTGCCGCTGTCGATCGGTATCGGCATGCTTTTTCTGCGCAGCGCGTACGATATTCTCAGCGGCACCGGCCCCGGGTATCTGGACTCGTTCACCGGCCTGGTGTTTTTCCTGCTCATTGGCAAGATATTCCAAAAAAAGACCTACGATTCGCTTTCCTTCGAGCGGGATTTCCGTTCGTACTTCCCCCTGTCCGTCGCGGTGAAAGAGCGCGGCCACGAAACCACCATTCCCCTCACCCGCCTGCGCGTGGGCGACCGCATCGTGGTGCGCAATCAGGAGTTGATCCCGGCCGATGCCGTGCTGCTGCGTGGCGAGGCCAACATCGACTACAGCTTCGTGACAGGCGAATCGGATTTGCTGCGCAAACGCAGCGGCGACCGCATTCACGCCGGCGGCCGGCAGGTGGGACAGCTGATTGAACTGGAAGTGGTCAAGGAAGTCGAACAGAGCTATCTGACGCGGCTGTGGAACAACGATGTGTTCACCAAGCAACGCCGCGCCCCGCTCAGCGAGTTGGTGGACCGCATCAGCGCCCGCTTTACGACGGTGGTGCTCAGCATTGCCCTGCTTTCCGCAATCGCGTGGTGGATCATCGATCCCGCGGAGGCCATCTTCGTGCTCACCTCCGTGCTCATCGTGGCCTGTCCCTGTGCCCTCGCGCTGTCCTCCCCGTTCGCACTCGGCTCGGCGCAGCGCGTGTACGGCAACAACGGCCTGTATGTGAAGAATACCGACACGGTGGAATTGCTCTCGCATATCGACACCGTCATTTTCGACAAAACCGGTACGCTCACGCGCGCCAGTGGATCGGCGGTGCACTTTCATGGGACGGCACTGCACGAAGACGAACGCGTGCTGGTGAAATCCCTGCTCCGCCAGAGCACGCATCCGCTCAGTCGCCAGCTCTTCGCCGCTGTGGCGGCCGAGGAAACGCACGACGTGGACGAGTACCGCGAAGTGCCGGGCCATGGCATCGAAGGCGTGGTGCGGGGTCGGCGCGTGATCATCGGCTCGTCGGGCTGGGCCTGGCGCGATGGCGCGAGCGCGGCGGCAGCCAGCACCACAGCGGTGTACCTGTCCATCGACGGCCACGCGCGCGGGCATTTCACCGTGCCGAATGTGTATCGGAACGGACTCGAGGAACTCGTCGCCGCGCTGCGGCCGCGGTATGCGCTGGGCATACTCTCCGGCGACTCGCCGCGCGAGGAGGAAGCGCTGCGCAAGGTGTTCGGTGACGATGTACCGATGCGCTTTCAGCAAACACCCGCCGACAAGCTGCGTCACATCGAGCAACTGCGCGCCGAGGGGCGCCATGTGTTGATGATGGGCGACGGGCTGAACGACGCCGGCGCGCTGAAAGCCGCCGATGTGGGTATTTCGCTTTCGGAAGATATCAACACCTTTTCGCCCGCCTGCGACGGCATACTCGCGGCGGAGCATTTCCCGGCGTTCGACCGCCTGCTGGAATTCGCGCGCGGAAGCGTGCGCATTGTCAAAGCCAGCTTCGTGATTTCGATCGCCTACAACATTGTCGGATTGTCCTTCGCCGTGGCGGGCTTGCTCACACCGCTCGTTTCGGCGATACTCATGCCCGTCAGTTCGGTAAGCGTCGTGGTGTTCACCACCGTGCTCACGCGCTGGTCGGCACGCCGGAGAGGATTGCGCTGACATGCACGTCATGTTCATCCTCATCGGTTTCAGTCTGCTCGTGGCGCTGATTTTCCTGGCCCTGTATCTCTGGGCCGTGCGCAGCGGGCAATACGACGACAAGGTCACGCCCTCTATGCGCATGCTGTTTGACGACGGCACGCGCCCCGAGGCAAGCCGCGGGCCGTCGGAGGAACGCAATCGAGACGAAACAGAACATATGCAGTAAAGGAGACCGTTTGCATGGACGTTGAAAAATTCCGTTACGACAACCAGATCGTGCGATTGTTCCTTTTCGCAACGGTATTCTGGGGAATCGTCGGATTCCTCGTCGGCCTCACAGCGGCGTTACAGCTTCCGATTCCGGGATTGAACCTCAGTCCCGCGCTCACCTTCGGACGTCTGCGGCCGATACACACCAATGCCGTGATCTTCGCCTTCGTGGGCAATGGCATCTTTTTCGGGTACTACTACTCGATCCAGCGCCTGTTGAAGACGCGCAATTTCAGCGATCTTCTCTCGAAAATCCACTTCTGGGGCTGGCAGCTTATCATCGTGGCGGCGGCTCTGTCGCTGTTCGCGGGCATCACCACGTCGAAGGAATACGCCGAACTCGAATGGCCCATCGACATCGCCATTGCCGCCATCTGGGTGGTATGGGGTTGGAACATGATCGGCACCATTCTCAAGCGCCGCGAAAAACACATGTACGTGGCGATCTGGTTCTACATCTCCACCTTCGTCACTGTGGCCGTGCTGCACATCGTCAACTCGATGGAAGTGCCGGTGACGCTGACGAAAAGCTATTCGATTTACGCGGGAGTGCAGGACGCGCTCGTGCAATGGTGGTACGGGCACAACGCCGTGGCGTTTTTCCTCACCACGCCCTATCTCGGGTTGATGTACTACTTCATTCCCAAGGCGTCCAATCGGCCGGTGTATTCGTACAAGCTGTCCATCATCCATTTCTGGGCGTTGATTTTCATCTACATCTGGGCGGGACCGCATCACCTGCTGTATTCCAGCACGCCGGACTGGGCGCAATCGCTGGGCACGGTGTTCTCGATCATGCTCATCGCGCCGAGTTGGGGCGGCATGCTCAACGGCCTGCTCACCTTGCGCGGCGCCTGGGACACGGTGCGCAAGGATCCGGTGCTGAAATTCCTCGTCGTGGCTATCACCGCCTATGGCATGGCAACGTTCGAGGGACCGATGCTGTCCATCAAAAGCGTGAATGCCCTCTCGCATTTCACCGATTGGACCATCGCGCACGTACACGTCGGCGCCCTGGGCTGGAACGGTTTCCTCACCTTCGGCATGATTTACTGGGTGGTGCCGCGGCTGTGGAAAACGAAGTTGTACTCGGTGAAAATGGCAAACTGGCATTTCTGGCTCGGCACGCTTGGCATACTCTTCTACGTGATCCCCATGTACTGGAGCGGCATCACGCAGGGTTTGATGTGGAAGCAGTTCACGGCCGATGGCGTGTTGCAGTATCCGAACTTCCTCGAAACCGTGCTGCAGCTCATTCCCATGCATTACATGCGCGCCGTGGGTGGTTCGCTGTACATCGTGGGCGCGGTGATCATGATTTTCAATCTGGTGAAAACCACGAAGAGCGGTGCTTTCCAGGCGGAGGAAGAAGCCGAGGCCCCGCCGCTGAAAGCGGTGCTGGCGCATGACGATAAAACTTACTGGGGTCATCGCTGGCTGGAGAGCCGTCCGGTGCAATTCACCATACTCGCCACCGTGGCCATTCTCATCGGTTCGGCCATCGGCAACATTCCGATGTTCGTGGTGGATTCCAACATCCCCACCATCGCCAGTGTGAAGCCGTACACGCCGCTCGAGTTGGAGGGGCGCGACATTTACATACGCGAGGGTTGCGTGGGCTGTCACTCGCAGATGATACGTCCCTTCCGCAGCGAAACCGAGCGCTATGGCGAGTATTCCAAAGCGGGCGAATATGTGTACGACCATCCCTTCCTCTGGGGCTCGAAGCGCACAGGACCGGACTTGCAGCGTGTGGGTAGGAAGTATCCGGACGCGTGGCATTACAATCACATGTACGACCCCACTTCCATGTCGCCGGGATCGATCATGCCTCCCTATCCCTGGCTGATCGAGGACGATCTCGATTACTCGAATCTCGAAGCGAAGATCAACGCCCTGCGTTCGATAGGTGTACCGTACGCACCGGGCTTCGAGAAAAAGGCGGCCGACGATTTGCGCGCGCAGGCCGAAACCATTGCCAAGGAACTCGATGCCGCCGGCATCAAGACGCGGTGGAACAAGGAGATCATTGCGCTGATCGCCTACCTGCAGCGCCTTGGCACGGATATCAAAACGGAGTAGAGAATGTTCAAACGATTGGTGGATTTCTCATCTTTTGAAATCCTGGGCATTGTCACCACCGTACTGTTTTTCATCGCGTTCATCGCGATATTGATACGCGTGCTGCGTCTGCGCTCCCCCTACATCGAGAGCATGGAGCAGCTGCCGCTGAACGATGGCACTCTCACGCACGCATCCTCAGCCGAAGACAAGGATTAGCAATGGCAAAGAAAAAAGATCAGGACGAACTGCTCAATCACGAATACGATGGCATCTCGGAATTCGACAACGATTTGCCGGGGTGGTGGAAAAATCTCTTCTACATCACCATCGTCATGGGTGTGGTGTACCTGCTGCACTTCCACGTGTTCGGAACAGGCGACCTCCAAACGACGGAGTATCTCCGTGACGTGGATCCGGAATACGTCCCTGCCCGTCCCGAATCGAAGGGCGTGCTGTTCAGCTCGTATCGCACTCCGGTCTCCGCCGAGGATCTGGATGTGACGCCGCGCATGCAGGCAGTGCAACGCGCCGAGGCCTACGCCGCATTCCGCAAGGACATGCTTCAGGCCATGCGCAATGCCGATGCGGCGCAAATCGCGAGTCTGCGCGAAAGCTTCCCCGATATCTTCGAGGCCTATGTGGCCGCCGGAGGGGCCTTGCCCGCCGGTGCCGCGCCCGCGCAAGCGGACGTTCCCACCATCACCGAACCCATCACCGATGCCACGCTGCTGGCCGATGCGAAGAATTTCTTCGACGCGCAATGCGCGGCCTGTCATGGCAGGGCCGGTGAAGGAGGCATAGGACCGAATCTCACCGACGACTACTGGATCCACGGCAACAAAATCGCGCAGGTGGTGAAAGTGATCACCAAGGGCGTGCCCGCCAAGGGCATGGTGGCGTGGGAGAAGAGCATGACGCCGGAGCAAATCAATGCGATGGCGAGCTTCGTACTGGTGAAGCTGCACGGCACCGCCCCGCCCAACGGAAAGGCGCCTCAGGGCGAATTGATGAAGTGAGCGAGACCGCCGGCCCCGCGCCGGCGGTTCCATATCCCGTTGTTTTCCGCCTTCATGGAGAAAGGGTTGTCATGAGTTCGCAGCACGATGTCGAGCAATTCCTCGAGGAAATCACCTTCCGCGATCGCATCGCCACGGTGGACGAGCACGGCAAGCGACGATGGATTTACCCGAAGAAACCATCCGGCCGATTCTACAAATGGCGCAGTTATCTGAGCTGGTTGCTGCTGGCCTTCCTGTTCGGCGCCCCGTTCATCACGCTCAATGGCGAGCAGCTGCTGCTGTTCAACATCCTCGAACGGAAGTTCGTGATCTTCGGCATCACCTTCTGGCCGCAGGATTTCCACCTCTTCGTGCTCAGCATGATCGCCGCCATCGTGGCCATCTTTCTGTTCACCGCGGTGTATGGAAGAATTTTCTGCGGATGGATTTGTCCGCAGACCATTTTCATGGAAATGGTGTTCCGGAAAATCGAATACCTCATCGAAGGTGATGCGCATGCGCAGCGCGCCTTGAACGCGCAGCCCTGGACTCCGGACAAGATTTCGAAAAAGGCACTGAAAATCGGCATTTTCTACGCGCTGTCCTTTTTCATCGGCAACATTTTCCTGGCGTACATCATTGGCGTGGAGGAACTCGGCCGCATCGTTTCCTCGCCGCCCGGCGACCATCTCGGCGGTTTCATCGCCATGCTGCTTTTCTCCGGCGCCTTCTTTTTCGTGTTCACCTGGTTCCGCGAACAGGCCTGCGTGCTGGTGTGTCCCTACGGTCGCCTGCAATCGGTGTTGCTCGATGAAAACTCCGTGGTCATCTCCTACGATTTCAAACGCGGCGAGCCGCGGAAGAAATACCGCAAGGAAGAAACCCGCGACGACGCGGGCCATTGCGTGGATTGCCATCAATGCGTGGTGGTGTGCCCCACCGGCATCGACATCCGCAACGGCACGCAGCTCGAGTGCGTGAACTGCACCGCCTGCATCGACGCGTGCGACAACGTGATGGACAAAGTGGGGTATCCGCGCGGCTTGATCCGCTACGCCTCGCATCGTTCGATCGAAAGCGGCGACACACGCATCGTCACACCGCGCATCATCGGCTACAGCGTGGTGCTGTTACTGCTGCTGGGCGTAATCGCCTTCCTCTTCCTGTCGCGCACCGACGTCGAAGCCACCATTCTCCGCGCGCCCGGTACCCTGTACATCATGCAGGGACAGGATACGGTGCGCAACCTCTTCACACTCAAAGTCGTGAATAAAACACGCGAGAACCTCCCGTTGAAACTCGTGCTCATCGATCACAGCGGGACGCTCTCGGTGGTTGGTAATCAAACAATTTTCGCGAAGGCCTCCGGATTGGCGGAAAACGCCTTTTTCATCGACATGCCCCTGGCGAAGCTGCGTGGCATGAAAACGCCCGTCCGCATCGGGCTGTACAGCGGCGATCGTCTGCTGGAAACGGTGGAAACCGGCTTCATGGGCCCCGCGCGCTAAGGAAAGGCGCAACGCATGGCGAAACGGACCTATCATCCCTGGGCAGTGGGCATCACGATCGTGATCGTCGTGTTCCTGATCGTGAGTATCGGCCTGACCATCATCATCAGCCAGGAAGACTACCATCTGGTGACCGATGACTATTACGAGAAGGATCTGCGATTCCAGGAGAAAATGGAAACCCGCAAGCGCACCAAGGAATTGGACATCAAGCCGGTGATCAGCATCGACCGCGAAGCCAAGACCTGTATACTCAGCTTCCCGCCACGCGAAAGCTATGATGGCATCGCGGGCAGCGTGGAGTTTTTCCGCATATCCGACGCCACACGCGACGTGACCCGTCCCCTGCAGCTCAATTCCGAGGGACGGCAGGTGCTTTCCGTGAGCGGACTGCACAGCGGCCAGTGGATTGTGAAGCTCACCTGGACGGAGAGCGGCACGGAGTATTATCTCGAGGAACGGATTTACCTACAGTAACGGAGAACAACCATGCTTTGGTCGGCCTTTGCCATAGGCGCCGTGGGAAGTCTGCACTGCCTCGGCATGTGCGGTCCCATCGTACTGGTTCTGCCCGGAGATGCACGCGAGCGCGGGCGCTTTCTGCTCGGTCGCCTGCTGTACAATCTGGGGCGTGCCGTGACCTACGCGCTCATGGGCGCCGTGGCGGGCATGCTGGGACAGGGCATCGCGATGGCGGGCTTCCAGCAATGGTTGGGCATTGTTGCCGGCGGGCTGATGATTCTGAGCGTGATCATTCCGGCGAGCGTATTGCGCAGGGTGCTGCCGGCGGGACGCTACGATCGCATGCTGGACGCGCTCAAGCGTCGCATGGGAGCACTGCTGGGCAATGCGTCCACACGATCATTGTTCACCATCGGTGTGCTCAACGGCTTCCTTCCCTGCGGGCTGGTGTACATGGCGCTGGCGGGATCGCTGGTCATGGGCAGTGTGGCGGGCGGTGCGCTGTACATGCTGCTGTTCGGACTCGGCACGCTGCCGGTCATGCTCGTCGCTTCCTACGCCAGCGGCTGGATCACAGGCGAGGCGCGCAAGCGCATCACGCGGCTGATACCCGTGGGGGTGTTCGTGCTGGGATTGCTCTTCGTGCTGCGCGGACTGTCACTCGGCATCCCCTTCCTCAGCCCCGACATGGACATGATGAAGAAAAAGGGACAAGCCGCACCCGTGCACAGCCAAGCACATGAGCAAGCACCGGGTTGCTGCGGGGGGAAGTGACGGGTTTCCCGTCTGCCGTCGAGGATTGCGTCGTAGCCGAGGGAAGCCCTATGACTCGCGAAGTTGGTCGAGCGCATCGTTAATGTGTCGCACCTCTTCGGCGTTAATGCGCGTCCGCATGCGCTCCATTTCGGAGTGAAAATCCCCTATCTCCTCCAGCACCCGCAGGCCTTGTTGGGTAATGCGCACATTGGCTTTGCGGCGGTCGTGATCCGACACCGCGCGCTCGACAAGGCCCTTTACGCGCAGGCGTTCCACCAGGCGGGACGCGTCGCTCATCTTGTCGAGCATGCGTTCCTTGAGCAGGGAAATGGTGGCGGGATTGGGATACTGCCCGCGCAAAATGCGGAGGATGTTGAATTGCGCCAGCGTGAGATCGTGCGGCTTGAGCGCTTCGGATAAAAGTGACACAAGCCAGCCGTGAGTATACAGGATATTCACGGCCAGCTTGTGCATTTCACTGCTGAATTTGCGTTGGTGTATTTCGTCCTCGAGACGCATTACGACTGTTTGGCCAACTGCACGTTCATGTCGAGACGGACTTCCTTGCCGACGACGGCGCCACCGGCTTCGGTAATAGTATTCCATTTCAGATCGTAATCAAAACGGTTGAGCTTGCCCGTGATTTTGAAGCCGGCCTTGGTGTTGCCCCAGGGATCCTTGGTGGTGCCGTTGTGGCGCACGGTGAGTTCGACTTTACGCGTCTTGTCGCGCATGGTCAAGTCCCCCACCATCTTGTAGGTGTTCTTGCCGGTCTTCTTCATCGACGTGCTCTTGAAGGTGATTTTGGGATATTTCTCGGCGTTGAAGAAATCGTCGGAGCGCAAATGCTCGTCGCGCTTCTCGTTGTCGGTCCAAATGCTCGCCACATCGATGGTGAATTCCACCTGCGCGTTTTCAAAGCTGTCACCCTTCGTGCTCACCTTGCCATCGAAGGTCTTGAAGAATCCATCCACCTCGGAGATCACCAGATGGGTCACGTTGAACTTGATGTTGGTATGCGTCTTGTCAAAATTCCAGTTGGTCTGGGCGGTCGCGCCAAACACTGTGGCCAGCATCAGAGCGATGGCGAAAGCGATCGTTTTCATGAGAACTCCTGTGTATGATGAATGGACGAGAAAATTGCTTCAAATTGCAATATATGTTACAACATCTATTTTCTCGCCCATAGTTCCCGCGAAACCTGTTCCGGCGATTTTTTTTTCACTCCGAGAAGCGGAGGTGTCCCGCACTGTGGTGCAATTGATCGCGACCGTGGCGCTGCGCTTCGAAAACGCGATGTTTGACCGCGAGCAGCAGTTCATCGGCCGAGATGCCGTCGTCCGGATACACCGCGATGCCACCGCTCACCGTGGTGAGAACATCATGTTCGGTGAAGGTGTGCGCGCGAATCGCCGTGCACAGCCGTTTGGCAATCTCCACCGCGATCTCGACATCGGCGGCAGGCATTAACACGAGAATCTCGTCGGGACCGTAACGGCACAGTTCGTCGAAACTCCGCGCCTGCCTGCGCAGCAAGCCGCCGAATTCACGCAAAAACGCCTTGCGCACCTCGCCACCGTAGGTATTGGTGATGCGCTTGTAGTTGTCAATGTCCAACATCAGCAGGCCAAGCCGTTCGCCACTCTCCTCCGCCCGATGCAGATGCTGCGCCAGCACTTCGGAAAAGGCGGAGTAGCGCTGCAAGCCGGTTTCGCTATCGTGCCTGTCGAGACGGAGATTTTCGTCGTACAAACGCGACATGTACAGCGCCAGTCCGGCCAGTCGTGCGAAGGAGTGCAGCAGCGGAAGCTCCTCCTCGGTGAAGGTTCCCACCTCCCCGCTGTCGGCGTAGAGATATCCCAACGTTTGATGATGCACGGAAATGGGCGCGATGAGACAGGAGGCGAAGCTCCCCTCCATGGCCACTTCCTCATGCAAATCCGGCGTCTGCCGCGCGTCCGCAATCACCAGCGGCTCGCCCGTCCACATCAAGCGCCCCACCGCTCCGGTGGCGAGATGGGAACGGAAGGCCTTGCAGTATTCATGCGACAGGCCGTACTGATTTTCGATGCGCAAATACTCGCTCTCGCGATCCACCAGCACTATGGCGCATGCGCGGCAATGGTAGAGCCGCACAAGTCGGTCGACGATGAAGTGAAACACGCGCTCGTAATGCCTGTTCGTGGTCACGAGCTTCATCATCTCGTGAAAGAATTCGAGGCATTGCGACTGTCGCAGCTCTTTCATGACGCACCTCCGCTTGCCGATAAGTGATCGGTGATTCTATATGAATGCCGGATCGTGCCTGGCTGCCATGGTGTGGATTACAGGCGCATTGTACGCGATGCGCTCGTGATTGTCAATGCCCGCAGGGGGATGCTAGCATAAAAAACACCGGACCACACGGAAGGAGCGTCCCATGTGGTCCGGATTGTCGCCACCGTCGACGCACCGCTCGCGCGGCACGCCGCGGGGAATCAGTGTTGCGCCGGCGTGGCGTTGAGCAGCACCTCGTCGATGGCCTGCTTGAACGACTCCTTGGGCAGCGCGCCGGCAGCCATTTGCGGACGATCGCTCATCGGCACAAAGAGAATGGACGGGATGCTGCGGATACCGAACACCGCGGCCAGTTCCTGCTCGGCTTCGGTGTCGACTTTGTAAATGTCGATTTTGCCCTTGTACTCCTCGGCCAGTTCCTCGAGAATCGGGGCCACCATGCGGCAGGGCGCGCACCAGTCGGCATAAAAATCGATGATGCAGGGACGTTCGCCGCTGAATTCCCATTCCTTCTTGTTTTCGTAATCAAAGACTTTCTCGAGAAAGGTTTGCTTGGTGAGGTGTTCCATGAATCGCTCCGTGCGGATTGTGGTAATGTGTTCCAAACTGCACATGTGATGCGAGCAGTTCATGCGGGGATTCACGGCGCACTCGATGGGAACGCGCCCACGGCTGTGACGCAATTGCTACGAAGGGATGGCATGCCCTTCGCACCCACGCGTGCTCCCGTGCACGCGGACATCGGCCCTTCTATCGAAACTGTGTGATCAGGCCTCGGCGCGGGCGTCGGCCAGATTGTGCTCGTGCGACGAGCCGTTGAACGAGGCTGCGGGGAGGTCCACAGTGAACACCGAACCACGTTCCTCGCGGCGGCGATAGTTCACCGCGCCGCCCATGGTCTCGGTGAGTTTTTTGACGATGGAAAGACCGAGACCTGTCGAGGATTCACCGCCTGTGGGTTTGGCCGAGAGCTTGGCGAATTTCTGATACATGCGCTCTTCGTCCTCTTCGGTCATGCCCTCGCCTTCGTCCCACACTTCCAGCAGAATGCGCGAATCCGCGCGCCTCATACGAAGCAGAATCGTGGAACCGAGCGCGGTGTATTTGATGGCGTTGGAAATCAGGTTGTCCAGAATTTGCGACATGGCGCCCTTGTCGCCCAGGATCAGCGTGCCATCGTCGGCCAGATCCACATCGATGCGAATATGCTTGCGCTCGGCCCAGCGGGCATGCGCATGCACGAGTTGCATGAGCAAGGGGCGCACGTCGATGGGCAATTGATCGAGCTGCATGCGGCCGCTTTCCAGGCGGTTGATGTCGAGGAGATTGCGCACGAGCGTGATGACCATGCCAGCGGTTTCGTGAATGGATTGCGCCTTGGCGCGCAGGTACTCGGGCGAGCGGCCTTCCTCGGTCATGGCTTCCGCCACCATGAGAATGCCGCCGATGGGATTGCGCAAATCATGCGAGACAATGCCGAGCAGTTCATTTTTCTCGTTGTTGAGTTGCTCCAGCATGGCATTTTGCCGCGTCAGCTCCTCGTTTTTCCGCTCGATCTGTATCGCCTGATCCTGGAGCAATTCCTCATGCTTGCGGATGTCGGCGTTGGCGGCTTCGAGTTCCTCGGATTTCTGCTGGAAAATGAGCGCGGTGCGTCGTTTGAGCCGATAGCTCACGCCGAGCAGGAAAAGAATGATGACGAGAAAGAACGAGCCGATAATCACGGAATTGCGCAGCGACACCTGGCGCTGCAATTCCGCGTCTTTCAGCGCGCGTTCGCGGGCGAGGAGTTCACGATCCTTCTGCAGCAGGGCGATTTCATCCTTGCGCTGCTCGGCCTCGAGGCGCTGGGTGATGAGTTGCGCTTCCTGTTCCTTGAGCTTCAGCGCGCTGATCGTGCGCTCCTTGTTCAGAAGTTCGATGCTCTGGTCCTGCTCCTTGAGTTGTGCCGCTCGACGCTCGAGTTCCATCAATTTAATCTGCTGATCGCGTTTCAGCAGTTCGTTTTCCTTTTCGCTCTTCTCCCGCTGCGCCAATTCGTAGTTGGCGGTCATGTCGTTGATGATTTTCGAACTCTCTTCATTGAACAGCGAGTCCTTCAGCGCGGTGTGGCGGCGGTAGTAATCCAGCGCAGGGGCGTGATTGCCCAGCGCGGCATTGGCATCGGCACACAACTTGAGCGCATTGCGCTCGACGGCGCGCGCGTTGATGGCAGTGGCGAGGGCCAGCGCGCGTTCGCCCAGCTGCAGCGCGGCAGGGTACTGCTTGCGTGCCTGTTGCAGCATGCCCATGCGCAGATAAGTTTCGGCCTGACCCGTTTTATCGCCGATATTGGTGTACAATTCCGCCGCGCGCTGGAAATTCTCCTCGGCGCGCGCGAGCACGCCTTGCAAAAAGTAGCAGATGCCGATATTCAGATGCGTGCTGGCCAGGCCCTGCACATCGCGCAAATCCTTTTTCAGATCCAGGGATGCGACAAAATGCTGTAAGGCCTTGTCGTATTCGCCGCGATCCATGTGAATGACGCCGATATTGTTGTAGGAATACGACAACCCACGCACATCGCTCGTTTCCTGAAAGTACTTCGCAGCGCGCTGGTGATAGCGCAACGCGCGCTCCTCGTCGTTGAGCTTGCCGTGCAGCACGCCGATATTCGAGAGCAGGGCCGCCATCCCCTGCTGGTCGCCGAGTTCCTCCTTGAGCTGCAGCGCCTTGAGAAAATGGTTGAGGGCACGCACCCAAGCCCCTGTCCCTGCATAGGTTATGCCGATGCTTGTGAAGGAGTTCGCCAGTCCTGGATTGTCGTTGATGCTGCGTGCGAGCGATTCGGCTTCACGCGCGATGTTCAGGGCGCGCTCGGGATTTCCGCGCCGGTATTCCTGCGCGAGATCGAGAAGCAGTCGGACAAGTACCGAATCCCTTTCCCCCCGCTGTTGACGACTGCGCACCAGCAATTCCAGGCGCTCGATTTCCGTCTGTTGCTGGGCATGCGCTTGATCTGTCACGCCCAGGGCCTGTGCGAGCAGCAGCAAAGCGGCGAACACTATGGAAGCGCGTAGCATGTTCATGGCGGTCTTCCTTTCGCGAAGTCCTCAACGTTGGTTTCTGCCCGGCGCGCGCTGCGCCGGAGCACGTTGTTGCTGGTCGGAACGCAGCGGATCGCTGTCCAGCTTGCGAATCTCATCGTAATCGGTGGCGCCGTCGCCGTCGGTATCAACGACGAGCGGATTGGTGCGGAACAGGCGGATTTCCTCGAAATCCGTCAACCCGTCCTTGTCGGTGTCGGCCTGCACGGGATCGGTGCGGTGCAGATAAATCTCGTCGTAGTCGTTGATGCCGTCGCCATCGGAGTCCGGCAGCACCGGACTGGTGCGCCACACCGACACCTCGTCGCCGTCGTAGATGCCGTCGCCATCGGTGTCGACTTTGCGTGGATTGCAGCCGAGACGCTTCTCGTCGCTGTCGCTCAATCCATCGCCGTCGGTGTCCACTTCCTTGGGATCGGTGCCGAACACCATGATTTCCTCGCGGTCGCTCAGACCGTCGCCATCGGTGTCGGCCGCGTTGGGATTGGTCTTGTATTTGGTGACTTCCACATGGTCGCTGAGTCCGTCGTTGTCGCTGTCCCAAAACAGCGGATTGGTGCGATAGCGCTCCACTTCGAGAAAATCGTCGAGGTCGTCGCCGTCGGTGTCGGGATCGTAGGGGTTGGTTCCAGCCGCCGCTTCCTTGTCGTTGCTGAGACGGTCGCCATCGGTGTCGTTATCGGCGAACAGGTACCAGCTCACACCGATACGCAGGGACAGGTAGCTGTCGTAGGCGGTTTTCGCGCGCTCGGGATTGCCCGCGGGGTTCTGCTCTTGATCATACAGTCTCACCAACTCGCCGGAGTCAAAGGCGTCGAGTTCGCCACTCAACACGAAGTGGCCGTTGGCCGAGGCGCTGACCGAAAGATCGCGCGAAAAGAAATACTCGATCCCCGCTCCGAGCTGAGCCGAAAGCGCGGTGATGGGGGTTCGTGCGAGATACTCCGCCGTGCCTTCAATGTAATCCCGCGGAGAGAACATGGCCGCGCCCGCGCCGACATCCACGAACACATTCACCGGCTGATAGGCGAAGAGATTCATGCGTGCCAGGCCCTCGATCGACAGAAGGTCGGTGTCGCGATCGAGGGGTTCGTTCGATCCGAATTGGAATTTGTAGGTCTCGCCCATGTTGCGGCGATTGCGTCGCGTGTACCGCAAGGAACCGCCGTACACATTCGCGCCGACATCCAGCCACGGCAGTACCGAGTAGCGGAGCAACGCATTCCACTCGAAGCCGTTGGATTGATCGGTGAATTCGCCGAAATACCGCGTCGCTCCCGCACCGAGCGTCATCGACAGCTTCCCATCCGCCATGCGGGGCCGCCCCGGCCAACCGCCCGTGGGTTGCGCCATGGCGGGAAGGGCGCAGAACAGCAGCGCGGCGCATACGAAGGACAGCGGCGGAAGGATATGCGAGGTCATTGTCTGCCTCCCCCGCGCTCGCCTTCCATCGAGATGATGTACAGTTCCACGCGGCGGTTGCGCTCGCGGCCCTCCTCACTATTGTCGTCGGCGATGGGTTTGCTTTCACCGAAACCGACAGTGCGAAAACGCGTCGAAGCGATGCCTTTTCCCACGAAATAATCGCGTACGCTCCGCGCGCGTCGCTCGGATAACGCCTGATTGTAGTTCTCGTCGCCATCGCTGTCGGTGTGGCCGCGGATTTCCACCGTCATGCCCTGATTGCTCTGGAAGAGGCGCAATGCCTCGTCCAGCAGCGGCAGATACGATTGCTGCAACTGATCCCGGTCGTATTCGAAGGTGATGTTGCAAAAGGAAAGGATGTCCCCCGCCCGCAAGGTCAGAGAGTCGATGCGCAGCATGGTGCGTCGGCTACGAGGCGGCACATGCTGCACGTTGCGACGACGGTAGGGATCGGCCTCGCGATGGGTGATCGCGCCGGTGCCGTCGCGCGACGCCTGTAAGGTGCTGTCGGCCATGTTCGCTATCAGACTGTCGAGGCTGCCCGGTTGGAAACGCGATGAAGGAGGCGCGGTGATTACCGGCGCGATAAGATAGGAAATGCCGCCGCCCGGCAAGGGCCGGGTTTCGAGCAATTCGGCGAAGTAGCGGCGGTCACTGCCCTGCGACACCGGGAGATTCTCGTCGTAGCGCAGCGGATTGCTTCGCGTTTCAAACACCTCGCTGTAATCGCTCGTTCTGTCGCTGTCGGTGTCGGGATTCAGTGGATTGGTGCCGTAGTAGGCGATTTCGTCGTAATCGAGCAAGCGATCGGCATCGGTGTCGTTGCTGCGCGGATTCGTGCGATAGGTGATGACTTCGTTGAAATCGTAAATGCCGTCGTCGTCGGTATCGGGGCGCAGCGGATCGGTGTTGTTCACCTTCACTTCGGCATAATCGTCCAAGCCGTCGTAATCGGTATCGGGATTGCGGGGATTGGTCGTGTAAAGAATGACTTCCTCGTAGTCGCTCAACTTGTCGAGATCGGTATCCGGGTTGTTCGGATCGGTGTCATAACGCATCAGTTCATCGTAATCCGAGAGCAAATCGTCGTCGGTGTCGGGCTTGCGGGGATTGGTGTTGTATTTCATGATTTCCATGTAATCCCCGAGGCCGTCGTCGTCGGTGTCGAATTTCAGCGGATTGGTGGTATACAGCCGCACCTCCTCGAAATCCGTCAGGCCGTCGATATCCGTATCCACGCGATACGGACTGGTACCGATTTCCTCTTCCTCGGCATTCAGCAGCAAATCCCCGTCGTAGTCGTTGCTTTCGAACAAGAACCAGCGCAGCGACAGCGACGCGCTCAGAAATGCGTCGTTGCCCCCCGTCGGAAGGTCGATACGCGGGCGCCGGCGGCGATTGTACTCGGCCGCGATCTCGGCGGGATCGAAAGCGTCGATATCGCCGCGGAAAAGGAAATGCTGCTTGAGCAGCAATTGCGCCGAAAGCGTGCGCATGATGAAATACTCGGCACCCACGCCGACGGGCACCGCTACCGTGGCCGGGAAATCGGCTGTGGGACGCACCACCGCGTCATCGAAATCCGAGGATTTGTAAAACGCCAGTCCCGCGCCAGCCGTGAAAAACACATTGTAGAACTGCCGGGGGAAAAGATTCACCTCGGCGGAAATAGCGAAACTGGTGATGTCGATGCTGCTCTCGGCGCCGCGAAGTTCGGTGTCGCGTGGGAATTGGAACTTGTACAGCACGGGATCCACCGCTGTCGCGTCGCGCTTCACCCCCATGCTGCCGATGTCGGCGCTGAAGGTCACGCCCAATTCGGGAAACATGGTGTAGCCCAATTCCGCATGCAACAAGGGCGCGGTGAAACTTCCCGCAAATTCGCCCTGATGCAGCAAGAAGCCGCTGCCGAGAGCCAGCGACAGCAAACGCCCGGTGTAGCGCAGCCGCGGCGAGGGTTGCCGCGCTTCCGGCTGCGTCGTCGTTTCCACTGCCGGAACCTGGCACTCCATTACGCTCGGCCACAAGGTCAGCAGCGCAAACAGCAACAGCAATAGACGCGCCGCCGGGGCGCGGCGTGGCGCGCGCGGTATTCTCTGTGCTATGGGCAGGCAAGGCAGCATGCGGAACAACGGCATTCCTGTGAGCGGATGCATGAATTGACACATCACGGGCCGCGCACACCTCAACAGGTCGGCAACAGCGGAAATACGCGGCATCGTGATGACACAATCGTGTAAATGTACGGAAAATCGCCCGGAATCGCAGCGATAATTCTTCTCCCCCTTCGAAACACCTTTGAATGCGCAACCGCACCTACCTCATTGCCATGGTTGCACCGATGGCGATATTGGTTTCTCTCGTCCGCGTGAAATACTTTGTCCCCTGCGAGCATTCGCAGCACAGCGCGACAACAGCGGGAAAAAGAACATGCAGGTCCGATTCGACTTCACCAACAGCAGCATCGTCGTCAGCGGCGGAACCCGCGGCATCGGTCACGCTATCGCAACGTTGTTTGCCCGCGCCGGAGCGCGCGTGGCTGTCATCGCGCGCAACGCCGATCAACTGGCAGCGCGCCGCGAGGAGTGGGCCGCCGAAGGTCTGATGGTGACGTGCATACAGGGCGACGTCTCCGATGCCGCCCAGCGCCACAGCGTCGCACGGCAATGCCTCGAACAATTCGAACGCATCCATGCGCTGGTGCTGAGCGCGGGGACGAACATCCGCAAGCCCACAGTGGAGTACAGTGCCGAGGACATCGCCCGGGTGTGGGACACGAACATGCTTGGAAGTTTCGAACTGGCGCGGGGCTTGCATCCGGCCCTGAAGCGCGCGGGGACCGCCTCCCTGCTGTTTATCGGCTCCACGGCGGGATTGAGCACCGTGCCCACAGGCGCGCCTTATGCGATGAGCAAGGCGGCGATAGCCCAGCTCACACGCTACCTTGCCGTGGAATGGGCCGTGGATGGCATTCGCTGCAATTGCATCGCTCCCTGGTACATTCGCACTCCGCTGGTGGAGGGCGTGCTGTCCGATCCCGCCTGGTATGAACGCGTGCTTTCGCGCACGCCGCTCGGCCGCGTGGGAGAAGTGGAAGAGGTTGCCGGTCTGGCGGCGTTTCTCTGCAGCGAAGCCGCGAGCTATATCAGCGGACAGGTTATCGCCGTGGACGGGGGCTTCATGGCAAAAGGAATGTGAGCCGCAACGGCGAGCGCCGGAGGTGGCGATGGAGCAAGGCATGCGAGCATGAGGGCATGAGAAATGGGTTTGGATTGAGCGAGGAATCTCTGTAACATTGCTCGGTTGTGCCGGGGAGCAGGCATTTCCCCTCCTACAACTTGCTGGAAACCAGCGGCACGCTCCGGCGTGCGACGGTTCGCCTGCGTGGCTTCGCCCACAGACGGGATGTCCCTCCAGCCAACGGAGCAGATCTCCGCACCGCGATCAGGGCATGTCGGCGGCACACCGACACTCGCGGGATAGCAGGATGGTCGACCATCGACCTGAGAGCGCGGCGGAGGCAACGACGGAGTTACACCATGTCACACACACCCCTGTATTTCGACAGAAACGAAAATCCCTACGGTCCCGCACCGGCGTGTTTCGAAGTACTGCGCAACGCGGGTATCGATCAGATGAGCAACTACTCCCGCGATTTTGCGCGCGGCGTCAAATCCACACTGTCCGAACGCCTCGCCGGCGATTACGGCATACCCGAGGCCTCCATTCTCCTCGGCTACGGGGGTGAGGACATTCTCAAGCAAACCGTCCATTGCTATCTCCCCGCAGGCGGACGCATTCTTATCCCATCGCATTCCTGGTGGTATTACAAAACCATCGCCGATGAGGTGCGCGGTATCAAGGTCGAGTATCCCATCGTCGAAGGCGAAGACAGCTACTACTACGATATCGACACCATGCTGCGCCAGTACGAGGAGCACCACCCCCAACTCGTGCTCATCAGCTCGCCCAACAATCCCACGGGCAACAGTCTCGGACATGAGGATTTGCTGCGCGTGCTCGACACCATGCGCGACACAGTCGTGGTGCTGGACGAAGCGTACTGGTCGCACGACGGCTCCGACGCCGGACGCCTGCGCATGCTGTACGAAACGTATCCGAACCTGGTCATCGTGCGCACGTTTTCGAAATACTTCGCACTCGCCGGTGTGCGCATCGGCTACGCGATCGTCGGTGCCGGACTCGAGCAACTGGGACGCTTCAGCGCGCGCTACCTTGGCTATCACCGTCTGTCGGAACTCGTCGCGCTGGCAGCATTGGATTCTCCCGAGTACTATGCGAACGTCGCGCGTGCCATGGCCGAGGACAAGCAACTGTATCGCGACACGCTGGGTGCGTTGCCGGGATTCAAAGTATTCACCTCCCACGCGAATTTCATTCTCGTGCGCATCCCCTCGGACATTAAAAGCGCATTGAAGTCCTTTCTCGATGCGCGCGCACTGATACCGAAGTTCATGAATGAAGAGGCACTGAACAGTCACCTCCGCATCACCATCGGAACGAAGGAGCAAAATCGTCTGCTGATCGATGCGATCACGGAGTTCATGTCCAGCCGGGTCGACGCATGAAGTGGCTCGACGAGTACAAGCGCTCGTTGAAAATGGTCGAGGTGGAGGAAGTCCTCGACATGGTGCTGTATCGGCCGCTTGCCTTCCTTTTTGTCAAATCCATCCTACGCACGTCCATCACTCCGAATCAGATCACCGTGGTGTCGATGCTCTTTGGCATCGCGGGTGCTGTAGCCATTGGTCTCGGAACGGCGCAGGCCGCGCTGCTCGCCGCCGCGTTGCTCGTGATCTACGATGTGCTCGATTGCAGCGACGGGCAACTCGCGCGCCTGAAGAAAAACGGAACAAAGGCGGGACGCATTCTCGACGGGGTGGCGGATTACATTGTGAACGTCGCCATGTATTTCGGCATCGCGATCGGCTACGCCTGGCAAAGTGACAATGCCCTGCTCTGGTGGCTGCTCACCGCGGCGGCGGGCGGCAGCAATATGCTGCACTCGATTCTGGTGGATTACTACCGCAACCGTTTTCTCGATGTGGTGTTGCAGCGTCCCGGAACCTTCGACGACGATCTCGAGGATTTCCGTCAGGAATACGAACGGCTGAAAGCCGCGCGGCAAGGCGCCTTCGACCGTCTCATTATCCGCGTCTACCTCGGATATTCGCGCTTCCAGGGTGGACTCACGCGCGGTGAGCGCGCTCAGGAGGCAATAACGAACACCAGCCCCGAGCGCTACCTGCGTGCCAACCGCCGCGTGATGCAGGCCTGGCTGCTCGTCGGTCCCACCAGCCAGCTCACCTTCGTGGTGATCGCCGCGCTCTTCCATCGCTTCGATTTGTACCTGCCGCTGCTGGTGCTTGTCGGCAATCTCTGGGTGCTGCTGGTGTATCTGGTGCAGAAACGCGTCGACCATTCCCTCACCCTGGAGCAGCAGTCATGACCGCTCTGATTCTTGCCGCGGGCATCGCCTCGCGCCTGCGTCCCCTGACCGAGTACACACCGAAATGCCTGCTCGACATTGGTGGACGCAGCATACTCGCACGCACCGTGGACAATCTTCTGCTCAACGGTATTCGGGATTACGTCGTCGTGACCGGGTATCTCGATCACATGATACGCGAGCACATGGCGATGCATTATCCGGATGTACCAGTCCGCTACATACACAACGCGGACTTCGCCTCGACGAACAACATTTATTCGCTCTGGCTCGCGCGCGAGGCCCTGGCCGATCGGGAGATGCTGCTGCTCGACAGCGACATCCTCTTCGATGCCGCGATTCCGCGCGCGTTGCTCGACGCGCCACATGCCGATTGCGCCGCGGTGAACATGGCGGCAGTGGGCGAAGAGGAAATCAAAGTCCGCCTCGACGGCGACGGACGCATTCTCGACATTTCGAAAATCGTCCCCATCGCCGAAGCGGCGGGCGAATCCATTGGCATCGAGCGTTTCTCACGCAGGTTCGCGGCCGCGCTGTTCGCCGAGACGGATCGCATGATCCGTGACGAGGGGCTGGTGAACGTGTTCTACGAAGCGGCCTTCGAGCGTGTGATTCACGCTGGCGAGCACAACCTGTACGCTGTGGATGTGAGCGCCTGGCCGTGCATGGAGCTGGACACGATAGCGGACGTCGAACATGCCCGCTCGGTGCTGCTGCCGCGCTTGTCCTGAGTCCCGGGCCGAGGCCGCGCACGCAGTGACCTTCCATACCCTTTGCATCGTTCCATGTTGGGCGGCCGGCGGGGCCGTTTACGCGCGTGCGGGCTGTATTTGAACAGCGCGGGGAAATCTTTATGTTTGTAAGATAGTGTTGCTCACGGTTGACATTCGATTGCCCGCATGTTCGCGCGATATACTGTTTCTCTCGGTCTGTATGTGCTGACTGCGTTGGCTTTGCAGGGTTGTCTGCAAGCCGGCGGCGGTAACGCATTGCCCGAAGACGGCGCAACGCAGGAGGTCCACGTTTCGCGGTCCTTCAGCGATGCGGACGTGCGGCAAACCATCGAAGCGCTGTTTCTCTCAGGTTCGCTGCCCAGAGGGCTGGTGCATCGCGACACATTGCGCAACTTCTACACCGCCCGCGGTTTCGAGCCGCTGTGGATTCGCGAGGAGGATTTCCCCGGACGTATTCAGTCCATTTTACCCTGGCTGTTGCAGGCCTGGGAGCATGGGCTCAATCCCGAGTGGTACCATGCCTCCGCGTTGAGGCGCGAGATGATGAACACCATGGCGGGGAGCGAGGACACACGTGCATTGAATGGCAGCCTCGCGCGTATCGAGCTGTATGTGTCCGATGCGCTGTTGCGCTACAACCAGCATGTGCGCTATGGAGTATTCGACCCGCGCACACTCGATGCGTCTTACTACCTGCCAGTACACCGTCCCGGCTACCGCGAGTTTCTCGAACCTCTCCACAGCACGAATATTCTGGCCTACCTGCGGGGCATTCAACCCGTAGACACGCGTTACACAACATTGCGCGCGGCCTTGCGCCAGTGGAGGGAATCCGACAACGGCATGCGATGGCCGCGCATCCCCGCGCCATCGGTGGAGAAGATCTCCGCTGGCGACACCTCCTCGCTTCTGCCGTACATCACGCAACGTCTGCTGATGACGGGTGAACTCCCCGCGACCTACGCGCGTCCCTCGCCGTTGGTCTCGCCGTTCACCGCTGCGGCTCTGCGCTCGTACGAGCTTGACAGCATGCGCCTCGCGCGCCTCGGCAGCCGCGTGTACGACAGCGCGCTGGTGTACGCCGTGATGCGCTATCAAACACGTCACGGCTTGCTGCCCGACGGCGTGCTGGGTCCGCGCACCATCGCCCGCCTCAACAAGACGAGCGGAGAGTACGTGGCGCAAATGGAGCGCACGCTCGAGCGCTTCCGCTGGGTGCGCTACCCCGAGCGCGGCCGCTATGTGCGGGTGAACATACCGGAGTTCTGGCTCTACGGCATCGAGGACGGAGAGGTGAAAACGGACATGAAGGTCTGCACCGGGCTGCCCCGCGCGCTGTCCTACGATCCCTCCTACGCCCGCATGATGGCGAAGACGCAGCAGTCCTATGATCGAAAGAACTACGAGACGCCGATGCTGCACGGGTCATTGACGCATCTGATCCTGAATCCCCCGTGGTATGTGCCGAGCAGCATCGGCGCGCGCGAGGTGTACTTCAGCGCGTTGAAGGATCCGGGCTTTCTCCGGCGCAAGGGCTATCGCGTGTACAAGCGCGATTCGCTGGTGGATCACAGCAGCATCAACTGGTCGGAGTACAATCCGCGCAATCTTCCGTTTCGTTTCGTGCAGAGTCCGGGCGATCTCAACGCGCTGGGAAATATCAAGTTCATCTTCACGAACGATCACAGCATTTTCCTGCACGACACTCCGCAGCAATGGGCGTTCAAGCGCGCGACACGCGCGGTGAGCCACGGCTGCGTGCGCATCGAGAAGCCCATGGAATTCGCCCGCTTCCTGCTCGAGGGCAGCAGGGACTGGACCGCCGAGCGCGTGCAGCAAGCCATCAACAGCCGGGTGCACAGCAAGCCCGTGTTTCTTCCGCACAAGACTCCCCTCTACATCGACTATTACACCTCGTGGGTGGACAGCAACGGCGTGCTGCAATTCCGCGACGACGTGTACCGCAAGGATGCAGTGCTGGCTTCGGCCTTCACCGCCTTCCGCCGGGGGCAGAGCGCGTTCCGCTGACGCGCCCGTGCTTCCATTCGTGAAAAAAAACTTAATCTGATTGAATCATTTCTGCTTCGGTCGCGTACACCGTTGCTAGTGGCAAATATTTCGCGGATATTGGGTGTTCCGACGAAATTCACGTGCGAAAGCACCGCCACGAGTGACTATCCAACATTACTTCACCATTGGAGAGAGTTCGTACAATGCGACGAATGAAACGGATCCTTCTTGCCCTGCTCGCAGTGATCGTTGTGGCGCTGGTCGGCGGCTACGCGTACATGATGCTGGCTTTTCCCAACGTCGGCGATGCTCCGGACATTTCGGTGGCGATCACGCCCGAGCGTGTGGCTCGAGGAAAGTACCTCGCGGAGAATGTGTCCATGTGTATCGACTGCCATTCGAAGCGCGACTATTCTCGTTTCGCGGCGCCCGTGGTGCCAGGCACGGAAGGCATGGGCGGTGAGCGCTTCGACGAGAAGATGGGATTGCCCGGCACGTTCACGTCCTCGAATATCACGCCCGCAGGGCTGCGGGAATGGACCGACGGCGAGTTGTACCGCGCCATCACCAGTGGCGTGAGCAGGGACGGCCGTGTGCTCTTCCCCATCATGCCCTACCCGAACTTCGGGAAAATGGACAAGGAGGACATTTATTCCATCATCGCCTATTTGCGCACCTTGCCCGCCATCGAGCACGAGGTGCCGAAGGGCGAGGCGAATTTCCCGATGAGTCTGATCATGCGTACCATTCCAGCATCGGCAGCGCATGAGACGCGTCCGCTTCCCACCGACCGTGTGGCCTATGGCAAGTATCTCGTCAATGCGGCCGCCTGCGCCGAATGCCACACGCCAATGGAGAAAGGCGCGCCTGTACCGGGCAAGGAATTCGCCGGCGGTTCGGCCTTCGAGCTTCCCAATGGCACGCTGCGTACAGCCAATCTCACCCCCGACCGCGAAACCGGTATCGGCGCGTGGACCGAGGACATGTTCGTCCAGCGCTTCAAGGCCTACGCCGATTCAGCCGCGCACGAGGTGTCCGTGCCCGAGGGTGGCTTCAACACCGTCATGCCGTGGTTGTTTTACAGCAGGATGACCGACGAGGACTTGCGCGCCATTTATGCATATCTGCGTACGCGCAAGCCCGTGTCCAACCGCGTCATACCGTTCACTCCCCGACAGTAGCGCCACTCCTGAATAGCGCTCTCCCCGCACGCCCTCGGTGCGCAACGTTTGCTCCTCCCGTGTTGACACGGAGCATCGATGCCCACCGGGGGCGTTGCGGTTGTGCCCGGTAGGCACCACTCGCTCCAGCGCATGGAACGCGCAGTCACACACGCCTGCGGCAGCTTCACTCCACGGCGCGACGCACATCCCCGTGGTCCGCATCCTCGTACCATCCCTGCCGAAGGCAGAACGCACGCAGGTAATGCGGCGCGCGCAGCAGCGGCACGCCCGCTTCGCGAGCCCGTCGAAGCACATCCTCCAGAATCGCCCGACCCACACCCTGGCCTCGCAAGGATTCGTCCACGATCAACATTTCCATGGATATCAGTTCCGGCGCGCGCAGCACGTATCCCGCGCCACCGAGAATGCGCTTCCACGCATCCTCCACGACGATGTATTGCATGTTCTCGACCATCAACATGGGGAAGCGCTCGCGCAGGAACAGATCGTAGAGCGCACCGATTTCGGATGCGCGGGTGGCCTCGCGCAGCGACAGCTCGGCCCCATCGCCGGCACGCAGGCGCCGGACGAGCACAGGCCTCCCCGCCACGGGACGCAGCGCGTGCCTGCCCGCGTCGGCCAACGGCGCCACGAGGTGGAGCAAGGCCTCGCGCTGCTCTTCATCGCGCAAGGCGTCCTGAAGCTGCGCCATGGCGGGCAGGCGCATGGGCTGCACGTCGTCGCGCCGATGCATGTCGCGCAGCAATGCGTCGAAGGCTGTGCGCACGGCCTCATCGGCGTCGGCGAACAGGGTGTGTCGATACACGGCGTAGCGTTGGATGGGTGCGGCCTGCTCCAGTTCATGCACACGCAGCAATTCACGTACATGGGCATGACGCGTGGCCGCAGCGCGTTGCGGATGCTTGACATCCCATTCGCGGAAACATGCGATCACGCGTTGCACGGAGAGTGTGGGAATCCATGCTGCATGATGCTCCCGCAGGCGTTCAAGCAATCGCTCGCGAAGTGCGGCGCGGTCCAGCGGCAGTACCTCGGCCGCGGCAAGAAGCACGCGTTCCGCTTCCACATCGCCGAGGGCTTCTCGCGCGGCGTCGTACAGCCACCCCGCATCGAGTTGATCCGCATGCTCGGGAAATTGCGCTCCGAGCATTTCGATGAAATGCATCGCCAGTTCGCTGAGCAGTTCTGCCGCGCTGTGCGTGCTTCTCCACCCTTCGATGTCCAGTATCATCGCACGACTGCGCAGACAATCCGACGGCACGGCAACATTCGCCGGATGCACACGTCCCGGTAGCATTCCACGTCCGCTTTGCTCCCATGCGATTATGAACGCGGCCATGCCCTCGACGAGCGAGGTGTGCAGACGCGCAGCATCCATGCGGTCGGCGGTTGCGCAGGCCACGGCACCACGCAATGCGTCCCACACTGAAAGTGCATCCACATATTGCAGCGACACCGCGCCATGTTCGGGCATGAAACTACCGAAGCGCGGCAGCACGCGCGGACCACGCACGGCTCCCGCCAGCGCGATGAAGCGCTGCAAGGTGTCGAGCGCCGCGTCGTGCATGAGCCCGGCGTCGAGGATGATTTGAAATGGAAAATGCTGTCCTTCCTTCGTTCGAACATTCGCCAGGAATCGACGGGAGCTTCCCTGCGACGGCAGCAGCGAAATCCAGAGTCCGCCATCCGCAATGCGACGGCAGTCCAATGCGGGAAGCCGATGAATCATGAGCAGCGACAGCGAAAGGAAGGGAGTGCGTGCGAACAGCGCTCCCAGACGTTCACGCAAAGCGTCATCGATCCCCGCCTCGAAACGCAGCGCACGGGGGAGCTGCTCCGCCACCGCTGCGTCTCTCGATACTCTTGTGTACAACCTGGTGTAGTGGTCCTTGAGCGCGAAAAACGCGCGCAGCGCCGGACCACCATCGCCTCCATGCTCCCTGTCGTGCAACAACCAGGCGCAGAGTTCGGCGCGCACCTCGTATACCGCGTCCACAGTGCTTTCGGCCAGACGCGCCAGCAGGGCGATGATGGATTCCGTCAACGCCACGTTGCGCTGCAAGGCGAGATCGTCACTTTCACGATAGGCACGAAGGCGCGCGCGCAACGCGGCCAGACGGCCGTGACGTACATCCCGCTCGGCAATTGCGCTGATCGACGCCTCTGTCAGGAAGGAGCGGCCCGCGTGCACGAACTCCGCGTACGGTTCGCCATCCTCGGGAAATGGATCACAGAGGAGCAGGGTCAGGTACGCGCCGCTGCGCACGCGTTCGTCCGCGTGCCAGGCGAGAGCGGCGAGTCGAGAGCGCAGCACCTGGGCGAGATGGCTGCCCGCGCCTTCGAGTTCGGCTCCGACATCGTCCAGAAGTTGCAACACTGCTTCGGCCGGCGCTGTGAGTATGCGCGCCAACAGCGCGTGCACACGCAGCACGCGTGGGGATAGTGCCGAAAACTGCGCTGCTTCCGGCAGTACTGCCAGCGCATCGGCGGCCGCCTCCGCAGCACGGAGCGGTGGCAAAGCGACATGCGACGCATCCCAGCCCTCGCGGCAGGGAAAAAACGCGGCGAGCGAGGCATTCCCCATCCACCCCCGTGGCTGCCTGCACAGCGTGCCGACATCGATCCGCGCATCCACGGCCACGTATTCCACATCGCCCACAACCCAACTGTGCGCATCCCTGCCACAGCGAACCGGAAGCAGCATGCCGCTGGAGCGATTGCGCAAACCCTCGCGGTCGGCAACCAATTCGTTCGCCGTGATTCCCATGGCGCGCAGCAACCACAGCGGGATGATGAGTTGCAATCCCCGCACGGACGGCGTGAGTGTTCTGTCCTGATACAAACCCTCGATCAGTGCCGAACATGCTGCCGCGATGCTGCGGCGGTTGTACGATCCTTTCGGAGTGACTTCTCCTGATGTCGCATCGAAATCCCGTTCCAGCAAGGCGTAGCGCACGATGCGCTCGAACGGCGCCAGACGCGCATTCACAGTGCGCACAATTTCATTGACATACGCTTCCCGCTCGCCATCGTCGTGCGCCGGAGTGAAAAGCGGATGTTCGGTATCCGGAACTATGAGCGCCACGTTGTACTCGCGCCCATCACCCGCGATGAACACTCGTTTTATCGCCGGCACGTCACGGAACTGCTGTTCGATGGCGAGCGGCGAAACCGTCTGTCCTTTGCTGTTTTTGTAAATGTCTTTGATGCGATCGATGATTTCGAAATGCCCGCCATCCTGCACGCGGAAGATATCCCCGGTGGCGAACCAGGCGGGCTGCTCGGCATCGACCACTGGCAGCGCCCCTTGCTCCGGCAGCGAGGCCGCGACGTAGCTGCCACGGATCAACAACTCGTCCCGCGCCCCCAGGCGCGCCTCGAGCAATGGGAGGGGAATTCCGACGGAGTGTTCCTGATACGCACCCGGCGGCGTCATGGTGATACCTCCGGTTGCCTCGGTCATGCCGAAGCCACTGCACAATTCGACGCCGGCTTCGTGGAAGAAGCGAAACACCGCGGGATCGAGATAGCCCGCGGCGGACAGGCCCCAGCGCAGCGCTCCTCCGCTTACCGCGCGAAACAGCTCGCGCGCTTCATCCATCGACTTCCCTTCCATGCGCCGCAACGCGGCGTCGCGCAACTGCGACCAGCGCAGCGGCACGCCGATCAACCCGGTGGGACGCACCGTGCGCAAGCCTTCGAGCAAGGCCTCGCGCGAGCCATCGCGTGCGAACACATACCGCCCCCGCCAGAACAGCATGCCTTGAAGTTCCAGGAAACGACCGAACGTATGGAACAGGGGCAGATAGCAGAGCAATGTTTCATCGCGGCCCACCGCGGGCAGCGCCGCCGCGCGAGCGAAACGCTTCGACAGCATTGCCCATTGTGAAAAACACACACCCTTGGGTTGCCCGGTGCTGCCGGAGGTGAACATGACGGTGGCCGTGCTCAGCATGTCGACGGGCGCCGCCTCGTGCGCATGCTGTCCGTGCTCGGCGAGCACAGCGTCGAGAAAACGCACGTCCTTCCCCGCTTCCAGACCATCCGGACGTGTGGCCAGCACAAGCGGCGCGGGATGCTGCTGCTCAGCAGCATTGCGCAGCACGGTCACACGCTCGACGCTGTCGCCAATGGCGATGGTGATACCGAGACGTCGCATCACCCACGTCACTTCCTCCGCACTGCTGTGCGTGCTGAGCGGGGCGACGAGTATGCCATGTGCCGGACAGGCGAGATCGATCAATGCCGACTCGATGCTGTTCGCGCACATCAGCAGTACGCGGGCGTCCGGGCGCACCGCGCGCAGAGCGGCGGCGAGGTGTCGGGCACGCAGCCACGCTTCGGCGTAGCTGATACGTCGCTGCTCGGATGGGGCCTCAAGGAACATGCGCGATGCAAGTTCTTCCGCCCTGTCGGCAAACAGATCACCCATGGTATAGGGCAACAAGCGCAGCAGGTGCGCGCACAACGCAGCCCAGGCGTGACGTTGCACGGTATCCAGTGTTTCGAGCGCATCGGGATGAGCGGACCAGGAGAGAAAGGTGCGCCAATACGTGGCATCACCGCGAAGCTTCGTTGAGGACGTGTGTTCGAGCGCGGCGAGCAGCACGGCGCGGTTGCGCTCGGGATCCTCACGGTTCTGTGGCAGATCGGGGTGCGTGATCATGGCAGGCTCCAGGTGCTGCATGGGGTGAGGCGCGGCAAATCGGACCCGCGCCATCCGTAAACTAGCACGGCGCCTGCACATTTCCACCACACGAGCAACCGCGCGTGCGTGCGGAGCAACCAGATTGAGGAGCGCCGTGCTGTGTGCGCCAAGGCAGGAATGCACGTTCGAAGCGCCGCGCGGCAACCTGCCCTATCATCCGAAACGGACTGGCAACACCTTGAAACACAGGATGCTATACCGTAACTTGAGACGATTGCTGTAAATCGCGTTCTTCACGCAGTTTTTCTTCGATTCGCCAACGGAGCATGCCATGTCTGCATCGCACTCCTCCGCCCTCCGCATTCTGCACCATACCATCACCGCTCTGTTGCTGCTCCTCCTCGGCGCACCCGCGTTGCACGCGCAATTGCATGTGCAGTTTACCGTGGATGTGGATTCGGGTGCAGCTCCGCTCACCGTGCGTTTCACCGATGGAAGCACGCCCGGGGACTCGGTGATTTTCCGCGCATGGGATTTCAACGACGACGGTATCATGGACAGCGACGAACGCCAGCCGTGGTGGACGTACGAAGTGCCGGGCCGCTACAGTGTGACGCTGATTGTAGCCGACAGCGCCGGATACGACACGTTGCGCATTGCGAACATGATCGACGTGGCGCCCATACCGCAGAGCGAAATAGCCGTCGGCATTCGCGTTGTCGAACCGGGCGGACCATACGTGAGCACGGTGGAGCTGTGGGGCTATGCAGGCAGTGGCGATCCCACACCTTTTTCTCCCATAAGCATTCGCATGCCTGTCGACACCTTGGGCTACGCGAATTTCTACTGGATGAAATTCCTCCCGATGATGACGCAGAACATCACCGAGTTGCTGTTGCTCGACGCAACCGGCACGGTGGTGGGAAAAACCGGATTCCATTATCCACTGAAGGACCTGAGCGCACGGCGCCGCAAGGACGCCATCGTTGTCCACCACCGCGACATGAGTTCCTACGCGGATCATCCCGTCGAGCAGCCGACGAGCACGGGATGGCTGTTTCCAACGGCCTCCCGCTTCCCGTGGCATCCCGGCCGGGCGCTGGCGCCGTTCATCGCCATGGGTGAGGCTGTCACTGGTCGCCTGAATCCCACGACGCTGCTTATTCCGCCCGCAAGATTCAGCGGTAATCCGGACGGCCGCGGACAGTACCGATTTGCCCATATCCGACCCGACCGGCGTCCGCTCATCCTTCTGGGCGATCTCGCCCGGCGCGACGCGGCCTGGGGTGCCGATATCGACGTACTCGGCGCCATCGACATCGCCACTCCCGGTTTCAATGGAAAATCGGACTATGCATGGACGAGTTACCCCGGCCGCGTGCAGCGTCTCGATGCCGCCGCAGCCGATGCGTACGATGTATGGCAGATCGTGCATCCTCCGGACCAGTCGTTCGAGGAGAACGGTTGGCTGCTGGCACGCGATCTCGATGTGCTGGCGGGACTCTACGACACGAATCTCGTGGCGGCCGTGGGCCATGGCACGGGCGGGCTTGCGTTGCGCGCCTACATGCAGGGAAGCGCGCGGGCGTACATGTATTTCGGCGATGAATCCACCGTGGCCTTTCGCGGTGACATCACTGATGCGGTATTCATTGCCACGCCGCATGCCGGACGTTTCCGCGCGGGACTGGCCTACGGCACGAGTCCGCTTGTGTCCGGCTTCATGGATGCGGCGGCTCCGGCATTGCGCGAACTCTCGCCCGCTGCGCCGTCGCTGCTGCGGCTCGCTGGAACTCCGCTCCCCGCCGGCGTGCGTATGCTTTCCCTGGCGGGCAGTCCGCCTGTACACCATGTCGAAGCGCAGCCACGCGAATCGCGCATGCACGACGACGGTGTTGTGGCGCTCGCCTCCGCTCTTCTCGACAGACACGGTGTATGGAATGGCGCACTGGCCGGCTTTTCCAACGACATGCTGCACGCACCCGATCTGCACGATCCGGGTGCGACCATTCCCGATGCGCAATTTCTGCCGGAGGTAATGCATGCTTTTCTGCGCAGCGACAGCGCACTGTGGGCTCAGCGGTTGCGCATGCTTTTCCTCATGCGACCCGACAGTCTCCGCTTCGGCGAGGGCCAATTGCTGCCGGCCGGCGCGGCACCCTTGCGCGTGGATGTGTCCATCCCTGTGTTGCGGCTTTTCGAAGCCCCGGCGCTGCCTTTCGATCCGGCTCTTCCCTGGCGCATCCGCCTTACACAGGATAATTTGCTCCGTTTTGAACTGGAGACCATCGAGGACGAGCAGCGCTTTGCCGATGCGGGTCTCTTTTTCTATCCCGCGGATGTGCGCTGGCTTGCTCCCCCGCAGCAGCAGCGCATCGAGGATTGGAATGCGCTCTATCCGATGACGCGTCCCGGCGGCATGCATCCGCTCTCGTCGCAGACTGTGCAACACGATGGATACGGTTGGCCCATGCCCGCGGTCAATGGGGGCATACTCTTCGATCCTGTGCTGGCCTTGCGCGACGATCGAGGCCGACGCCACGATGTCGCCACGCTCGGCGGCACCTTGGATTGTCGCTGGTCGCGAAGCACGCTGAACGATTTCGTGATGTCGCCACAGGTGGCGCGAATCGCACGCGATGTGCGACGCCTGCGCGGCGTGCTTGGCGGGCTCCCCACCATCACCGCGGATTGCCTGACCCGTTCGATCACCTTTGTGGTATCGTATCCCGGCCGGCCCGCTCCGGTGATCGAAGTCACCGCTCCAGACCAAAGCGTGCTCACGGCGGCCAATGCCAATGACAGCACCATTTTCCACACGAGAATCGACGCGCTCGGAAGCCTGCTTTACACCATTCTCGATCCCATGCCGGGCGAGTGGACACTGCGCCTTGACAACGAAGTGGTGGTGCCTGAACAATGCACGCTCGCCGTGCATGTGGAGAACGGCCGGAATGTGCGGCTCCACACCTCCGCCGAGCATGTGTTCACCGGCGACACCGTGCTCGTGTCCCTGAGCATCGACAACGACGGGCCCTTGCCCGGCTCCCCCACCGCGCAACTGCTGCTGACTGACAGCGCCAATACCACGAGCGTGTTCCCGATGCGCGACGACGGCATCGCACCGGACACGTTGGCGAACGACGGCGTGTTCACCACACGCTTCATTCCAACAGTGGAGGGTATGAACCGCCTGCGCGCGGAATACTCGGCACTCAGCACAAACTGCGCCATATCGCGCGTGGCTATTGATACCGTGCATGTGCGCATGGGCCTGCAACTGCTCGCACCGAATGGTGGCGAGGAGTGGCGCAGTGGCGGCGTGCGGCGCATAGCGTGGCGCGGTAGCGCCCCGACAACTGTTCGCGTTGAATACAGCGTCAACAACGGCGCGAATTGGACGGTATTCGCTCCATCGGTGACCATGGTCGATGGCGGCATCGATTGGATCATACCCGATCTCACGTCCGAGCGCTGCCTGGTACGCGTGGTGGACGTCGATGGCTGGCGAAGCGATACCTCGGATGCGGTATTCACCATTTTCCGCCGTCCCGAACTACAGCTGTTGCGCCCGGCGGGTGGCGAACTATGGCAGGTGGGCGATACGGAGAACATCACCTGGGACGCTCTCGCGACACATCGCATCGACATTTCCTATTCCACCGACCGCGGCGCCGGCTGGCTGCCGATCGCCTCCGGCGTCGATGCACGCACGGGAGTGTATGCGTGGACCATCCCCGTTACGCCTGCCGACAGTTGCCTGCTGCGCATCACGGATATGGACGAGGCGTCCGTATTCGCCACGTCTCCTCCCTTCCGCATCCGCCCCATCCCCGCGCTGCGTGTAATCGCACCGAATGGAGGCGAACGGTGGACAGAAGGAAGCACACAGCTGCTCCGCTGGCAATCCGCCGCGGTGGACAGTGTGGAGTTGCGCTACAGTGCGGACGCTGGTGTGACCTGGCTCCCCATCGCACATGCGCATGCCACAGATGGCCTGCGTGGATGGGTGATACCGCAAACGCCTTCGGCTCATTGTCTTTTCCGCATCACAGGCATCGATCGTCCCGATCTCGATGATGTGAGTGACGATGTTTTCGAAATCGTGCCCATTCCCCGCCTCCGCGTACTCGCACCCTCGGGCGGTGAACAGTGGGAAATCGGCAGTGTGCGGCAAATCCGATGGGAGAGCGCGGGAATAGAGCGCGTGGATATTGCCTACACAACGGACAACGGCGGATTCTGGCGCAGCATCGCCATCAATCTTCCCGCCGCCGTGGGCGCCTACAATTGGACTGTGCCCGTCGAGCCATCCAACGCCTGCCGCATCCGCATCAGCGACACCTACGACAGTGCGCGTGTCGCGGTCTCGCCGCAGGTGTTCAGCATCAGCGAATCCTCCACGCGGCCCACGCTGTTCGCTCCGACGGATGCTTCCACCGGAGTGTCCACGAGGCCGGGATTCTGGTGGCTGCCGTTCTCGGGCGCGGCGATGTATCAATTGCAGGTGACCACCGATCCCCAACTGGGATTCTGGACCATCGACCGCAACGATTTGCGAAGCACGAATTTCTCATCGCCCGAACTTCTCCCGATGACCACCTACCACTGGCGTGTACGCGCTCGCGTGGGCAGTGTGTGGACTGATTGGTCCGCAGTGTGGACTTTCACCACCAGCGCCTCCACCATAGGAACGCCACGGTTACAGTCGCCGTTGGATGGCGCCATTGGACTCGCGCCGTCCACGCAATTCGTTTGGGCGGCCACCGACACGGCGGCGAGCTGGCATTTGCAGGTCGCGGAAGATCTCGGCTTTGTCACGCTTGTGGAAGACCGACTGGGCATCGTGGGCTTTGTGCATTCCTCGGGTGTGCTCGAGGTGAACAGCGATTATTACTGGCGCGTGCGCGGAGGGAATCAGGGTTCGACGGCATTTGGCGACTGGTCGGAAGTTCGCCGCTTCAGCACCGCTCCCCCGCCGCCGCGGCACCTTTCCCCGCTGGATGGCTTCCCGGATGTGGCGCTCACGCCGTTGCTCCAGTGGTATCCCGTCCCCGACGCGCGTACGTACCGCATGCAGATTGGACTGGATGAATCGTTCTCGACTATCGTGTTCGACAGCACGCTTGCCGTATCGTCCGTGCGCGCACCGCGGCTGTGGAGTTTCTGGACCTACCATTGGCGCGTGCAGGTCACCACTGGACGAGGCACGAGCGTGTGGTCGGCTCCATGGTACTTCCGCACCATGGACATCGGCACAGCGGTGGAAGCCACCACACCTCCGGGCCTCCCGCACGTGCTGTGGATTGCGCCTCAACCGGCCGCGACGGAGATTCGTGTCGCCCTTGCCGGAATCACCGGGGAAACACGTGTTGAACTCGTGGATCTCCTGGGCCGCGTGCGGCGCGTGGAATCCCTACGCGGCGCGATGGACAATGTCGAATTGCGTTGGATGGTGAGCGATCTTCCTCCCGGACGCTATCACCTCCGCATTCACAGCATGGGGCGGAGCATACAGCACGGAGTGACCATCGTGCGTTGAGCAGCGGCGGGCTTGCCCGCGCGCCGTGCTGCATCGCTGTCGTTGCATCCGCAACTGGTGGAAAAGAACATGGCCTTTGTCCGTGTGCCGGGCAAAGGCCATGTCGTAACATCAGCTTCTTTCGATCAGTCCCGTATCACTGCGATTTTTGCCACACCGGCCTGTTTGCCATTGGCGGAGGCCGCGACGATGAAATACACACCGCTGGGCACGGGCGCGCCTTTCGCATCGCGTCCATCCCAGAATCCCACGCGGCCACCGGGCGACGGCAATTCGACCACGAGATCACCCGCCACAGTCAGCACCTTGATAATGCTGCCCTCGACCAGGCCGTCGATCAACAAGCGATCATCCACGCTGTGGCGATAGGGATTCGGAGCCACGCGGATTTCCCCGAAGCTTTCGTTCGGCTGCGCGTACGGCGTCGAAAGACTGGACAAACCACGCCTCGTGGCGATATAGGCCACACCTGTTGAGGGGTGAACCACGATATCGATGATTTCATTGTCCAGCAGCGGACTATTGCGCGTGTCGTACTGCGCGATGATTTCCGAGCCATCGGGGGAAAGCACGAACACACCGTCCTTGCTGCCCAGCCATTTGTTGTTCACGGGATCAATGGCGATGCTGGTGATGTACAGCCCCTCCACGTTGCATCGCGTGTTGAAGCAGGTTTTGGAAATGCGCTCGCTCACCTGCGGATTGAAAATGGTGCGAATGCCGCGGTCGGTGCCGATCCACACATCGCCCAGGCGATCCACCTCCACCGCGGTGACGAGGTCCGTGGCGTTGATGCCATTCGCATCGGTCGCCGGGAACCATTTGAACTGATCATCACTGGTCAACGCAGGCGTGCCATTGTCGTCGTGCATGAACATTCCGCTCCACGTCGGTGTGGAGGTGAAAATCCCCCATTTCGCACCGAATTGATCCACGGTCATCGCCGAAGCGTACAGGCCCGTTGGAGCCGATGGCAAACGGAAAAAGTACCAACTCCCGTCGACTGTGCGGCAGCCGAGATGGCTGGTATTCGTTTCGTTGTGCAATGTCCACACATTTCCTTTGCTGTCGACGGTGACTCCTTCGACCGAAGCGTAATTGGCGTCCACTGTCACACCGGGAAAGCCCGGGACATTCGCGGGATTGAAACCGCTGAAACTCCCATCGGGCGACAGACGCAGCACACCATTGCCGCGTGTGGAGAACCACAGCGTGCCATCACCCGCCACCGCGGCGTACATCATGTTGTTGGTCTTGATGTCTGGATCGGTCGCCACAAGATAATTGCGCCATCGCGCACCATCGAAGCGGTAAAAGCCGCGCCCTCCGTCCGATAAACCCGATGTGCCCCAGAGCATGCCCGAGCCATCCACGACCATGGATTTGAAGAAATTCGAACCCGGTCCCTCGGGTTTACGGAACGTCCACGGACTTCCCTCCACATACGTGGTTACTCCTGCCGTGGAGGCGAGATGCACCGCGGCATCAATGACATGCACATCGGTGAAACGTGGCTGCGAAGGATAGGCGCCGTTGTCCAGCCGATCACCCACCGTCCGCGCATCCTCGCCAATGCGCCAACTCATGAGCTGCACAGTGGTGAGCACGAGCAATTCCCCACCGTGAGGTGCGAGCGCACGGATGCTGCCGGAGCCACCGGCCAGTGTGTGTCGCTCCTGCCAGCCCCCGCCGGTGAATTCATACAAGGCTCCCGATGTCGCAGCAACGATGCGGCCGCCAAATGAGGCAATCGCTTGCACATCGGCATCGCCGGCACCGGGAAAAACGGTGTAACTCGTCCAGTTCGCCGGATCCTTCAGATTCGGATTATCGAGATCGGCGGTGGCGATACCGTTCTCCGTGGCTACCCAGATGCGTGTGCCATCAAGAAGCACATCGCGCACAGCGCTTTGCGCCGCGAGTTCGCCAAATTTCGTATAGGTATCTCCGAATTCCTGGCGGTCGACGTTGTACACCGCCAGTCCGAACTCCGTGCCGATGTACAACAACGGAGCGCGCGCGCCCAGCCATGTGATGCCCCGCCGCGAGTACTGTGTAGCCCGCGCGATATCGCTTACAGACATCCAATTTCCGTCCATGGCGATGTTGAGCATGCCCGCACTGGAACCCACAACAATGCCGCCGTCGAGGGCGGTCACTGCCGTGTAATCGATGTCCGAGAGTCCGTCGACGTTCGTATAGCGGGTGAATCCGCCATTGCGCTCGACAAACACACCGCCACTGCTGGCGGCCATGATGCCCGCGTCGCTCACGGCGATGTCCCGCACATTCTGCATGTCGGTGAGTGTTTGCCACGTCCCCACCTGCGCATGCAGGATCGTGACGCCCAAGAGCAGCATCGCGGCGCACTGGGATATGAAGTGGCGCATCAGGATGGCTGCCCTTCGATGGCCTTGTAGAGATTGAGCATTTCGATGGCGGTAAGCGCAGCCTCCCAACCCTTGTTGCCATGCTTGAGACCGGCGCGCTCCAGCGCTTGCGCGGTGCTGTCGGTAGTAAGCACACCGAACGCCACGGGCACACCGCTCTCCATCGAGAGATTGGCGATTCCCTTGGTCACTTCCGCCGCAATGTAGTCGAAATGTGGTGTTTCACCGCGTATCACCGCGCCAATGCAAATCACCGCGTCGTAATTGCCCGTGCCTACCAGCTTGCGCGCGACGAGAGGCAATTCAAACGATCCGGGACAAAGGACGACATCGTATTGTTCCTCGGTGGCACCGTGCCGCTGGAGGCAGTCGATCGCGCCTTCCACGAGGCGGCGGGTTATAATGTCGTTGAAGCGGCTGGCGATAATGGCGTAACGAAACGTCCCTGCGTGCAGGGTACCTTGAATGGTCGTGTGCATGCGTCTCCTCGACGTTACTGAATGAACAGGCGACGTTTCATCGCCTGCACGGTATCCACGGTAATGGTAAAGGTGCCGAAATTCGGATAGTCGTTGCGCTTGCCGCCATGGAAATCGGAGCCCCCGCTCTCCAGAAGAAAGTACTCCGAGGCGATACCGCGATAGTACCTCCTGCGGTGCTCGTCGTGCGCGGGATGCACAACCTCCACTCCATCGATGCCGGCGTGGATGAGATAGGAAAGGTCGTTCTCGCTCACATACCAACCCGGATGGGCGAGAATGCTGATGCCGCCAGCGTTGGCGATGATTTCCACTGCGTCCTCGGGCGAAATCTTGTACTTGGGCTCGAAGGCGGGTCCGCTTTCGCCGATGTAACTTTCAAACGCCTCGGCGTAGTTCTCCGTCAATCCCTCGTCGAGCATCGCGGCCGCGATATGCGGACGCCCGACAGCGCCCAACCCCGCATGCTCGAGCACGCTGTCGAAGTCCAGCGGTAAATCGAGGTTGTTGAGTTTGCGGACAATGCGCTCGGCGCGTATGAAACGTTCCTTTTTCAAAAAGGACAGCGTGTCGCGCAATTGCCTGTTGTCCGGATCGAACATGTAACCGAGAATGTGAATGTCCTTGGTGCCAAGAGTGGAACTTAATTCCACACCGGGAATGATTTCAATGCCAAAATCCCCCGCCACACCCATGGCCTCGCCGATTCCGTCTATATTGTCGTGATCGGTGATGCTCAATACGCCGATGCCGACTTCGTGCGCGCGCATCACCAGTTCGCGCGGCGACAGCGCGCCGTCCGAATAGTAGGTGTGCGTATGCAGATCGACTTTTCCGCTCATGATCGGGCGTTGATGAATGGAACACGGGTGGCATGATGGCGCGCGGGCCGGCTATTGCTCAACGAACAACAGGTACACGAGATACCCCAAACCCACTTGAACAATAGCCAGCGAAATGCCTGCATAAATATCGTATTTTTTGACCTCAGATAGCAACGCTCCATCCGGTTTCCGGAGGTAATCCTCGTACAAACCATCGGCATGTTGCTTGAACATGACCGAAGCCACACCGGCGATGAGGGCGAGTCCGGCGGGAACGGCCACGCGCAAGCCCGGCGCGGAAATATCGCCCTTCCACTCCTCCAGCATTGGCGCGCTCTGCTCCGCGTGAAGCGTGACAATATGCGCCTCGTCCTCCACCACGTCCGCACGCAGGGACACATCACTATACCCCGCCGCACGGAGTGTCAGCAGGCTGCTGTCGCGCGGAACATCCAGCGGTGTGTGGCCGAGCAGAGTATCGCCGCGAAACACCGCCGCGCCGTGAGGCACACTGCGGAGACGCAGTCGTGCCTCGAAGCGAACGAAGACCACACCCTCGCGCTCGCCGGGCATCGGGCAGCGCAGCTCTTTGCTCCGCGCTCCCCACACGGCACGCCCGGGATAATACACCGTCAGACTGTCGGCCAGGGCTCGCGACACGCGCAGTGGTGTGCGGCCCAACAGCGAATCCCCGCGATACACCTCCGCCGATCGCGGCTCGCTCTCGACCATCACCCACGGCGAAAATGCGGGTTCGATATCCTGTGCGCGCAACACTCCCGTGAACGTCAGCATCGTGCAGCAGCCGAAGAGCATGGCGAAGAGAAGCACGCGGCGATCACCGCTCATCATCGCCTCCTTCGCCTTCGTGGTGAAACATCCACGCCGTGCCTTCCTCATCCACAAGCAACACGCCACGTTCACTCAGCAAGGGAACCATGGCGCTGCGTTTCGGCACGCGGACGAGCGGCTCGAAATCATCGCGCTCGCGCCGCAGCACACCAAGAGTTCCGTCCCGCTGCATCAGCAACAGTCCATCAAACGCCGGGACGGGAGTCGCACCCGGCAAACCCCGCGTCCGCCAGGTATGGCGCGTCGTGCCATCACGCGCATCGAGCAGCAGCACGCGGCCGTCGGCCAGGGCAACCACCACATTGCCATTCCACAGCGCGGGAGCAACATGGCATTCCGCCCCCAGCGAAACCGAGGCGCGGACGGCTCCACTCTGAAGGTCAACGATGCACAAAGCACCGGCGCGGTTCACCGCCACCGCAGCATCACCCACCACCATCGGTCCGGCCACGTAGGCGACGCCACTCGCGTGCCGCCACAACTCCGCACCATCGCGCAGCGCAAGTCCGCGCATATCGCCGTGCATATCGGTCACAAGGAGGACGTCCCGTCCCGCCGCTGGTCCGGCGCTGAATGCGGTGCGGAATTCGCGCGTCCACACAAGCGATGAATCCGGTATGGAATAGCGTTGCACGCGGCCTGTCACCGTAGTGATGTACACCGAGGCGCTGTCGACGCACACTGCGCTTTCCACGGGATCGATGCGACGTTCCCACAGCAGCGCGGCGCTGCGCACATCGTAACATTGCAGGGTGGCTTCGGAGCCATTGCCCGCCACCAGCAAGCGCTCGCCCGCAAGCGCGGGGCTGCCATCGATGTACCACCGCGTATTGATGCGTCCAACCTGCTCGCCGCTGTTGAGCGAGAGGATGTCCACAATGCCACCCAGCACGGGAACGAAGGCCAGATCGCCCAGCAACAGCGGAGTTCCCGCTCCGGTGTAACCCGACAGCGAGCGATCCCAGGCCGGCACGAGCGTGCGCAACACCTGTGGTCGCGCACCGTTGCGCTGCGCGTTGCCGCCCTCCTGCGTCCAATCCCAGGCACCCGCGGCGGGTGCCACGTCCATGAAGCTGCTCTGTGAACAGGCAGCGAACAGCAGGCCAAGCATGAGGATGGCTATGCGCATCAGAAATCCCATCCGAAGAAAAATTGGTGGTACATGTCGCCCTGCAACTGCGTGAAATTCCGCTCGATGCGTTTGCCGATGTCGTAACGCAACACCAGAATGCCGAAAAGGCTGAAGCGCAATCCCGCGCCAATGCTTCCGAGTGTTTCTCCGTAGTGCTCGTCCCAGCTGTTTCCCGCGTCGACGAACACTGCTCCACGCATGATACCCAGATTGATGGAACCGAACGGCAGATCGAAACCCACGCGATCCAGCACGGGGAAGCGCAGCTCCACGCTGCTCAACCAGCGCTTCGTGCCGCGTATAGACCAACGGGGCCATCCGCGCAAATCCCAACTGCCGCCCAGAAAATAGCGCCGCGCCTCCTTGCCGTGATTGTACAGGAATTCGAAGCGCGTGGCAACAGCCGAGCGGAGGCCGATGCGGAAGTATCGGCGATAATCGAACATCGCCGAATAGTAGTTCACATTCGAATACCGCAGGTCGGTGGTGTAGGACAAGGTGAGGTTGAAACGATTCCCATCGATCGGTCCTGTCCAATAGTACAACGCGTTGTCCTTCACATACGATACGCTGTTGGTGAGCAACAAGGCCTTGCGCTGCCGCACCTCGGCCAGGGCTTCCTTGTCGGAACTGCTCAGCGACACCGAACCTTCAAAGCGCCGGAACTTGCTCAACGGATACGCCACGGCGAAATAGCTGCCGAATGCGCGCTCGCGGAAGTAACGGTCCGGATCGAGCAAATCGTAGCGCCGTCCGGCGTAATGAAACATGCCGTAACTGTATGGATGCTTGCGCCCAAGCGAAATGCGCGACACGGCGATGTTGAAGCTGCTGAGGAATTCACTCGACGTCTGCGCGGTGTTGTACAGCAGAAAATAGTATCGATCATCACCCAGCATATCGCTCACGCTCAGTGCCGCGCCTCCCACCGTGCCGAATACGGGATCGGTGGAAATGGCGCTCTGGGCGATGTCGATCTGATACTGCTTGTCGTACTGCACCCGCGTCACATCACCGCCTCCAGCGTGGGTGGCTACGCTCCATGGATCCGTGGCGCGGTAAGGCCGCAACGGTCGCACCACGGGCAGGGAATCAAGGCGCTCCAGCGCCAATCCGAGACGATTGATGGTGAAGGCCCCGGCATCGTAGGCGGAAAACAACACGTCTCCATCCTCTGTCCAATGCGGATCGAACGCCGCCGTGGTGAAGCTGCTCGCGCGTCGCACTTCCGGCAACATTCCCGCCACGCCTTCCGCGCGCAGCACATGCAGATTGTGCGTGCCATCGCGATCGCTTGTGCACACGATCCACGCGCCGTCGGCGCTCCACGCGGGCGAGAGATAGTTGCAACTGTCCTGCGTCAGCGCGGTGATGCGCGCCGTGGCGAGATCGAACAGATAGAGATTGTACATCCCCTCCGCGCCATGGCGGCCACGGTCGGAGGCGAAGAGCAGTCGCTCTCCGTCTGGAGACCATTGCACATCGCGGTCGTCATAACTGTCGCGCGTGAGGCGATCGACGGCGCGGCTGCGAAGATCCAGGATGTACACATCCTGTTCACCCGCCGCGTTGAGCGCCGAACAGGCGATGCGCGTGCCATCGGGCGAAAACGAGGGGGTGCCGATCATCACCACATCGCGCAGGCTGAAGGTCGTACGCATGCGGCGCGCCGGCACATCGTACAGATGCAGCACATCGCGCTCGCCACTTTTCGTCACGAAGGCGAGCAAGCCATCGGGTCCGAGGGCCAGGCGCGGACCGAAGAGATGGAAGGATTCGAAACGATCATCGCGCTCGCCACGCACAAGCTGCTCGGCCTCGCCTCCGGTGATCGAGCGCATGAACACACCGGTGTACCCATCGGTGTTGGCAATGTAGAGCACATACGTGGAATCGCCCCGACGGTAGTACAGCGGCTTGGCGTTGAATCCCTCGCGCAGTATCGGCGTCGATGCGTCGGAAGGACGGTCGTGCGTGGCCATCAGCGGATAGTAGCGCTTGCGCAAATCGCGCATCCAGCGGCGATCGAATTCCTCGGCGCTCACTCCGAGTGTGAGCTGCATCACCGCCGAAAACTCCTCGGCCTTCCAGAAATTGTCGATCAGTCGCAGTACGTAATCCCTGCCGAATTCCCGCGCGATGAAGCCCATCGCATCCTGGCCGAGCTTGTACATGAGAAAACTGCCGCTGATCATCCACATGGCCGATGTGGGTACGGCGTAGCCGTTGAGCACGGCGTCGCGCACCACCATTTCGGCCTGGCTGTCCCATTGCGTGGAGTAGTATTCGGCCAGTCCTTCCACATACCACAACGGCAAATAGCGGTCGGCGCGCTGGCCGCGCGCGCGCATCACCCGCTCGAGCTTGTTGTGCATGAACACATGTACCAGCTCGTGGTTGATCACGTGGCGGAATTGCTCGAGCGAGCCGGCGCTCGGTATCACCACGCGGCCTTTCAGAAATTCGAAAAATCCTCCCACCCCATCCGGAATAAAACCCGGGGTGACGTTGGTCTGCTGGAAGTGAATCGGCGAGCTGTAGAAAATCAGCGGAATGCGGTGGAGGATGGTGAAGTTGAACTCCCGCTCCAGGCGCGCGAAACTTTCCTCGGCCATGGTCGCGCCTTTGCCCGCGAGTTGCTCCATCTCCGGATAGTAGTAAATGTCGAAATGCTCGGTGCGCAGAATGCGCCAGTCGAATTCGGTGTAGGAAATCTTGTTCCTTCCGAAAGGCAGGAATTGCGCCTGCAACTCCGATCCCGCGAGCAGGAGGAGCAGCAGAACCACCACGCTTGGTACTATGGCTGCACGTGCTTCGATATCACCATCCGTTCATGCCGCGGTGACGGACGCGGGCGGCGCCTCCCGCCGTATTGCGCATCGGCGCCCGCGCCACGGGAGTTCCACGGGGCGTGGGCGATCAGCGGCGCGCCAGCGCGTCCTTGAGTCTGTTGATATTGGCGATCGGAAAAGGGTCCACACCCGTGCCGACAGCAAGGTAAAAGCTAACCCAGTCGCCGAGGTAAATCAATCCCAAAATCCGTGAGAGCAATTCTTCTTCCTCGGCGTACACTTCCAGAACATTTCCGGCCAGCGGACGGATAATATCCAACGTCACATCCAGACGCGTGCGAATCTGTGGCAATTCATCGCGATCATGCAGCACCACAACACAAATGCGCTGCAGCAAATCGGGCTGTCGCTCCCAACCCACGATCTCGTTGTGATTCATTTCGGGCAGCACATTGCTCCATGCGAGGGTCTTCGCGTTCTCCTCGATCTGGCAGCGCCAGCGCTGCAACACCGCCTCCAGCGGATACTGTGCTCCGTAGAACACGGGCAGATGGTCGTGCAACGCCTCGGCGATGGTGATGGCGGGATTCTCGTCGTCGGTGTAATCGGCGAAGCGCTTGGCCAGGCGGTCGAGATCGGACACCAGCGCGCGAAGCGTGGATTCCTGAATGTCGAACAGGTCGCAGCGCGCGGCGATCATGAGCAGCGGCGCGAACAGGTAGCCCAGGGCGCAGCGCGGCGCGAGTCCGCCCGGAATGATCGCGGCGGGAATACCCTGCGCCTCGGCGCGCTCAAGCAATGCGCCTCCACTGGTCACCACCACGCACGCCGCTCCGCGGTCGCGGGCTGCATCAAAGGCGGCGAGAGACTCCTCCGTGCCGCCGGAATAGCTCATCACCACCACCAGCGTGTGCGCATCCACCCAGGCCGGAAGCTGATAATCGCGATTGACCACAATGGGGCAGCGCGCCTTGTCGGCCACTACCATGCGCAACACATCGCCGCCAATGCCCGAACCACCCATGCCGCACACAAGCATCGCGCGAATCGCGCGCGTGTCCAGTCCCGTCAACGGCACGGTATTGCCAATATCCAACCCTGTGCGAATCTGTCCGGGAAAATCACACAGCACCGAGTACATATCGGTGGAATCGTAGGCGTGGATGCGGTCGGCGTACATGGAACTCATGATGAAGCGCTCTGGAGAATGAAACAACGGTGATACAGCATTGATGGAACGAGAAATCACGCACCGGTCGATTACGCGAACACGGCGCTACCGCCCCGCCAGACGCGCGAGCAGACGCGCACGCTCTTCCTCGAAACCGGGTTTGTCGAGCAACGCGAACATATTGCGCTTGTACTCTTCCACGCCGGGCTGGTCGAAGGGATTCACGCCGAGCGCGTATCCGCCCAGCGCCACGGCGATTTCGAACATGTACAGCAAGCCGCCGAGCGCCTCCGCGTCGAGGCGTTCGAGCGTGATGGTGCTGTTGGGCACGTCGCCGCTGCTGTGCGCCAGCGCTGTTCCCAGCAGCGCGTTGCGGTTGATTTCCGCAAAAGAGGTGCCGGCGAGGAAATTCAGGCCGTCGATATCCGCGTCGATGCGCGGCACCTCGAGGTCCTCGCCGGGGTGTTCTGCGTGCAGGAAGGTCTCGAACAGCATGCGCCTTCCGTCCTGAATGTACTGGCCCATGGAATGCAGGTCTGTGGTGTTGTGAACGGCGGCGGGAAAGATTCCCTTCCCGTCCTTGCCCTCGCTTTCACCGAACAACTGCTTCCACCATTCCGCCACCTGCGTCAGCGCGGGTGTAAACGATGCCAGCACCTCCACCGGTCTGCCCGAACGATTCAGCGCATCGCGCAGCGCGGCATAGTGCAAGGCGGGATTTGCGGAGGGATCGGGATCGAAGGCCACGGCGCGCATGGCAGCGGCACCCGCCAACAGCGCGCGTATGTCAATGCCCGCGGCGGCGATGGGCAGCAGACCCACCGGGGTGAATACCGAGAATCGTCCACCCACATCGTCCGGAATCACGAAGCGCTCGTAGCCGCTGTCCTTCGCCAGCGAAAGCAGGGCGCCGCGTGAGGAATCCGTGGTGGCCACAATGCGCCGCGCGGCTTCCTCCGCGCCGTAGCGCTGCTCCATCCAGGCGCGCAGCACACGAAACGCCAGCGCGGGTTCGGTGGTGGTACCGGATTTCGAGATCACATTCACACACACGTCCCGCCCTTCGAGATGGCGCAGCAGGGCCCGCAAATACGCCCCGTCGATGTGGTGACCGGCGTAGAAAATCTCCATACCCTCCCCGAACGGCGGTCGCAGGGCGTCGATCACCGCCCGGGCACCGAGGTAGGATCCGCCAATCCCCACCACGACCAGCGCGTCCGCCTGCGAGCGCAAGCGCTGCGCACAGGCCTCCAACGCGGGCAACAGCTCGCCGCTGCTCACAGGCAGATCCAGCCAGCCGAGAAAATCGTTGCCGGGACCATCACGGCGCTGCAGCGTTTCCAGTGCGGCGCGCACGCGCGCCAGGGATTCTTCCCACAGTGAGGCGACCGCGTCCTGGGCGTTGCGGCTGTCAATGCGTAGCGGGATGCTCATCGTGTCCTCCGTTGTTGCCGTTGGGCAGACTCGCGAACAGCGCCGGATGGCGTGCTCGCAAATCCTCGCTCAACAGTGCGCGCACCTCCAGCGAGGTGGACAGCGTCACCGCGCGCGAGGCCAATTCCACCGCATGCGCATGCGGCGTGCTGCGAATGATGTTCTTGATTTCGGGGATCACCGACGGCACCATGCTGAACTCATCCAGACCGAGACCCAGCAGCATGGTGGTGGCCAGCGGATTGCCGGCCATCTCGCCGCACATTCCCACCCAGATGCCGTTGCGATGTCCCGTATCGATGATCTGTTTCACCGCGCGCACGACGGCGGGATGGAACTCCTGATACAGATCGGCGATCAGCTCGTTGTTGCGATCCACCGCCACGAGATATTGCACCAGATCGTTGGTGCCAATGGAGAAAAAGTCCACCTCGCGTGCGATTTCATCGGCCACAAACACGGCCGATGGTACCTCGATCATCACGCCGACCTGCATACCGCGATCGAAGGGAATGCGCTCGGCCGTCAATTCCTCGCGCACCGACTGCAGCATAGAGAGGGCCTTGCGCAACTCGAGCACACCGCTGATCATGGGAAACATGACGCGGATGTTTTTCATCGTCGATGCGCGAAGTATGGCGCGCAACTGCGCACGGAAAATCTCGGGCTTGTCGAGCATCATGCGTATGCCGCGCCAGCCGAGGAAGGGATTGTCTTCGTCGTAATGTCCGCTGAGCAATTTATCGCCGCCGATATCGAAGGTGCGGAAAATCACCGGCTGCGGATACAGCACGTGGGCGATTTCGCTGTAATCGATGTATTGCTCCTGCTCGGTGGGAAACTCGCCCTTCTCAAGATACAGATGCTCGGTGCGGTACAAGCCGATGCCGCGCGATCCCTGCGTGATGACGTAGTCGAGTTCGTCCACGAATTCCGCGTTCGCCGACAATTCCACCGCATGGCCGTCGGGAGTGACGGAGGGTAAATCCACCAGTCCGGCCAACTCCCGCTCGAACACGCGGATGCGCTCGATTTTCGCGCGATAGCGCTCGAGCGTCTCGGGTGCGGGATGGAGGATGATGACGCCCTTCTGGCCATCGAGAATCATCAGGTCGCCGGTGTGAATTTCCGAACTCAGGGTCTGCAATCCGGTGACGGCGGGTATTTTCAGCGAACGTGCCAGAATCGCCGCGTGCGAGGTGATGCCGCCGAGATCGGTGGCGTAACCCAGGACGTCGTTGCGGCTGAAGAGAATGGTGTCGGACGGCGTGAGTTGCGCGGCGACGATGATGTGCTGACCTTCGACGGTATGGTGCAGGCGCTTTTTCTGCAGGGCGCGCAGCAGGCGCTGCCCCACCTCGTCGAGGTCGGCAACGCGCTCACGCAGCATTTCGTCCTCGGCCGCGCCCAGGAGCAGGCGGTACTTGCCGAGTTCGTTGTGAATGAGAAAATCGGCGTTCTTCTTCTCGTGCCGGATGCGGGCGAGCAATCCCTTGCGCAACTCCGGATCGTCGAGCATGAGCATTTGCCCGTCGAATATCGCGGCCGCGTTTTCGTCCAGGGTTTCGCGCGCGAAGGACGAAATTTTCGTCAGCTCGTCCCGACAGCGGTCAATGGCTTCGGTGAGCAGAGAGATTTCGTGCTCGATTTCCTCGTCCGAAAGCACGCGTTCGACCACGTACACTTCCTCCCGCTCGTACACGTACGCCGGGCCGATGGCAATGCCGCCCGAAGCGGGCAATCCTTTGTGAATGCGTTCCTGCGTGTATTCCGCCATCCGTGGTCCCCGTGCCTATCCTGGATTCAGTTCGCCGAAGCCCTCCTGGAACAGCGTGCAGATCGCTTCGGCCGCTTCCTCTTCATCGAGGCCCTCGAAGCGCAGGCGCAGCTTCGCGCCCTGTTCCGCCGCGAGAGTCATCACACCGATGATGCTCTTGCCGTTGATTTCGAAGCCGTCCTTGGTCACAAAAAATTCCGACTGGAAGCGCGCCGCTGTTTTCACGAGCATGGCGGCGGGCCGGGTGTGCAGACCGGATCGATTGGCTACGGTGACGTCGCGTTCTATCATGCGTTCAGTGTTTTCTGTCCAACAACATATGCGCCAACCACACGAGCATGCCGCGCCCTTCGGTGGCGGGCAGCGCGTCGAGCGCGCGAATGGCGGCCGCGGTGTCTTCTTCGATGCGCTGCCGCGCGAGTTCCAGTATACCCATGCGGCGGTACAGCGCGCGGACGCGCGGCACGAGATCCTCGCGCGACTCCTGCCGCGTGGCCACACGGCGAAGTAATGCGAGATCGTCGCCTTCGGCGCGATCCATGGCGGTAACCAGCAGATAGGTCTTTTTGCCTTCGAGAATGTCGGCGCCCACGGGCTTGCCGAATTCCTCTTCCTCGGCGACGGCGTCGAGCAAATCGTCCTGCACCTGGAACGCCCGGCCGATATGCCGCGCGTACGCCAGCAAGGCCTGCGTCTGCGCGGGCGTGGCACCACCGATAATCGCGCCGAGATGCGCCGAGATGGCCACGAGCCAGCCGGTTTTTTTGCCGATCATCATCAGGTACTGGGCTTCGCTCACCTGCGGCGCCGCTTCGAATTCCTTGTCGTAACTCTGTCCCTCGCACACCTCGATCACCCCGTCGGTGAACACGGAGATGAGTTCGCGCAGATCGCCCACCTGCGTATTCAGGAGCACCTTGTACGCTATTCCCATCAGTTCGTCGCCAACGAGAATGGCGATGTTCTCGTCCCATTTCTTGTGCACGGTCTCGCGCCCGCGGCGCGTGTCGGCACCGTCCATGATGTCGTCGTGCACCAACGTGAAATTGTGCAGGATTTCCACGGCCACGCCGGCGTCCACCGCGTCGATGGGATTGCCGCCCACGGCTTCACAGGCGAGCATCACGAGTACGGGACGGATGCGTTTGCCGCCACTTTCGAGCACGTAGCGCGCGGGTTGATACATGGTCACCGGTTCGTCGCGGTCGATGACATGTGCCAGCCGTTCATCGATGAGTGCGCGGTAGCGCGCGTATTGTTCCAATTCCTTTCTTGTGCTCATGCTCAGGTGCGTTGAATGATGCGTGTGTGTAGGGCGGCGGGTCGAGTCTCGCCGACGAGGAAGAGAACGCCCCGAAGATCGTGGCGCCAGCTCTCGATGCGGTTGCGCAGCGCGTCCTGTCCGCCATCGAACAGTGCGCGCAGTAGTGGCCGTGCGGCTCCTCCGATATCCGCTCCGAGCGCGAGGCATTTGGCGAGTTGCACGCCATCGGTGATGCCGCCGGAGGCAATGAGGCGCAAGTCCGCGAGCTTCTCGCTGGCCACGGCCCGCAAGGCCTCAGCCGTGGGAATGCCCCACTCTCGGAAAGCCGGCGCGATCTCCATGCCGTCGGAACGGCGCAACATTTCCACGCCCGCCCAACTCGTGCCACCGGCACCCGACACGTCGATCCACCGCACACCGGCGTCGTAGGCGCGCCGTGCCACATCGGCGGAAATTCCCGCGCCCACTTCCTTGAGCACCACGGGCACGTGCAGCGCCGCGCTAACCATGTTCAAGGCGTCGAGCACACCGCGGAATCGCGTTTCGCCCTCGGGCTGCACAAATTCCTGCAGCGGATTGGTATGCACAACGAGAGCGTCGGCTTCGATCAGATCCACGAGGAAACGCGCCGGATCGGCACTCTTCATGCGCGCCAATTCCACCGCACCGATGTTGGCCAGCACGGGTACGTCGGGGGCCTTGCGCCGCAACACCCGCCACGACTCGTGGTAGCGGTCGTTCTCCATGGCCTGGCGCATGCTGCCCGCGCCTATGGCGATGCGTGTATCGTTGCACACTTCGGCAAGCTGACCGTTGATGCGCTCGGCGTCCGGGTATCCTCCGGTCATGCCGGTGATCATCAGCGGAAAGGACAGTATCCGGCCGAACGCCTCGCACTGCGTCTCCACCTCGTCCGCATTCAGTTCGGGCAAGGCGTTGTGCACGAAATCCCAGCGCTCGAGCCCTGTGGCCTTGCTTTCGTAGGCGACATTCTCGTTGACGCAAAGGTCGACGTGATCCTTCTTTCTCGACGGTGTATCCGGCATGCGCTCAGTATTCGCTTCGGCCACGGCACCCGCATCGTCACAACAATGCGGGAAATTCTCTATTGTTTCAATATAGCAAAAGCCATGCGAAAAATGCGTTCACCCGCGCCCGTTGTGCGAAACCGTGCTCAACGAATGTATGCGATGCCCGTGCATGATTGGAATTGCCGCGCGGAAGGAAGCACTCTCCCGTGGTGCTGCGGAGGTCTGCGACCGCTTCAAACACGAATCAGCGTGCGAGGAGAATATTGTCCCGTACGATCCAGGCCTCTTTCAGCCCGGCCTGATGCAATTGACGCAGCACACCATCCGCTTCCTTCTTCGTGGCGAAATCCCCGAAACGGAGTTTGTGATACGGGGCATCGAAGATGATGTCCAGCCGACCCTGGCTCAGTCCCAGTTCCAGCAAACGCGAACGCATTTCCTCCTGACGCGTGCGCGTGGCTTCGACATCGGCGCTGGAAAACAGCTGCACGCGAAAACCCATGACGCGCTCGAACCTGCCTGTGCTCGGCGCTTCCGTTGCGTGCTGGCGGGAACGTGCTGTGCCGCGGCTGCTGCTGGCGCCTGTTGTCGTGACAGTGCTGTCGCGGTAACGCGATGCATCGAAGGATCGCTCATGTTCGCGCATGGTCTTGCCACCGCGCTCCATCTGTTCCGTGGTCGACGAGCACGCCACACAGACAAGCAGCAGAAGCAGGCCCGGCACAATCGCCGAAGGCGATGCCGCGAAGCGCGAAACCCCGGACAGCGCGAGCCGCCCAGGGTTTCTCACAATACGCCGTGCAGTTTCAGCGCGGTACTTCGACAATGAAGGCATCGGGATAGCCGCGGGATTGCACATCGAGACGAAACCGCGTGGCATCCTCGCGCGACTGGAAGGAACCCAGCGTCACCTTGTAGTAGCCGCTCACGGGATCGTAATTCTTGTACACCGGCTGATTGAATTTCTGCTTGATTTCGTCCACCAGCTGCAAAGCGCCGGCATCGTTCTTGAACGCACCGAGCTGCACGCTCCACATGGTGCTGCCGCTGCGTGGCGCTCCTGTCGACGACGGAGTCGTGGCCGGAGGGGTGCTGGCGGCCGGGATGGTTTCCGGCACCTGCGTGGCCGGCACATCGCCCTGCGGCTTGACCGGTACGGTCTCGGGCGTGCTCTGCGCGGGCACGTCTTTGCCCGGCTGCGATGCGGGAGCATCCGTTTCGGGAATGATGGGTTCGTCCTTGTCGACACGTTCGAAGACCACCTTTTCGTCCTGTATCGACTTTCCGTCCGCCGCGACTTCCTCGCTCGAGCTGCACGCGGTGGACAGAAGCACGCCGCAACAGAGAACGAGCAGGGCCGGCAAGCGCATGATCGCGTTCATGTTATTCTCCATGTGCAAGAGATGAAATGATTTCCACACCGGAACTTGTACCCAGGCGGTTCGCGCCCGCCTGCACCATGGCGCGCGCATCCTGCGCCGTGCGAATGCCTCCGCTGGCTTTGACGCCGCATTCACTACCCACCGTCGCGCGCATGATGCGCACGGCCTCCATCGTTGCTCCTCCCGTGGAAAAACCTGTGGAGGTTTTCACGAAATCCGCTCCGGCACGCACGGCGGCGGTGCACACCGCGCGCAGCTCATCCTCGCCGAGCAGGCAACTCTCCACAATCACCTTCACGAGAGCTTCGGCTGCATGCTGGCTGACCACGCGCACCACGGCCTGAATGTCGTTTTCGACATAGGCCATGTCCTTGTCCTTCAAGCGGCCAAGATGGATCACCATGTCGAGTTCCCGGGCCCCATCGACGAGAGCCAACTCGGCTTCGCGAATCTTGGTCTCCGTTTTGTTGCATCCCTGCGGAAAACCGATCACGGTACACACCGCCACGGGCGTGTCCTTGAGCAGACCCGCGCACAAGCGGACCCAACTGGGCTGCACGCATACGGTGGCAAAGCCGTGTGTGCGGGCCTCGTCGCAGAGACGGATGATGCTCCGCTCGCCCGCGTCCGCTTTGAGCAGGGTGTGATCGATCAATGAGGCGAATGCTTGCACGTTCTGCGATGAAGTCATATTAAAGCTCTACTTCAGAGAGGATGAGCTAATATATTTCAATTCAAGGCAGTAAACAAGAACAGGCGAAAGCGGAGCGCACTCAGATGCCGAAGCGCGCAACCACGCCGAAGCGCAGCACCATGGTCTTCCAGTCGGCAACCTCATCGGTGACGGAAGTGAGCGGAATGTCGAATTGCGCCTCCGGAGCCAGCGCAAAGCCCCGGGCAATGGGGATGTCGAAGCCCAAGCCCAGCATCAACGAGGCGCGGGTGGCGGGAGTGGCGATCTTGTCCAGATCCCCGTCGTGAAACACCACGTGATTGGAACCTACGCCGTAGAATACGCCGGGAGTCTTCAGCGTTTCCTCATCCTTCACTGTGCCACCGCTGTGAAAGGACGCACCGGCACCGGCGCTCAGATACAAGTTGGAAAGGCCGGTGAACCACACGACCTGCAAGGATGTGGCGAAGTAATTGTTCTCCGTCGTTGCGCGGCGTTCAGCCACTGCGCTCACCGGCGATCCGTTCGAAGCGAAGAGGTTCGCGGTTTTATCCAGCGTGTACGTTGCCGCGTGCACTTCATACAGACCCTGCACGCGCAGGGCGAAGGCGGGATTCATGAAAATGTCCAGCGCCAATCCCGTCGTGTAAGCCATGCCGCTGCCACCATCGAAGACGCAGTCGCAAGCTCCGGTCGGTCCGGCGCTGCCGAAGGTGGCGGTGCCACCGCCGAACACTCCCACCGCCAGCGCCCCCGGATACGTCATGCTGAAGCCATGCGCGTTCTGCCGGTGTTGCGCGTCACCACGCGTCGGCAATGCTATTGCGGCCAGGACGCAGAGCGCGGAAATGAGAATGCTGGAGAGGCGAATGCGGCTGCGACGATTCATGGATGCGTCCGTGTTGATGGGAAAAATTACAGCGCGAAGCGCGCAAGCACACTGAATTGATAGGGCATGATGCGCCAGCTGTTGTGCTCCGCTACCACAGGCGTCATGGGTAGCGCCGCGGTGAATTCACCGGCAACTTGCAGCCGCTCGGCGATGGGAATGATGTAGCCGATTTTTCCGGCAATGGCCAGACGCCAGGCGTTGCCGTCGTAATAATCATCCAGCGCGCCATCCACGAACACCGTCTCTCCACCGCCACCGTTGGTGTAAGCAAATCCAGGGGTGACAATGCGTTCCGTTTCTTCGATACCGTCCACCACCACAAGTGAGAAATCCGGTCCCACGGCCAAGTACAGATTCGGTACTGGTGTTTCCCATTTCACGAAGGCGCCGATGCCCGCTGTGAACAGCGTCAGTGCAACCTCCTGCTCGAAATCCACCGCCGCGAAATCGCCGAGTTGCTGTACGTATTCGAAGCGCCGCTCCGTTCTGTCGTAATCGGCATTCAGTGATTGACCCTGCACCATCACATAGGCCGACAGCGAGCGCGTCAGCGGGTAATCGATGAAGCCGCCCACCACGGGCCCGACACCGTAGCCACCATCGTATTCGCAGTCGCACAGCGTTGTGAAACTTCCGTGTGAGGAATTGTAGCCAAAACCCAGCATGGGTCCGAGGTGAAAACGGAATGGCACGGGACGGAGCACATCATCCTCGCGCTGCGCCCTGGCGGGAGCGAGCACGAACATGAACAGCACCGGCGTGAACAGCAGAAAACGCAACCACGTAGTCACAGCAAATCCAATCGTGTGTGAATCAGCGCTATATTAGCAACGCAACGGCTAATATCCAACGGTCAGATCCGCTCGACGGTGCCGGACGGCACCCATCCCTGCTTGCCATCGGCGAGGCGAACAAGATACTGCCCGTTGCTTTCGCGCAGTATTTCCACCGTCAATCCTTCGTGCATCGTGAAGCTGTCCACGGCCGAAGCATCCGCCGTGCTCCTCGCCGTCACGATGGCCTGCATCACCACGGCGAAGCGCTGCTGCTCGAGTTCCCGCACGCGCTCGCGGTACAGTCCCAGCGCCGCGATGAAAAGCAGCGCGGCAAGGAAACCCGTCGCCAAGGCGGTACGACGCAGCATGGTGCCGCGGAATCCGAGGAAGACGAACGCCGACGCAGCCAGCAGACTCAGGAACAGCGCCGACCAGAGAAAGAACGTCGAAGGGAGATGGGCGTCTTTTACATCATTCCACCACTGCACCACGAAAATCAGCGGTATCGGCTCGATGCGGTCGCGCGTGCGCGCTCGCACCACGTTGAGATTGTGCATGGCGTCCATATTGCCCGGATCGAAGCGCAGCGCGCGCTCGAAGGCCAGAACGCTCTTGCCGATGTCGCCGTTCTTGTAATGCGCGCAGCCGAGATTGTACTGGAGGATGAAACCGTCCTTCCCCGCCGCTCGCACCGAATCGAACAAACCCACGCTGGCCTCGTAACTCCCCGCCTTGTATGCGGCGATGCCCTGACGGAAGAGTTCCTCCACCGGAGCAGCGGTCATCGACGGGACACAGGTGATGCCCAGCAGCAACACGATGAAGACGCGTCTCATGCCGCACCTCCTTTCAGCGCCTGTTCGGTGGCGATAATGGCTTCGCGGGAGCGGTCATACAGGGCGCGCATTTCGCTGTCCTGCGCACGCGTGGGCGAGAAACGCGCGTAATCCACGGCATGCAGGGCGTCGCGCAACTGTGCCACAACATCCTCGGGTACGTTGCGTCCCAGCAATGCGGCACTCACCGCGTCCATGCTGGTCTGCGACGTGGGCAACCCCAGAGCGTCCTGCACGTAGCCCCACAGCGCGCGGGCGATTTCCTGATAGTACGCGTCGATGCTGCCTTTGTCCAGCCAGCCGCGCGACCGCGAGAGATGCTTCTCGGCAACGCGCGTGGCGCGCCGTCGCTTGAGTCCGGTCACGTCGGCATGCAGGCGGTCGTAGCGTTTTTTCCACAGGAGGGCGCCACCGAATGCAAGCAGTGGCAACGCCCAGGCGGCAGCCATGAGCGGCAAGGGCACGGCGGGCGAAGCCACCGTCTCCAGCGCTTCGCCGGAGGCGACATCCTTGATCGCGCGAATGTCCCGCGCGAGATAGTCGATCATGCGCCGCTCCACTTCGCCGGCTTCACGGCGCTTCTCACCTTCGTCCACCACCAGCGTCATTGCGGGCGAACTGTGTGTGACGTAGCGTTTTTTCTCCAGATCGAAATAGGAGAATTCCACCGGCGGCACGGTGATTTTCCCAGGATAGCGCGGGACGAGAATGTACTCGAAGCTTTTATTGCCACGCATGGTGCCGTCGGCATGCTCCACATTCTCGCTGATGGCGGGGTCGTAATGGTCGAGGCCACTCGGAAAGGCGATGGCGGGTTCGTCGAGCAAACGGATATTGCCCGAGCCGCGCAGCAGCACTTTGAGTGTGGCGGTTTCATCGGTTTTCAGGCGCTGCTTGTCCAGCGTCACGTCCATCTCGTACTTCCCCACCACGCCGGTGAAGGACTTCGGCTTGCCGTCCTCGGGCAAGGGCCGCACCTTCACACGTACCGCACCGGTCATCAGCGTTTTCTTCACGCCCTCGTAGGAATCGAAATACGGATCGCTGAAAAAGCGGTCGAAAAAATCGTCGCCCGTTTTACGGCGTTTGCGTACGCGTACCGTCGTGCCCACCTCGAACGGTTCAATGGTCAGGTCTCCGCTCTGCGTGGGAAAGTACAGCACCTTGCGCATCATGAATGTTTCGTACTGCTTGCCGTTGTACACCTCCACCTTGGGCTGCAATTGCGTCGGGGCCTCGATATCCTCGCTCCAAAAGCCCACCATGCGCGGCAGCTTGATTGGATTGTCGAGCTGAAACGCCACCCGCGTGTACAGCTTGTAGGTCACGGTGATGGGTTCGCCGATGTACACCGCTGTCTTGCTCGGTATGGCACGGATGAAGAGATTGTCGCCCAGTTCCACATCGGCGGGCTGCTCTTTGCCGCCTCTCTGCTGACCCGCCTGCGGTGCGGCTTTTTTCACCGTGAGACGAAGCGTACCGCTGCGCAATGTCGCGCCGTCGTATTTGATCGTGGCGGGCGCCAGGGTGAATGTGCCGACGGTGCGCGCCTGCAGAATGTAGGTCCAGGAAATGCTGGTGGACACGCGCCCGTTGATGATCTGCATGTTCTGCGAGGTGCTGGGTCCGGCCAGTGTGAGAAAATCCCTGTTCAAATCCGGAGCGCGGAAATCGGAATAGCTCTTCAGCCGTCCCCCCGAAAGCGTGAAAGTAACCTGGAACTGCTCGCCCATGGCAATCTCCGTGCGGTCGGCGCTGGCGGTGAACTGCGCGTCCTGGGCACGAAGCCGCGTGGCGCTCCCGATGCCGAGCGCGAGCACGAAGGTGAAAACGAAAAGCGTGGTGGCTACGCTGCGCATGCTCCTACCAATCCTTGTCCACGGAAATGCGGGCCGGAACTTCCTCGCGCTTCTTTTTTTGCAAATCCTTCTCCTGCCGCTCCAGCGCGCGAAGTATCTGCTCGGCCTGTTGCTTCGACATTTGCGGCTGTTTCTGCTGCTGCGGCTTGGCCTGCTGCTTCTGCTGCTGATCCTTTTGATTCTGCTGCTGTTGCTGCTGCTGATCCTTCTTGTCCTGTTTCTGCTGCTCTTGCTGCTTGCTCTTGTCCTGCTTCTGCTGATCCTGCTGCTTGTCCTGTTTTTGCTGCTGCTGTTTCTGATCCTGATTCTGATTCTGCTGTTGCTGCTGCAATTCCTCGAGCTTCTTCCGCGCGTACGTCAAATTGTAGCGGGCATCGGCATCGCCGGGCTGCAGCTTGAGCGTTTTCTTGTACAGTTCGATGGCCTGCTTGTAGCCCTCCATTTGCAACGCCCGCGCATCGTTGTTGCCGGCTTGTTGCAGCATGGGATTGTCGCCTCCCTTTTCCGCCGCATCGAGAAACACATTGCCCGCATTGTACAGCGTGGCGGCGAGTTGCTCTTTGGAAGCCGCCCGCTTCCCCGCCTCCTCGTAGGATTTGAGCGCGGACTTCACGTCGCCATTGCGGTAGTGAACATTGCCGCTGTTGAAACGGCTTTCCATGCGCTCACCGTCTTTTTTCGAGGCCTGATTGTACCGCTTCAACGCTGCGTCGTACTGCTGCTGCCGGTACGCTTCGTTGCCGTCGTTGACCGACGATCGGTAGGACTGCGCGTGCAGGGCCGCCGCTCCGAAAAAGAGCAGCACAGCGAAACCCATGGGCAACAATTGACGAATGTGCATGTCCTATTCCTCCTCTCTCGGCGCGAACACCGCGAAGCGCGACAGGAAGCGGTTGCGCGTCTCCGAGAGGAACAATTCCCCCACCAGCAGGAGCAGCGCGAACGCGAGTGGAAATTGGAAGCGATCTTCGAAGTCGGTGAACTGCCGCGTGCCGAATTCCTTTTTCTCCATGCGTTCGATCTGTTCGAACACGGTGGCGAGATTGTCGCGCCCCGTCACGGCCTGCGTGAAGCTTCCCCCCGTTGCCGTGGCGATGCTCTTCAGCGTCTCCGCGTCGAGACGCGACAGCACCATGCCGCCCTGTTCGTCGCGCTTGTACGAGGCGCCGTCGCCCACGGGAATCGGCGCGCCTTCGAGCGAGCCCATGCCAATGGTGTGAATGACAATGCCTTCGTCGGCGGCTTCCTCGGCCGCTGCCACGGGATCGTCCTCGTGATTCTCACCGTCGGTGATGATCACCATGGCCTTGTACTTGCCCTGCTCCTTCTCGAAGGATTCGCGCGCAAGCGTGATGGCCGATCCGATGGCCGTACCCGGACGCGGCGCAATGCCCGTGGTGATCACATCGTTGAGCATCAGCGCGGCGCTGTAATCCGAGGTGAGCGGCAATTGCGTGTACCCTTCGCCGGCAAACACGATGATGCCGATGCGGTCGCCTTTGAGGTTGTTGATCAGATTCTGCAATTCCTTTTTTGCCGCCACAATGCGGCTGGGCTGTATGTCCTCGGCGCGCATGCTGGTGGAAACATCCACCGCCACGATCAGATCGATGCCTGTGCGCGTCACCTCTTCGTAGCGCGTACCCACCTTGGGATTGGCCCAGGCAACGATGAGCGAAGCGAAGATCAGCAGCAACAGCGAAGTGCGCAGCCAGTATTTGACGCGGCTGCGCTCGGGAATCATGCGATGCACGAGGCGGCGCTCGCCGTACATGCGGAGGCCGCGCCGCTGCAGGAACCAGGCGAACCACAGCAGCGCTGCCAGCGCCGGGAGCGCGAACAGATACTGCAGGTATTCGGGGTGGGCGAACTTTATCATCGATGCGTTTCCTGATCGCGGATTACGGGATTTTTCTGAACACCAATGCGCGCAGCAGCATTTCGCCCAGCAACAGCAGCAAACCCGCAAACAACCAGCCGTAGAACAGCTCGCTGTAGCGGTGGAACTCCGTTACTTCCACTTTCGTGCGTTCGAGCTTGTCGATGCGCGCGTAAATGTCGCGCAACGCCTTGTTGCCTGTCGCGCGGAAATACTCGCCGCCGGTGAGCTGCGCCACCTGCGTGAGCATGGTTTCGTCGATTTCCACCGGCATCTGTTGATACTGCGTGCCGAAAGGCGTCTGCACCGGATAGGGTGCCATGCCGCGCGTGCCCACGCCGACGGTGTAAATGCGTATGCCGAAACTCAACGCGATCTCCGCCGACGTGGCGGGGTCGATCGAACCCATGTTGTTCACGCCGTCGGTGAGCAGAATCATCACGCGGCTCTTGGCCTTGCTGTTCTTCATGCGGTTCACCGCATTGGCGATGCCCTCGCCGATGGCGGTGCCATCCTGCAGATAGCCGGTTTTCACTTTACGCAACAAATCCACCAGCACCGAATAATCGGTGGTCAGCGGACATTGCGTGAAGCTCTCGCCGGCGAAAATCACCAATCCGATGCGGTCGCTCTCGCGGCCGAGGATGAACTCCTCGGCCACCTTCTTCGCGGCCTCGAGACGATTCGGCCGGAAATCCTCGGCCAGCATCGAACCCGAAATATCCAGGACGATGGTGATGTCTATGCCTTCGCGATACACATTCTCGCCGCGCGATGAGGATTGCGGACGCGCGAAGGCCACAATCAACGCGGCAAGCGCCAGGATGCGCAGCGCAAACGGCACATGCCGCAGATGGGTGCGCCAGCCCGCGGGCAATCCGTCGAACAGCGCCAACGATGAATGCCGCAACGATGCGGTCACACGGTTGCGCTTCCATATGTACCAGGCGATCAACAGCGGCAGCAGCGCCAGCAACCACAGCAGATGCGGATTGGCGAAATGCGTGATGTGCTCCATCATGCGCCTCGTCCTCCACCCTGTTGCTCGTCGGCGTTCTCATTCCGGGTCGCATCATCCGTTTCAAAGGTCTCGCGCGGTATACTCTCGCGCACCACGCTGTACACCGTGGCAAGCCCGTGCTCGTGCTGCATGACGGTGGGTTCGAAGCGTGCGAATTTCGTCAGATCCGCCACGCGGAGCGCCTGTTCGAGTTCCTGTACCAACACGGGTCGCAGTGTGGTGGCACGCGCGTTGCGAATGATTTCGCCAGTGGTTTCCTCCATCGCGGGGAACACGAAACGGCGTTCGAGATAGCGCCGCGCAATGTCGCTCAGCCGCGATTGCGCCTCCTTGTGCGCGCCGCGCAGCCAGGGCGCGTCGGATTGCAATCTGTCCAGCGAACGCAACGCCTCCACATGCGGTGGAATTTCAGGCCTTACTTCCTCCACAGGAGCCTCGTCCACCTCCTCCGCCTTGCGCTTGTACCAGCGCCAGGCGTACCAGATTACGGCGGCGAGCAATAGCGAGGCAAGTACGATCAGCACATACACCCACCATGGCAGGGACACGTGCATCACGTCCTTGATGTCCTTGAATGTGATGGTGGTATCCAGCGCCACCGTACCGATGGCGAGCGTCAGCGTGTTGGACCGCGCGATATACGTGGTGGTGTCGCCCGCCAAGCGATAGCGCAGCAACACGTTGAGCGCCACCTGCCCGGTGTCGAACACGGTCATGGTTATTTCACGTCGAATGCGCGAGCGCAGGCCGTCGGCTTCGAGCGTCTCCTCGCCCAGCGCCACGAAGTCGCCGCCTTCGATATCGTCGTCGTTTTTCGGAAAGCGCAGCGTGGCTTCCTTCGGAGCGTCGACGTGCAGCGAGGCGACAATCCATTCGCCGATGAGGTAGCGCGTGGAGTCGACCGTGACCTTCACCTTCACATCCTGCGCGCCCGCAAGCGCGGGAAGCAGGAACAGCGCGGCAATCAGCACAAGGCGTGTTCTCATCGGTAGCGTTGCTCCCGCATTCTGAAGAAATCCACCAGCGGCTGCACATACCCCCGCCGGGCGTCGATGACGATGGAGTCCACATTCGACCGGAGAAAATTCCGCTCCAGTTCCGCGATCTGCGCCAGTCGTCGCTCGCGATACGCCGCGCGCACCGATGCCATCGACGTGTCGATCCAGCGCTCGGCGCCGCTCTCGGCGTCGCGCAACTTGATCAGCCCCACATCGGGCAATTCCATTTCACGCGCGTCGGTCAAACGCACGGCGATCATGTCGTGCTTGCGTGCCGCGATGCTCAGAGCGCGATCATAGCCGTTGTCCATGAAATCCGACACCACGAAAGCGATGGAGCGCTTCTTGGTCACGCTGTTGAAATACTCCAGCGCCTGGCGGATATCCGTACCCGTACCGCGCGCTTCGTAGGCCAGCAAATCGCGGATGATGCGAAGAATATGCGAACGTCCCTTTTTCGGCGGAACGAAGGTCTCCACCTGATCGGTGAAAATGATCAGCCCCACCTTGTCGTTGTTCTTGATCGCGCTGAAGGCCAGCACGGCGCAGAGTTCCGCCGCCAGATCGCGCTTGCGGCGCACCACCGTGCCGAAATCCTGCGAACCGCTCATGTCCACGAGCAGCATCACCGTCAACTCGCGCTCTTCTTCGAACACTTTCACGAAGGGACGGTTGAAGCGCGCCGACACGTTCCAGTCGATGGCGCGCACATCGTCGCCATACTGGTACTCGCGCACCTCGGTGAATTCCATGCCCCGACCCTTGAACACACTGTGGTATTCGCCGGAGAAGAGCTGGTTCACCAGGCCGCGCGTGCGGATTTCTATTTGTCGGACGTTTTTGAAAATCTGTGTCGTTTCCATCGGTCCTCTGTGGTCTGACGTTCATACTGCGCCGCGCCTGGCGGCGGTGGGAACGAAGGATCAGGGCACCTCGATGGTATCGAGAATTTCCTGGATGATGTTCTCTGAGGTTTTCTCCTCTGCTTCCGCCTCGTAGGTCACCGCCAGGCGGTGCCGCAGCACGTCGAAGCAGATGGCGCGGATATCCTCGGGAATCACATAGCCGCGCCGTTGGATAAATGCGTGCGCCTTGCCGGCAATGGCGAGATTGATGGAAGCACGGGGCGAACCGCCATAGGCGATGTACGGGGCGAGGCGCTCGAGTTTGAAATCCTTGGGGCGTCGCGTTGCCTCGACGATGTCGAGGATGTAGCGTTCGATTTTTTCATCCATGTACACCATGTGCACGGCCTTGCGTGCGCGGGCGATCTCGTCGAGTGCCACCACGGGCTGCGCCACCGGCGTTTCCTCGGCAATCTGCTGCCGCATGATGCGCAGTTCCTCGTCGCGCGCGGGATAGTCGATGGTCACCTTCAGCATGAAGCGATCGACCTGTGCTTCGGGCAGCGGATAGGTTCCTTCCTGCTCGATGGGATTTTGTGTGGCCATCACGAGGAAGGGATCGGGCAGCTTGTAGGTTTGATCGCCGATGGTGACCTGCCGTTCCTGCATTGCCTCCAGCAACGCGCTCTGCACCTTGGCGGGCGAGCGGTTGATTTCGTCGGCGAGGATGAAGTTGGCGAACACCGGTCCCTGCCGCGTCTGGAAATCGCCGGTTTTCTGATTGTAAATCATCGTGCCGACGAGATCGGCCGGAAGAAGATCGGGTGTGAACTGAATACGATGGAAAAGGGCATGCATTGTGGCGGCGAGGGTTTTGATGGCGGTGGTCTTGGCCAGACCCGGCACGCCCTCGAGCAGAATATGCCCGTTGCCCAGCAGGCCGATGAGCAGGCGGTCGATCATGGCCTTTTGACCGACGATCACTTTGCCCATTTCCATTTTCAGGATGTCGATGCATGCGCTTTCCTGCTGAATGCGCTCGTTGATCTCCTGGATGTTGATGTCCATGCACTCCTCTTCGAGATTCTGGTGATTCATGCCATGGGCGGGAAGTCCCGGCAAAGGCGCGTGGCGAAAACTCCCGGTCCGGCAAGCATATCCTCAAATTTGCGCAACGGGAATTCCCGAAGCAACCCATGAAATTTCGCCCTTGCCGGACAGTGGTCTTGGACGAAAAAAACCTCGCCAACGTTCCCGCACTCCCTCCGCCGAGCGATTATGTACCTCCGAACTGCGTACGGAATACATTCAAAGAGGGCGCGGAGAGCGCCGAGCGCGCGGAGGATGGGTTGAGGGCGCACCCCGCTTGATCCGTGCGCGCCGCAGTAATCCAGTCAACGCAAGGACGCGGAGACGCAAAGCCGCGATTCCTCTGAGCCCTCCGTGTTCGCGAAGCGCTCCGTGTCCTCTGTGCTCCCGCGAAGCGCTCCGGGTTCTCCGTGCAAGCGAAGCACGCGATTCCTCCGGGCCTTCAGTATTGGCGAAGCCCTCAGTGTTCGCCGTGTTCCACAATTTCTCCTTACTCTCCTTTCCTCCTTACTCTCATTCTTCACGTTTGCTTGATTGCTACAGCTTGCGCAGAGGTTGGAGTATGTACTTGCCGTAGCCGTACTTGATCTTGGAGGGGACACTCGCCAGCGACAGCGCATTCGTGGGAAATGCAAACGAGGGTTCGAAGTAGCAGTTGATGGTGCAACCCTTGCAGAAGTCGTGCCTTCCTTCGTGTTCGCGGTGCCAGCGTGCACGATCCCCCGCCAGCACGGCCCCGAGATCCTCGCCGATCGGGAGACGTTCGTTGTGCAGATGATAGCATGGCAGCAGCACTTCGTTGTCCGGCGATATCACCACCACGCGCGAAGCAGCGCGGCACAGCGGATGATCGGGATCGTTGCCGCCCTGCCGCCGGAGGGTGAGGAAGCTGGGATTGAGGTACACGCGGGGCTTGCGCGCGAAGCGCTCGATGGTGTCGAGCGTGGCGTCGGCCAGCGCCTCTTCGCGGAAATACCCGAAGATGGGATTGAGCAGGAGCAGCGTGTTGTGCTCGCGGGCGATGGTGTACACCGCTTCGAGCTGCCCCACGTTGTCGTCGGTCACGGTGAACAGCAGATCGGGCGTTTCACCCAGACGACGGGCGATGGACAGCGATTCGAGCACGGCGTCGAAACAGGCCACGCCGCGCATGCGGTCGTGCTGCATGCGATCGGCGCTGTCGAGCGAGAAATGCAGGAGATTCACCAACCCCCGCAGACGCTCGGCCCATTTCGGATACAATAGTCCGTTGGAAGTGATGCTCGTCATCAGGCCCGCCTCGCGGGCGGCGCGCGCTATCACATCGATGTCGGGATGCAGCAGCGGTTCGCCCCCGGTCAGATCGATGAAGCGCACGCCGAGATTCCGCAATTGGCCGATGTTGCGCAGCACATCATCCGTACGCGCGTGTCGGCTGTCGCGAAAACGCGCATGATCCCCGAAATGACAGAAATCGCACCAGGCATTGCAGCGGTAGGTGAGATAGTAGTTGCAGAGTATCGGCATGAAGGAGCGCTGACCTTTCGTTGGAGTGCCAGGTAATGTACAGGAAAAATGCGCAGGGCGAAAACCGACGCGGCGCCCCACCCCGCTCTCGCTCGCGAGGACATCGCTCGCGTGGAGGAATTTTTCCCGCATTGCGCCGAACGCTGACGGATACGAGATTGTTGCTATTCCGGCACAGGTACAGCGCGGAGAAACGGTGATCCGATACCATGAAATCATGACCATGCTCGAAGAAGGCGAGGGGCTCACAGTGGAGTTCAAACGCAAAGTGTCCTCGCCCGAGAAAATCGCGCGCGAACTCATCGCCTTCGCCAACACGCGCGGCGGCGTGATACTCTTCGGCATCGACGACGATAAAAGCATCGTGGGTGTGGAAAGTGAGAAGGCCGAAATGGACGAAGTCGAGCAGGCCCTGCACGGTTTGATCGATCCGCCCATCGATTACGAAGTGCGGATTTTCGGGATGGGAGGACACGATGTGATCGCCGTGAAAGTGCCGGAAAGCGAGCGCAAACCGCATTTTCTCGACAATGGCTCGGGCGAGCGCGTGGCCTATGTGCGCGTGGGCGAAGCAAGCGTGCAGGCCTCGAAAGAAATGGTGCGCGTGCTGCGGCATCAGTACGGACCCTCGGAACCCGTGCGTCTGGTGATCGGCGAGGCCGAACGCCGCTTGTTCGCCTGGTTCGAACGCAACCAACGCATCACCGTCAAGGAATACGCCAAGCTGATCAACGTCTCTGAACGCCGCGCCACCCGCCTGCTCGTGCGCCTCGTCCGCGCCGGCGCCCTCGCCATACACACCGGCGAGAAAACCGACTACTTCACCGCCATCGACCTCGGAACAGGCACGGACCGTTGAGCCCCGCGAAAGCGGTGTCGAAGCCAGAAGAACAAGCACCCCTCGTACTGCACCAACCTTGGAACATTGGAGAAATCGCTGCCCTGCGGCTTTGCGTCCGCGGGTTGCGTACGAACCCTTCAAAGCTTGAACTCTCGTATCACTGAGAAACGGGAAACATTCACCGTCACTCGTCCACACGGCATCGCCTATGCCGCAGCCCTGCGGGATGCGCCTCAATCCATCCTCTGCGCCCTCTGTGCCCTCTGCGCCCTCTGTGCCCTCTGTGTCACGATTTGGTTCACGTACCGGAACGTCTTAAATTTATTCGATACACCGTCCTTCGGGAAGATCGACGATCTTTTATAATCCATCCGCAGTAACCCGCATGTACGATTTCAGATTCAAACCCTTCGAGGAGATGACGCCGGAGGACTACGCCACGGTCGGATTCATGTCCGGTCTGGAAGTGCACCAGCAACTCCTCACCACCAGCAAACTGTTTTGTCGCTGCCCGGCCGGAAAGTACAGCACCGAATACCACGCGGAGATTCTCCGTCACATGCGCCCGACGCTGTCCGAATTGGGCGAGTACGACGGAACGGCGCTCATGGAATTCAAGACGCGCAAGGAGATCATTTACCGCGTCAACCGGGAGACGGTGTGCACCTACGAAATGGACGACACCCCGCCCTTCATGGTCGATCCCGAAGCGCTGGACATCGCCCTGGAAATTTCCATGCTCGCCGGCCTTTCGCTTGTGGACGAATTGCATATCGCGCGCAAGCAGTACCTCGACGGCAGCATCCCCACCGGCTTCCAGCGCACCGCCATCTGCGGCGTGCACGGGTCGGTGCCGTACAAGGATCGTCGCATCGAAATCATACAACTCGGTCTGGAAGAGGATTCCTGCCGCGAAATCAGCGACGCGGGGCATCGCCGCACCTACAACACCGATCGCCTGGGCATGCCGCTCATCGAATTGGTGACGGGGCCCGACATGCGCACTCCGAACGAGGTTGCCGATGTGGCGCAGATCCTCCGCAAAATGATGCGCACCACCGGACGCGTACGTCGCGGCATCGGTGCCACGCGCGCCGACACCAACGTCAGCGTCTCCGGCGGCACGCGTATCGAAATCAAGGGCGTCCCGAAAATCTGGCTCATGCCGCTGCTCACCTACAACGAAGCGCAGCGCCAGTGGAATCTGCTCCGCTTGCGCGAGGAACTCAAGCGCCGCGGCATCACCCCTGAAACGTTCACGCATGAAACGGCCGACATCACGCGCATTCTCCGCCGCACGCGCTTCACGCCCATTCAGAACGCTGTGCGCCAGGGACACGTGGTGGGCGCCGTGAAGCTGCCCGGCTGGGCCGAACTCCTTCGCTGGGAAACACAGGACGGCACGCGCTTCGCCCGCGAAATCGCGGATCGCGTGCGCGTCATCGCCTGCCTCACCGTGTTGCCGAACATCATTCACTCCGACAGTCCGGGCGAAACCCTCTCCGGCGCGGAGTGGAAGGAAAGCAAGGCCGCGCTGGGCGTGACCGGCGACGACGCACTGGTCATCGTCTGGGGCGATGCCAAAGATGTGGATACCGCCGTAAAGGAAATCGCCATTCGCGCGAAGGAAGTCACCATCGGCATCCCCTCCGAAACCCGTCAGGCACTGCGCGACGGCACAACGGGCTTCGAACGCATCCTCCCCGGCCCGCAACGCATGTATCCCGACACCGATCTTCCGCCGCTGCGCATCACTCCCGAACGCATCGAGCGCCTGAAGCTGCGCATGCCCGTGCAGTACTGGGATCGCATCCGGCAATTTCACGATGACGGTCTGCCCGGCGACGCGGTGGACGGCCTCGCCTTCTCGCCTCTCGCCGCGTTGTATGAGTACGCGCGCAAGGACTGCGGCTTCACGCAGGTACAAGCCGCCGTGGCGCTGTGGCGCATTCCGCGCCGTCTGCGCCGCAAAGGCATTGACTACACCCGCTACAATCTGGACACACTGCGCGCGCTTTTCGCCGCCATACACGACGGCCGCATGACCTTCGACGGCATCGGTCAGGCGCTGCGCCTCGTGGCCGAAGGCCGCTGGTCGCCCGAAGCGATACAGCCTCGACTGAAGCGCGGCGACCTCGCGCCGTTCATCACCCGCGCGCGCGAAGAGGTGCTGGCGGGCAGCATTCACGATATCACGCAACTGCGCACCCTGACGCTGGACCGCGTCATGGATGCCGTACGCGGACGCATTCCCGGCGCGGACGTCGCTGCCGAGGTGGACGCCGTTTTCGCACAGGAGGTTCAGGCATGAGCGACAAGGACACCTACAAAGGCTATAAAGGCGCCGCGCTCGAAGCGCTGAAGCAATTCAACGTGCGCGTGTGGAGCGATGCGCGCCTGAGCACGGCCGACGACTCCTTCGAAGGCATCATTCTCCCCCGCTCCGAAACGGCCGACGGCGATCACATTGTCATCAAGATGAAAACCGGCTACAACATCGGCTTACGCGCCGACCGCATCGTGGCCGGCGAGGAATTGGGCTACAAGGAAGCGATTTACAAAATTCCCGAGAAGGCCTTCCCCTACGATCCGAAAAAGCCCCGCGTCTGCCTCTTCGGTACCGGCGGCACCATCGCCAGCCGCCTCGACTACCGCACCGGCGCGGTGATCCCGGCCTTTACCCCGGGCGAACTCTACGGCTCCGTTCCCGAACTTGCCGATATCTGCAACCTCGAGACGGAAAAGCTCTTCGGCGTGTTCAGCGAGAATATGGGTCCCGAGCAGTACAAAATTCTCGCCGAGCGTATCGGACAGGAAATCGAACGCGGCGTGCGCGGCATTGTCATCGGTCACGGCACCGACACCATGCACCACACCTCGGCCGCCCTGTCCTTCATGGTGCAGAATTCTCCCGTGCCCATCGTCATGGTGGGCTCGCAGCGCTCGAGCGACCGTCCGTCGTCCGACGCCGCCCTCAATCTCATCCACAGCACCAAAACCGCCGCCGATTGTGACATCGCCGAAGTGATGGTGTGCATGTTCGGTCCGACGTCCGACGACTACGGCCTGCTGCATTGCGGCACGCGCGTGCGCAAAATGCACTCCTCCTACCGCTCCACCTTCCGCACCATTGGCGACATCCCCCTTGCCATGGTGAACCGCGAGGGCTTCACCTATCTGCGCGAGGATTACAACCGCCGCCGCCAGGACAAGCACGTGACGGTGACGCCGGTGTTCGACGATCGCGTGGGCATCGTGTACTATTACCCCAACATGAAGCCCGACATGATCGACTCGATGGTCGAAGGCGGCTATCGCGGCATCATCATCGCGGGCACGGGTCTCGGCCACGTGAACAAACCGCTGTACCCCGCGCTCAAGCGCGCACAGGATGCCGGTGTGGCCGTGTACATGACGGTGCAAACCCTCTGGGGCTACGTGCAGATGTACGTGTATGAAACCGGACGTGAAATGATGGAATTGGGTGTGATTCCCCTCGAGAACATGCTCCCCGAAGCTGCCTACATCAAGCTGGGTTGGGCGTTGGGCCAGACCGAGGATCCCGCGCGCGTCAAGGAAATCATGCTCACGCCGGTCAATCGCGAAATCACTCCGCGCGAACCCTACAACGGCTATCTGATTTTCCAGGGTGGCATTCCCGAGGTGGACGAATTCGTGAGTGAAATCCGCCGCTGATACTCCGTTTCTTATCGCATTGCACGGAGGGATGGGCGCTGCCCATCCCTCCGTCGTTTCACGCCAAACGTGAATCGAACGCTGCTAGACTTCTGCCGTCCATGGCGCCGCATCCTGGCGCACCATGGCCTCCAGCGTGTGTTTCGGGCACACATAATCCTTGAGAAAATGGTGCAACGAGGCGGCGAGCCCGCGCAGCGCCTTTTCCACTCCGGCATCCACCACGCGCCCCTCGGCATCGAACACTGCCTTCACACCCGCCACCGACACCGCTCCGGGAATGACTATGGCCCCCGTGTGCGCGCACACACTGCGCAACTGCTCGATGGTTTTGATCGCACCGATGCGGCCCGAGGCCACACCGAGCAAGGCCAGTGGTTTGCCAGCGAGTGCCGAGGGAAAACCGAGATTCTCGATGATCAGTTTTGTCATCGCGCTGAAACCGCCGTGATACTCCGGACTGGCCAGTACCACACCCGAAGAATCGCGCACGGCCTCCTTGAGGCGTCGCGCATCGTCGGTTTCGGGATGCCCGGGAAAATTCAGCGTCAGTTCACGCGCATCGAAGTACACTGTGGGTGCACCCAAAGCGTGCAACTCCTCGCGCACCACGGCCAGGGAACGCGCGGTGTAGTTATCGGGCCGGCTGGTGCCGGAAATGCAGACGATGGGCTTGATCGACATCGGTACTCCGCTACTGTGAGAAACGAACTCTTGGGTAACACGTGGGCATACGGGAGAAATTCCCCATCGCGCACGGTACTCGCCACGTCCGCTTCCGGCAACGGGCAGCGCCGCCTCCTATGCCGATACGCCCTACTTGCCTTCGACGACCTTTCCCTTGTCGTACATCGTGCGCGAGCGTACGCTGCCGTCCTCGTTCCACTCCATGGAGAGGCCGTGGCGCTGGCCCTGCTCGTAGCGGAACTCCGCGCGCCGCGCGCCGCTCTCGAACCAATCCCGTCGCGTGCCATGCACGCGGCCGTTCACATGCGGTATTTCGGTGTGCTTGGTCCCGTTTTCGAACCAGCGCGTGGCGTTGCCATGCACCACGCCTTTGGAGAAGTGTATTTCGGATTTCTTTTTCCCATTCAAAAACCACTCGCTCTGCACGCCGTTCTCGCGTCCGTTCTCGTAGGTCACTTCACTGCGCAACGTGCCGTTCGGATGCCAGACGCGCTCCCTGCCATGAGGCAAGCCGTTGCGGTATGGCGTTTCGAACTCCTTCACTCCGTTTTCGTACCAGCCGGTCACCGTTCCTTCGATGCGTCCGGCACGGTACGGCGTCGACGACATCAGCGCGCCTCCGCGGTAGTACGTGCGCGCCGTATCCACCACCTGCCCGGCACGGAAGGTCATCACAGAATAAAACACTGCGGAGTCCGCATCCTGCACCGGCTGCATATCCTTGTTGAACAGAAGGGTCCACTTTCCCTCGCGTTCGCCGGAGGCGTTGCTGCGATTGGGCGACGACGGAATTTGCGCTGCCGCGGTACCGAGGCAGAGCAGGCACAGGACAACAACACGAAGCGTACGCATGCTTTTCATCTTTCGTGAAACATGAAGCGCGCGATCGCTGCCGCCTGCTTCAATGTACTGGTGGAGCGAAACTGCGCGTCATCCAATATGGGAAAATCTCCGTTGCGCCGGGAGCCATTCGGCTTGCCCCTCGGGTGTATCAAACGCGAAACGCCGGGGGAGGAACCCGGCGTTTCGCAATGGACTCAGTGATAATCTCAGAGTTCGTCGAAGTTCAATTCTTCGGGACGAATTTCCAGACTCTCGGCGGCGGGAGCGTTCATCAGGCCGTGCGAAGCCAGATAGGCGTCCACCACTTCCTGATCCTTGCCCTTGAAGTATTCGACCACGGAGCACACGATTTTCTTGTTCTCCTTGTCGAACTCGATCACGCGCAGCGGAAGACTATCTCCTTCGCGGAAGCTCTCGGGGATGTTCTTCACCTGCTTGGTGGCGAGCTGCGAGGAAGGCACGAAGCCGTCCACACTCGCGGGCAATTCCACGATCACGCCCTTTTCGATCAGGCGCACAATCTTGCCCTCGGTGTCCACGCCCACCGCGTACATGCTGGCGAACTGTTCCCAGGGATTTTCCTGCACCTGCTTGTGGCCCAGGGAAATGCGGCGCTGGTCGGTGTCGATGCCGAGAATGACGACGTCGATGCGGTCGCCCTTCTTGACGATTTCTCCCGGGTGGCGGATTTTCTTGGTCCATGACAGATCGGAGATGTGCACGAGACCGTCAACACCCGGCTCGAGTTCCACGAACACGCCGAAGTTGGTGAGGTTGCGCACGGTGCCGGTATGCTGCGAGCCCACCGGATATTTGGCGATGAGGTTGGACCAGGGATCCGGCTCGAGCTGCTTCATGCCGAGCGAGATCTTCTTGTCCTGCACGTCGAGATTCAGGATCACGGCATCCACCATCTGGCCCATGGCCACAACCTGTGACGGATGCTTGATGTGCTGCGTCCAGCTCATCTCGGAAATGTGAATGAGGCCCTCGATGCCCTTCTCGATCTCGATGAATGCACCGTAATCGGCCAACGACACAACCTTGCCGCGCACCTTCGTGCCGGAAGGATATTTCTGGTCGATGTTTTCCCAGGGATGCGGCTGCAATTGCTTCATGCCGAGCGAAATGCGGCGCTTCTCCTCGTCGAAGTCCAGCACCACGACGTTGACCGTCTGGTCGAGCTTGACGATTTCCGTGGGATGATTGACACGGCCCCACGAGAGGTCGGTGATGTGCACGAGGCCGTCAACGCCACCGAGGTCGATGAACACACCGAAGTCGGCGATGGCTTTGACAATACCTTCGAGGATCTGACCCTTCTCGAGACTGTCGAGAATGGCCTTGCGCTGGCCGGCGATTTGCTCCTCGATAATGGCCTTGCGGCTGACGACGATGTTCTCGGCGGGCTGGTTGATTTTTACCACGCGCACGTCGAGGGAACGGCCAAGATAGGCATCGAAATCGCGCACGGGACGGATGTCGATCTGCGAACCGGGGAGGAAAGCATCCACACCCAGCAGATCCATGACAATACCACCCTTGATGCGGCGGATGCAGCGACCCTGCAGAATTTCCTCGTTGTCGAAAGCTCGTTGAATGCGTTCCCAGATACGCACGAAGTCGGCACGTTTGCGCGAGAGCGTGATGTTGCCATCCTTGTTCTCGACGGACTCGAGGAACACTTCCACCTCATCACCAACGCTCAGTTCGGAGGCATTGGAAAATTCGTCGATGTCGACGATGCCTTCCGACTTGAAGCCGATATCGATCGTGACGTAATCCTTGGTCATCAGCACGATCTTGCCGGTGATGATTTCTCCCTGCTTGAGAGTGTTCAGCGTCGTCTCGTACATGGCTTTGAGCTGATCGAATTCCACGGTGCCGTATTCCTTTTTCTCGATCACGGTACCGACGGTCTTGACGATCGTGCTGTCCTGCGCGACTGCTGCGTTCGGGGTTGTTTCTTCGGACATGAAGTCTCCTGTGTTGAACATCTCTTCGCGACAGCGATCGCACAGTGCCACCACGCCTGCGCCCGCCGCCTGAAGCGTTGATTATTCGATTGGTGATTGAATGGTGGTTTTGGTGGTGGCCTCGGTGGTAACCTGTTCCATGGTGGAAGCGGCATGCGCCTCCACCCATTCCTTGACCTCGCGCATCAGCCAATGCGGCGTACTCGTCGCCCCGCTGATGCCGACGCTGCCGGCTCCGTCGAGCCAGCGCGGGTCGATGTCGTCGGTGTCTTCGATGAAGTGGGTGCGCGGATTCTCCTCGCGCGCGATATCGTAGAGCACCTTGCCATTGGAGCTTTTCTTGCCCGCCACGAACAGCATCACATCGTTGCGCGCGGAAAACTCCCGCAGTTTTTTCTCGCGTCCGGACACCTGCCCGCAAATCGTATCCTTGGCGTGGAAATCGGTGGCGATGTTTTCCATCGAATCCACCTGCAATTCCTTCACACGCTCCTGGAGATAAATGCGGATGTCCTGGAACACATTCTTGTCCATGGTGGTCTGGGAAAACAGCACGGTGCGACGGCCGAGATCGACCACCCCGCGTGCCTCGTCCAGCGTTTTGATCACGATGCATTCGTCGTTGCACACGCCGCGCAGTCCGATGACCTCGGCGTGGTCGCGTTTACCGAAGATGATGACCTGCCAACCCTCGTCGTAGTACTTGCGCACACGCTCCTGCAGTTTGGTCACGATGGGGCAGGTGGCGTCGATGAGTTCTATGCCGCGGTTGCGCGCGGCGCGATAGGTGGAGGCCGGTTCGCCATGCGCGCGAATCAGTACCTTGGTGCCGTCGGGGAGCGATTCGAGTGTCGCATGGTCGATGGTGGCCATGCCGAGTGCATCGAGGCGCTCGATTTCTTTCGGGTTGTGTATAATGTCGCCCAGGGACACGAGCGTACTCCCCGACCGCAGTTCGGCTTCGGCGATATCGATGGTGCGTACCACGCCCCAGCAAAAACCGGCGGAGGGATCGATGGTAACCGTCATGAGAGTTGTCCTTTCTGGAATTGGTCGATTCTCTTTCGTACCAAACCCAGAATCATCGTGACTTGTTCATCGATGGTCGTATTCGTGGTCTCGACTTCGATAGCATCGCGCGACTTGCGCAGTGGCGAATGCTCGCGTGTGGAGTCGTTCGCGTCGCGCTCCTCGATCTCGCGACGTATCGTGGCCTCATCGGCGGGAATGCCGAGTTGCTCGAGTTGCAAGCGGCGCCTGCGGGCGCGGGTTTCCACATCGGCGACGAGGAAAATCTTGCAGGGCGAATCCGGAAACACCACCGTACCGATGTCCCGTCCCTCCAGAATCGCTCCGTCACAATCCACTGCCGCCTCGCGCTGCAAATTCACCATGGCCTCGCGCACACAGGAAATCACGCTGATATCGCTGGCGGCGCGGGACATTTCCTGCGTACGTATGCGGTCCTCCACATTCACGCCGTTAAGCAAGGTGCGCTGATTGCCATCCACCCGCTCCAATCGAATGCGCACATCCGGCAGCAAGGGACAAATCGTGGCAGGGGTGAATTCCCGCACGCCCCGATCGAGCGCGAACAGCGCCACGGCGCGGTACATCGCGCCTGTGTCGATGTAAAGGAAGCCCAATTCCCGCGCCAGGGCCTTGGCCGTGGTGGTTTTACCTGACCCGGCCGGTCCGTCGATGGCGATAATGAAGGGCGAATGTTTCGGCACAATCGTCATAAGTAAGGAAAATTATTGAAGTTCCGGCAGGAAAGCAAGTGTTTCTTCTTTGCGGATGCGGATCACGCCCCGCCGTTCGCGCCAAGTCCCGCACCCGGCGTAGGCGCTGCTGAACAGACTCAACCAGAAGATCCGCCCCGGCGGAGCAGCGCCGGGCACGAGTCTTCGAGATGGTGCAAACTGCATATTGCCCGGAGTGGAACACCCCCGGTCCGCAAAGCCAGATTCGGGCCGAAGTCTTTCGCCCATCGTCGCGGGTGGCGGGATTTCGGCACGCTTCGCCGATTTCGCTGCTCGCCATGTTGTCATATTGCATCTTGACGTGAAAATGCCGAAATTCCCTCCTGTCGGATTACGGCAGTTTCTTGTCTGTTTTTCCACATCCTTCAAACGCATCACACTCGAATCCAGCAGCCGCCCACACCTAGAAAGGAAGTCGCCTATGCGTACCTTGCTTCGCAGTATTCCGCTGGTCGCACTCGTCTTGCTGCCCTGTCTCGTTCAGGCGCAGACCACCCGCACCACGCTTCTCGAGCAGTTCACCGGCACCTGGTGCCAATGGTGCCCTTACGGCGCCGATACCATCAATGTGCTGCTCCAGCAAATTCCGAACGCCCGGGCAGTGGCCCACCATACAGGCAACAACGAGCCCATGTCGACCGCCGAGACGGAGACGATCGCGCAGCACCTGCTCGTCAATTCCTGGCCTTCCGGGGCGATTGACCGCCTGCTCGTCAACCTCCCCACCGGCGGCGCGGCCATCGCCATCAGCCGCACGTATTGGAGGCAAGTGCTGACTTCCCGCGCGCAAAGCACCGCTCCGCTCTCCATCGCGGTGGCGGGCACGTGGAATCCCGACAACAGGGAACTCGCATTCACCGTCACCATGAACATCCTGCAGGATATGCAGGGCGAGTTCTACCTCAATGCGCATCTGAATGAGGACAGTCTGAATTACGCCCAGCTGAAGAACGTAAGCGGTTCGGTGATTTCGCTGAATCCCTATTATCACAGACGCGTCACACGCAAGATGATTTCCGGCGTGTACGGCACCACGCTCACCACGACCGGCTTTACCAATGGCCAGGTGGTGACGCAGCAGTACACCTACTCCGTGCCTGCCAACTACAATATCGCGAATTGCCGGTTGACGGTGTTCCTTACGACAAAGGTGACGCTCAACGTCAATGGTTCCCCGCGCGCCTTCAACATGGCCGTGCAGCAGGCATGGCAGGAGCCCGTACTCAACGTGATGTCGGTGATCCCGGTGGAACTCGTCTCCTTCCACGGCGCACAGGTCAACGACGGCGTCCGCCTCGAATGGCGCACTGCCACCGAGAGCAACAATCGCGGCTGGTTCATCGAGCGTCGTGAAAACGAAGGTTCCTGGAACGATCTCGGCTTTGTCGGCGGCCGCGGCACCACGCATGAGCAGCAGCAGTACGAGTACTTCGACAGCGGCGTGCGCAGTGGCAATACCTACGATTACCGCCTCCGCCAGGTGGATTTCGACGGCACCATCGAGCGCTCGGACATCATGCGCGTGATGGTTGCGCCCACGCCCACGGCGACGCGCATGCTGCCGAACTATCCGAATCCCTTCAATCCCAGCACCACCATTGTCGTGGAACTGGCCGAGCAAAGCGACGTCAACGTGACCATTTACGACATGCTGGGCCGTCACATCCGCACCCTGGTTTCCGGTGTGCGCGAAGCGGGCGGTCATATGTTCGAGTGGGACGGTACCGACGCCAATGGCAATCCGGTGGAATCGGGCATGTACTTCGCCCGCATGATCACCCCCACGCATACCGCGACGCAGCAGATGCAACTGAGCAAATAAGCGACGCGCATTCCGATCTCAACACAAACGTCCCGGCCTCGGCCGGGACGTTTTCGTTTAACGACATGCAGGCTCCGTCAATGCTGGATGCATGCTCCGTCAATGCTTGAGCATACGATGGAGTGTCGCCACCAATTCCGATTGATTGGAGGTGATGCGATGGCCGCAGTGCGCTTGCTGTCCCTCTTTCGCCTTGCGTGTGTCCGCCCCGATACATTCACAGCCCACGATGGCGCCGTTGTTCGCGTACATGAAGCGGCAGTCCGCGCACGCCGTTGGCGAACAGGCATGGGCTTCGCCCTGCACTGGCAGCAGTACCTTCCCGTCCTCGATCCGGCATTCGTACGCCCGCAGCACGCCATCATCGCAGTGGGCAACGAGATAGGGTCGAGCGAGTGTTTCCACAAGCAGAATCTGAACGGTGAACGCACCATCCTCAGCGCGTACAATAGCTTTCTTCAGCATCGCGTCATCCACCGACAACACCACCGCGTCGTCCATCATTTCTGCGATGGTTATCGCATCCTGCGCAGCCGCCCCATGCAGCGCTGTCAGGAACAGCGCCAACAGCACTACCCACGTCCTCATCGAGCACCTCCTCCTGCTTACATGTTCATCAGACTGGAACGCCCGAAATCTACACAACCCGCACAGTCCACGCAAACCCATACCTCAGGCAATTTCCTCAGGCGAATTCCTCACGCGAATTCCATATACGAATTCCTCACGCGAGGCCGCGAAGCAGCGAAGGCTATGACGAATAACCGACGGCCATCTCCACGCACACATGCACAGCATCAAGACTCACATACTCCGGCATCTCTCCCCTATCCAACGACAAGCACAAACTCCGCCCCTTCCGACCCCAACCCAATCTTCGCGCCTTCGCGCCTTCGCGTGAGCGAATTCGGACCTCGCCACAAACGCAAAAACGGCGAAACCGTGTAGATTTCGCCGTTTTCCTGCTGCCCCTCTAGGGCTCGAACCTAGACTTTCCTGATCCAGAGTCAGGCGTGTTGCCAATTACACCAAGGGGCAATCACAAAGACTAACTAATATAGCACACCGGATCGTCCGGGTCAAGTCTGCGGAGGAAAAAATCTGCTGTTCGGAATCTTTCGATATTCCGATAGTCCGATCCTGAATACGGATGTCGCCACTCACACCGCTGCCGCGCGTACCCGCGCTCAGCGCAAGACACTGAATCGCCCCACCTGCTCGATGTCCTCGCCGGCGAGACGCACGCGCAACTTGAAGAAATACACGCCGTTCGCCAAGGCGTCTCCATCCTCGTCGCGGCCATCCCACGGTATGCGGTTGAACCCGATGCGCAGCTGAGCCGCGTCCACATCCATGCTGCGCACAAGACGTCCCGCGAGCGTGTATACGCGCAGCTCGGCGGACAACGGCGGCTCGGCACCGGTGCAGCGGAAGGTGATGTCCATCGGACCCCGCGTCGGACTGGGCCAGGGCAGCACCTGATCGATGCGCGCCGTGCGCGTCACGTAGAATCGCACCTGATACGGTATGCTGTCGGCAGCATTGCCGCTGGCGTCCTTGCCCGACACCGAAAGAAAATGCAGGCCGTCCGACAAGGTGGGCACGTACAGCACACGGACTTTCTCCGAACCATCCATCCCGATGCTGAGCTGCGCCGCAGGATCGCTGGCCAACCACACGCGACGCCCATCCAAAAACACCTGCACAGCGCTGGTATCGGTTACCGGCAGCGGCGAAGCATCCCGCAGGACGATGCCGATGGTCGGCCTCGGCGACACGTAATCGTTGTTGGCGATGCGCGTCCCGTCAAACAGGACCTCCAACTCGGGTGTTTCACCGTCGCGTCCCGAACGGAATTCGCGCGAGTATACATTGTTCGCGCGGTAATACTCCACCACGGTGTTCGCCGCATCGAGCGAGACCTCGTAACTCATGCTCCCCCGCCGACCCGCCGTGGGTAAAGCGAAATCCATCACCCGCGATGACCCGACCGCGATTCCGTCAATGGACAAGGGCACCCCTTCCTCGCCGGGAATACGCAGCAACGCGGTGAACGGCCCGCTGTCCACGCGCCCGGCGTTGTGCGCCTCCACGCGCACCCGCATGGGCTCGCCCTCGAGCACCGAATCGCGTTCGCTGCGCACCACCTGCGAGGTGATGCCTATTTCGGGGAAACGCGACTGATAGTCCAGCGATAGTCCCCGCAGCACGGGTCCTCCACTTCCCTGCGGATCGCGTACGCGCAGGGCGATGCGCGGGAAAGGCTGCGCCGGGAAACGCACGCCCGACACGTCCACGGCCTGTCCTGCCGGCACGGCCTCGAAGGCGGCGAGCACGGTGTCGCGCCCTGCCACATCCCGCGCCAGCACGCGCACATCCACCGCGGCGCCGTCGGGAGCGAGGTCGCCGCTCCATGCGAGAGCGCCCATCACATTCACCGGCGCCAGGCCCTGCGTGATGCACCATCCTTCACGCGCACGCACTTCGATGGTGTCGCGGAAAAATACCGCACCCAGCACGAGATGCATCTCCCGCGCTGCGGACGCGCGCGCGCGCGATGCGATGAGCGCGTAGCTGTCGCGAAATCCGAGGCTGTCGATAAGTGTCGCTCCGAAGCGCTTCAACTCGTTGCGCAGCTCGGGGATGATGTTGCTGCCGTTGGGAGAAACCGGAGGATATCCATTGGCGTCGTCCAGCACGGCGACAAGCAGGATATGATCATCCGGAATTCCGCGCAGATAGGCCGCCATGTCCGTCGCCACCGATGCATCGACGTAAGTATCGAAATTGCGTGTGGCCACAACATCGCCGAATACCGGTTCCACCACGGCGATGTTGAAGCCGCGGCTGTTGGGACTCACATCGGTGTCCCCGACGCGGGTGATGGCGGTGCGAAACGGTCCGTTGAATCCACCGGAAGCCACCTCCAGCTCCAGCGTCCTCGTACCCAGTCGCAGCGCCCCTTCTGCGTCCAGTCGCATCGCGGTCAGGGCCAGTTGACGCAGCTGTCCACTGTCACTCTGCCACCACATGTCGTCTCTGCCCGTGGCTGCCAGCCGGAAGGCACGCGTGGGAGACCAACCGCCCGACACGCCGTCTGTGAGCATGCGGGCACGCCAGTACAACACAACGTTTCCTGGCAATCCCCCGAGCGCGAGCCGCGTGTACACGTCCTCGATGTCGCGCTGCGCTCGCAACACCCCTGTGGCGAAATCGGGACGCGGGGCGCATTCCACCTCCACAGTGATGCTCCCCGATTCGGGAATGCTGGAAGGATTCGCCAGCACGAATTCCACCGCACGCCCCTCGGGCAGCACGGCATGATTCAGAGGAAAAATTTGCGCGATTCCGCGCGGCTGTACCGTCTTGACCAACACAGCCACGTTGTTGTCCTCACGCTGCTCGGCGACCTCATCCCGCGCGTCCACGGTGATTTCAACATCCACCACGCCTTCGACGCCGGCGAAATCGTATTCCCATTCCATCGGCAATGCCACTGCGAAGGGGGCGACACGTCGGCGTTCGCTGTGCGCCACCTCGCCGTCGCCGCGCACGCGCAGCAGCACATCCACACTATCGCTCATGCACAGTCCCACATTGCGCAACACCGCGCGGATGCGAGCGGGCTGCTGTTCGGTGAGAATGTCCGGCTCGGTAACGATGTCCTCCGGACGCACAAGTAACTCCGGTCCCCGCGCCATCATCACATGCGTGGCGGGATCACCAAGAATGCAGAGTTGGTCGCTGGTGTTGATCGTGCTGCGATCACCCGTGCCGAACGCCCGGATGAGTTCGCGCTTGCCCGCCAGCAGGATTTCGCCCCAACTCCGCAATCCGCTGTCCACCAGCGCGCGCAGCATGCCCCTGCTCACCACGTAATCGTAGCCGATGATACCGAGCCCGGCTGTCCCGAGCGAGGCGATGGCCCCGTTCTCGGGGGCGAGAACGAAGCGCTCGTTGAGTCCCGTTTCAAAGGGTTCGGCAAAATGGGCGGTATTGCAGGACATGGTGGCGAACAGCATGTACCGGCCTTTGTTGGAGAAAATGTCCGGACGCTCGATGCCCACGTCGATCACGCGCGTTCCGCCATGTCCCGAGAAGTAGAACATCGACACACCTTGATTCACCTCGTGAATCAGCGTGTCGAGATCGTCGTAGCTGATCGTGGTCATGGTGCGCTTGTAAATACGACGGGGTTCGAGGCAGTACGGATCGACCCAATCACGAATCAACCATTCGACCAGCGGCTTGAGTTGCACCTCGTGTTCGAAACTGTTTTCCCCACCGACCGAAAACAGGATGCGATTGTCCATGGGATGCGGCGGACGCGATTCATGCTCGATGATTTTGTCGATCACGGCATCGGCGGCGGCGGGTGTTTCAGCCGGTATACGGCCAATGGACAAATACGGTGTGGGATCGCTGGCGGAAGTGCTGAATCGCACATAGTGATTGTCGCTCGCCGGATTGCCCCACGTGGGAACGTAATCCACGCGCGTGGAATTACTCTTGCGCTGTTTCGCATCCCAACTCGCATCGCCGATAATCACGGCGAAGCGCGGACGCGGCTCGCGCCATTGCTCCCAGGCGTTGCGCATGAATGCCCTGATGGCCGACGGTGCCTTGTGCCCATGGTTGAACTCACGGTAAATGTCTTCCACCGAAGCGATCACGGTGCTGAAGCCATCCGTGCGCGCCCGATAGTCCGCGAGCCGTTGCGCCTGTGCCAGAAACAGCGGATGCGTGATGATGATATAGTCGGCCTGACGCGCGGGCGAAGCAAGGTCCGCGTACTCGAAGCGCCGCACCGACAGCGGAGCGCGGGGCGTTGTGAACAACAGATAGCTGGCCGTGCCGTCCACTGCGAGTCGCATTCCGGCGGCATCCAGTTCCACACCGTCGAGTATCGCACCACTGCGCAGATTGATGCCGCGCGTCGCAACAGCTTGCGGCGGCAAGCTCAGCAATGCGCGAGCGGGCAGCTCCGGTCCGACACCGATGCCACCGTCGACGAGCAACTCTTCTTCAATGGGCACACTGCTGCGCAGGTAACGGAGATCGGCCCAATCCACATAAATGCGTTCGATGGAACAGACAGGATCCTCGGGCGGACATTCCTTGATGCCGACATTGCGAAAGACCAGAGCATTTTCTCCATCGCGCAGCAGCGCGCCATCCACCGGTACACGCAGCCGCAGCGTGTCGTACGAGGCGAGCGTGTCGTCGAACACCACGCCACCGTTGATGCTCACACGCACACGCGAGGGATCGCGCGAAGCGCCTTTTACGCGAAACTCCAGCGAGGCTTCGCCTCCGCGGGGCTGCGCGAGCGTGAACGGGATTGCGAGACTGTCCTTTTTCAACAGATACTTCCACATCCAGGTCTCGCCCGGGACACGCTCGCTGTTCTCCATGTCCTGATACTCCAGGTCGCCGCGATGGTATTCCAGATCCCGCTCCAGCCGCAGGCGTGCGGGCAGAGCATCCACCGCCACCGCGCCGGGGAAGGACGCCGGACGCACATCCTCCGTCCCTCCGCGCGGACCCGCTTCCCCATCCCATTCGAGGAAGAACACATTGCCATCGTCCCATTCGTCGAAGTACTCGCCGTCGCTGCCTTCCTTGCGCGGAGCGTACCACTCCAGCGCATCGCTGCCGTCCAGGCGGCCGTCCTCTTCGCCGCGCACCTGTATCGGATGCGGAACTCCGTTGAGCCAGAGTCGCAGGCGCCGGGGATCCGCGCTCGCCGGCAAGCCCGCGGCGAGCAATTCCTCTGCGCCAAGTCGGTACACGCCAGCTTCCCCGGTGCGAATTTCCAGACGCGATCCCGTCGCGCGCGCGGCGGCTTTTCCGATCGCGGCTGCCGCGTTCCGCAGCCACTGCCGCGCATCCGAGGCATTCACCACGTCACGCAGCGACGAATGATCCGACGAGGGCGGCAACATACCGCCGATTTCACCAGCAACTTCATTCCCTTCTATGCGAATGTCTATATCGAGACGGCGCGCCCATCGCAGCCCACCCGCGGCGGGCAAGGCGGGATGCACACGCAATCCACCGACGGTGAGACCATCGCGCACACTCACCGGCGTGCTTTCCACCCACGTGCTGGCATGGACGCCTCGCGGCGTTGCTCCACCGTATGGAGCGAGATCAGCAGCCAGCACGTCCTCCTGCGCGCTACGCACGCGCGCAACGAGACGCGATCCCGCGGGCAGACCAAAGGCCAGGTGCAGCGTGGGCAAATCGGGCAGGCCAACCTGGACACGGGTGTCGAAACCGGGCATGAGTACGCGGGAATAGGCGGGATCACCCGGCATGCGCAACACGCGCGGTTCGGGATTGTCCATGATCAGACGCCACTGCGTTGCCGAAAGACGCTCAAGTCGATAGGGTGGCGGCGCCTGCGCCCGCATGTGCATTGGGGCAAGTGCCGCGCATAACGCAACGACGAGTAAAGCGGAGCGAAGGATCATGCGATCAGAACCGGAGTTGTTCGAGATACTTCCGTGCCAACAGGTCAAGATCGTAATTTTCCCGTACAAAGCGGTAGGCATTTCGCCCGAACCCCTCGCGCAGTTCCCCATCGTCGCGCAGGCGAAGAATCGCAGCGGCCAGCGCCTCGGCGTTCTCCGGAGGAATGGCGATGCCGGCTTCGGCGTCTTCGAGTATGCGCCGCGCTTCGCCCTCCACACCCAGAATAATCGGACGCGCCGATCCCATGATTTCGAACATCTTCGAAGGAATCACCGTGCGGAACAGCGGCGTGTCGCGCAACAGTACGAGCGCCACATCTATCTCGCGCAACAGTTGCGCCACACTCTCACGCGGCATGCGATCGAGAAAGGTGACGTTGTTCAGATCGTGCGCACAACGACGCAACGCCTCCTTGCGTGCGCCCTCCCCCACGAAGAGCAGGTGGATGTCGGACTCCCCGCGCAGCAGTCGCGCGGCGTCGATGGCGGTTTCCAGCGCATGCGCCATGCCATGCGTGCCAATGTAGGCGACAATGAACTTTCCCTCGAAGCGGGCGAGCAGCGCGCGCCGCTCGCTCCAGGCCGCCTCGAACAGCCGCGTGGACACACCGTTGGGTATGGTGACAATGCGCGCGGGATCAACGCCGCAAGCTTCGATGTGGTCGCGAAAGGCCGGGCTGACCACGCATATCCTGTCCGCGCGCCGGTACATGAAACGCTCGACACGGCGCAACACGCGCAGCAGCATGCCGTCTCCCGCGGCTTCAACGGCCCGAATCGAATCCGGCCACAGATCGCGAATCTCCAGCATCAGCGGCAAGCGTCGCAACGTCCGCAGCAACACGCCTGCGAGTCCCACGAAAAACTGCGGCGAACTCGCAATGCACACATCCACATCGCGCAGGCGCAGCGCGCCCAACACCGCCGTGATTCCGAAGGAGAGATAATTGATCGAGCGGCGCAACATCCCCGCATTGGCCGTCACATACACCCACATGCGATGGACGTCGATGCCCTCAACGCGCTCCACTGTCCGCCAGCGCACGCGGTAGCCCTCGTACACCGTACCGGTGGGATGATTGGGGATACCGCATATCACGGTCACGCGATGCCCGGCCTCCACCCAGCGGCGGCTGAACTCGAACGCGCGTGCGGCGGGCGCACCCATCTCAGGTGGGAAGTACTGGCAGAGATACAGAATGTGCAAAGGACGGCTCAGTTCCATACGCATCAATATGCTTGCATGCGTCGCGCGACGCAACCTTACGGCGATACTATGCTGGTGCCAGGCTGTGCCGCAGCACCCGCTCATGCAAAAGCAGCGGAAACACCGGATACAGCGCACTGTCCACGGGAACGCCGGATACAGACGGCAACGCCAGACGCAACGCCTTCTCATCCAGAAACTCCGGAACGACGATCATCGACGGCGGAAGCTCCAATGGATACTCCGTGGCGAGCGAAGGATCGCGTAAGGTAAAGCGGTGCAGCGAGGCGTGCCGGTCGATCAGAAGACGCTGAACGGCCAGTGGAATGCGCTGCAGCACGGGCTGCGCCACAGGAGGCGACAGCACATCGCCGAACACCCGCGGTATGCGCAGCAGCCCCGGATCCAGCGCGCTCATGATGGCGCATTGCGGATACTGCCGCCAGCGCTTGCGTTCGTCCACCTCGGCGATCACCCGCACATAGCGCAGATCGAAATAGGGAGAAATGAAACGGCAGTACTGATTCTGCAGCAACGCCATATCCGTATCGTGGTTGGGAAGGCAATGCTCGATGTTGAACATGTCCGCGCAGCACGCGGGAGACGCATGGTGCCTGGGATCGGGCGTGATGTCCCAGAGCGATTCCTCCGCCATCCGCCGGACACGGTCAGTGTCGCGCACCCAGCGCAGCATGCCCGAACGCGTCAGCAAGGCGACAGTGGCGTGAAAAAAAGCGTCCTTGCTCCGCAATCGTGCCACACCCTGCCGATGGAACCAACGTCCTTCTATCGAGCTGTGCACTCCATCCACCATGTGGCTTCCAAGTCGCGCGTACGCGGGAAACGCCGCCATGCTGTGATAATACCCCAGGCCGGGAAACCCGTTGCTCATGCGCACAAAATCCACACCATTGCCCTCGTCGAACGGCAGGGTTGCGGACAGGGCGATTTCCTGATGCTCCAGCCGCAAGCGCTGTGCCACGAGCCGTGCGACGCGCACGTCGTGCCCGTCGCGCGTGCGATGTGTGACAAAACGTGTAGCGCAGCCGGCCAGTAACACACCCGCCACAATGGCGCGCGAATCGTAGCCACCGGACAGCGTGCACAGTGCTCCATCGCCCACGCGCGCTACGATGGTGGCGCAGGCCTGCGTGAAACTTGAGACAATCGCGTCGGCTTCGTCCTTCCGCGCACGGGGCTCCACTCGGAGGCGAAGCCAGCGCGAGTCGGATTTGATGGTGGCGCGGTCGCTCCCATCGAGCGTGATATCGAGCACGTGCCCGGCCCCGAGCCGCCGGATGCCTTCGTACAGCGTGCGGCCACCGAGTGTGCGGCTGAAATTCAGAAATTGCGCCACACCGTACTCGTCCCAGCGTACCTCATCCTCCAGCGCCAGCAGCAGTGCGAGCGATGTGCTCGCGGCGAAGGCGGAGCCGGCAAAACGATGGTATATCGGCATCGATCCCCAGGCGTCGCTCATCACGCGGCAGCGGTCACGATCCGCCGCTACGGCGAGAAACAATCCATTGGGTTGCAGTCCCTGTTCGTGAATTTCGAGGCGCAGCGCCGCGGCGGGAGTGGCCTCCAGCGCGCATTCCTCGAACAGCATGCCGTCGAATACACCTGCCGCGCCCGCCTCGAGCAGCTCGTGGAGAACAGGCGGTTGCGCCGTCTTCCGCGCCGCCACACAACCCAGCACACTGCGTGCACCGAGGCGAAGCATCGGCGCTTCCTGCTCCGCGCCAAGGTTGGCGCGCAACGCGCGCTGGAAACGGAGCAACAACTCCTCATTGGCATTGAACAGCAGAAAGGGTCCGGTGGGAAGCATGCGGGATCGCGCCTCCAGGCGAAAAAAGTGCATGACAACAACGCAGGGCGGCATGATGCCGCCCTGTCAATCTAAGGAAAATCGCGGGAGGAATTCCGCGGCCGCGTGAGCGGGGATCAGCTCTTGCTTTTTTTCAGACCGTCCTCGAGAAAACGGACGAACTCCTGCGGTTTACGCGTGAGGCCCGGGAAGGTGGTCAGCGTCTCGTCCTCCGGCGAAATCGTCACGTACAGCGGCAGCGCCACCGTGCCGAAACGCTTCTCCTGAAACGCGCGATTGTTCTCATATACTTTGCCTTGTCCATCGGTGTACAGGCGCACGAGCACAAAATCCTCGAACAGCGTCTTCACCTCGTTGCGCGTAAATACATTGCTCTCCATCCAGCGGCAATTCGTGCAGGCGAAGCCCGTGAAATCCACGAACAGCGGCTTACCCTGCTCTTTCGCGGCGGCCAGCGCAGCATTGTAATCCGAGAACCACTTCTCGCCGCCCTCGTTTTCCTCGGGATCGGTGCTGGACACATCGCCCCCGCCCAGACTGGCGGCCTGTATCGTTTCCTGATAATTCATCGGTGGCAGGAAGGCGTCCAATTCACCCAATGGTTTGTCGTTGAGACCTGTGTAGAGATACACCGAAATGCCGAGGAAAAACACGCCCCACAGCATACGCACCACACCGACTTTCTCCAATTTGGTATCATGCGGCAACTGGAATTTGCCGAGCAGGTACAGCGTGATGAGAATGCCGATGCCCACCCAGAAACTGAGGAAGAGATCGCGGCTGAGTATGCCCATGCTCCAGATCAAATCCACATTCGAAAGGAATTTCATCGCCGCGGCGAGTTCGAGGAAGCCCATCACCACTTTCACCGAATTCAGCCAACCGCCGCTCTTCGGCAGGGATTTGAGCCACGAGGGGAAGAGCGCGAGCAGGAAGAACGGCAGCGCGAACACGCTGGAAAACGCCAGCATGCCCACCACCGACCACCAGATTTCGCCTTTCGCCGCGGCCACCATCACCGTGCCCACAAATGGCACCGTGCAGGTGAAGCTGGTGAGCGTGAAGGTGAGTCCCATGAGCAGCAAACTCGTGATGCCCTGTCCGCTACCCGAAGCCACGGTGAGCTTGGTGAGTATGCCCGACGGCACGACGATTTCAAACAGCCCGAAAAGATTCAACGCGAACACGATGAACACCACGGCGATGAGTATGTTCATCCACGGATTCGCGGCGAATTGATTGATGCCCGAGGCCCCGAATATCAGAGCGAGCAGAATTCCCAGCCCGGTGAAGGTGAAAATGATGCCGAAGGAGTAAATCATCGCGTCGCGCACCGACTGCCAACGCGTGGCGGCTTCGCGCTTGGTGAAAAAGGATACGGTAATCGGAATCATCGGGAACACGCAGGGGGTGAGCAACGCCAGCGCGCCCACGCTCATCGCCAGAAGAATGTACGACCACAGTCCCTCCTCCTTCGCGCGCTCCACGTCGCGCTCGTCGCCGTAACCGCTCGGACCTTCATCGCCGCCTTCGGCGGGAGCTTCCGTCACACTGCTTTCCGGCGTGGCGCTGCTGTCCGCCGCCGTGTCCACTGCCGCCTGCTCGGCACCCTCGGCCGCGCCTTCAACTTTAATGTCGAGCGGAATTTCCACGGTTTTCGGGGGCAGACACATGCGATCGTTGCAGGCCATGAAGGTGACTTCCACCACCACGCGCTGCTTGCCATTGGCAGCGGTGCTCTTCACCACGGCCGGCATGGTGAAGGTGACGTCGTTCTCGAAATACTCCGTGTTCACTCCGAAATTCTCGTCGAATTTCACCACCGGTTTCGGCTGGCGGATTTTTCCCGCACGCTCGAGCACGGATTTCTTCGTAAAGCCGATTTCGGTGGGAACAGGTCCCTCGTCCATGGGCGTGATCGAGTAAATGTGCCAGTTGTCGTTGAGCTTCGCGGTGACTCGCACTTCGATCTTGTCGCCGGGTTTCACCGTCGTGACCGAAGCTTTGGCCGACCAGGTGGCGGCTTCCTGCGCGATCAGAGAGGCCGTGAGGAGCACGAACAGGACGGGGAGTGTGAGCAGGTGGGTGATCGTCTTCATGATGTGCCGCTATGTGACTTCAAAAGTGGGCCAATTAGGAAAACTTACGAAAATGCCATCCGCGCGACAAGGCCACGCGCTGTGCACCATGGGATGCGCCTGCGCTGCCGGGCGATTCGACATCGCCACACCGAAGATTATCGCAGCAGGACGAGGAAACGTCGTTCGGTGACTGTACCGTCGACGCGGAGAAAATAGTGGTAACTTCCAGCCGCCAACGCGCGCATATCGAGTGCGTATCGATAATCGCCTCCGTCCTGCCGCCCGAAATCCCGGAGCAATACCCGCCTACCCGACGCATCCACAACCTGGAGTTGTACCATGGCGGCGGTCGTGAGGGTGTAGGGAATAACGGCCTCGAAGCCCGAAGCCGCACCGACGGGATTGGGATACGCCTGTCCCAACCACAGCACCGTGGGTGATGCTGCGGCGGACGCGAGAATCGAGCGATTGCTGCGGTACATGCCACGACCGTGTGTGGCGGCAAACAGCACGCCGTCCCGCCGCATGCTCAAATCGGCGATGATCACATTGCCGAGTCCTTCATTGTCCAGCATCCAGGTGGTGCCCGCATCCTCGCTCACGAATAATCCGACATCTGTGCCCGCCCAGAGCACGCTGTCCCGCTCGGGATGAAGAAGCAGCGTATTCACCGGCACATCCGGGAGTGCGCCCGCAGCACTACCCGACACATCCTTCCAATTTTCACCGCCGTCCGAGGTGTGAAACACATGTCCCCCGCCAAAACCGCTGAGTGCCACGTACGCACGCCTGCCGTCGTCGGGATGCACCGCGAAGTCCGTGACGTAGCGATCAGGCACGGCGGCGTCCACGCGCCGCCAGGAGTCGCCCGCATCATTGCTGTACACGATGTGCCCGCGCGAGCCGCCCACCCATATCGTGCGCGGCGCATTCGCGGCGAGTCCGATGGCGGAAATGTAACCGTCGCCGGCAAGCACGCCGCTGATGGGCGCCCAACTCCCGGCACCGTTCACACTGCGATACACTTTGTTCGTCCCGGCAAGCAATGTGCGGTGATCCCAGGGCGCGAGTTGAAAGGGCGCGATAAAGGCCACGGGATCGGAGGTGCCGTAGTCGCGCGCGCGCGGAATACCATTCATGGCCACGGTGAAGCTGCGTCCGAAATCCGTTGATTTCAGGAAATGCAGATAGTACAACTCCCCGTACACATTGCGCGGCTCCACGGGATCGATGGCGGTAACGCCGCCGTCGCCGCTGGTCACATCATACCAGCGTCCCCCGTCCAGCGTGCGCAACGTTCCATTGTCAATGGTGCCGCCGATCACCATGTCGCTGTGGGGATGTGCTGTGCCGCTGTGAAACTGCACAGTGACCATACCCGCACTGCGTTCCTCGAAGCTCGCTCCCCCGTCGCGCGAGACGAACAATCCTCCATCACTGCCGATGTACAGCGTGTTCGCGTCGGCATCGTCAAACACGATGGCGTGTATGTCCGCATGCACATAGGGATAAGAGCGCAGGCGATACCAATTGCTCATCTGCTTCCAGCTTCGTCCGCCATCCAGACTGCGATACAATTCGATGCCACCGGCCCACACGATGTCGGCGTTGTGGGGATGCACGGTAAGCGTGCTGTTATATCGTCCCTGAAATCCCTGATAGCTGTTGCCGTTGAGTTCGTTGCGCGGTATGCCAATCGCCGTCCAGTGCTCGCCACCGTCGCTGCTGCGGTACATGCCCGCGCATTGCTCGTCACGTCCGGTGAACGAGGCGTAAACAATGCGGTCGTCGGAAGGGGCGAGCGCCAGCACCACGCGGGTGAAGTCCGTAAGCGAGATGCCCGCCGCCAGCGGCCCGCTCCAGGTCGCACCGTGGTCGGTGGAGCGATACACTCCCCGTCTTTCCACTCCGGCGTACACCACCCCCGTGCGCGAAGCGGCGTAGCGCAGTGTGGCGGAAAACAGACCGGATTGTCGGGCAAGCACCCGCGTCCATGTCGCGCCCGCGTCTGTGCTGCGGTATATGCCCGCCGCAGTGGCCACGAGCAATGTGCCCCGCTGCGCGGGATCGAAAGCAATATCGAAGACATAGGAAAAATCCGCCACATCCGTGGACGCCAGCATCGCCCAGTTCGCGCCGGCATCGCCGCTGCGATACAGGCCGCGCCCGTATGCGGCTCCGCCCTGCCATGCCACGAAGCCCTCGCCGCAGCCCGCAAGCACAGTACGCGTATCGAAGGGATCGATGGCCACGGCGCCAATACGGAGATTCGGGAGCAATTCATCCAGCAAGCGCCACGTCAGACCGGCATCTGTGCTTTTCCACACACCGCCACCCGCGCTGCCCGCGTACAGCGTGCTGCCGTTTCCCGCTTCGGAAACCAACGCGCGGATGCGTCCCGCAACGTTGAAGGGTCCCATGGACAGCCAGCGCCAATCGCGCGCACTTTTACGTAAACCTGCGCTCTCCATCGCATGCACACGCTCCATGGCCCGTGCATGCCATTGCGAAGGAATGCCGTCCGGATACGCGCGTTGCTCGATGAAAAAGCGGGCGGCCTCGGCCGGACGGTCGTTGCCGGCACGTTCGGTGGGGACGACGGCGCCGCGTTGTGTGAGGAAGGCGCAGCACGCGCCGAGAAGCAACAGTACGAGGCGCGCGCGCATGCGACCTCAGAACAGTTGATAGGAAATGGTCAGCAGCAGTTTGTAGAATGTGGGACGCATGGAAAAATTCGGGCGCGGCTCGCGCTCCTGAAGAATTTTTCCAAAGGGATAATCGACCTCGAGCGCGGGTATCACGTACAGATTGCGCATGGGCGTGAAGGCATACTCGGCTCCGATGATCAAGGACACACGGAGATCGTGCTCCACATCCAGCGGCGCGTCCTCCACCACCGTGGCGAGGCCCGAACTGATTTCTGTATCCACGATGCGCACGTTCTTTTTTCTCACCACACCGAAGCTCGGTCCGATGTACACGCGCTCGCCGTCCATGCGTCCGATCAATCGGATCAGAACATCCAGATTCAACAGATCGTAATCGAACGTCAAATCCGATCCCACATAGCCCGTTGCCGGTGTGCTCAGTAAACTATCGGTGCGCGCGGTAAACCATGCGGTGCTCGTGCTGTTGAGCCCCGCCCGCAAGTACAGCGACATGTCCTGGAACACGGGAATGTTCACCGAGCCGCCGAACACGACATTGGTGCTGGTGGCATCGAACAGGAATTCGCAGGGACACAGTCCGTTGTAATACCCGTTGGTGTACAGCATCGAACCGCCGGCGTAAAAGGAAATCTGATAGCCGTTGGTCAACTTCTCCGGCTCGCGTGGCGCTTCCGGTTCGGTCTGCGCCAGAGCCCGCGCTGTCAGCATGCAGAGCAACAGCGCGGGAAAGGCGAGACGCGAGAGCTTAATCCTGATCGAGGCTGTGAAGATTCGCATGCAGTTTCTCCAGTGTCAAACGGAAGGCCGCCTGTTTGTCGCGTTCGCGCGCCACCACATCGTCGGGCGCATTGGAGAGAAACTTCGCATTTCCCAGCTTGGAATCAATGCCTTTCAACAGCCCTGTCACGCGCTCGATTTCCTTGCCCAGGCGCTTGCGCTCCAGTTCGATGTCGATCAGGCCTTCCAGTGGAACGTACACATCCGCTCCGGCCACCACAGCCGAGCCCGACAGGCGCGGTCGCGGCACATCGCTGCCGGCCGTCACCTGATCGATGCGTGCGAGACGGCGGAGAAAATGCGTGTTCGCTTCGATGGCGCGCAACTGTTCGTCGCTGGCGCATTTGATCACCACGTTGCAGGATTTGCCCGAGGGCACATTCATCTCGCCGAGGATGGTGCGCACGCCTTCGGTAAGCGATTGCAGGAAGGTCATGGATGCCACCGCATCGGGATTGATGTAGGACGCGTCGGCCTCGGGCAATCTGGATGCCATGATGCTGCGCCCTTCCCTGCCCGCGTCCATGTGATGCCAGATTTCCTCGGTGATGAACGGCATGACGGGATGCAGGAGTTGGAGAATACCATCGAACACGTACAGTGCGCGCGCGAGCGTCACGCGCTGCAACTCTTCGTCCTGCGAATACAGGCGATCCTTGATCAACTCGATATACCAATCGCAGAAGTCATGCCAGACGAAATCGTAGAGCATTTTCGCCATGTCATTGGCGCGGAAGCGCGCCATGGTCTCTGACAAACCTGCGATGGTTTCGTGATAGCGGCTGAATATCCACTGATCCTCGAGGCCCATGTCCATCGCGGCACCCGCCGTGTCGACGCTGCCGTCGGCGCGTTGCCAGCGGCCGTCGCGATACAGCCATTCGCCCTTGTCCTCGACGCGCTGCTTGTTCATGAGCAAAAAGCGCCCGGCATTCCAGACCTTGTTGGCAAAATTTCTGCCAATCTCGCACTTCTGCGTGGAAAACAGCACGTCCTGTCCCAGCGGGGCGAGATAGGCCACAGTGAAACGCAACGCGTCTGCACCGTATTCGGCGATCACATCCAGCGGATCGGGAGAATTGCCGAGCGACTTGGACATTTTCCGTCCCTGCTCGTCGCGGATGATGCTGGTGAAATACACATCGTGGAAGGGCACGAGGTCGCGCGCCTCCTTGCGCGGCGATCCATCGGGCAAGGGAATGTCGCCCATGAATTCCAGACCCGCCATGATCATGCGCGCCACCCAGAAGAAAATGATGTCGGGGCCGGTGACCAGCAGACTGGTGGGATAGAAATACCGCAAATCCGCCGAATCCTTGGGCCAATGCAACACGCTGAACGGCCAGAGCCAGGACGAGAACCAGGTGTCGAGCACATCCTCGTCCTGACGAACGTTATCGCCGCCGCAGGAGGGACACTGCGCAGGGCCTTCGTGCAACGCATCCTGCCATCCGCAGGCGTCGCAGTGAAACACAGGGATGCGATGGCCCCACCAGAGCTGTCGCGAGATGGTCCAGTCGCGGATATTGGTCATCCAGTGTTCGTACGTCTTGGTCCAGCGCTCGGGATGGAAGCGCACAACGCCGTCGCGCACCACTTGCAACGCGGGCTCGGCGAGTGAACGCATGCTCACGAACCACTGATCCGAAAGGTAGGGTTCGATAGCCACGTCGGTGCGGTCGCTGTATCCCACGCTGTGCGTGTACTCCTCGATGCGCTCGAGCAGGCCGCGTTCCTCGAGATCGGCCACGATGCGCTTCCGTGCCTCGTAGCGCTCCAGTCCGGCGTAGGCTCCGCCGAGTTCGTTGATCGAGGCATCGACATTCATCACGTTGATCTGCGGCAGATTGTGTCGCTGCCCCACTTCGAAATCGTTGGGGTCATGCGCCGGTGTGATTTTCACCACACCGGTTCCGAAACTCGCGTCGACATAGCTGTCCGCGACCACGGGGATTTCCCTGTCCATGAGCGGCAGCAGTACGGTGCGACCCACAAGATGTTTGTAGCGCTCGTCATCGGGATGCACGGCCACAGCGGTGTCGCCGAGCATGGTTTCGGGGCGCGTCGTGGCAACGACGAGGAATTGCTCGCCGCTGGGCACACCGTCGACCATGACGGGGTAGCGCAAATGCCAGAGTTTGCCTTGCTGCTCTTTGTACACCACCTCTTCGTCCGACAACGCGGTATGCGCCACGGGATCCCAGTTGATGATGCGCTTGCCGCGGTAAATGAGTCCCTTGCGATAGAGGCGGATGAACACCTCGCGCACGGCGTACGACAGCTCCGGATCCATGGTGAATACCGTGCGATCCCAATCGCAGGTCACGCCGAGTTTGCGCAACTGGCGGATGATGATGTCGCCGTACTTCTCGCGCCATTCCCACACGCGTTCGAGGAAGCGCTCGCGGCCGAGATCGTGCCGCGATACGCCTTCATCGCGCTTGAGCGTTTTCTCCACCACCGTCTGTGTGGCAATGCCGGCGTGATCCGTGCCCGGAATCCAGCAGGCGAGATCGCCCGACAGCCGCCGATAGCGCAGGAAGATGTCCTGCAGCGTGTTGTTGAGCACATGGCCCATGGTGAGCATGCCGGTGATATTCGGCGGCGGGATCACGATGGTGAATGGCTGCCGCGCCGCATCAGGTTCGGCATGGAACAGGCGCTGCTCTTCCCAAAAGGCATACCAGGCATCCTCCACCTGCGCGGGATCGTAGGCGGAAGCGAGAGACGGGGTGTGGACGGTCGTGTCCGACATGAAAACTCCGGATATCGGTCGATGATGGTACAACGTACTTCCTTCCCGCTGCGCGGGCGGAATAAATAAGATACGGTTTTTCAGGGAAATGATGGGATAGCGCTACAAGCTGCTCACCGCCTCCGTCGCAGAAGCCATCCATGGAGCGGAGAGGAAATGACGAGGGCGCTTCCCGCTCGAATCCTGCCGGCTGGCTGAGTGCGTGATACATTTGAAGAGATGAAAGAGAGCGGAGAGAGCGGAGAGGAAGTGTTGAGGTCGCTTCCCGCGCGATCCGTGCGCCCCCACCGCAATCGAGTCAACTGAAGGGCGCAGAGACTCTTAGCCGCGAACCCTCCGAGCCCTCGGTGTTCGCGAAGCCCTCTGGGTACTCTGTGTTCCCGCGAAGCCCCTCCTTACTCTCACCACCTCACTACTCTCATTCTTCACCGTATTACTCGATTACGCTCATCTCACCACAGTAAAGCGGCGCACCGCAAACACCTCGCCGCCCGTCAGGCGTAGCATGTAGCTGCCGGGTTCGAGGCCGAGTGTGGCGGGGGTGATGGTGAGCAGTACGCTCCGTGCGTTGAGGGGTCCGTCGAAGAGCAGCGCCCGCTCGCGGCCCAGCATGTCGTACACGCGCAGCGTCACCCGCCCTTTTTCC
>DAOSDL010000003.1:0-25622 GCA_035362335.1 Bacteroidota bacterium
ACCATTTTCATTCTCCCGGGTGTGACGAAGGAACATGAAAGACTGTGGTTTTAAAACTCTGTTGATCCGCTCCGACAGTATTCAAGGCACCTGCACAATTTTCATTCTCCCGAGTGTGACATTGCGGATCACGCCTCGTCGAGTTCGCGGGTTGCGCCCGGCAGCGCCCACCACGGAAGCCAGGGGGCGGCGTGATGCTCCCAGTGGTAGCCGAAGTGATAGCATGTGAGAAAGGAAAGCAGCACACCATATCCACTGGACACGGCACGATGGGGTTCGGTGTACCCCTCCGGGGGCTTGCGATGAGGGCGATAGGTGCCAAAGTAAAAGAGCTGCGCAGTGCTGAGCAGCGAAGGCAGCACCCAAAAGAGCAGGAGATCCGCATCGGGCACGCCAGCCAGATACTTCAGCGCATTGTAGGCCAAGGCCATGCCCAGCAACTGCTGCCAGCGAATGTAGGTGAACAGGAAATGCAGATACCAGCGCACGAATCCCGGATGCTGCCCATCGTGAAAGTCGGGATCGTCGGCGCTGGCAGGATGCCGATGATGCTCGTGATGCTTGCGCAGCAAGAGCGCGTAGGAAAACATCGCATACAGCCCCGTGCAGATGCGGCCTATGGCATCGTTGCCCTCGCGCCATGCGGGAAGCACGGTGCCATGCATGGCATCATGCGCGGTGATGAACAGCCCCGTGTACAGAAATGCGTTTACAAGCACAATCAGCGGCACAAACCATGCTGGCATTGCCGCATGGCCAAGCGCCAGACTTCCGATCACGGCCAAGGCCCACAGCCCCATTACAAGCGCGGCGAACAGCAGTCCTTTCCAGCGATATGTCGGGATGGGGACGGGCATCGATGCTCAGCCAGCGGAATGGGTGAAGCGGCGCAGCAAGGCGCTATCGCGCTCGCCATCGAGGCGATGCTTTTCCTCCAGACGCGCGCGAATGTCCGGCGGCTGCAAGGCGAATGCCGCCTGCTTACGCAATGGCCTGCGCCCGGGATACACCTGCTGCGTGACGACATCGGCGAGGTACAACATGCGATCGCCCGCGTCCAGCGATGCCACGATCACACATTCGGCCCAGCCGCAGGCACCGACGAGCACCGGCAATCCGGATGGGCTGCGTCCGATCTCCACACCCTCGAACTTGTCCACATCCCTGCCACTGAGTAAACCGAAGCGCGGCACGAGTTCGTGTTGCTCCTCGTCGAGCATGCTGATGGCGAATCGTCCGCTCGCCGCGATGAAGCGATGGGTGTGATTCATAGGCGAGAGCACGGCCACGACGCGCGGCGCGTCGGGCACGAGCGTGGCGGGCATGATCCATGTCGCAATCTGTCCGTAGTCGCGGCCCTCGGCGCGGGTACTCACCACGTACAGCTCGTGATCGGTGAGCGAAAAGATGGATCCGGGGTAGGCCTCGGCGTTGCTCACAGGTACTCCGCGAAATCCGCTTTGCGTCCGATGCGTTGTCCGAGCGCGGCGGAAAGCACGTCCGCCAGCGGTTGTTCGCTGCCTCGCGCAAACCAGGCCTCTTCCACCTCGTCCCAGTACAAGGTCACAGCGTCGCCATCCAGCCGCGCAACGATGGTTTGCTCTCCATCATTGCGAAGAAATTCGTAGCTGTTGCCATCGTCGAACATGAGCTTCAGCCCGTTCTCGACGGGGTAGGCCTCGACGCCATCGATGGCGAGGCGGTCCAATGCGTGCTGTATGAGATCGAAGGTTTCGTCGGCAGTGATCTGGAAATCCTGTCTATCCATGGTGCTTCCTCGAATGTACTGGAGGTGAAAACACCAATATAGAACAACGCGTTCATCGCCGCCAAGCCCCTGTGGCGTCAGGGATTGTCGAAGAGATGCTTCAGTTCGTTAAACAGCACCTCCTCTTCGACGAAATCCCCCGCCCCGCGTATCACGCCTTTCGCATCGACCAGCAGCATGAAACTCGTGGGCGCCGTGGGATCGGGGTGGACATCGTTGATGCTGAATGGCACGCGCTGCCTATCCATCACCCAACCCGCCTGATGAAGAAAAGGATGTTTGAACCAATAGCGTAGGCTGTCCTTCTCGCTTACGCAGAGAAACACGCGCAGGCCACGGTCACCGTAATCCTTTTCCACTTCGCGCAGGGCATCGAGCAACAACTCGGTGTCCGCTCCGTGAATTCGAGTGACGATGAGATAGGGCGAGCCCGTCAGTTCTTCACTGCGGACTTCGGTCTCGGCGTTGAGTTTCCTCAGCAGGAAGGCGGGGATACGTGTGCCGACGAGACCGTAGTAGCCGGAAGCTTGCTGTTGCTTGTACATATTGAAGCGCAGCATGTCCGCGACCCTTTCCTTCATTTCCCGAATCTGAACTCGTCGAGCTTCCTCCGGGCCAAACCATAAACGAGTGAGCGGGACATGGTAACTTCTGAATTCATTGCGCAACGAAAGACTGTCCAGAAGTTGTCTTGCCGCGCCCGTGTCACCATGCGCAATAAAATCCTCACCAAGCAGGCGCGCTGCGGAGCGGAGCAAACCGCCCTTACGTTGATTCCACAGTATGGAGCACAAGAAATCCCTTCTCGGAGGTTCGGGCAGAGCTTGGGCTGCACGAACGCCTGGCATCAAGCTCCAGTACGGGGAGCCCCCGTGAATGGTGGAGCATATCCTCCGCACCGGCTCTCGGAACTGGAACAACGTATCCTTGTCCAACCAGGAGGCGGCCATCATCACGCGGATACCCGCGAGAGCTTGTTCGACGTCGCCGCCTGCCATCAGCGCCGTTTCATAGCGCGTGACTTCTCTCGCAGTCACAGCCGCGATACGACCCTGCTCCGCCGCCAGGCGGTTTTTCACTCTGAGCGTATCGATGAAAATGACAAAATACTCTCCATCCTGCGTATGTGATGCGGCATTGGGCTTGAGTAAAGGCGCCCGTGCTTCCCGCCACATCTGGCCACCCTCGTTCACATGAACCGTGTCCAGCCACTCTTCGCTGTTCTCCGCGTCGGGATTGCTGATGCTTCGAAGTTCCGCCAAAAGGGACTCCATCTCCAGCATGCCCAGCACCAGTGTGTCCTCGAAGGGCGCGCCCTGCACGTCAGGAAGCACCCACACCTCTTCGCTGCGTGGCAGAAGCGCGGGATCGAACATCACTTCCACGCTGTCCTGTCCTTTACGGCATTCCACAGTACTCAGGTAATCGCCATCGTTGTCGTAAAGAAAGCCGCTGGATTGCGTGCCGTTGACCACACGACGCGTCATGATGCCCTCAAGATTGTAGAGCACCGTTCTCGTCTCTATCGGGCAGGGCAGCATCGCACGATAGCGGCCATCGGGCAGACGCTGCATGGGCAGTTCGCCGCTCTCCTCACCGATGATTCTATAGTACAACGTGACCGTATCGAGCATTGCGGGGGTGAAGTAAGGATTAAGCAGCAGTTGCGCCCGAAAACTGTTGTCGCCATGCGCTGTGATACGCGCGAGGCGCTCGCCGCTCCGTCGGTGATCCACGCCGGTGAAGCTCACCTTATACAATCCCACCGGTACGCGGAAGGACCAGCTTCCGTCGGGCTGCGCATTGATGGAATAGCTCCGCACCTTCTCGCTTTCCCATGGCACGCCCTGCAAATGCGCATGCGCCTGCCGCATGGGTTTGCCGTCCTGTCCGAGAATCACACCGCGCACATCGACGCGCTGCTGGGCGATGGATGGAAACAGCGAACACTGAAGCATAACAAGCAACAATGCCATGCCGCGATAGAAGCGCATTGTTTGTCCTCCCGGGCGAATGATCATTCAGGCGTATGATTCCGACATATCTGCCCGAAAATAACGCTTCGCGCGATGCAAGGCAAGCATTCGCGGATATTCATGTGGGAAAAAGTCCAAGTCGAGGGAAGCACTCAGTGGTGAGAGCGGCCCAGCGTTGCTTCGAGCAGCGAGCGGAGCCGTTCGCCATGCACATCATTACCTTCTGCAATGATGCCGCCGTCGCGGTCGACGAGGATGTAATGCGGGATGTTCTCGAGTTTGAAGGTCACCGCGAGGATATCGCTGAAGCCCTCGGCCACGCGACCATGCAGCCACGGCATGGTGAAACGCTTCTCGCGAAAGCGGCGGATGCGCTGTTCGTCGCTGTCGAAGGACAAGCTCAGGATTTCGAAGCCCCGTTCGCGCCATTCCTTGTGGATGCGTTCCAACTCGGGCAGGGCTTCCACGCAGGGCGGACACCACGTGGCCCAGAAATCGATGAGATACACCGAACCGAGCAACGTTTCCTGCGTTATCCATTGCCCATTATCGATCGATTGCACCACAAAAGCAGGCACGGAGTGGCGCGTGATCATGCTGTCGGGAACGGCAGTCGGGGATTGTGCCGCGGAATGAGCCCAGGGGAGGAAGAGCAGAAGAAGTATGGAAATACACCATCGCATATCGCAATATACAACCGCGAAGGGCGCGAACAGCGAGAACGGTTGGTTGTTATTGCGTTCCACCGTCCACTGTATGGGCTTGGACTGTGCGCATGTGCCATGCTCGCGTCCGTGCCGCGAGGGGCGGGGTGGTGCTGGTTGCGGCGGAGAGGGAGAATCGCACAGGGGTTTCGCGCTGTGAGTTGGCGCGTTAACTTACAGCGATATTCAGGTGTGCAGTAGAAAGGTGTGTCCCATGCTTCGTTTGCTCTCGTTCAGTGTGCTCCTGCTCGCGGCCTCGTGCGGCTTCGCGCAATCTCAACTTTCGTCTCCGGTCATCGATGGACATTTCTCCGAATGGGATGCGCGCGCGGTGACGCATCGCGATCCGGCCGGGGATTCCGGCGCGTCGGGTCTGGATTTGCGCACACTGCGCGTGGACAGCGACGCCGAGTGGGTGTACATCAGTTTCGAACTGGCTGCGGATCTATTGCTGCAGCAGGACAACGCGCTCAAGCTGCTGATCGACACCGACATGGATGCAAACAGCGGGACGCGCTGGGGAGGCATCGGCGCGGAGTTGCTGTGGGATTTCGCGAAGCGTGAGGGCACAGTGAAGCTGGGTACATCCAGCAGCACGGTGAAGCATCAGGACATCGGCTACTTTCCCGCACCTTCGATGACGTCGTCGCGCTTCGAGCTGGCCTTCCGTCGCGACACGAAGGTGGCGGGACGAGCGCTGTTTCCCACCGAGCGTATGCGTCTCGTGCTCTACGCCGAGGAGCAGGGCGGCGACCGTCTGCCCGATGCCGACGGCGGTGTGGGTGTGGAGTTGCGCGACAGCGCACCCACCCGCGGCGACGAGCGCACGCTTCGCCCGAAATCCGCTAGCGCGGTACGGCTGCTGAGCTGGAATGTGCTGCAGAATGGTTTGCTCGATCCGGCGCGACGTCCGGTGTTCGAGCGCATGCTTCGCGCAATCCAGCCCGACGTGCTGTGCTTCCAGGAGTGCTTTGAACTCAGCGCGCAGCAGGTGCAGGGCATGATCGAGGCCACGCTGCAAGCGCCGCAGGGAAAGGCATGGCGCGCATTGAAAACCGATGCCGGCAATGTGATGGTGACGCATCTGGACATCGAAGCCGATTGGCTCATTCAGCAGAACTACCGCGAATCGGCCTACCTCCTGCGCACACCTACGGGACAACCGCTGTTGGTGATCAACGCACATTTGCGCTGCTGCAATGCCAACGATAAGCGACAGCAGGAAGCTGATGGCGTGATCGCTTTTTTACGCGACGCACGCACGCCGGGAGGGCGCATCGATGTACCCACCGGCACACCGACGATCATGGCGGGGGATTTCAATCTTGTGGGCTTTCGCCAGCAGTACATTACGCTCACCACCGGCGATATTGTGGACAATGCGACGCATGGACCGGACTCGCCGCCCGACTGGGACGGCGGCCCCTGGACGGAACTCGAACCGCTGCATCCCGTCACACCATTTACCTACACCTGGTATGACACCGGCAGCAATTACGCGCCGGGGAAGCTGGATTACATTCTCTACACCGCCAGCGCGGTGACGGTGGAGCAGCAACTGGTGTTCAACACCGCTGAAATGAGTGACGCCGAACTCGCGCGCCATGGCGTGCAACGCGGCGACGCCACCAGCGCTTCGGATCATTTGCCCCGCATTGCGGACTTCCTTCTCAAGAACACCAACGGTAGTGGCGCACTCCCGCGCGAAGACGCTCCCTTGTTGGGCGCGGTATATCCGCAGCCCGCGCGCGAAGCCCTGCACTTCACCCTCAGCAGTACACGGCCCGAAGTGCGACTCGCCCTGCATGATGTACTCGGGCGTTCCTTGCTTCGCGACAAGGCCGCGACCTCGGCTACTGGCGGTGGCGCACATGTGCTGACTCTGCCAGCGTTACCCGCGGGTCGCTATCTGTTGACGGCCAGCGACGAGCGGCGGATCAGCACGCGCGCGGTGACGTTGCACTAGTATTCAATCCCGTCGGAGACGGCATGCGTTTTCGCTTCCTCCATTGCGCCGACGTCCATCTTGGACGGCATCGCCATGGCAATGTCGAGCGCTACGGTGATTATTTCACCGCGCTGGGCGCCGTGGTGGAGCATGCGGTGCGCGAACGTGTGCACGCCGTGCTGATCGCCGGCGATCTCTTCGACGAGCAACGCCCTTCGGCCGAGACCTTGCTGCGCGCCATGTCCACCCTGCGACCGTTGCGCGAAGCGGGCATTACCGCGTTTGCCATCGAAGGCAATCATGACAGACGCACACGCGGCGAACGTTTCGGTGCGTTGGATTTGCTCGACGCCGAGGGATATCTCGTGCTGCTGCGCCCGGAGTACGGCGATGATGGACTGCTGTTGCCGGATTGGGCACCGGCACAAGGCGGCGCCGTGTATCGCGCCGCGAGCGACGTGGCGATTGTGGGATTGGGTTTTCTCGCGCATTCCATCGATGAACAGCTTGCGGCCGCGGCCGCGCAATTGCCCTCGGGACGCGCTGTGATCGTACTCGCGCATGTCATGGTGCTGCGAGGCGAGAGCGAACTGGAGTACGGCTGCGTGCGCGAGGAGCAACTCGAAGTGCTGCGCGATCGCGTACAGTATCTCGCGCTGGGACATCGCCACACAAGACGCGGCATGGACGAGGAAGCGGAGGGCTGGGTATTCAATCCAGGTTCGCTGGAATTCGTCAATCCTCTGGATTACCACCTGCCTCCCGAGCTGCGGGGTTTTCTCGACGTCACCATCGGAGATGACGAGCCACCCGCGGAGGCGGGCAAGCTCCGCCGCCATGAGGATGTGTTCGTACACGCCCGACACGTTCCTACCGAAAAGCGTCCGGCGCACACTGTGCGTGTAACGCTCGACGGGTGCTCCACGCCCGACGCGGTGATCGAGCAGGTGTTGCACGTGGCCGCGGAACAACTGCCTATCGACAACGACGCGCCGCAACCCATCATCATTGTGCGACTCACGGGAAGTCCAGCCCTGTCGCGTTCGCGCATCCCCCGCGCGGCCATAGCGGAGCGTCTGCGCGAGCAGCTGGGCGCGCTGCATGTGGAAGTGCTGGATCGCGATCTGGAGCAGGAGGTCTCGACCGAGTTGCTGCTGATCGACGAACGCGATCTTGAGCATGTGACCGACCGCGCAAGAGCCATCGCTGCGGAGTTGCTGCGCGGCGCGGGCATGGCGCATGGACGCGAGGCAGAACTCGCCGCCGCCTTGCTCGATGTCAAGGCGGCTCTGGGCGGTTCCGGACGCTCGGATTCGCAGGCGCAGTTCGGGCGCATGCGCGATATGCTGCGCCCCTTTGTGGAGTACGACGAGGAGGATGCGCCGTGATCATCACTTCGGTGTATCTCCGGAATATCAAGTCCTTTGTCGAAAGCGAACTCCGTTTTTCCCGAGGCATTACCATTATTGCCGGGAGAAATGGTTCGGGAAAATCCACTGTGATCGAGGCCGTGGGTCTGGCGCTGTTCGGCGCCTGGCCCGAACGTTTCCGTGAAGGGCAGGCGCGCTCGGGCTTCATCCGCAACGGTGAGCGGCAGGCGCGCATTGCTGTCGATGTGGAATGCGATGGCACTCGATACACATTGCTCTGCGATCTCGAATGCGGGCGCGACGGCGATAAAATCAGTTTCGAGCGGCGATTGCTCGACGCCGACGGTGGGCTGCTTGCGAGCAGCGCTGGTCGTATCGCGGCTTTTCAAAGCGATGTGCGGCGCTACGTGCTGGGCGAAGCGCGCATCGACGACGAGCGACTGTTCCGCGACATCATCGGCACCGAGCAGGGCAGCTTCGACAAGCCCTTCACCAGTCCCGAGGGCGAGCGCCGCAAGCTGTTCGAACGCATTCTCGGCATCGAGGATTTTCAGGAATTCGAAAAGCACTTCGCCCAGTTGATAAAATGGCAGACGGAGGAAACGCGACAACTGGCTGTGCGCGAGGAGGAGCGGGCGGATGCGGCTCCGCGATTGCGCGATGGCGAAACGCTATTCGCCGAACGCGAAGCCCTGCTCTCCGAAGCCACCGCCACCTACGACCAGGCCCGCGACGCCACCGCCGCCGCCCGAGCCGAAGTTGAGGCGCTGAGTCAGCGACGCGAGGCGCTGCGCGATGCCCGCGCACGTTACGAAGCATTGCGTACGCGTCTCGAAGATGCGGTCCGCGCGGAAGCGCTGGCCATCGCGGCGCTGCGCGAAGCCGAAGAGGCCGCAAGCATTCTCCGGAACAATGAAGCCGGTCATACCGCCTTCGCCCAAGCCGAAACCACGCTCGCCTCCCTGCGCATCGACGCACAGCGGCGCGATGCGATCCGCGAGCAACTGCATCGCGCGACAGTGGATCAGCAGAATGCGGCGTCCACGCTGCGACTCGCTGTCGAGCGGGCGACCACCGAACTCGAGGGCGCGCGCAAGGAAGTCGAGCAGGTAAAAAGCGGACTTGCGGAACATGAAGGCCGCATCACATCTTTGCGCGAAGCCTATCTGCAAGCGCACGCGCATCGCGAGCAATCGGAACGACGGGCGCAGGTGGCGGCCGAGTTGCGTGCTTTCATCCATGAACTCGCCAGTACAAAGCGCGCACTTGACAACGCCGGACACAGCTTGCAGGCACTGCGCAACAGCTACAATGAACTGACCGCGCGCCTCCGCGAAATCGCCGAGGAAGCGGACTTCCTCCCCGCGTTGCACAGCGAGGCCACGCAGCTGTTCGCTCGTCATCCAGCAACGGAGCAAGCGACAGAGGAGTTGTCCGAGCTGGACCGCATACTGAAACAGGCGCAGGACAACGAGCGCCGCGCTGTGGAAACGTTGACGAAGGCGCGCTCGGAGGAGACCTCCATCACGACGGAGGGTAGGACGTTGAACACCGAGCTGAAAAAGGCGCAGGAAAAACTCGCCAAACTCGAAGGTTCCATTCTCACACTGGAACAAAAACAGCGCGACAGCGCACGTGCCGTGGAGAAGCACGACGCACGGTGGCGCGATAACGAGCGCGCCTTCAACGAACAACTCGCCGCGTACGCCACGCTGGACGAAAGCATCACCCAGAACGAGCGGCTCTGTTCGATACATCGCGAGGCGCATGAGTTGTACCTCCGGCATAGGCAGCTCGGCGAAAGCGCGCCGCAACGTGCAAAGGACGTGGAGGAGCGCCGCGATGAAATCCGCGTCATGGATGCGCAACTGAAGGACGTCGTGGCGCTTGTCGAGAATCTCGGACGTGACGTGTCCGAAGACGCGCATACGCTGGCCGTGCAGCGTCACGATGCCGCGGTGGCGACGGAGAAGCAGGCGGCCGAGGAGCACGGGACCCGCCGCGCCTTGCTGGACGAGACCCGCGAAGCACTCGTCCTTCTGCGCCGGCAGCATGCCGATTATCTCGACGCCCGCCGTAGGCACAGACGGGCATTCGCGGAAAAAGCCCTCTTCGGCGAATTGCATCAGAAGGTGGTGCGCGAACTCGCGCGGCGCGTGGGCGCCAGCATCGTCCAGGCATTGTCGGGCTTCGCCGCCGAGCTGTACGCGCGCCTCGCCCCGGAGCAGGGACTCGAATTGCGCTGGAGTCCGGAAAATTACGCGGTGGAACTTCACGGATCCCAGGGCGCTGTGCGCGGACGCGAGCTGTCCGGCGGTCAGCTCATGGGTGTGAGTCTCGCAGTCAAACTCGCGCTCATCCGTTGGTATTCGCGCTGCCGCATCGGTTTTCTCGACGAGCCCACCACGCATCTCGACAGGGAAACCCGAGCGCACCTCGCCGATGTTATCCAACATCTCGAACAACTTACCGGTGACGAAGCCCCGTGGTTCGATCAACTTTTCGTGATCAGTCATGAGGAATCGTTCGAAGGCATCGGGCACCGTATCGAACTGCACCGCGATCCACTTCATGGAAGCCGCATCAACGACGGAGAATGACTTATGCGAAGAAGGACTGGCACACTGCCCGAGGTCTGCGAGCCACGTAGTTACGATTTGATTTCACGCGCAATCGAAGTTGCCTCGCTGGCGCACGATGGTATCGTTGACCGCAATGGTCGGCCCTACATCATGCATGCCCTGGGTGTTGCCATGGACGGGAAATCGGACGACGAATTCATTGTCGGCATGCTGCACGATGTGTTCGAGCATAGCAACGACCGCGTCACCGCCGAACATCTGCTGGAATGGGGATTCCCGATGCAAGTCGTGCATTGCGTGAATTTGTTGACAAAGCAACGCAGCGGAAAAATCACTCAATCCTGGGACGATTACATCGAAGGTTTGATCACCAATCCCATCACGCTGCGTGTTAAGCTCTACGACATCGAGCACAACATGGAATCGCTTCGCTCTTCCATGTCCAGCAACGAAGACACCGTGCGCATGGAGCGCTACGTTGTCACACGCGAGCGACTGCTGATGTTGCTGGACCTGAAAGACTGACACGATGTCCATAGCAGCAACGCTGGCGCTTGGCGTCCTGCTTCCCTATCTCGTGGCGGGATTGGTGGATGTGGCGTTCAAGGAGCGCATCAAACGGCGCATACTTGCCTCGGGAGGGCGTTTCAGCGATTTGCCCTCATGGTTGTTGCACGCGCGCGGCTGGCATTTGTACATCACAGGCATCTGGATCGCACTGATGCTGATCGAGGTGCTGCTTCTGCACTGGCCCTGGCAGATATTGCTGGGCGCCGTGGTGTTTTACACCGAGGATGTCGCCTACTATGCCTTTACGTGGCTGTTTTTCGGAGGTACATACGGTGAGGGACGATTCTTCCCGAAACAACTGTACTGGCTGCACGGGAATATCGGCTGGTACAAGCGCCTTGTGGGTGCATCATTTCCGCTACGGAAGTTCCTGTTCGTGCTTGCTCTGCAATACATTGTGCTGGCCGCACTGCTGTTCTTTTTCCTCTGAACCAACAGCGCGTTGGACCCCGGTTGCATGCCGTGGGCGAATTTTCGCGGAAATCCGTACATTGTGATGATGGAAACGATTGTAGCACAGCAACTGATGCACACCGCCATGCGCGCCGCCCGGGCAGCGGGCGAGGTGTTGCGCGGACATCTCGGACGCTTGCGCCACATCGAGACCAAGAACGGCCAGCAGATGAATCTTGTTACCGAGGCCGATCGCGCTGCCGAGCGCAGCATTATCGCGAATATACGCGAGGACTGGCCGGAGCACGCGATACTGGGCGAAGAGAGCGGCGCGCATGCCGGGGCGGCACCGTATCGCTGGATAATCGATCCGCTGGACGGCACCACGAATTTCACCCATGCCTTTCCCATTTTCAGCGTGTCCATTGCGGTGGAACGCGAGGGCCACGTGCTGGCCGGTGTGGTGTACGATCCGATGCGCGACGAACTGTTTCATGCCACGCGCGGCGGCGGCGCCTTTCTCAACGACGAGCCCATTGCGGTATCGACCACCACGGAATTGCAGCGCGCGATGTTGGTGACGGGTTTTCCATATAACGTTCGTGAAAATCCGAATTACTGCCGCGAACGCTTCATCGCCTTTCTCGACGCGGCCCAGGCCGTGCGCCGACTCGGCAGCGCCGCGTTGGACTGCGCATGGGTAGCAGCCGGACGGCTCGATGGCTTCTGGGAAGTATCGCTGCAGCCCTGGGATAAAGCCGCCGGGGTGTTGTTGATCGAAGAAGCGGGTGGCCGCGTCAGCGATTTCGCTGGAGGCGAGCACTCCATTTACGAGCTTCCCATTTTGGCGAGCAACGGGCATATTCACGAGGACATGCTGCGTGTGCTCGACGAGGCAATACTCGTGAACATAACCTTCGGGCGTCGCTGACGCCTCTGCCATCACCGCGGGCGCAGGCAGCGCCCGGACGAAGTACGCAATCACTTTTGTATCACCTGGAGACAGCATGAGCGTTCTCGTTGTCGGATCCGTTGCACTCGATTATCTCGAAACTCCCTTCGGTGTCATGGAGCAAGCCCTGGGCGGCTCGGCCACCTTTTGTTCGGTAGCCGCGAGCTACCTTACATCGGACGTGCGTTTTGTCGGCATCGTCGGCGCGGATTTTCCGCAGAAGCATATCGATTTTCTGACCAAGCGCGGTATCGATTTGCTCGGCCTTGTACGCGAAGCGGAGGGCAAGACGTTTTCGTGGGGCGGAAAATATCATGACGATATGAACACCCGCGACACGCTGTACACCGAACTCGGGGTGTTCGAGCATTTCCATCCCGTGATACCCGACGCGTGGAAGCAAAGCGATTTTGTTCTTCTTGGCAATATCCATCCCTCCCTGCAGATGGAAGTGCTCGAACAAATCGAGCAACCGAAGCTGGTGGTGTGCGATACCATGAATCTCTGGATCAACATCAGCCAGAAGGATTTGAAAAAGGTACTCAAGCGCGTGGATGTGCTCATTCTCAACGACGAGGAGGCGCGCATGCTCACCGACCAGCGCAATCTGATCACGGCCGGGAACATGCTGCTGCGCATGGGTCCGCGTGTGGCCGTGATAAAAAAGGGCGAACATGGTGCGGTGCTGATGACGCGCGACACATATTTCGCTTCGCCGGCCTTCCCGCTGGAAACAGTCAAGGATCCCACCGGCGCAGGCGACACCTTCGCTGGTGCGTTTGTCGGCTGGCTTGCGCGCACCGGCGATGTGAGCACGGCAAACATGCGCAAGGCCGTGGTGTACGGCAGTGTGCTCGCATCGTTCTGCGTGGAGGAATTCTCCATTGATGGCATTCGCGCGCTGGGCGAGGAGCACATCGCCGAGCGCTTCAGCATGTTCCGAAAAATCACGACGTTCTGACGATTCACCCCGTTGCACGGTGCGTACCGTACACCATCCAGACCCGGTGTTCGCCGACCAACGCCGCGCAGCGACCTCGGCATACGTGTAACCTTGTAGGTCCCTTGGAGCAAGACCATGAATCATCGATGGGTCCTGTCAATCCTGATGTTCCTGCATCTCCCCGCCGTTGCACAAACAACATTTTGCCCGGATGATCCTCCGCGAAATCCCTGGCTTGCGGACTCCCCGTATCCGATTTATCACCGCAACAATTACGCACAAGCCTCCACGTGCATACGTGGGATTACGCAAGCCGACAGCGTCGCGATAAAAGTCCGCTCCGATATCACCGGCGGTTCGTCACCATGGATTTACCTTTCAGACAGATATCACAGCGGCGAAAGAATCATTCTATTTTCGAATTCTAGCGTTGTTTTCAAATTCATCGACAATGGAACCGCCCTGATTGCCATCGACAGTTTGCGCCTGGATTTCGATGTCAATACCACCGGTTACAATTTCTTGTTAACGAGAAACAAAGTATGGTACACCTACGATCCGGCATACAATCCATCGCGGAATAAATTCACGAGACTCTACAAGCTCACGGATGCCGACACCACCGATCCGTATTCACCCATCGTCGTGCTCGACACACTGGATTTTGGTGATTACGGCATAAACAAGGTGTCGATGTACAGCTTGAACTACAGAGGCGAAATCGTATTTTATTCGCATCAGGATGAAGTTGCCAATACATTCACGGTGGGGATTATCGATCAAGATCTCAACCTCCTCGCGCAGCACGATTATCCCGCCCTGCAAGATGAAAGGGTGAACCACAACTCCATTGCCGTCGATGAGAACAATTCTTTCTACATTGTCACGTCGCATCGCTTGATCCAGTTCACATGGGACGGTTTATCATTGGCTATGGGATGGCAGGCCCTGTACGATTTCGTCCATGACGGACCAACCGGCAATTTTGCGTATGGCAGTGGAACGACTCCAACGCTTCTCGGATGGGGAGATGGAAGGGATAAACTGGTTGTGGTGGCTGACGGACATGCGAACAATAATCTTGTGGCCTTCTGGCGTGAGTTGCCGGCGGACTGGAACGGCATCCCCGGCATGGATATTCGTTTTGCGGATTCTATCTCGATTCCCTACGCACGATCCTTCGGCAATCTTTTTCAATCGATTGAGAATTCACCAACCGCACATGGTTACGATGTGGCAGTAGCACAATTCAATGGATTTCTCGGCTATGGATGCGACAATGTCAAAGGAGTTCAGAAATTTCGATGGGATGAAAGTGCGCGGCGGTTTATCCTTCAATGGGCCAACAACGAAGTCAACATGAATGGCGTCCTGTGCTATTCATCGGGCAGCAACCTCGTCTATGGAAGTGGCAAGGAATCCGATTGCTACTATTACTATTACGGTCTTGACTGGGACACTGGTGCTATAGCGTTGCGACTTCGACTGGGTCCGGAAGAGACTTTCCCGAACGATCCATTCTATGATCAGGGCGTGAACCACATTATTGATGAAGATGGCAGTATATATTTTTCTGGTTCGAGATCACTGATCAAGCTTGAACGCCATTCCACCTCCACATCGATTTCCGTTCCCGACGGCGCGGTCGAAGAGATCCTCGCACTGTATCCCAATCCCTCGACGGGCATCTTGTATACGAGGGGTCGTGACGTCGAGGGCTGGGACTATACCATCCACGGGGTGGATGGCAGAGTACATAGACGTGGCAGGGTTTCCCGAAGCGCAATCCCGACTGGTGATTTGCCTGCGGGCATCTACCTCGTCGGCCTTTCGGATGGCCGTACCATCATCACCCGACGGTTTCTCGCCACCGGATGGTAGCGCGTAGACGGGTGAAGCAGCAAGCAATGACGCAACGCCGAAGGTACAAGTCAGAGAGTCACACAGTGCAGTTTATTTTGAACATGTCACTGCAAGGTCAGGGCACACGATCATGACGCACAGGTCGCACATACAGGTAATCGCATGACATCCTACCTGCCAGACATACTGTCGTTGCGTGACGATGGACTGCGTTTTCTGGACCAGACGCTGCTTCCCGGCACGTATCAGATCGTCCACACGCGCGATTACCGCGACGTGCTGGAGGCGATTCGCTCGCTGCGCCTGCGCGGCGCACCGTTGATAGGCATTGCCGCCGCCAGCGGCATCGCGCTCGCCGCTCGCGAATATCGGGGCGACGCATCCGAAATGCGCGAGACCTTGCACCGCGTGTGCGATGCCTTCGCCGCAACCCGTCCCACCGCTGTGAATCTGTTCTGGGCAGTGAGCATCATCCGCGAGCGCATCGATACCTGCGCCATCGAGCAGTTGCCCGAGGAATTACGCCGCACGGCCGAAGCCTTGCACGCCGACGATGCGCGGCGCTGCGCGGCCATCGGCATGCACGGCGCCGGGATGTTCGCCCACGGCGCGCGCATACTCACGCATTGCAACAGCGGCGCCCTCGCCACCGGCGGCGAAGGCACGGCCTTCGCCTGCCTGCTTGAGGCGCATCGGCGGGGACTGGACATTCACGTGTACGCCGACGAAACGCGCCCCTTGCTGCAGGGCGCGCGCCTGACGATGTGGGAATTGGGGCAGCACGGCATTCCTTGCACACTCATAACCGACAGCACGGCGGCCATGCTCATGCGCGCCGGGAGCATCGACGCCGTGATCACCGGCGCGGACCGCATTGCGGCGAACGGCGACACGGCGAACAAAATCGGCACGTACGGGCTGGCTGTGGCGGCACGCGCGCACGGCATTCCGTTTTACATTGCTGCACCACGTTCCACCATCGATCTTTCAATTTCCCGTGGCGAAGACATTCCCATCGAGCAACGGCCGGCGGACGAAGTGCGCATGCTGGCCGGAGTGCGCGTTGCGCCCGAGGATTGCGGCGTGTACGCCCCGGCCTTCGACGTCACCCCCGCCGAGCTGATCGCGGCCATCGTGACCGAGGACGGGGTGCTGCTGCCTCCCTTCACTGAAACTCTGCGCATCGAACCCTCGTAGAAGCCCGCTGCGTCATGATCGTCAAAGCCGAAGCCATCGTTCTCAAAAGCATGAAGTACGGCGAGACCAGCCGCATTGTCACCATGTACACGCGGGAATTCGGCAAGGTCAGTCTCATGGCGAAGGGCGCGCGCGCAGCGAAGAACAAGTTCGGCGCCGCCCTCGACGCGATGAGTCACTGCGACATCGTGTTCTACCGCAAGGAGCAGCGCGATCTGCATTTGCTCTCGCAGGCGGATGTGATTCAACCGTATCGCGGCATTATAAACGACCCGCTGCGACTGATGACGGGTTTCGCGATACTTGAATTTCTGCACGCCAGCGTGCAAGGCGAAGAAGAACACGCGGCCTTGTTCGATGTGCTGAGCGACACGCTCAATGCGCTGGATGGCGGTACGATCCAGCCCTTTCACGTGCTGCTGCGCTATCTTCTGCAACTGGCTGTGGCGCTGGGCATAGGCACGGATTTCGAGCACTGCGTGCACTGCCGCGCCACGCTCGATGCCACACGGCGCAGCCGCCCAAGCATGCATTTCTCCACAGCGCATGGCGGTTGCACCTGTGACGATTGCGCTCCCCGCAGTGACGCCGTGAGCATTGATTCGAGTACGGCGGAGTTATTGCTGGGCTTGCAACGAGGAGAACAGATCGCGGAATGTCCGGCGCGCGCACGCCGCGAGGCGCTGCACTTGCTGCACCGGCATTTACGCGCACATATCGATGGCATGCGCACGGTGCGTTCGTTGCACATGCTTGAAGCGTTCGACTGACAACGGCATCTCATACAGGAAGGAGGCATTTTTCGCGCGCTTTTGTTGTTACTGATGGAACCTGGTGTTCCGACATTTGACACAACAACACGAACCGTCTCAATTCCGGAGGTTTTTTCCATGTCCAAACGAGCAGTTCTCACAGCAATCGTTCTTGTCAGTGTGGGGATTCTTTTCGGTGCGGTGCTGGTGACGAGCTTCAGTGGTACCGGACTCTCACTTGCGGATTCCCGCATTTCCTTCAATTCCGAAGCCCCGTTCACTCCGCCCGCCAGCGTGGCGGAATTGAACCAGGCCTTTCGCGATGTTGCCACCACGGTGACGCCGCAGGTCGTATACATCGCCGTGAAAGCAAAGGGCCGCGATATGCAAATGCCTTTCTGGCGCTTCGGCATACCGGAGCAGGAGGAAGGTGAAAGCAATATTCAGAGCGGTTCCGGCTCAGGCATTATTCTTACAGCGGACGGCTACATTCTCACCAACCGCCATGTGATAGAGAACGCCATCGAGAATGGCATCACCGTGACACTCAGCGACACGCGCGAATTCGAGGCCACGGTGGTGGGGCAGGACGAGAACACCGACATCGCGGTGATCAAAATCGACGCCACGGGTTTGAGTCCCGCCGCGCTTGGTAACTCCGACGAAATACGCGTCGGCGACTGGGTGATCGCCGTGGGCAATCCGCTGGGACTCACCTCCACCGTCACCGCCGGCATCGTGTCGGCCATCAGCCGCAACATTCGCATTCTCGGCGACCAGCGCGGCTTCGGTATCGAGAACTTCATTCAGACCGATGCGGTAATCAATCCCGGCAACAGCGGCGGCGCCATGGTGAATCTCCAGGGTCAGGTGGTAGGCGTAAACACCGCCATCGCCACCAGCGGCATGGAGGCACGGTACATTGGCTATGGGTTCGCCGTACCGATCAATCTCGCCCGCGTGGTTGCCAATACGCTTATCAAGGAAGGAAAATTCGAGCGCGGGTATATCGGCGTGAACATTACCGATATCGACGCGAAAAAGGCGGAAGCCCTGGGACTCGACCGCTACCGCGGCGTGCTCGTTGAGCGTCTCGTACCGGGCGGCGCGGGCGAAGCAGCCGGTGTGAAAGTGGGCGACGCCATCGTGGAAGTGGACGGCAAGGCCGTGGAAAGCGCCAATCAGCTCCAGGCCCGCGTGGGTATGCATCATCCCGGCGATAAGATTTCCCTGAAAATCTGGCGCGAAGGAAAATATGTCAGTGTCCCCGTCACTCTGCGTGGACAGGACAACAAGGATGTGGCCGACAAAACATCGGAGAAGAAGGATGACAAGAAAATCGAGGACAGCGCTTCGCCGTTGAATCTCGAAAAAGCCGGCTTCACCGTGAAGTCCATGGACTCCCGCGCCCGCGAGACCTTCGACCGCGACGCGGGTGTGCTGGTGGACAATGTCAAGCGCAACAGCCCCGCCGCCGAGAGCGGTCTGCGTCCCGGGCTGCTGATTTTCGAGGCTATTCGCAAGGGCAAGAAAACGCCGATCGAGGATGTGGCGGATTTCCGCAAATTCGCCAAGTCGCTGGACAAGGGTGAATCGGTGCTGCTGCGCACCATGAGCAGCAACGGCGACACCTTCTTCATCCCGATGAAGGCGCCGCTGGAGTAACGCGATTCCGAACCCCATGATTACGCGAAGGCGCGTGATCCGCTCACACCGCGGTCACGCGCCTTTGCCGTTTTGCGTGAAGTGCGGCTACCAGGGAGCAGTGCCGAAACGCACGCGGCTCATTCCCGTCATGGCCAACACCGCCAGCGCGAAACCGCCGAGCGCATCCAGCACGTAGTGTTGATGCACAAACAACGTGGAAACGGAAATGAGCACGGCCACCGCAACGAAGAGCAGGGACAACGCGGTAAGACCCCGGCTGCGCAGCGCGAGGAAGGCCACCAGCCATGGATTGGCCACGTGCAAACTGGGGAACGCATTGTAGCGCGAATCCACCGCGTGCAGCAGCGAGAGCGTGCCGCCCTCGCTGGCGAGTTCGCGCGCCGGTCCCATGGCCGGGAACAGCGCAAAGAGGAGGAACGCGGTGAGATTCATCACGATGAAGGTGCCGAAAGCCCGGTTGAGAAACGCCGGCGACCGATCGATGGCGAACAGTCCGAGAATGATGACATAGGCCAACAAATACGCCGGGAAAAAAGCGGGAATGAAAGGAATTGCCGCGTCGACGGGCAGAGCCGGATCGAAGAAGGGACCGCGCAGCGCCCCGATCCACGCGGTGAGCAGGTACAGCGTAATCCATACCGCGTAGCACAACAGCATGATGAACACGTAACGCCGGAGACGAAAGAGCTTTTCCATGCTGCAATTACGCTTGGGCGTTGGTCAGTATCAACCGGCTCGAAACGCGAAAGGCGCAAACGACGCTATAGACGCTTTCCGCAATGTGCGGGGAGTTGGTGACTCAGCGCAACGCAGCCTGCAGTGCTCGTGGCACGAGGCAGACCGGCGTCCCCGCGCTTTGGTATTGTTTCCAAGCGGCGTAAGGCGCATATTTCCGAATCATCGAAAAAAGGTCAGCGGATGAACAAGTATTTGATAGCACTCCCGATGTTCGCCGCGCTGCTGCTCGCGGCGGGTACGGCTCAGGCACAGACCGAAGTTGCCAAATACGCCGGCGAATTCATGGCCACGGGTTTCGGTAGCAGGGCCCTCGGTATGGGCGGCGCGCACAGCGCCATGGCTTCCGATGTGACCGCGGCGTACTGGAATCCCGCCGGCCTCATGCGCATGGACTATCCAGAAATCGGCCTTATGCACGAGCAACGCTTCGGCGGACTGTTGAGCTTCAATTACGGAGGCGTGGCCTGGCCGTTCGGCTCGCGTTCCACCGTGGCGCTGTCGGTGACGCGCCTGGGTGTGGACGATATTCCCGACACGCGCGGCGCGCTGATCGATCTCAACGGCAATGGACAGCTCGACGAAGGCGAACGCCTGGATCCCTCCAAGGTCACCATGTTCAGCACCGCCGATTGGGTGGCGTACGGTACCTTCGCTTTTCGCAGCAGCAAGGAATTGACGCTGGGTGTGAATCTCAAGTTCATCCATCGCGCGCATCACATCGAATCGGCCACGGGCGTGGGCTTCGATATCGGCGCGCAGTACAGGGCGACGGACGACCTGTTCTTCGGCGCCACGGTACAGGACGTGACCACCACGCTGATGGCCTGGAGTACGGGACGCAACGAACTTGTTTCGCCCACGCTCAAGCTGGGTGCGGCGTATCAGCTCGCGCTGCTCGGCGGCACCATCACGCCGGCGGTGGATTTCGACGTGATGTTCGAAAATCGCCGTTTCGCTTCCACCTTCAATGTTGGAGCGGTGAGCGTGAACCCGCGCGCCGGTCTGGAGTACCGCTTCAAGGATATTTTCGCGCTGCGCGGCGGGTACAGCGACACGCAGGATTTGACCTTTGGCGCGGGAATTCATTTGCCGAAATTGTATCTTGATTACGCGTTCGGGCAAAACGATTTGTTCAGCGATTTCAAGGATGCGTCCCATCGCATCTCGCTGCGTCTCGTGCTCGAGGAAAAGCATTTTGCACGTACAGAGTAACAGGCGTATGCGTAACGATTCTTCGAAAAACCGTGAGCATGCCCTCGCGGTTTTTCTTTTCCTGGCCCTTCTTCCCTTGCTGCTCGTCGCAACGAGCGGCTGCAAATCCTCGTCCGACGAGGAAGCGAACAACACCCCTGCCGTCGACAGCTCGGATGTATACACACTCGAGTTATTGAAGGACCGGCTGGTAAAGGACAAAGACCTCCTGTCCAATCCTTCCACGCCGATCAAGGCTTCGGATATGGGCACGTTTCGCGGCCTCGCGTACTACCCGCCGGACAAGCGCTTCGCCCTACCCGTGGTGCTGCAGCGACTCGGCACCCCGGAGGAGATCGTGATGGCGACATCGAAGGACAAGCCGCGGCTGATGCTGTACATCGGCGATTTTCGCTTCACGCTGCAGGGCAAAGACTGCGCGCTGCGCGTGTATGCGCCGAAAGACACGAGCGATGGCAACTACTGGTTCATCCCCTTCACCGATCTCACGACGGGTGGCGACAGCTACGAAGGCGGACGGTACATCGACATCGAAGACACGCGGTCGGACAGCACCTTCCTGGATTTCAACTACGCCTACAATCCGTATTGCGCATACAACGAGCGCTATGATTGTCCCATTCCTCCCGCCGAAAACACCCTCCCCGTGGCGATCACCGCGGGAGAAAAACGCTATCCCCTCGGCCATGCGCATTGATTTCCGCGGGCTGCTTCCCGCGCTGCTCGCCTTGCTGCTGGCCGCCTGCTCGTCCACTCCGGACACCGATGCCGGCGAGGAGGGACCATCTTTTTACCGCTACGCCGCCAACGCAGAAATGAGCGATGCATACGTGTCGTCGAGCGACGGCGCGCTGCGCGTGCTGACGCCACACGGCTGGCGGAAGGCTGTGGATCGACAGCAGGCCCCCGCCATCGTGCTCTGGTTGCTGCGCGAGGATTACAGCGCCTCCATCTCCTTTCTCCCGATGCAGATGGATCCGGGATTGTATCTCACGCTGAAAAAAGACGGCATCGAGGCGGTGGCCAAGGTCAGTCTCAGTCTCAAGCAGCGTACCGCCGATGATTCGGTGCGAGTGGTGCAGCCCGTGGAGCAGTTCCGTGTTGGAGGTCGGGTGTGCGCCGCCTATGAATACCGCCTTGGCAGTACCGCGCCGCTGATTCGCGTGGTGGTGTTCGACAGCGGTTCGCGCTTTGTCGAATGCGCCCTGTATCCCGCTTCGCCCGAAATCACACCGGCCGAGAATCGTCGTCTGTTCGAAGTGCAGCAAAGCGTGCTTGCATCCATGGTGGCCAATTGAAGCCGAGCGAGCACGAGAGATGGATGGAAGTGGCGCTGCGGCAGGCCGAGCGCGCGTTGGAAGAAGGTGAAGTGCCGGTAGGGGCCGTGGTGGTCAAGGATGGCGCGCTCATCGGCAAAGGATACAATCAGAATGAAACGCTGCGCGATCCCACGGCGCACGCGGAAATCATTGCCATCACCGCCGCGGCCAATGCCCTGGGCGACAAGCGCCTCGCCGGCTGCACACTGTACGTCACGCTCGAGCCCTGCGCAATGTGCGCGGGCGCCATCGTGCTGGCACGCATTCCGACGCTGGTGTTCGCTGCCTACGACGCCAAGGCCGGCGCCTGTGGCACACTCATGAATATCGTCGAAGATCAACGCCTGAACCATCGCGTGCATGTGGTTCCCGGCGTGCTCGATCTCCAGTCGGCCGCCCTGCTGAAAAGTTTTTTCGGCGCGTTGCGTCTCGGCGCGACGGATGCGGAGTAAGAATCCGCCACCATCAATACGCGGGACAACAGCGGTGCTCCGAATCATTGCGCACGGCGATGTGACGGAACGTGAACGCGACGGAAACGGCATGCAATCACCGAAGAGGCAGGCACTGGAACGCATGAACGACTGGACTTTCGCGGAGAAGCGCATGGGAGCGCGGACAGTGCCGCAACGTGCTGTCGCGGCGCTATGCCTCGTGGTGCTGGCGGCTCTGCTGCACGCATGCTCCATCGCTGTGCGCACCGCTGACGACGCGCCGACCACCGCTCCCACCGCTCCCGGCATCCACGTCCCTCTCGCGGTGAAGGACACGCTGCTCGAGGATTTTGAGATTCCCGGTTACCCGCATGTGTATTCACCGTGGGTGGACAGTGTGTACAGCACGCTGTCGCCACGCGCCCGCCTGGCGCAACTGGTCACGGTGTTCAGTTTCAGCGATCGCACAAGCCGCACCTGGTCACGCGTAAAGCACGCCGTATGTGTGGATAGCGTTGGCGGCGTGATTTTCTCGCGTGGAAGCAGCGGCGCACTCAGGGCATTGACCGACAGCATGCAGCGCGCGGCGCGCGTACCGCTGTTGACGGCGGCGGATTTCGAGTACGGTCCGGGCATGCGTCTCAGCGACGGAACGCGCTATCCTTCGGCCATGGCGTTGGGTGCGACGCGCAACACCGATCTGGCCTATCGCGCCGGCGCCATGGTGGCGCGGGAAATGCGCGCGCTCGGGGTGATGCAGAATTACGCACCCGTGGCCGACGTCAATAACAATCCCCGCAATCCCATTATCAACACACGTTCTTTCGGCGAGCAACCCGAGCTTGTGGCGGATATGGCGGAGGCCTGGATGCGGGGATTGCAGGATGGCGGAGTGATAGCGACGGCCAAGCATTTTCCAGGACACGGCGACACACACGTTGATTCACACACATCCCTTCCACTGCTCTCCTTCGATCGCGCGCGGCTCGACAGTATTGAATTGCTGCCATTCCGTCGGCTGGTTGACGCCGGAATATTGTCAGTGATGACGGGACATCTCGCAGTGTCTGGCATCACCGGCGATTCCACATTGCCTGCCACGTTCTCGCGCGTGCTGTTGGATTCATTGCTCCGCGAGCGCTGGGATTTCCGAGGCTTGGTGGTCACCGATGCATTGAACATGAAAGCGCTGCAGCGTCTGCGCATTCGCAATCTCCCCGCCACCGCCGTGTCCGCCGGTGTGGACATGCTGCTGATGCCTGACGATGTTTCGACCACGGTGGACTCGTTGCACGCCGCGGTGAAACGCGGTGAGCTGGACAGCGCGACAGTGGGACGCGCCGTGCGACGCGTGCTGGCGTCGAAGGAATGGGCACTGCGTGAAGCAGCCGCCACGCCATCGCCAGGCAGCGCAAGCGACAGCGCCGCGCAGCTGCTTGCCGAGAGCATCGCGCGCCGCGCTGTGACTGTACTGCGCAACAACGGCGGCGTTGTGCCCCTGCATGGCGACAGCGTGCGAGTGACCTTGCTCTCGCTGTACCGGTCCGATGCGGAGGACCGCGCCTTGCGCTTCGCATCGCTGCTCTCCACCTCCGCGCGCGTCACGCATCTGCCCATCGCCGCCAAGGACAACGGACGGAACCGGAACAGCCGTCTGCGGGATTCACTCGCCACAGCGGATGTGGTGCTCGTGGCGGCATACGGATCGGCGCAGGTAGACGGCGTTGGCAACATTGCGCTCGCCGCATCCCATGTGTCGGCGTTGGAAGAAGTGGCGGCACTCAAGGTGCCTGTGGTGTTTCTGGCGCTGGGCTCACCCTATTTCTGCACCGCCTTGCCAGGTGCCGCGGCGTTCGTGTGCACGTACGGCGACGACGATGCCTCGTTGCTCGCCGCAGAAGCTGTGCTGCGAGGGCGCATTGCTTCTCGCGGCTCCCTGCCGGTGAGCATTCCCGGCATTGCGGCGGTGGGCGATGGCCTGCACCTGCCTTCGCCCGACGAGCGCCGCGAGGCCGCCTTCGCCGATCGCTTCGCCACTGTCGACAGTGTGATTCTCCGAGCCATTGCACAGCGCCTTTTCCCCGGAGCACAATTGCTCGTGGGCACGCGGGATGGTCTGCGCTATACGCGCAGCTATGGGACACTGACCTACGACAGCAGTTCCGCACCCGTAACCGACAGCAGCAGATACGACCTTGCTTCACTGACCAAGGTGCTCGCCACCACTCCATCTGTCATGCTGTTATGCGAGAATGGGCTGCTTTCGTTGGACAGCACTGTGGGGACATACCTTCCAGAATTCGCGGTCAACGGCAAGGAAGCCGTCACCGTGCGCGATTTATTGACGCATGCGGCGGGATTCGAGGCCTTTCGGCCTTTCCATCAGCTGGGCGTGCATTCGGCCGACAGTGTACGCAAGTCTGTGCTGACGGCGGTGCCGGTGTACACGCCGGGCAGCGCGACGCAGTATTCGGATTTCAGCATGATCGCGCTGGGCATGTTGGTGGAACGCGTGAGCGGCATGCCGCTGGACCGCTTCGTCCGCGAGCGCATATTCGAGCCATTGGGTATGCACTCGACGGGCTACCGCCCTCCCGATTCCTTGCGCGCGCGCATCGCTCCCACCGAGTATGATCGCGCGTGGCGAGGTCGGCTGTTGCAGGGCGAAGTACACGACGAAACCGCCGCACTGCTGCATGGTGTGGCCGGTCACGCGGGGTTGTTCGGCACCGCGAGCGACATCGGCCGCTACGCGGACATGCTGCTGCACGAAGGCCGACATGGAACAACGCGACTGTTCAGCGCCGACATCATCGAGCGCTTCACGCAGCGCCAACCTGATCGCGGAACACGCGCGCTGGGCTGGGACACCCGCTCGGTACGGGGCTCGTCCGCCGGGCGCTATTTTTCATCACTATCCTACGGACACACCGGCTTCACCGGAACCTCGCTGTGGATCGATCCCGTGACGGGCGTGTACGTTGTCTTTCTCTGCAATCGCGTGCATCCCAGCCGCGCGAACAATCCCATGCCTGCGTTCCGTCCCATGCTGCATGATGCGATTCGCGAGGCCATGGCGCGATGATCGTTGAACGATGATCGGATGATCGTTGACCGGATGATCGTTGACCGATGATCGTTGACCGGATGATCGTTGACCGGATGATCGTTGACCGGATGATCGTTGACCGATGATCGTTGACCGATGATCGTTGACCGATGATCGTTGACCG